>CAKVDW010000012.1 GCA_934728065.1 uncultured Campylobacter sp.
GCCCGTTTTCATCAAGCGCATCGCTGCCTACGCTGTCTTTTTTAGCGTTTTCTACCACGCCAAAAAGGATAATCGCCATTATCCCCAAGCTTTCACACTCTTTGCACTCACTCAAAATGCCGTCAATGCTTTGCTGAAAGACACCACTCATAGAGCTAATCTCGTTTTTAACGCCCTTTCCATCAACCACAAAAAGCGGATATATAAAATCCTGCACGCTCACCGCATTTTCACGCACCAAAGCGCGTAAATTCTCGCTCATTCTAAGTCGCCTGAACCTTTTAAACATAAATTTTCCTTGATTTATAAAATTCAGTGAGATTTTAACATATTTATTTAAAATTTAATCTTGTTTTTCCGTCTTTTTTGCTTGAAATTCTCTTTTGATTTGCCACACTTCATAAAGGAAAAATTTTAGCAAAGCACCCTTGTGCCAATTTTTATAAGCGTTGATTAAGGCTTGACCGAGCTTTTGGCTTAAATAAGGCTTATTTAAAACGCTCTCATCAACGATTTCTTTATATATATCAATGGGCGGTATGAGGTGGTTGAAGTTGTATTTTTTAGGGATTTTAAGTGTGGATTTTTGGAGTTTAAAATTTGATTTTGTTTGATTTTCTTTTGCAAGAAAAATGCTGATTAAATTTAAGCTGTCAAAATGATAAAATTCTCCAGAAACAAGCTCGTGTTTTTCCACTATATCAGCCTTTTTGGCACATTTAAGGCTTAAAAAACTTTCATCATCTATGATAAAATCACTGCTTAAGTCTGCTAGACAGTTTGACATTGCCATTTCTTTTTGTATGATTTGCTTTTTGTTTTTCAAAAAGATAAAGCAAAAGTGGTTAAAGTCAAAGGAAGTAAAACTATGCAAAGCGATTATTTTATAACCCTTTAAATTTGGCAAAATGGTTAAGCTTGTTTGCTGTGTCAGCTCATAAGCTAGTTCATCATACATAGAATTTCGCATTCTTTTTGCTTGTAAATTTTTAAATTCCAAACACATATCTTTGGGGCTTAATATTATGAATTTTGGATTATCATTTTTGCCTTTTAGCTTTTTGCTTTGTTTAAAATGCTTGATATTTTTGATGATATTTTTTCCAAACTCACGCATTATCCTAGCTTGTATGTGAGCTGGGTCTTTTTGGGTTAAAAAGTTGAGCAAATTTGTTTCATCAGCATAAGCTTGCACATCGATGATATTAAAGCCAAATTGAATGCAAAGTTTTTTGTGAAAATCATTAATTTTTCTACTGTGAGAATAAAAATTTTCAGGCAAAGGCAATAAGAGAACAAGAATGGGTTTTTGTAAAAAATAAAGCTCTTTATAATACCAAGTAAGATTTCTAAAAATCACTTTTAAAGGGCATTTTTGAAGGTGGTGTTTGGAGCTGTCGTTTATGTTGCTTTCTGTGATGATAAGTTTGGCGTTTTTAAAGATTTGTTGATTTTTGGCTCTTTTGAGTTCGTAAAGGCTTTGAATGCAAGTGGTGCTACCAAGTGCAAGATTATAAAACTCTAATCCCCCCCCCCCATTATCATTTAATGTCTCTATGCTCTCTTTTAAGCCTTTTTGCAAGCCATTTTTAATGACACTGTTGCTTCCGCCGAGTAAGATTACGGTCTTATTCATCAGTTACCTTTTTTTTGCTAAAATTGCGAAATTTTAACAAAAGTTCATAAATAAGCAAGGATAAAAAATGAATATAAAAATTTCTCAAATCGCTAATTTACCAACAAAATGGGGGCAGTTTCAAATTCAAAGCTTTGAAGATGGCAAGAAAGAGCATTTGTGTATATTTAAGGGGCAAATACGAGATATTTGCAATGTAAGAATTCACTCAGAATGCTTAACAGGAGATACTTTAGGCTCTTTAAAATGCGACTGTGGCGAACAACTAGAGTTTGCACTAAAATATATACAAGAAAATGACGGAATAATCATTTATCTCAGGCAAGAAGGTCGTGGTATAGGTCTTTTTAACAAGGTTAATGCTTATGCCCTACAAGATGAAGGCTTAAATACCATAGATGCAAATTTAAAACTTGGCTTTAAGGCTGATGAAAGAAGGTATGAAATCGTCAAATTCATCTTAAAGCATTATGGCATAAGTAAGATAAATTTACTCACAAATAATCCCTTAAAACTTGTCAGCTTAGAGGAGATACAAATCATCAAGCGCGTGCCTGTCATCATAAAGGCAAACAGCTTCAACAAAGACTACTTGCAAGTAAAGCACGAAAAAATGGGGCATTTGCTTTGAATTTTGAGCTTTTGCGCGAAAATTTAGACTTTTTGCGCGAATATGATGAAGCAAATTTAAAGGCGCTCAAAGCTAAGCTAAACGCTTATGAGAGCCTTTTTCACAGTTTTGGCAAGGTGCATAATATCAGCCATTTTAAAGCCCTTGAAAAAGAGCTTGTTGATAGCCTTAAAATTTTGGATTTTAAGGATTTAAGTGGCTTTAAAAACGCCGTTGATATAGGCTCTGGGGCAGGTTTTCCTGCGCTTTTTTTAGCCCTTATTTTAAAGACAAATTTCACTCTTTTTGAGCCAAATTCAAAAAAAGCAGCCTTTTTAATGCTTGCAAAAAGCGAGCTAGGGCTTGAAAATGTGAGCGTTGCCAAAGAAAAAATAGAGCATTTTAAGCTAAAATTTAAAGCCCAGCTCATCACTTCAAGGGCTTTAATGAGCGCGCCCAAGCTTGTGGGGCTTTGTGATGGTTTTTTTGATGAAAACACGCTTTTTTTGCTTTACAAAGGCTCAAAGGTTTATGATGAGCTAAAAGGCTTTGCAGAGTATGAAATCGCCGAGTTTGATAAGAGAAAATATGTGCTAATCAACGCAAAAAATTTAAGCAAAAGCCATTTAAACAAAAATGCTTAATGGCTTTTAGGGCATTGATTTTGCAAGCAAATTCCGCTAAATCGCCCTTTGCAAGCCTTTTAAAACAGCATTGCTATCATTTACAAGCTTTTTAAAAAGGCTTCCAAAGCCAAAATTTCATCTCTTGTTAAATTTAGCTTTTTAATGAGCGGGTCGGTTTTTGGCAAAAGTGGGTCATTTTCCGTGCCTTTTTCCACAGCCACAGGAAAGCCAGCGTTATACATATTTATCACACCTATGAGATGAGGAAATATGCCGCCGTGCATATAAGGCGCGCTACGAGAGACGCTCACAAGGCTTGGGGTTTTAAATTTGCCCACATCGGCTGGATTTTTCGTAACTTCATATCGCCCTAAATCCTGCAACTTGCGCCCGTAAAAAGACAAGCCGATATTATGATATTTATTATCGCTTAACATTGCTCCGTAATGGCAGTTCATACACTCGCCCTTGTTACGAAATATATCAAGCCCCCAAAGCTCTTTATCGCTCAAAAAACGATAATCCCCTTTTAAAAAGGCGTTAAAACGGCTGTTTTTAGGCACAACAAAACTTCTTTCGTAAGTCGCTATGGCTTTGGCTATGTTGTTTATGTTGATGAGTTTTCTTGCAATTTCAAGCTCTTGGCTTGGAAATTTAGCGATTAAATTCTTGTCGATTTTGATTTCATCTCTCAAAAAGCTACGCAATCTTTTTGTGGCATTTTGCTCAAAAAGTTGTGGAAAATACTTTTTCCAAAGCCCTTGTTCGCTCTCATCGCCAAAGGCTGCTACAAAAAGCGGGTAGTATTCTGTGGCGTTTTTTATGGCGTTTTGGGCATTTTCAAGGCTGTTTGCCATTTCTTTTGGGTCGGTTATGGGACCTAGTGCTTGTTCTTCAAGGCTTTTTGCCCGTCCGTCCCAAAAAAGCTCGTCAAAAAAGGCTGCCATTTGGATATTTGGCGCATTTCGCCTCCCTCTTTGTCTGTCGTGTCCGTAAGAAAGTTTCAAGCCGTCAGTAAAGGCTAACTCTTGGTTGTGGCAGTTTTGGCAAGAGATTTGCCCACTTTTTGAGAGGCGTGGGTCGTTAAAAAGTCGTAAGCCCAAAAACGCCTTAATATCGCTGTAAGCGTTGTTTGCAGGAAACGGCGGCTCTTTAAATGGCTCAAATTCGCGCCACTCTTTCACCACGCTTTCATCAAGCTTTGGTTTGTCCCACTCGCTCACAGGGCGCGCGTAAAGGGCGCGGTATTTGCTTAAATTCTGCTCGCTTTGACTGCTTGCGGTGTTTGGCTCGTTTTGTCCCACAAATTTAGCCAAAAGCGCCACTATACAAGCTAGCGATAAGCCTAAAAGTATGGCTAGGATTTTGTTTGTTTTCATTTTTGTCCTTTCGTTTTATTTTAGATTGCCACGCTCATTTCATTCGCTCGCAATGACATACTCATTCTATTTTCAATACTTATACCCAAATTGTAGCCAAAACTGCCTGCCCACATCATACACAGGATAAGCCGCACTTGCGCTTAAAATGCTGCCTGTTGCCATATTGCCATTAGCCCCTGAAATAGTCGTTTCGTTCTTTAAATTTAATACATTGATTATATCGACATTTGTGTAGAAAGTCCCAGCTTTGCCAAGCATAAATTCAACTCCCGCACGCATATCCCAAGTAAATGCGCCTTTGAAATGATATTTGCCATATTGCGTCATTGTCGTGCCTATTGTAGCGTCATAATTTGGCGAACGAGTATTCAACACCACCATTCTATCATAACCTGAGCGGTAGCGAAAGAAATTATTCCACAAAAGCCTTGTAAAGCCTAGCTTCATCGTTTGCGTGGTGCTTAGCCTTAAAGTCCAAGGGAGAGCGAAATTTTCAGTAGGTCGCTCGCTGTATTTGATAACCTTGCCATCATAGTAAATGTCAGGGTCATCGACATAGGTTTCATCAGCTGTGAAAGGATTATAAGCCCTATTTACAGCTGTATAATCAAAGGCAAGCAAAAAGTGATGATACACATTAAGCGTTTTGAAAGGCTCGGTGTTTTCTATGCTTGCGGTGATAATGTCGCTTTTTGAGCTACCCTCATTAGTATAGTAGTATCCATTACTATAAGTTCCCCTTTGGATTATCTCATCTTTGCCCTGTCTGTTTATGTATTTGGCGTTAAAATTCACAAGCCCTATATCTTGGCTTATCCCTACCATAACTTCATCGCTGTATGGTATGTCAAGCCTATTAAATGCGTATTGCGATTTTGCGCTCACATCACTTTCTACCCAAGGCGAGTTTATATCTGCGCGAGTGAGATTTTTTGTCGCTGCTAAAATGCTATCATAAAGCCTGTATGAGAAGAGATTGCGCCCATAGTAGCGGTTTGCACCAAAGCTTAGTCTTGTGTCAAAGCCCTTTTCTCTCCAAGGTGCGATATAAGATAAGCTTAAACGCGGTGCGGCTGTGTCTTTGTCCATATAGCTGTCTCCATCGACACGAAGCCCAAGTCTAGCATTCATTTCGCCTATTTTAGCATAATCAAAAAGCCTAATATCTTCCTCGACATAAAAGGCATAAGACAAAACATCAAGTTTGGTAAGGCTTTTTTTGATGACATTTAAGGCTTTTATGTATTGTCCGTTTAACTCTTTGAGCCAAGCTTGTGTTCCTGTGCCTGTTGTCGTGGCGGTAGAGCATAAAGGCACACCAAACAAATCCACACCACCGCAAGCTGCACCGTTTAAATCCGCTGTGTAGCCCTCACCTGTAACAAAAGTGTTGTAATAATAATCATCAAGTATTTCTCTATTGACATACTGATAGTCAAATTCTGCGCCCACTCGTATCTTTAAAAATTCAGCCAAATCAAAATTCATATCACTTTTATAGCTTAGGCTGTGTTGCTTTTGCTCTACATTGCTCACGCCACCCTCCATCGAGTAGCCAGATGAAGTTGCCGCCCAATTTTTATCCAAAGCCGAGTGCCTCCAAGTAAGAAAATAATTCTTATCACTTTGGCGTGAATTTTGCAAAAGCGAGTAGCCAAGCTGATTAGTCCAAAGTCCTAATCCTGTCTCCCACAAGCCCTTTAAACCAGCTTGATAACCCCCTGTTTGCATAGTGTAAAATGAGTCTTTTGCAATGCCGTTAAAATAGGTGTTAAACTGCGGCATATAGCCTAAATTTGCCTCCAAGCTAAAATCACTCGTTACATTATAAAACGCTTTTAAATAATAATTATCGCTGATTCTTTTTTGCTCTCTTGTATCAAAGGCTTGTGTTGGGTTAAAGTATTGATTTGCCGTAGTGTAGCCATTTAAGGGAATGTAAGAACGAGTGGTGGAAAACGCTCCGATAATGCCAAATTTGTCATTTGCCCAGCCTTCAATGCTTGCTTTGATTAAATGCTTGCTGAATTTGGGTTGAAATTTCTCGTCCGTGCTGTTTGCTAAATTTTCTTCAAATTCTTCGGCTATGTGATATTGAGTGAGTTTGTCGCTTGTGTGCTGATAGCTTATGTCAAAATGCCAGCCGTCTCGTCTTGGGTTGCGGACATTTGCCTCGACCACACCGCCTGTAAAGCCTCCATAAGCTGCACCTATGTTAGAATCAAGCACCACAATGCTTTCAAGTAAGCTTGTATCTATGTTAAAGCCTTGACTTCGCTGTCCGCCACGCAAGCCTTGACTCGCCCCGCCACTGCCACCGCTTGCATTGCTTGCGGGGTCTAAATCGTTGTTCATATTAAAGCCATCAAGCTGAAAGTTGTTTTGATAAAAAAGCCCACCGCTTATGCTTATGTTTGCAGGGTCGATTTCGCCCGGCGTATTTGAGCTAAGCTGTGCATTATCAAACTGCACATTTGGCAAGACTTTAAGCGCACTTGTCAAATCCCCATTGCCATTTGGAGCTGAATTTAAGGCGCTTTTATCCAAAGAACTGCCTGAAAGATACTTAATCACAGGATTTGGCGCACTTATAACCGTAGGTGGCAACTCATAAGTTGCCGTCAAAGATACGCCACTTTGCGAACGCGTGGTGTTTTGTTCTGTGTTTGAATTTATGCTTGCGGTGTGCGCGTTTTGAGCCTCATTTGCCTCATCGGCAAAAAGGCTTGTGGCTACAAGCAAGATAAAGGCTTTGGTTTTCATTTTTGTTCTTTTGTAAATGTAAATTTCTTATTATTCAAATTTGAGCGCGATTTTTTTGCTCTCAAATTTGAATGAGAAAGATTGTTTAAATAATAATATAAATTTTCAAAATTTGAGCTTAAAAATTTATAAATTTTGAAATTTTTTTTCAAAATTTTTCAAAATTTTTCAAAAATTTACTTAAATATAGAATTTATAGAGTTTTAAAAATTTACAAAAATGATAAACTTTATAAAAATATAATTTTCATATAATAATAAGCTATATTATTTTGATAAAGCTAAAAAATTTTTTATTTGTTTAAAAGCTTAAAGAATATTAGTATTTTGCTCACTCAAAGATAGAATTTACAAGGTTTTGGATATATTCGCTAGCGTTAAATTCAAGCAAGTCCTCCATTTGCTCGCCAACGCCTATGTAAAGTATGGGAAGTTCCAGCTCTTTGGCTATGCTAAATAGCGCGCCGCCCTTTGCTGTGCCGTCTAGCTTTGTGATGATGACGCCATCAAGCCTTACAAGCTCGTTAAAAGCCTTTGCCTGCAAAATCCCAGCCACGCCCTGCGTGCCATCAAGCACTAAAATTTTGCGGTGCGGTGCGCCCGCCAACGCTTTGCCACAAATTCGCACGATTTTATCAAGCTCCGCGCTTAAATTCTTTTGGTTTTGCAAACGCCCAGCCGTGTCGATAATGACGCGTTCATAGTCCTTTGCTACGGCTTTGCTGATGGTGTCAAAAGCTACAGCCGATGGGTCGTGTCCTTGCTCGCTCATTACGATTTGAACGCCGATTTTTTCCGCCCAAAGCCTTAACTGCTCGATAGCTCCCGCGCGAAAGGTATCGCAAGCTGCGAGTATAACTTTATCGCCCTTTTTTTTGTATAAATTCGCTAGCTTTGCTATGCTTGTGGTTTTGCCCGCTCCATTTACGCCCAAAATCAGCTCCACAAAGGGCTTTGCGTTAGCACTTTGGGCGTTATCATACAAAAAATACGCCCCCATTACGCGCTTTAAGTCCTCTTTTTTCACCTCATCGCTTGGGGGCAAGTAGTATAAAATTTCCTCCACGATTTCATAGCTCACATCGGCTTCTAAAAGCATAGTTTCAAGCAAATCTTTGGAGATTTTTTCGCCTGTTTTTAAGGAATTCATTGAATTTAAGGTTTTTGACAAGCCTTTTTTCAAAGATTCAAGCATTACATAATCGCCTTTTGTATGTCAATGTCAAGCATTTCTTGCGGGATAATCCCTAGATAATGATTAATAAGCTTGCCATTGCTTGAGTAAAGTATCATTACGGGCAAATTACTCACACCGCCCACGCTTTTGGCTAGTAAATAATTGTTTTCGCCAAGTGATATGGGATAGTTGATATTTTGTTCTTTTAAAAAGGTGTTAAGTTCGTTTATATCTTTTTCCTCAAGCAAAACACCGATAATAACAAATCTATCCTTATATTTTTCTTGCAACTTGTTTAAGTGTGGTGTCATCGCGTTGCAGGGGCTACACCACGAAGTAAAAAACACAAATAAAGTTGCTTTTTGTCCGCTATCAAATTCAAGCTTTTGTTCTTGCGCTTTGATGAAAAATTCCTTTCCATCATTAAGCGTTAAGTTAAAATTCAGCTTTTCGCCCTGCTCTAAGCTTGAATTTCTAGTGTTATTTAAGTCCTCCTCGCTTTTTTTGCCCTCACAAGCGATAAAAAAGCAAAAAAATAAGGTCAATAAAAAAGTTCTTAAAAGCATAAAATATCCTTAATATTTAACTAAAAGAGGCTAAAATTATAGCATATTTTTTACAAATGGTGTTTAAATGCAAACAAAAGAAAATTTTAGAAAAAAACAAAAAAATATGCTCAACAAAAGGGCAAAAACTTCTTTTACTCGAAATTTTATCGTTTTTAAGGAGTTGATGAAAATAATCAAACAACACAGGGCAAAAAATATCTTACTTTATTTACCCCTGCCTTTTGAGCTTGATTTGAACCGTTTTCGCAATAAATTTGCAAAAAAATGTAAAATTTTTGTTCCTTTTATGCAAGATAAAAGTTTAAAAATGGTAAAATTAAGAACACCTTTTTATAAAAAGAGGTTTGGGATTTATGAGCCAGCAAATTCTTTTTTTGTTGCAAAGATTGATATGGCTATAATTCCTGTCATAGGGGTAGATAGAGATTTGAAAAGAATAGGACAAGGATTTGGCTTTTATGATAGATTTTTTCAAAATTTAAGCTATAAGCCTTTGTTGGTGTTTGTTAGCCCTACAAAGGCTTTAAGTAAGGAAAAACTCGGTCAAAGACACGACATACAAGCAGATTTCTACATAAATCCCTATGAAAAATTTTATAGGAAAGAGTTAAAAGATGCTTATAACGCTACTAATCGCATTTGCCGCCACTATCATCGGCGGTGGGATAGGATATTTAGTTGCCAAAAAGATAAATGATGCTAACCATAACATTTTCATCGAGCAAGCCAAAGCAAAAGCAAAAGCTATTGAGTATGAAGCTGAACTTGTCTTAAAAGATGCTAAAAATTCGGTGCTGAATGCAGAATTTGAAGCAAAAAAGCGTTTTGAGGACAAAAGCCACAAGGTGCAAAAAGAGTATTCGCAAAAATTTGATGAATTGCAAAAATTTGAACAAAAACTCAAAGATGAACAAGCACAAATCGCAAAAGAGCAAAGAATAGCTAAAAATTTGTATGATGAGAGTTCAAATTTAAAAAACAATTACGAACAAAAACTCAAAGATGCGATGAATATACTAGAAAGACAGGCTGGACTTACGCAAAATGAGGCTAAAAACATTATCTTAAAAAAGGTTGAGGAAAACTCTCGAAATGAAATCGCTCACATAGTGCGAAAGTATGAAGAAGAAGCCAAAAGAGAAGCTAAACGAAAGGCAAATTTCATCATCGCACAGGCTACTTCACGCTTTGCGGGAGATTTTGCGGCTGAACGGCTCATCAATGTTGTTAATATCAAAAACGATGAACTAAAAGGGCGCATTATCGGCAAGGAAGGGCGCAATGTTAAAACGCTTGAAATGGTTCTTGGCGTGGATATCATCATCGATGATACGCCAGGGGCTATCATCGTAAGTTGCTTTAACCTTTACCGTCGTGCTATAGCTACCAAAGTCATCGAGCTTTTAGTCGAAGATGGGCGCATACAGCCCGCACGCATCGAAGAAATCCATGACAAAGTTTGCAAAGAATTTGAAAATAGCATACTTGAAGAGGGGCAAACCATTGTTATGGACTTGGGGCTTAGCAAAATACACCCTGAAATAACAAAACTCATCGGCAAGCTCAAATACCGCGCCAGCTACGGACAAAACGCCTTAGCGCACTCTTTGGAAGTGGCGCACCTTGCGGGCATCATCGCGGCTGAATGCGGTGGAGATGAAATTTTAGCAAGGCGTGCAGGACTTTTGCACGATATAGGCAAGGCTTTGACACACGATTTTGAAGGCTCACATGTGGATTTGGGGGGTGAGCTTTGCAAAAGATACCAAGAGCATTCAGCGGTAATTAATGCTATTTACGCTCATCACGGACACGAAGAGGCTACAAGCATAGAAAGTGCGGCTGTTTGCGCTGCTGACACTTTAAGTGCGGCTCGTCCGGGCGCACGCCGAGAAGTGCTTGAAGCCTTTTTAAAGCGAGTTACAGAGCTTGAGGACATAGCCAAAAGCAAAGAGGGCATTAAGGGAGCTTATGCTATTAATGCTGGGCGTGAAATTCGTGTTATCGCAAACGCAAATCTCATCAATGATGATGAAGCCGTGCTTTTAGCCAAAGAAATCGCCACCGAAATAGAAGAAAAGGTGCAATACCCCGGTGAAATCAAAGTCAATGTCATACGAGAGCTTCGTGCTGTGGATTATGCAAGGTAAATTGAATGCAAGAAACCATTGATACCTTGCTTAACTATGGCTATATCATTTTGTTTATATATTCTTTAGGCGGTGGAATGATAGGAATTTTAGCTGCTGGAATGCTGTGCGCCTCTCATCATTTTGAGCTTGGATTTTGCATAGCCCTTGCTTTCATTGCTAATACCATAGGTTCAACACTACTGTTTATCTTGGGTAAATACTATAAAAAGGATTTAATGCCTTATTTTAAGAAACACCGCCGTAAGCTTGCTCTAGCACAAATGAAAATCAAACAACACGGTGCCTTTCTCATAATCTTTCAAAAATTCATCTATGGGCTTAAAACCTTTATTCCTTTAGCTGCTGGTTTTGCTCATTTTAATTTTGCAAGATTTTTCATCATCAACACTTTAGCTACGCTTATTTGGGCTATTTTGCTTGGTTATTTGGGCTTTGCCTTTGGTTCGCTCATTACGCCCATAGTTGATAAAATCAGCGAATTTCCTTACACAGTGCCTTTGTTTTTACTTGCTTTAATAATGGCGATTTGGCTTTATTTGGCAAGATTTTCTAAAAAAACAAGGGTTTGATTAATAAAATTTCTCCAAAATTTCATAAGCCGTGTTGCGTTTAGCGGGCTTTTCGCCAAGTGAGCGGATAAGGCGTATCATCTCATCTTGATTCATCTTGTAGCTCGCACCCGCCGCGCTTACGACATTTTCCTCCATCATCGTGCTGCCTAAATCATTTGCGCCAAAACGCAAGGCTAACTGCCCGATGAGCGAGCCTTGCGTTACCCACGAGCTTTGCAAATTTAAAAAGTTGTCAAGGTAGAGTCTTGCCACTGCTAAAAGGCGCAAATAGCGATTTGAGCTTTGTTTTTTGATTTCGGGGTGCTTTTGTTTAAGCCTTGTGTTTGCGCTTTGAAAGCTCCACAAAATAAAGGCGCGAAAGCCGCCCGTTTCGTCCTGCAAAGAGCGCAAATGCTCAAAATGCTCGATTAACTCTTCATCGCTTTCAACCGTGCCAAACATCATTGTCGCCGTGCTTTTCATACCGATTTTGTGCGCTTCTTTATGCACTTTGAGCCAAGTTTGCGTGTCGCACTTGTGCGGGGCGATTTCATCGCGCACCCTGTCGCTTAGCACCTCAGCACCAGCGCCCGGGATTGAAAAAAGCCCCTTTGCTTGCAGTCTTTGCAAAACTTCTTTTATGGAAATCTTGGAAATTTTAGCTATGTAGGCTATCTCAACCGCTGAAAAGCCGTGTATAGTGATATTTGGATAATGTGTGGCTATCCACTCGACCAGCTCTTCATACCACTCGATTTTCAGCTTTGGATTCACGCCGCCTTGAAAGAGAATTTGCGTGCCGCCTATGCTTTCAAGCTCCTCTATCTTTTGCCCTATCTTTTCAAAGGGCAGTGTATAGGCGTCCTCATCTTTTGCGTGGCGGTAAAAGGCGCAAAAATCGCAGTCTATACAACACACATTTGTGTAGTTTATGTTTCTATCGACCACAAAAGTGGTGATTTTTTCAGGGTGTAATTCAAGTTTTTTTTGATATGCCATCTCGCCAAGCTCGTATAAACTAGCATTTTGCAGTAAATTTAATGCTTCTTTTTTGTCTAATCTTTTCAATTTTTCCCTTTTTTGCGTAAAATTATAGCATTAAAAGCTAAATTTTAATTTTCCTTGATGATAATTTCTTCAAAATCCCTAAAATAAAAGGCATTCATACCGTCCTCATAAGCATAATCAAGCCTTATTTTATGGGATTCTAAAATGGTATTAACTATATAAAGTCCTAATCCAAAACTATCTTTTTGCTTTCCACCTTGAGTAAAGGCTTGAGTGTAGTATTCTAAACTTTGTTCTAATTCCTTGCCTTTATTTTTAAAGCACATATAAGTTTGAGTGATATAAATTTGTATAAAGCCATCTTCTGAATGCTTTAAGCCATTATCTATCATATTTTTAATCGCTGTTGTGAAAAGTTTAAAATCCACATTCACAAAAAAGCCTTCCTCCATACAAATTTGTATGTTGCTGTCATCGTTCATCGCTATTTCTTTTGCTTCGTCCATTATATCTAAAATGTTGTATTTCTTGCGGTTGATAAAGGCTGCTCCGCTTGTGATTTGCTCAATAGCCGCAAATTCGTTAATGAGCATTTCAAGCCTTGTAAAAGTGCTAAATAGCCTTTCTTTATATTTGCTATTATCCTCTATCATCTCAAGGGTTATCAGCCCCTTTGTGATGGGCGTTTTAAGCTCGTGCATAATGTTTCGTATGAAAAACTGCCGAGATTGATTAAGCTTTTTAATTTGCATTATAGCCTTGTAAAAAGCTGATGAAACTTGTGAAATTTCATCACTTCCATTGCTTATATTTTGAATTTCATCAAGTTTATTTTGGGCAAATTTATCAATTTCTTTTTTCAAGGCTGTGAGCGGACGAAGCTTGCGAATAACAAAAATATAAAGCACAAAATAAAGCAAAATAATACTTACAGCAAGAATTTTAATATTAAGATAGCGGTAACTTTCATAATCTTGGTCTATATAAAGATAAATTTTGCCATTATGAACGATTTTAAGGTAATTTTCCTTTTTATAAGAAATGATTTCTATAAGTCCTGTGTTGGTAACAGCCTTAGCCAAAGATTCCCCTTTAAATATAACCTGTCTTATTTGGCTTGGTTGGGTAACAAGAGGCATTTTATAATTTTGTGTTTGCTCGTTGAATTCTTTTTCGTTAATAATGCCATTAAGATAAAGCATTCTGGCATTAGCAATCAGCGAGTATTTAGAATTTAACTCGTTGGTATAATTTTGCTGGTCATATTCTATAAGCCACAAAAACGCCAAAATCGCACCAAGTATGGCAAAGATAAATATAAAGGTTATGGTGAAAAAAATAGATGACTTACTCATTGAGTGAGTTTATAACCTATGCCACGAATGGAATGAATGTATTTTGGCGTTTTGGGGTCATCGCCCATTTTTTGCCTGATACGACTGATGATAACATCGATACTTTTATTTGAGCTGTCCTCGCTGATTGATGAGCAGTTATACACAAGCTCTTCACGGCTTACCACGCCACCTTCTTTTTTGATTAAATAGCTTAAAATGTCAAATTCGGCATTAGTGAGGTTTATTTCTTTGCCTTTCATTGTAATGATATGTTTATAATGGTCATACACTAAATCTTTTATGGTTTCAGCTATTGCCTTTTTGGTTGTATTGATGCGGCGCAAATGGCTTTTTATGCGAGCTTGTAATTCTTTTGGATTATAAGGCTTTGGTAAATAATCATCAGCACCAAGTTCAAGGGCATTTACCTTGTCGCTTATATCGCTTCTTGCGCTTGAAATGATAATGGGAATGTCGTATTTCTTGCGAATTTCCTCACACACTTCAAGTCCGTCAAGCCCGGGCAAAGACAAATCCAAAATGATAAGCTGATATTCTTTTAAAGCAAGTTTTGAAAGCCCTATATAAGGCTCGTGCGCTATATCCACTTTCATTTCAAATTTTTCCAAATACTCGGCGATGATTTCGGCTAATTCTAAATCATCTTCTATCATCAAAATATTGACCATAATTTTTCCTTAAGAATGTCTCTTGCTAAAAATATTAACTTAAATTGTAAAATAAAAATTTCAACAAAAAGAAAACTAGCAAATATTTTCTTTGCTGGTTTTCTTTTTTATCATCATTTAAGCACTAAAAGTTGGGCGTAACCATTTCTATATACCCAAATTTTTGTAAAGCTTTTTGAGCGATTTTGCTTGAGAATTTGGCTCAGTTGGTTTAAATTTTTTATCTCATCTTGCTCTACGCCGATGATTATATCACCACTTTCAAAACCAGCCTTATCAGCTTTTGAATCAGCCTTAACGCCCGTAACTAAAACCCCATTAATATTGCTTGGAATTCTTGCTCTTGCATTTTTATCCAAATCCTTAAGCTCTAAACCGTCTATAAGTCCGGCCTCACTCACACTTTGCGTGTCGCCTTTTAGATTAAAGGTTACGCTTTTAGTGGCATTATCCCTTTCAAAGATAACAACAACTTTGTTGCCAAGCTCTAATCCACCTATATAGTTTTTTAAATCATTAGCATTTTTGATATTTTTTTCATTAACCTTTAAGATTAAATCCCCTCTTTTAATGCCAGCTGTTTCAGCAGATGAACCCTTTTCAACTCCTGTAACTAATGCACCTTCTGCGTTTTGATAAGCTTTTTTAGCCTCTCCTTGCAAGTCTGTTATGGTTACACCCAAAAAGCCTCGCTCTATCTTGCCTTTTTCTACTAATCTTTTAGCTATGTCTTTAACCATATTTGAGGGTATAGCAAAGCCTATACCGTTGTTTCCACCACTTCTGCTTAAAATGGCTGAATTTATGCCCACAAGCACGCCACGACTATCCACAAGCGCACCGCCTGAATTTCCGGGATTTATGGACGCGTCAGTTTGTATGAAATTTTCATATTGATTTAGCCCTATGTTGTTTTTATTAAGGGCTGAGATGATGCCGCTTGTTACGCTAAGTCCTACGCCAAAGGGGTTGCCTATGGCAAAAACTATATCACCCTCAAGCAGCTCGTCAGAGTTTGCAAAACTCACGGCGGCAAGATTTTTTGCCTCGATTTTTATCACAGCTAAATCAGTTTTGGGGTCTGTGCCGATGACTTTTGCCTTGTATTCGGTGCTTGAGTCGATTAAATTCACCACAATAGCGTCCATATCCTCTATGACATGGTTATTTGTGATGATATAGCCATCACTTGAAATAATCACGCCCGAGCCAAGAGATTTAACCACCTCTTTGTTTTCCCTACCACCTTGTTGCCTGTTTCCGTCCCCAAAGAAATGCCTAAAATAAGGGTCATTAAAAAAGTCGTCAAAGGGCGAGGCGCTTCTTGTTACTGTTTTAGAAGTGGAGATATTTACCACCGACTTTTTTACATCTTTAATCGCCTCAGCATAAGAAAGAATGGTGTTTTTATTTACACTTGCATCACTTCTTGCCACACCTGTGGGCGCTTGCTTTATGCTGATACTTGCCGCACACGCAAAGCAGGCAAGCAAAGCCATACACAATATTTTTTTCATCGTTTGTCCTTTAAAAAATTTAATTTGCGGCAAAAGTATAAATTCAAAATCTTGCCAAAGCGTTAATGTAGAGTTGCTACTTGGTAAATGTGTTTTAAAATGAAGCAAGCCGCTATGAAATGGGCTTGCTTTAAAAAAATTATTTTAATTCTTGTATCATAGATTTCATTTGAGTTATTTCAACCTCTTGAGCGTTGATGATATTTTGAGCGATTTGGCGCACTTTTTCATCTTTGCTACACTCAAGGACAATCTTTGAAACATCAATAGCACCTTGATGATGAGCTATCATTGCTACAAGAAAGTCTTTTTGTATATTACCACTTTCTTCTATACCCATACCTTTCATCATCTTTCTCATCGCTTGTCTGTTAGCCTTGCGAAATTGTTTGTATGCACTTTCGTTAATTTCAGTTTTGCTAAGCTTATTGTCTTTAAGCAAATCATTAAATTCAGCTATTTCTTTTTCTTGTGAGTTGATGATATTATGAGCTAGGGTTTCGAGTTTAGCATTATCCTTTGCGTGAGCTAATACAAGCTTTGCAGAGTTAATCGCTCCTTGATGGTGTGGTATCATATCGGCGATAAAGTCTATTTCAACGCTACCTGAGTGAGATGGCTTTTGCTTCATCATCGGTTCGTGCATAGCACTCATCATCTTGCCTGATTCAGTATCGCTAAATTTACGCATTCCGTGTCCGCCGTGTCCTTTATGACCGCCGCATTGATGAGTAGCATTACTATCTCCATTGTGTTGGCATTGATGAGTGCCGTTTTTATCGCCGTGATGGGCGCAACTGTGATTTGACATAGCTTTACCTTCAACATCTGTCTTGTGATGATGTTTTTGAGCCTGTGTTGCGTTTTGCTCGCTTTTTGGGGCATCTTTGCAAGCGCTTAAGGTGAAGCAAAGGCACAAAGTGCCAACAAGTAGGTATTTTTTCATTATTTATCCTTTCGGTTTGATTTGGTGTTTTTCATAAAACCTCACAATTTTATCAAAAAACACTTAAATAAAATTGAAATTTATTTTAAATTTTATTTAAGTGTTTTAATATTTATACCCCACTTGCAACCAAAACTGCCGCCCTACTTCATAGCCCAAGCTAGGATTATAACTATATCCTGTATAACTTTGGGTATTGATGGTTGTATTTTTAGTATCTAAAATGTTAAAAATGTCTATATTGACATAAAGGCTGTGTTTGCCAAAAATTTTTCTTTCAACACCTACTCTCATATCCCACGAAAATGCAGTTGGAATTTTATATTTACCGTATTGGGTATAAGCCTTGTATTCTTCTTTATATTGAGATGCTGCTATTCCACTATTTCTTGGTGTTCTTCCTGCAAGTGATATTAAGGCTATGGCATTATAAGATGAGCGAAATCTAAAAAAGTTATTTAAGATGTAAGTGTTTCGTCCAAATTCAAATAAGTGCATACCTGTAAGTCTTAATGTATAAGGGCGGACAAAATTACTCGCTGGTCTTTGCGAGCTATGAATAAGCTCTCCATTATAAACTATAAGCTCATCTTCTGACATATCCCTTGAAACTTCAGTATAATCCACATAATTTCTCTTGACATTGGTAAAATCAAAGGCTAATAAAAGAAAATTTTCAGCCCCTAAAAATTTAAAAGGCTCGGTGTTTTGCGCGCTAAAAGTGATGACATTAGTCCAAGCCTTACCCTCATTTGTATAAGTATAGTAAGTATCTGCGTATCTTTCATCTTTTGGAAGTTTTCTGTAATCACTTCTTACCTGACGAATATCATCTTTATTTTCCCTATAAATGTATTTTGTCTCAAATTTTAACCCCATAAAATCTTGCTGCAAACCAGCCATAAATTCATCAACATAAGGCACTTTAAGTTTATCAAATTTAGTTGAATTTTTAGAAATTTCATAACAGTCAGTCTTTTTAATCTCTTGCCCTAGTGCATTATAATAAACCCGATAACTTTGTGTCATCTGTTTGCCAGTTAATGGGTCGGTGTAAGTTCTTCTTTTTATTTCACTTCTTACATAAGGTTCGCACTCTTTATTTATATCCTCCCAAGATTTATCAGGCGAACTTCTATAAAGAGTTTTTCTCAGACTGTTCATACCGTCGCTTAAGGCTAATCCTGTTATATTTCGTCCATAATAACGGTTTAGTCCAAAGGTTAATTGAGTATTAATGCCCCCCCCCCCTATTGCTCCAAGGTGGCACATAGCTTAGAGAAAAACGGGGCGCACTAGTAAATTTTGACATATAAGTATCATAATCAAACCTTAATCCACCACGAACATTAATAGTGCCAAATCCTTTAAATTTTATCGCAATATCATCTTGTAGAAAGTAAGCTAAGGCTTTATTGCTTACAGAAATTTTTCTTTTATCATCAAAGCGAGTGATAGAATCTATCCACTGCCCATACTTCCAAATAAGATATTTTCTACCATCACTCATAGTTCCTATTTCAAATGGGGCAGGATTTTGAGTATAAGCATAGCTTTCAAAACCCCTTACATCATAAGCCTTTGCTGTATCGCACCAGCTCATATCCGTATTTTGACAAAGAGCTTGTTGAGCTTGAGTCATAAAAGTTTGTGTTTTTACAGCAGAATCATAAGGCTTTGAAAATTTAAAATCAGAATACTGATAAGAAAGCTCTAAGCCCGTTGTTATGGTATGCAAGCTTAAACCAAGCTCAAAGGGCGTGAATTCTTGTGAAATAGTATTTGTAAGTGTTCTTTGCGTGCTTTTACTTGGTGCTTGTCCTCCACTTCTAACCCAATTTGCCCAATTGCTCCACCTTTTAGAATCTGAAATTTGCCAATACTTCGTAGCACTAAAATTCGTCTCAGCCGAGTTTTCAAGTTGAGAATAACTCAGTGTATTTGTCAAAAAACCAAAGCTGTTATACCAAGAAATTTTAGAAGAAGCTTGATGACCACCTGAGGTGAAACTATAATAATCACCTTTTGTGCCTACCATAAAACGATAATCATACTGTGGTGCGTAAGTATAACCAAATTCAATCTTTAAATTCTCACTCATATCATAATATCCCTTGATAAAATAATTATAAATTTCCCTCCTTTGATTTTGTTTTGCGGTAGCCGAGTCATCAGGATCTATTGGAGATGACTGATAAGCTCCTGAATTTCCTTTATAAGTATCATCACTCCTGCGAAGTGGTATAATGCTTATAGTGCTTGTGATAGAACCGATTAACGAAAATTTATCATTAATCTTGCTTTCTAAACTCATTCTTGCGAGATGTTTGATGAAATTTGGTTGATTGCTATCATCATAAGAGTTGATAAATTCTTCTTTGTCTTGATTTTTATAAAGATGATAATTCGTAAGCGATAAAGAGCCGTTTAAAAAATCTTTGAAGTCTAAACCGCCATTTGCCTTGCCTTGAGTGATTTGATAGCTTATATCTGCTCCAAAATCTTTTTGGGGTCTTCTTGTCTGTGCTTCCACAACCCCACCTGTAAAGCCTCCATAAGCTGCTCCTATATTTGAATCTTGCACTTTTATGCTTTCTAAAAGACTTGTATCAATAGCTATGCCTTGAGAGCGTCCTGGAGCATTACCTATCCAAGAGCCTGTTCCTGCTGGGTCTAAATCATTATTCATATTTACCCCATCAAGCATAAAATTATTTTGATAATGAAGTCCCCCACTAATACTCACTTTTGCAGGGTCAATCTCACCTGGTGTGGAGGATTTGAGCTGGGAATTATCAAATTGAATATTGGGCAAAGTTCGCAAGATGCTTCCTATATCGCCATTTCCGCTAGGATTAGCTTTTAAAAACTCTTTATTTATAGTTGCACTTGAATTATATTTTGAAGTATCATCAAGTTCAATTTCTATGCGTGTTTCTTCAAGTTTATAATTCTTAATATCCTCTTTTGCAAATACAAAAACAGCGATAAAAACTAAAGCGACTTCTTTTTTCATTAAAAACCTTGATTTAGAAAAATTTTCTCAAAAAAATAATAACATAAAATTTCAAAATTTAATATAAATTTTTAAGTAAATTTATCATTTTTATTTTTATTTTTTTTATTAAATTTACTTAAATATTTCTATATAATGATATTTATTAATTTTTGATAATGATAAATTTTTTAAAAAATTATAATTAATTTATGATAATTGTTTATTTTATATTTTGTATAAATTCCCAAAAATATAAATCAAAAAATTTATAAAACTTGATTGACTTACACTAAACTTTATGTTATAATTGCCTAAATTTTTATAATCTTTAAGGACAAAACATTATGAGTAATAGCTTGTATGAGACTTTAGGCGTTTCAAAGGGCGCAAGTAACGATGAGATAAAAAAAGCTTATAGACGCCTTGCACGAAAATATCACCCAGACATTAATAAAGAAAAAAATGCTGAAGAAAAATTTAAAGAAATCAACGCTGCTTATGAAATTTTAAGCGATGAACAAAAACGCGCTCAATATGACAGATATGGGGATTCAATGTTTGGCGGGCAAAGCTTTAGCGACTTTTCTCGCAGCACAGGCGGAGCAAATTTAGACGAAATTTTACGCAATATTTTTGGCGGAGGTTTTGGGGGTTTTGGCGGTGGGGGCTTTAAATCAAGCTCTGGTTTTAAAAGTGGAAATTTTGACTTTGGTTTTGGCGAACAAGACTTAAATATCAATGCTGAAATGCTCATACCCTTTGATATAGCTGTTTTAGGTGGAGAACAAAATATAAAGCTGAATGGAGAAAGCATTAAAATCAAAGTCCCTCACGGCATTAAAAATGGCGAAAAATTAAGAATTAGAGGCAAGGGCAAAATATCAGGCTCACAAAGAGGGGATTTAATCGTTCAAGTAAAGCTTGGAACAAGCGATGAGTATGAAAGAGATGATGATGATTTGTATAAAAAGTGCGATATATCGCTAAAAACAGCACTTTTTGGAGGGAGCATTAAGATTAAAACTCCGCAAAAAGAAGTAGGCGTGAAAATTCCGCCAAATTCTAAAAATGGGCAAAAAATTCGCCTCAAAGGATATGGGGTGCAAAACCGCAAAACAGATATTTATGGGGATATGTATCTTATATTAAATGTCATCTTGCCAAATACAGCAAACCTTGATGAAAAATTACTCAAAATTTTAGAAGAAAAGTTGCCATAAAAGGAAAGAAAATGGAACATAATTATGAAGAACCTGTTTATCTCATCTCTGTTGTAGCTAAAGTTTTAAGCATACATCCTCAAACTTTGAGGCAGTATGAAAGAGAGGGGCTTGTTGAGCCAAGCAGAACAGATGGCAAAATGCGTCTTTATTCGCAAAAAGACATTGACCGCATTAAACTTATCTTGCGTTTAACGCGTGATATGGGTGTGAATTTAGCAGGTGTTGATGTGATTTTAAAGCTTAAAAACCAAATCAATGAATTTGAAAGCTTGATAGATGAACTTCGCCTTGAACTGCATAAATTTCAAGGTGGAAATGGTAATGCCGTCATCAAACACACCAACAGTTTTGATTTGATTTTTTATGATGATAAAAAAAAGCATTAGGATAGAGCGTGGAAGCGTATATTTTAATCTCAGCTTCACTTTTTTTAGCCTGCGTTATTTTTTCTAAATTTGGAGATAAATACGGCATTCCCGTCTTACTTATATTTATCTTTGTAGGAATGTTCGCTGGAAGTGAGGGTGTTTTTAAGATTGATTTTGACAATGTTAAAATCACCCAAGACATAGGTATGCTTTGTCTCATACTCATACTCTTTTCTGGGGGCTTTGATACAAGTTTTAAGCTCGTGCGTCCTGTGCTTAAAGAAGGCATAGTTTTAGCAACCTTTGGCGTTGTGCTAACAGCAGCCTTTATAGCATTGTTGTGTTATTACTGTTTTGGTTTTTCCTTTAACGATGCCTTACTTTTAGGAGTGATAATCAGCTCCACAGACGCTGCTGCTGTTTTTGCCATAATGCGAAGCAAGGGATTAAGGCTTAAAAATAACATTGCGCCTTTGCTTGAACTTGAAAGCGGCTCAAACGACCCTATGGCGATATTTTTAACCATAACAGTTATAGAAATGATAACCCTTTCACAAACCCCAACTGTTGGGGATTTTATCTTAACTATGCTTACACAGTTTATTTTAGCCTTTGTTTGCGCTTATATCTTTGGGCTTTTAATGCCTTTTATCATCAATAAACTTAAGCTGGACTCATCGGGTCTTTATCCTGTTTTTACGCTTTCTTGGGTATTTTTAGCCTTTGCCCTAAGTCAAAAGCTTGGCGCGAATGGATATTTGTGCGTTTATTTGCTTGGCATTGTGGCAAATACCAAAGAATTTGCCAGCAAGGTGAGTTTGATTAGATTCCACGACAGCGTAGCGTGGTTAGCTCAAGTGGTCATTTTCGTAACTTTGGGCTTGCTTGTAGTTCCATCTCAGCTTGGAAGTGTTGCCCTGCTTGGATTAGGAGTTGCCTTTGCAACTATGTTTGTCGCTCGTCCTATGGCTGTGTTTTTAAGTCTTTTATTTTTTCGCAAATTCAACACAAAAGAAAAGGTTTTTATTTCTTGGGTAGGACTTCGTGGCACTGTGCCTATTATATTAGCTACTTATCCTTTAGCGGCTAATGTCGAAAGTGCTTCATTTATCTTTAACATAGTCTTTTTCATCGTCCTTTTGTCAGTGCTTTTACAAGGCATAATGCTCAATCCTCTTGCCAAGTTTTTAGAGCTTAATGAAGGTGAGCAAAAGACATTAAGCACGAATTTGCCTATATCTTATAGCACTTTTAGACAATACATTCTCAAAGAAGAATCAAGTGTCATCGGTAAAAATATCGCCGAACTTAACTTAAGTGGCGAGTTTATCATACTCATCGTAAAAAGACAGGGTGAATACATAAAAGCAAGCGGCTCTTTAATCTTTGAGCCAAATGACTTATTACTCATACTTTGCGATGATGAGGTTATCTTTGAAGAAAATATTAAAAATTTCGAGTCAGAACAATGAAAGATGAAAAATCCGCAAGAACTCGCTATATAAGAAATTTGGAAAAATTTTACCGACTTTCAGCGAGTGCTTTAAAAAAAGAAGATTTTGACAAAGAGCTTTTTAATCAAAGGGTTTTAAAAAATGCAGAATTTTTTAAAAAAAGTCCGCCCGTGCAGCTTAACTCTGCTTACACCAAAGAACTTGAAAGCTTTGTAAATGCTTGTTTGAGCTTAAATTTAAACAAGCAAGAGTTGATAAATAAAGCCAACTCACTTGACAAGCTTAAAAACACGCAAAATTACAAAAAAAGCAAACACAAAAACAAATTCGAGGATTATTAAATGATAAATGTTATTTTTGATATGGACGGCACGCTCATAAATAGCTCAAATGCTATTTGTTCGGCAGTAAATGAGATAAGGCAAGATTTAAATTTAAAGACTTTAGAGCATAAATTTATTATGCAAACTATAAACACGCCGGGGAAAGATTGGGCGAAAATCCTTTACAATATCGATAATTTTGAGCATAGCACCTTTAAAGAAGGCTTTGAAAAATACTTTATAAAACATTACAAACAAAGCGTTATACTTTATGATGGTGTTTTAAAGGTGCTTGAGTTTTTAAAAGATAAAAACTGCTTTATCGCCATAGCCACAAATGCTCCACAAAGCTCATTAAGCACGGTTTTAGAAAAACACAACATACTGCCCTACTTTGACAAGGCACTTGGAGTAAGCTTTGACATAGAACCAAAACCAAGTCCTATGATGTTAAAACGCATACAAGCTGAAGCTAAATTTAATAAAACTATCTTTGTGGGCGACAGTGCCAAAGATAAACTCGCCGCACAAAATGCCAACATACCTTACATTCACGCTAAATGGGGCGAGGACAAATGCGAAAAAGATGAATTTACAAATGCTGATGAGTTGATAAAACTCATTCAAGATTTTATAAATTTATAATCACAAGTTCTTGTATTAAGTTGGCACTTGCCTAATTTTCTTTTTTGGATAAAAATAAATCAAATTTTAAAACCGAAAATGCACAAAACGCAAAAAATGGTAAATATTATTTTGATAACAATTAATAAATTTAATTTTATTTTAAGAAAAATTAATTAAAATTTGATATTTATTATAATTTTAGGAGTAAAAATGAAAAAACAATTCAGTTTAGCCTTGATTTGCACAAGTTTCTTGTTTGCCCAGCAAGATACTGCAAACTCTCAAGGGGGGGGGGCTTATAAGTTAGAAAAGTCCGTTATATCTGCAACACTGTCTGATTTTACGCTTGAACAACAAAGCAAAAGTATAAGTGTTTTAGATGAAAAAACCTTGCTTGAAACAGGTGGTGGCACAGGTGGAGTTCAATCTACACTAGAACAAGCTCCGGGTATATTGTATTCTCGTTTTGGTGGCTTGGGTGGCACTATATATGTTCGTGGCTTAAATTCAAGTTCTGATACCACTATGATAACCATTGATGAAACAAGAGTTCTTGGTAGGGCTGTTTTAGAATATAATGTATTTGACTTAAATTCAATAGATAGCATAGAAATTATTAGAGGTCCAGCTTCAGCCTTGTTTGGCTCAAACGCAATGAATGGCGTGATAAATTTTAAATCTAGGCGTTTTAAAGGCGATATCAATCAAGCTTTTAATTTAGGGCTTAAACTAAGAAATTTAGAGTATTCAAGTGTAAATAATGGCTTTGGTGGTAGGCTTGAAGTTATAGGCGGTGGTAACGGTTTTGACATTTTAATGGGCTTAAATGGTAAAATGGGACAAGATTATAGGACACCTGATGGTGTTATAGAGCATTCAAAATATAATCTTGCAGGTTTTGATTGGAATATAGGCTATACCACAAAAAATGATATAAGATATTACACTCAAGGTCGTTTGGCAAGAGTAATGAGTGAAAATGCTGGTGGAAGAAGAGTTCCTGCTGTAATGGCTTGGACAAAAGAGGATCCTCTAACTGAACTTTATTTAAAAGGTGGCTTAGAAGCCTATAACATCGGCTTTGCTGAAAAAATGGATGCTTTTGTGTATTGGAGGCGTTATGATACAGATTTATATAATTATACAAAAGCTGGTAGCGTTGCCCACAAAGAAGTTAAAAATAGTGATTATGTAGGCGGTCGCTTGGCTTTTAGAACGCAACTTGATAAACATAATTTAGGCTATGGACTTGATACAACACAAACCATAACTTCAACTCGCAACAAAACAAATGGGGTCGTTGAGCCAGATAGTGCGCCAACTGCACAAAGTGAGATAGGACTTTTCTTAAAAGATGATTTTACAGCCACTGAAAATCTACTTCTTTCAGCTTCTGTAAGGGGGGATTATGTGTATGCGGTTATGGGAGGCGAACAAAGAAATTCAAGTGATACAAATGCCATTACAGGTTCTTTGGGTGCTGTTTATTTTTTCACCCCAAATTTTAGCTCAGCTTTAAATTTAAGTAGAAATTTCCTAGCTCCTTGGGTTGGTTATAAACTTTCAAGCCAAACTCCTGTTATAACACAAACTTCGACTTTGCCAAACCCAAATTTAAGCCCTGAATATTCGCATACTGCTGAGTTAAGTTTTAGATATAGCAATGAAAAAAATGAATTTCAAGTAACAGGATACAAAACAGAATACACGGATAAAATCACAGCAGTGCGACTTGCAGATGGAAACTCGCAGTATCAAAATGTAGGACAGTCCTATATACAAGGCATTGAATGGCAAGGACAGTTTAATTTTTTCAACGATTTTACCTTTGCCTTTCTTGGAACAGCACTTTATGGACACAATAAAACAGATGATAAACCTTTACCATACATAGCTCCACTTTATGGGCGAATTTCTTTGCAGTATGATATGCCTTGGGGTTACATTAAGGTGCAAGAAAGGGCTTATCAGGGTAAATCTCGTATAGATGAAAGCGAAGAAAAAAAGACAAAATCTTATGCTATGACTGATATATTTGTAAATTTTGATTTAGGATATTTAGCAAATTCTATGAAAGCTATGAGTTTAAATTTTGGTATTGAAAATGTTTTTGACAAAAAGGCTACAAAACCCACAACAATAAGCATTCCAACCTTAATAACATCAAGAACAAATCCGCTTTTAGAACCTGGCATTAACTTCTTTGTTAAGTATTCTTATAATTATTGAGGAAGGTTTATGAGGATTAAAGTTTGTATTTTTTTGGGTCTTTTCTTGCTAAATTTAGCAAATGCTGAAGCACGAAAAAGGGTTGTAGTGGCTGATAATATGCTTCCCATTCCATCTTTATTTTTATTTTTAACTGATGCCAAGCTTGTTTATATCCCACAATCAACCCAAACCGCTCTTAAAAATTCTATTGTGAGCGATTTTTTCCCTCAAGTTTCAAGTATCAAATCAGGCGAAAACGACAACTTTGAGGAACTTTTAGAACTTAATGCTGATTTATATATTTGCTATAAAGACACAATGAAACTTTGTTCCGCACTTCAAAAGGCTAATGTTAAAACCCTACCATTAAAAATAAAAATAGCAAATTATAACTCTAAAGAAGTGTTAAGGTATTGGCTAAATGAAATAAACAAGCATTTTGACATAAAAGAAAAAAGCGATAAAATCATTGCTGATATAGATAAGGTTGAAAAACAAAACGCTCAAATTTTAAAAGGCATAAAACCCATTCGCGCTATGATAATGAGCATATATCAAAATAAAATCATCGTTGGCGCCTTTGGAGATTATCTCTTGCAAAATAGTGGTGGAGTTGATATTTTTAAAGGTGTATGGAATTTAAATAATGGCGGAGTGGTTAATATAGAAGAAATTTACCGTCTAAACCCCGAAGTGATTTATCTTACAAATTTTACTCCAGCTCAACCTGAGGATTTAATCAATAACAAAAAATGGCAAGGTATAGATGCGATAAAAAACAAAAGAGTTTATAAGCTCCCACTTGCTACTTATAGACCCTATGCGCCAAATTTAGATTTAGCTGTGCTTTTGAAATTTTTAGCACAAAAAAATCACCCTAAACTTTTTAAAAACATAGATATAAAGACTGAATACAAGAGGCATTTTAAGGAATTTTATGATTTAAAATTAACGAATGAGCAAATAAAACACATTTTAAACCCTAGCAAAGAGGCTGGAATGATAAAATGATAAAATTTGCATTAGATTGCGCAAAATATAAAAGCTCTTTTAAAAATTTATGGATTAAAATGAGAAAAATTTTGTCTTAAGGCTTCAAAGCTTATAATGCCAACACTTGTAGCAAGATTAAGACTTCTGCCGCAGCTTTTCATCGGTATGGTGATTAGGTGTTCTTTTTTCATTTTCATCAATTCATCAGGCAACCCAAAGCTTTCACTTCCAAAAAATAAAAAATCCCCCAACTCAAATTTAACCTCAAAATAAGCCTTTTGACCCTTTGTTGTAGCAAAGAAAAATCTCTCTTTATGTTTTAAATTTGCCTCTAAAAACTCTTGCAAATTTTCCCACACTAAGGGCTTAAGCTTAGCCCAATAATCAAGCCCAGCCCTTTTAACAGCCTTTTCATCAAGGTCAAAAACAGTGGGCTTTATAATATGCAAGGTAAATCCAGCATTAAAACACATTCTGCCTATGCTTCCTGTGTTTTGAGCTATGCGAGGGCTAACTAAAACTATGTTAAACATTAAAGCTCCTTTTTAAAATTGTAGCAAAATATTTGACAAGTTGTTAAATTTTTTATTTTATCAATTTTATACATAAATGATAAATATGATATTATTTTGATAATAATTAATAAATTTAATTTTATTTTAAGAAAAATTAATTAAAATTTGATTTTTATTATAGTTTTTAGGAGTAAAAATGAAAAAACGACTCAGTTTAGCCTTAATTTGCACGAGTTTCTTGTTTGCCCAGCAAGATACTGCAAACTCTCAAGGGGGGGGGGGCATTAAGCTCTTATAAGCTTGAAAAAACAGAAATAACAGGAGAAGAATTGACAGAAAAAGAATTTTTAGTTGAATTTCCTCACAAAAGCACCACAGTCATTAATAAAACGGACTTGCTTCGTTATGGCTCAACAGGAGGCATACAAGGGGTTATGGAAAAAAGTCCGGGCATTATTTTTGTTCGCTCTGGAAGCACAAACGGACAAGTTAATATTAGAGGAAGAAGCACGCAAAGGTCTTATTCTTTAACTACTTTAGACGGTGTGCCTGTTCTTGGGCGAAATACGCTAATGTTTAATATAATGGACCCAAACGCTTTTGATTCCATAGAAATTTTAAGAGGCTCAGCATCCTCTTTATATGGTTCAGACGCTATAAATGGAGTTATAAATTTAGTTTCTCGCCGTTATAAAGGAGACATTTCGGGGGATTTTAAGCTTGATACAAAATTAAGAGCTTTAGAATATGCCACAGTAAATAATATGAGCGGAGGTAGGCTTGAGGTATTAGGCGGTGGAAATGGTTTTGATGTATTGTTTGGCTTAAACGGTAAAACAGGGGGAAATTTTCAAACCCCTGAAGGAGAGGCAAAAAATTCTCAATTTAAAAGCTATGGCTTTGACTTTAACTTAGGCTATACTAACAGCACAGATACTCGCTTTTATACACAAGGACGATATGCAAGAGCTGTTGATTCTGGTGCTGGAGGACAGTTTGCAAATGGCGGGGCTGATTATGGCTCTATACGAAAAAGAGACCCTATATATGAAACCTATATAAAGGCTGGAGCTGAAATTTATAATCTTAGCTTTGCGGATAAACTTGATGCCTTTGCTTATTATAGAGGCTATGAAACGGAGCTTTTCACGGGTTTTTATACAAGAGCAAATGGACAAATTACAAATACTTATAATTACACCAATCAACATGTGCGTGGCACAAAATATGCTGGTGGAAAGCTTGCTTTTAGCGCACTTGCTGGAGCGCATACTATAAATTACGGTTTAGAAAGCCTAAGTGCTTTAAATACTAAAGTAATTCCAGCAACAAATTTAATCACAGGGCAAAATGCTGCTTTAACAGGCAGAAAAACTCAACAACACACCTTTTCAGTATATATTAAAGATGATTATGTTTTTGGAGAAATCTTAACAATTAGTGGGGCATTAAGAAATGCAACTATACTCACAAAAATAGGTTCAAAACTTCCAAATTCAGCAGAAACTCCCGACCAAACTCAAAGGCTTGACAGCAAAAGAACCGATATAAAAAACGCCGTTACAGGAAATATAGGGATAAATCTTCGTTTAAGTGAATATTTAAACGCCTATACAGACCTAAGTCATAATTTTAAAGCAGCAAGTGCTGGTGGAATTTTTGCGGCAAATGGGGCAGCAGCTGATGCTAATCCTATTTTAAACAACCCAGAACTTAAGCAAGAAACAGCACAAAGCTTTGAATTTGGCTTAAGAGTTGATAGTAAAAATCACTTCTTAAGCCTTGCAGCTTATCAAACAAATCATCAAGATATGATTGTATTGCAACAATACAATGACGATTTAGCCTATGCTAATGGCTATCAAAAATACACAAATATAGGTAAAGCCTATATAAGAGGAGTAGAACTAGCTGGAGAGCATAAATTTTACGGCTTTACTTATGCTTACAACGCCACTCATACTTATGGGCAAGATAAAACCAACAACAAACCCTTAAGAGAAATTCCACCACTTTTTGGACGCATTTCTTTACAATATGATATGCCTTGGGGCTACATTAAGGTGCAAGAAAGGGCTTATCAGGGAAGAACTCGTATAGATAAGGCTGTGGAACGAAAAACTAAGTCTTATGCGATGAGCGATGCTTATGTGGGCTTTGACTTGGGTTATTTCAACAAAGAAGCTAAAGATATGGAACTAACCTTAGGTGTGGAAAATATCTTTAATAAAAGAGGGGTTAATCCAGCAGCCATAGAAGATATAACTGTGCCAAAATCTAAAATTACCAACCCTCTCATAGAGCCTGGAACAAATTTCTTTGTGAAGTATGGGTATAGATATTGATGGCTTTTTTAAAGATTTTCTTTGCCCTACTTTTTGTTTTTGGCTTGGGATTTTTTATTTTAGGTTTTGGGAGATTTGATTTAACTTATGTTCAAATTTTTAGACTATTTTGCGAAACTTTAGCAAATATAGGACAAGAAAATGCGAATTTTTCAAGCAAAGAAGCTTTTATATTATTTGAAGTAAGACTTCCTAGAGTGCTTTTAGCTATTATTGTGGGAGCTGGGCTTGGTATAGCTGGGGCAAGTTTTCAGGCTATTTTTAGAAATCCACTTGCTTCACCTGATATTTTAGGCGTAGCAAGTGGGTCTGGTTTTGGTGCTGTTTTAGCCTTACTTTTTGGCTTTAATATCTATGCGCTTACCTTAAATTCTTTTGCCTTTGGAATTTTAAGCCTGATTTTGACCTTGCTTGTCGCTCGTGGCGGAAAAGATAAGATTATGATAATACTTTCTGGTATTATTATATCAGCCCTTTTTCAAAGCTTTATTTCTCTTTTAAAATATATAGCTGACCCACAAGATACCTTACCTGCCATTACTTATTGGTTGCTTGGTTCTTTGCAGGTTAGCAATTTTGCTCAAATGGTTTTTTGTTCTTGTGGGATTATGCTTGGCTCTTTAATTATATTCATTTACCGCTGGAAACACAACTTGTTGCTTTTTGATGATAATGAAGCAAAAACTTTGGGCATTAATGTGAATTTTATGAGGCTTTTGCTTATCTTTGCTTGCACTTTAATTGTATCTTGTGTGGTAAGTATGTGCGGTATCATAGGCTGGATAGGACTGATAATCCCACACATAGCAAGAATGCTTTGCGGTTTTAATACAAAAAGTGTTATTCCTTATAGCATTTTTGTTGGCTCTATCTTTATGCTCATCATCGATACGCTTAGTCGCTCCATAAGCTCACAAGAAATTCCTATTTCTATCTTAAGTGCTGTGGTGGGTGCGCCATTTTTCATAATGATTTTATACAAGGCTAAAGGTATGCGTATATGAGTAGTTTTAGAGTTGAAAACGCAAGTTTTGCGAGAGGAAAAAGAATTTTGTTTGAAAATATTTGCTTTGAGCTTAAAGAGGGTGAAATACTTGCTATTTTAGGACAAAATGGAGTAGGCAAAACCACTTTTTTAAATTGCTTAATGGGGCTTTTGCCTTTAAAAAGTGGTGAGAGTTTTTGTTATGAGAAAAATGTAAAAAATTACAAGATGAAAGAGCTTTTTTCCATCATATCTTATATACCTCAAGCTAAAAACCACAGCATAGGTTTATCTGTGCTTGATATGGTCGTTTTGGGTTTAAATACTGAAATTTCGACTATACCACAAAAAGAACACTTGCAAAAAGCTCGTTTATGTCTTGATGATTTAGGCTTTTCCCATTTAGCAGAAAGAACTTGCGATAGTTTAAGTGGCGGAGAACTTCAAATGATAATTTTCGCAAGAGCCTTGATTAATGACCCAAAAATCATCATCTTAGATGAACCTGAATCCAACCTAGACTTTAAAAACCAACTTTGCATTATGAATAATTTAAAAAAGCTTAAAGAAAAAGGTAAAATCATCATATTCAACACGCATTATCCTCAAAATGCTAAAAAACTTGCCGACAAAGTATTAATTTTAGAAAAAAATAAGCACAGTCTAGGCGATAACAAGCTCATCAATAAAGCCCAGCTAGGAAAAAGCTTTGAAGTTGAAAGCAGTTTTTTTGACTACTTGGCTGAACTTGATTAAAATTTAAGCTAAAATTAAATCCCTTGTAGTTAAAGTTTAAACAAAATTTTACTATAATTAAATTTTTGATTTTAGAATTTAAGGAAACAAGTATGCTTAATCTTATCAAAGCTGTATTTGGCACAAAAAACGACAGGGAAATTAAAAAATACCTCAAACGAGTAGAACACATCAACTCTTTGGAAAATAAGTATCAAGCAATGAGTGATGATGAATTAAAACTTTATTTTGAGGGATTAAAAAAGGGAGTTTTGGCTGATGAACTTCAGCCTGATAATATCTTAAGCGAAGTTTTTGCCATAGTGCGCGAGGTAAGCAAAAGAACGCTTGCAATGCGTCATTTTGATGTCCAGCTCATCGGCGGTATGGTGCTTAATGAGGGCAAAATCGCCGAGATGAAAACGGGCGAGGGCAAAACGCTTGTGGCAACCTTGCCTGTGGTGCTTAACGCGATGAGCGGCAAGGGCGTTCATATCGTAACGGTGAATGATTATCTAGCCAAGCGCGATGCCGAGCAAATGGGCGAAATTTACAAATTTTTGGGCTTTTCTGTGGGCGTGGTGCTTTCAAGCGCAAACTCAGACGGCGACCACAAAGCAGCCTACGAGTGCGACATAACTTACGGCACAAACAACGAATTTGGCTTTGATTTCTTGCGTGATAATATGAAATTCAGCAGCGATGAAAAGGTGCAAAGGGGGCATAATTTCGTCATCGTTGATGAGGTTGATAGCATTTTAATCGATGAGGCGCGAACTCCGCTCATCATCAGCGGTCCTACAAATCGCACTTTGGACGGCTACATAAAGGCAAATGAAGTCGCTAAAAAAATGCAAAAAGGCGAAATGCCACCGCAAAATTTAGCAAACAAAGACGCTAAACCAAGCGGAGATTTCATAGTCGATGAAAAAAACCGCACGATTTTAATCACAGAAGCAGGCATTTCAAAGGCTGAAAAACTCTTTGGCGTGGATAATCTTTACAGCCTTGACAACGCTATTTTAGCGCACCAACTCGACCAAGCCCTAAAAGCGCACAATCTCTTTGAAAAAGATGTGCATTATGTGGTGCGAAACAAAGAAGTGATTATCGTTGATGAATTTACGGGGCGTTTGAGCGAGGGACGGCGGTTTAGCGATGGACTTCATCAAGCATTAGAGGCAAAAGAAAATGTCAAAATCCAAGAAGAAAGCCAAACTCTGGCGGACATTACCTTTCAAAATTATTTTAGAATGTATGACAAACTCGCTGGTATGACAGGCACAGCGCAAACAGAAGCCACTGAATTTAGCCAAATTTACAAGCTTGATGTCATCTCAATACCCACAAATATCCCTATTCACCGCATCGACAAGCACGATTTGATTTACAAAACCCAAAGAGAAAAATTCAATGCTGTAATTGCTGAAATTAAAAGTGCAAACGCCAAAGGACAGCCTGTTTTAGTAGGCACTGCGAGCATTGAGCGAAGTGAGGTTTTTCACGAAATGCTTAAAAAAGAACGCATAGCGCACAATGTCCTAAACGCTAAAAACCACGAACAAGAAGCCTTAATCATCGCCGATGCGGGCAAGAAAGGTGCTGTAACCATTGCCACAAATATGGCAGGGCGTGGGGTTGATATAAAGATAGATGATGAAGTAAAGGCACTTGGCGGACTTTATATCATCGGCACTGAAAGGCACGAAAGCAGGCGTATAGATAACCAACTTCGTGGGCGTTCGGGCAGGCAAGGCGACCCTGGAATGAGCCGTTTTTATTTGAGCCTTGAAGATAATCTTTTGCGCATTTTTGGCGGGGATAGAATCAAAGCCATAATGGAACGGCTTGGCATAGAAGAAGGCGAGCATATTGAAAGCGGCATTGTAACGCGTGCGGTGGAAAATGCGCAAAAAAGGGTTGAAAGTATGCACTTTGAAAGCCGCAAACACTTGCTTGAATATGACGATGTAGCAAACGAGCAGCGAAAAACTATCTACAAATACCGCAACGAGCTTTTAGATGAAAACTACAACATACAAAACAAAATCAAGCAAAACATTGAAGAATATGCGGAAAACACTATGAGAGAGTCTTATTTAAACGAGGAGCAAGAGCCTGATTTTAGCAAACTTAAGGCTAAAATAAACCTTGAATGCAATATCGAGCTTAAATATGATGAATTTGAGGACTATAACAGCATAGAAATGGAACAAAATTTAGCCAAAGTGCTTGAAAAATCTTACGAACAAAGAATGCAAGAATTAAGCGAAGTGGATAAAAAGCGAGTTGAGCGAATTTTGTATTTACAAGTGCTTGATAATGCTTGGCGCGAGCATTTATATCAAATGGATATCCTCAAAACAGGCATAGGACTTCGTGGGTATAACCAAAAAGACCCACTTGTAGAGTATAAAAAAGAAAGCTATAATCTCTTTTTAGAGTTGGTTGAAAAAATTAAATTTGAAAGCGTTAAACTGCTTTTCAATGTCGTTTTCACAAAGCAAAATACACAAAACATAGAGCAAAATGCCATTGATGAAAATGAAAAACTCCTCCAAAATTCCGTTGAAACAGGAGCTGATGAGGATAATTTAGGCAAGGCTGAATTTAAAAAAGTGCCACGAAACAGCCCTTGCCCTTGCGGAAGTGGCAAAAAATACAAAGAATGCCACGGCAAAAGCGGACCAAGACAAGGGGTTTTAGCGTGAATGGGCAAAAATCCCTCTTAAAATACTTGTTATTTAAATATCTTCGTTTTGACAAGGAACAGCCTTTCATTATGCTTTCTATGCTTTTAGCCTTTGTTGGCGTGTGCGTGGGGCTTTGTGTGCTTTTGGTAGCGATGGCGATAATGAACGGCTTTGACAAGGGGCTTAAAGAACGATTTTTTGTGATGAACTATCCTTTAACAGTTGTTTCAAAGGTTTATACTAATATCGATGATGATTTGGTGGGTAATTTACAAAAAAATTTCAAAGATTTAGCCTTTAGCCCTTTCATTAACACCCAAGTTATCACTAGAGGCAATGGTAAATTTGAGGGTGGCTTGCTTTTTGGAATCCACTCGCAAGATGAAAAAAAAATCAACAAGGTTGTAGCCGAAGCCTTAGGACAAAATGAACTCAAAGGCTTTGAAGTGCTTGTTGGCAAAGCTTTGGCACAAGAATTTGCCCTCGAAAAAGGCGAAAAACTGCCCATCATTTTTTCAAATTTAAACCCAAGTGGCTTAGCCTTAATCCCTCAAACTAAAAGGTTTGATGCGCGTTATAGCTTTAGCTCTGGCTTATTGCTTTATGATAAAGCTTATCTTTATGCAGACATTGAGGCAGTGCGTAAGGTTTTAGGACGAGGGCAAGATTATGATGGCATACATATTTACTCAGAAGAGCCTTTTAAAGATAAAGAAAAAATACAAGCTTTTTTGGGCGAAAACTATGGCGTGTTTGGCTGGTGGGAGCAAAATGAAAATCTTTTTTCAGCCTTAGAGCTTGAAAAACGCGCCCTTTTTATCGTGCTAATGCTTATCATTTTAGCCTCAAGCTTAAATATAGTAAGCTCTTTGCTGATGATAGTGATGAACCGCCGTGCTGAAATAGCCCTTTTGCTCGCACTTGGAGCAAGCAAGAGTGAAGTGAAAAAAGCCTTTTTCGCACTTGGCACGCTGATAGGTGGCTTTGGGATGCTGTGTGGTGTGGCTTTGTCGTTTTTTGTGCTGTGGCTGCTTGAAAATTTCGACATTATCACCTTGCCCGCTGATGTATATGGCACAAGCAAGTTACTGCTGGACTTAGACGGACTTGACTTTATCCTAGCTATCGTGGGAGCGGCATTTATAGTTATGATAAGCTCCTATTACCCCGCCCGCAAGGCTACACAAGTTAATGTCCTTGATACTTTGCGAAACGAGTAAGGATAAATTTGTGCGAATTTCACAGCAAATTTGCAAATAAATGGAGATAAAAGATGAATTTTCAAAAGCTTAATCAAATTTTAGATAGCTCAAATTTAGAATTTAGCACCGCGCAAAAGCCTTGCAAATAGCTTGCTTTTGGGCTTTTTGGAGTGAAATTTACGCCTGTTTGATAATCTCGCGTAAAATCACACCGTCAATACCTATTTTATAGGTATTTCGTAGATTTTTAAGCCTATCAATGATAAATAAAATCTTACTATCAAATAAATAAAATTCAGCCATTTTGCTTGCCTTTTTAGCCAAATTTTCATTTTCAAGCAAAATAAATTCAGCTTTTAAAGCGTTTGCAAATAAAATTTCATCTTCATTTTTAGCTAAAATAGCAAATTTCACACCCTCTTTTAAGGCTTTTTCGATTAAATTTTCATTATATTCAAAGCAATTTATACCCTCTTTAAAGCTTGCGTTTTCACTGTTTATCAAATGAAATTTTGGCACTTCAATGAGTTTATGTCCAAAAATCAACATTTTCTTTCCTTAAAACTAGATTTATTTTTTCAGCACCCAGCCAAGCCAAGCGCAAAAAATACTCAAAACCAAAACAATAAAATTTTGCGTGGCGTAATTGCCCATCAAGGCAATATTTGTAAGAGAAAGCATAAAGCCTGCTACGCTACTGTAAATACAAATACTGCTCATAGTGCCATTTTCCACAGCCTTGCGACAAGGACAGTGCTTATAAAGTCCTTTCAATGCGCTTTTTTTCTGTGGTGCATTTGGTTGAATAGCGTTTAATTCGTTATGTTTTTGGGCAAATTTCGCCCCTAAAAGTGCTATAAAAGACAAAAAAGCAAGATAGTAACCTAAAAGTATAAAAATTTTATCAAAGAGCATTGATAAAATACCTTAAATTTGCTTGTTCGGCTTGTAATGAAGTTTCATCGCCGTGTCCTGGTAAAAGGCGCAAATCTTGCTTAAATTTCGCCACTCTTTCAAGGCTTTGGCGCATTAAATTCGCATCAGAGTAAGGAAAATCGTAGCGCCCAACCGTGCCTTTAAACAAAAAATCCCCGCTAAAAGCCACATTTTCGCCCACAAGCTCTATCATACAGCAGCCCGGGGTGTGTCCTGCGAAGTGCAAAAAGCGAAATTTCACGCCCGAAATGTCAAGCTCGTTTTCATCAGCCACCAAAAAATCCGCCTTTGCGTGCAAATGCCCCATTTCAAAGGGGTCTGCAAGCATAAATTCATCATCTTTGTGTATGTAAATGGGGATTTGAAACTCTTTTTTTACCGCCGCGCAGTCCCAAATGTGGTCAAAATGTCCGTGCGTGCATAAAATGGCTCGTGGATTTGTCGCATTTTGGCGCACAAATTCAGCCCCACCTTGCCCCGCATCGATGATGAAATCGCCCTTTGCGTGCTTGATGATATAACAATTTGTCGCATAAACCCCGCAAGGCTTGGCTATGATTTGCATTTTTACTCCCATAAATCTTTGCGCCATTATAGCAAAAATTCGGCTCAAATTTTGATTTATTTTTCAGTTTATTTGGAATAATTTTTGCTTGTTTTCCATAAAATATTTTTTGAAAGGATAAACAATGTTAAAAAATATTGTAGTTGCCACACTTGTAGCGGTAATTTTAGGTGCTGGTAGTATAGATATAAGAGATTTATCCGGTCAATTTCAAAATGGTAATTTTATCTTTACAGCAAAAAATTCATCTGGTAATGTCAATTATCCAAAACAAATTGTTGTATCTTTATTCATAAAATAAAGGATAAGTTATGAGAATTGACAATAAATTTTATTCAATCATTCAAAACAAACAAAACATTCAAAATGAAGCCTCTTCGCAAGAATTTTCACAAATTTTAACCCAAGAGGCACAAAAACAGCAACCTAAATTTACAGGGGATTCTTTTAAGGATTATAAAAATGGTCTAATAAGTAAAGAGGTTTATGATAAAGTCGACGCTGTTCTAAGTGGTGCAAGATATGTGGCAGGGCTTGCCTTATCTCAAAAGATGGTTGGCACAAAAATCGAGGATTATGATGTAGTTAGCGATAAATATGGAGGATTTATCAAGCAAAATGAGGTCCTAGAAAATGGAAATAGAATAGAAAAGGAAGAATGGCTTAACTCATACAAACAAGTTATCGAAAATGGTAATGTTATCCCAGCAAGTGGCAAAAGTTCGCTTGATATGACGATAGACTACCTCAACAAAGTTTTAAAAGACTTGTAGTTTTAATTTGCCTTAATTTTTTTTCGCTACAATGATGAAAAAATTTAAGGCGTTTGAATGGATTTTGAAGAATTAGAGCGCAAAATTTGCGATTTTATCAACTCTTGCGTGGAAAATGCAAGGGCAAAAGGCGTTGTCATAGGGCTTAGTGGCGGACTTGACTCTGCACTTGTGGCTACGCTTTGTCAAAGGGCGTTTGCAAGCGCGCAAGGCTTGGCTAGTGGGTTACAAAGCAAGGAAAATGCTGAGCAAAGCACCTTACAAACGGATAAAGAACAAGCGGACAAAAAGGCAAGCGCGCAAGATGAAAGCCCTAAAAACGCCGAGCAAAAGGGCATTTTAGCCCTCATAATGCCAACTCAAAGCTCAAACAAAGCAAATTTAAAAGACGCTCTAATGCTTTGCGAAAGCCTAAATTTAGAGCATAAAACCATAGAAATTCAGCCCATTTTAGACGCCTTTTTAAGCGAGTGCGAAAGCCTGTGTAAAACGCGAATGGGTAATTTGAGTGCAAGAATTCGTATGAGTTTGCTTTATGATTACTCAGCCTTAAAGGGCTATTTGGTGGTAGGCACGAGCAACAAAAGCGAGAGAATGCTAGGATATGGCACGATTTATGGGGATTTAGCCTGCGCGTTTAATCCCATAGGCGAACTTTACAAGAGCGATATTTTCGAGTTTGCGCGCTATTTGGGCGTGCCGCAATGCTTTATAGATAAAGCTCCAAGTGCTGATTTATACGAAGGGCAAAGCGATGAAAAGGAACTTGGCTTTAAGTATGCTGAAATTGACGAGCTTTTAAAGGCTTTAAAGCGAGTAGATACCCAAAAAATAGCACGCGCGGACAAAAATTTGCTTGAAATGGTAGAAAAAAGGATAAAAACAAATGCCTTTAAAAACTCTATGCCGTTGATTTTTAAGGATATTTAGTGAAGTTAGATTTGCAAAAAAGAATAAAATTCACAAAACAAAGCACGAATTTGTGGCGACATTTTTTTTTAACGCCTTGTAAATTTACTCTTTTATCTCAAAACGCAAAGAAAGCCCAAAATGTCGTGGCTTGATAGATATTTTTTTGAGCCAAATTTAGCCCAAAAAGTCCTTGCCTTTGCGCTTTTACCTTTTAGCTTGCTTTATGCGCTTGTGGCGGTTTTAAACACCAAATTTCGCCGCAAACTTAAATTTAACGCGCCCATCATCAGCGTGGGCAATCTCACTTTGGGGGGCAACGGCAAAACGCCCGTTTGCAAGGCTATCGCTCATCTTTTTGCGCCTACAAAGTGCGTTTTTATCGTGCTTCGTGGCTATAAAAGAAAGAGCAAGGGGCTAGTTGTCGTTAAAAATGGCAAAGAGCCTTTGTGCAATGTCGATATAAGCGGCGATGAAGCTATGGAGTATGCGCTTGATGAGCGGATTTTTGGGGTTATAGTGAGCGAAAACAGAGTGCAAGGCATAGAAAAAGCCCTAAATTTAGGCGCAACGCTCATTTTGCTTGATGATGGCTTTTCTAAAAGATTTATTGAAAAATTTGACATTTTGCTTGAAAGCGTGCAAAAACCGCACTTTGATTTTACCTTGCCAAGCGGGGCTTACCGCCTGCCAAAGTGCTTTGCGAAAAAGGCTGATTTTGTGGCGTGTGAGGGCAAGGACTTTGTAAGGCACTCGCGCGCAAATGAGAACAAAAACGCCATTTTGGTTACCGCCATAGCAAAGCCCTTTCGGCTTTATGAGCATTTTAGCAAGGCTCAGGCTTGTTATTTTTTTGCCGACCATTATAAATTTCAAAAAAACGAGCTTGAAGCCTTGCTAAAAAAGCATCATTGTGATACACTTATGCTTACATTTAAGGACTTTGTCAAGGTGCGACAAATGGGGCTAAAAACCCAGCTCATCGAGCTTGACATAGAACTTAAAGATGAATTTAAAAGGGCGATTTTAGCTTTTGTGGAGAAATTTTGATGAATTTAACAAGCACGAGAAACGAAGATGAAAGCGTGGATTTTAAACGCGCCATTTTAGCCCCAAGTGCAAGCTTTGGCGGGCTTTACGCGCCCTTGCATTTGCCAGAATTTAACGGCTATGAATTTAAGGATTTAAGCTATCAAAAATTTGCGCTTAAACTCATCGTAAGCTTTAAGTTTAGCCTTGATGAGCTGTTTGAAAAGGCTCTTAAAAGTTACGGGAAATTTGATGATGAAAAATGCCCTATAAAACTCACGCGCATAAACGACAAACTTTTCATCAACGAGCTTTATCACGGACCGACAAGAGCCTTTAAAGATATGGCTTTACAGCCTTTTGGCGTGCTTTTAAGCGAGCTAGCGGGAAATAAAAATTTTTTGATAATGTGCGCTACAAGTGGTGATACAGGACCTGCCACGCTTAAAAGTTTTGAAAATGTCGCAAATGTAAAAGTGGCTTGCCTTTATCCAGCCACAGGCACAAGCCGTTTTCAAGCCTTACAAATGACGAGTTTAAAAGCGTCAAATTTAAAAAGTTTTGCTATAAATGGCGATTTTGACGCGGCTCAAAAAGCACTTAAAAATTTGCTCGCAGATGATGAATTTAAGGGCGCATTAAGAGCAAATGACACAGAATTAAGCGCGGCAAATTCAGTAAATTTTGGGCGCATTTTATTTCAAATCATTTATCATTACTATGCTTTGGTGCAACTTGATGAAAAAGCCGATATTATAGTGCCTAGCGGCAATTTTGGAGACGCTTTGGGCGCTTATTATGCTAAAAAAATGGGCGCAAAAATAAGGCGCATAAAAATCGCTTCAAATGCAAACAACATTCTTACGGATTTTTTCACAAAGGGCGAGTATGACTTGCGCGCAAGGGTGCTTAAAAAGACGATTTCACCAGCTATGGATATACTTGTAAGCTCAAATGTAGAAAGGTTGATTTTTGATAAATTTGGAGCAAAACGCACAAAAGAACTTTACGAGCAGCTTCAAAACGAGCATTTTTTTGCGCTCACAAAAAGCGAGTTAGATGAGCTAAAAGCGGACTTTGATGCGGATTTTTGTGATGATGATGAGTGTAAAACTTATATAAAAAATTTCGCCAAAAGCTCGCTCATCGACCCGCACACCGCCACTTGCTTTAAACTTTTAGACAAAAATCAAACAAGCATTATCACCTCCACAGCAGAATGGACGAAATTTACGCCAAGTATGGCGCAAGCGTTGTTTGATGAGCCTTGTGCGGACGAAAAAGCCACTATGCTTAAAATCGCGCACAAATTTAACTATGGCTTAAAAGATGGCATTGTGGCACTTTTTGACAAGGCAGATGAAAAGGGGCGAATTTACGAGCTAGATGAGCTGAAAAGTTCTATTTTAGAGTGGATAAAACGATGATAATCATACCCGCAAGGCTCAAATCCACAAGGTTTGCCGAGAAAATTTTATGCGACATAAAGGGTTTGCCTATGTTTGTGGCTACTGCAAAGCGTGTGAGCGAGGTTGATACGGTGTGCGTGGCGGTTGATGATGAAAAAGTGCTTGATATAGCGCACAAATACGGCTTAAAAGCCGTGATGACAAGCAGCACACACGAAAGCGGCACGGACAGGATAAACGAAGCTTGCGAAATTTTAGCCCTTAAAGACAGCCAAATCATCATCAATGTCCAAGCGGACGAGCCTTTCATCGAGCCGCAAAATTTGCACGCCTTTAAGGAATTTGCAAGTTCTTGCCTTGACAAAGATGCTTTTATGGCAAGTTGCTTTAAAAAAAGCGACACCAAAGCCTGCGATGATGCGAATTTGGTTAAGGTTGTAACGGACACGCAAGGCTTTGCGCTTTATTTTTCGCGCTCTAAAATCCCTTATGAACGCGCCGAGTATCAGCATTTTAAGGCGCATTTAGGCATTTATGCTTACACCGTGCGGGCTTTGCGCGAATTTTGCGCCTTTAAAAGCAGTGCCTTAGAGCAAGCAGAAAAGTTAGAGCAACTTCGCGCCCTAGAAAATGGGCGCAAAATCAAAATGCTTGAAATCAAAACTCAAAGCATAGGCATTGACAGCAAAGAAGACTATGAAAGAGCGATGAAAATTTTTGGCTGAATTTGATTTTAGCCCTTTGATTAAAGATGAAATAAGCAAATCATTAGGCAGGTTTAAAATAATGAAAATTTAACCCATCGCTGTCATTTGATAGCTTTCTACAAGCTTTTGCACTAACAAATTCCAGCCATCAACCAGCACAAATATCAGCAGTTTAAAGGGTAGCGAAATCATAACAGGAGGCAACATCATCATACCCATAGACATTAACACCGAACTTACGACCATATCGATAACAAGAAAGGGTAAGTAAATGAGAAAGCCTATTTCAAAGGCGGTTTTAAGCTCTGAAATCATAAAAGCTGGCACTATAATGGTTAAAGGCACTTCTTCTATGGTTTTGGGATTTGGTAAATTTCGTATGCGGTAAAACAGCGCGAGGTCTTTTTCGCGTGTATTTTGCAACATAAAGTCTTTAAAAGGGCGAGCTGACCTATTAAAAGCTTCTTCATAGCCTATTTGTTCTGCTAAATATGGCTTTATGCCCTCATTATAAGCCTTAGTTGCTGTGGGTTCCATTATAAAAAAGGTTAAAATGAGAGCAAAGGTAACTAAAATAGTATTTGGCGGCATAGTTGTTGTTCCCATAGCTTGGCGCAAGAATGAAAACACAACCACAAGTCGCAAAAATGAAGTCATTACAAAGATTATAGTGGGTGCAAGGGCGAGTATGGTTAGAACAATGACTATATTAAGCACTGTTACAAGCTGTTTTGGAGTATTTGGCGCACTTAGGCTTAAATTTACAGTCGGTATAGTCGCATCAGGAGCAGCAAACATCACACCACAAAGCAAAAAAAGTAAAAAAAGTCTTTTCACACACTCACCTTAAAAAATATCCCTAAATTTTACCCTTTTCACACTGAAATTTGGGTTAAATTATTTTTATTTTACTAAATTTTCTTTATCATTAATCCTTGATGAATTTCAGCCTCTAATTCATCAAGATAAAACACACCAAAATTCTCATCATCACTGCTTTTAAAGCGTGTTTTACCAAGATTTATAAATTCTTGCTTTATATTTTTATCCTCATCAAAAACAATCTTAGAAAAAATGCGAATCCAACTCAAATCATTTGCACACACGCAAATACAAACTTTTGGATTGTTTTGAAGTTGCTTAAACATTGCTTTGTTGGTGTTCATACAGTAATAAATTCTATCATTTATTAATGTAGCACTGCCTATGGGACGAGAAATGGGACGGTCATTTACGCAGGTGCTTAAAATTTGAATGCTATTTTGTTTTAAAAAATCCATAATTTCTTTTGCATTGCCCATTGTGTTTCCTTAACTTTAAATAAAGTAAGATTTATTTTAGCACAACTTACTTAAGATTACCTGCTTTACTTGAAGGATTGAGAATTTTTGCTAACTGTTCTTCGTTTAAATCAAGTCCATAAAACTCTTTAAAATGTCTTTTAAATTCCTCTTTTATATCAATTTTTCCAAAAAGTTTTGGGTGATTTTTGCTGGCTAAAAATTTCAAAACAACGCTCAAATCTAAATTTGGAGCAAAGGGACGGTAAGTTCCAAGTGGAAGCTTATAAACTGCTTTGTTTTGTATAGCTTTAATTTTATTAAATTTTGGTTCTTTAAAAAAATCTTGTGGCTGAGCCTGAGTAAAATTACTTATATAAATAATATCAGGGTTAAGACGGTATAACTCTTCTATATTTATACCGCCGTCCCCATTTGAAATGGATTTATAGGCATTTACTGCTCCACTTTTTTCTAAAAGATAGTCTGCAAAAAGACCTCCAAGTCTTATTTTGCCATCTTGATATGTAAATACAATCACGGCAGTAGGCTTTTTCACATCTTTTGTTTTATCTTTTATTTGCTTTTCAACCAAAGTGATTTCATCGATGAGTTTGCTACTTTTTTCATTAAGATTTATCTTGTATTCAAGTTCTTTAAGCCAATGTCTTAAGACCTCTTTAGAGTTGTAATTTTCCTTGTTTGTCTCAAGTTCTATTAAATTCACTCCAGCTTTTTTAAGAGCCTCACAAAGCTTAAAATTCGTTTTATGGCAAATATAAATATCGGCATTAAGCGCTAAAAGCTCTTCTAAATTTTGGTCATTTGAAGCCTTGATTTGACGAATTTTTGGATAAAACTCTGCTGCTAAAGAATTTATAAGAGCATTTTTGGCTGATTGAGGCATAAAGATTATTTGGTTGTTGTGGCTAAAATATAAAACCACTGAAGGCACAGGCCAAACACCTGTTATGGCAATTTTTTGAGTTTGAGCAAAAAATATGTTAATGCCAATCACCAAACATAATAAAATTTTTTTCATCATTTTTCCTTATTTAAATTTATTTGATTTTTCCAGCCTCTCTTTTTGGGTGCAAAATAAGCTCAAGCTGTTTCTCATTTAAATCAAGTCCGTAAAATTCTTTAAAATGCCTTTTAAACTCGTTTTTTGGCTCTATATCTTTGAAATGTTCAGGGTAATTTGTTTTTGCAAGATATAAAAGCACGGGAGCTACATCTAAGTTTGGCGCATAGGGTCTATAAGTAGCAAGTGGAAGCTTATAAACTCTTTTGTTTTTTATCGCATCTATACCTTGCCATTTTTTGTTATTGATTAAATCCTCAGGTTGAGCTGGAGTAAAATTTGTAAGATAAATCACTTCGGGGTTAAGTTGATAAAGTTCTTCTAAATTTATAATATCATCGGTATTTGTTATATTTTTATGCACATATTCAAGTCCGCTTTTTTCCAAATAATAAGGCTTTACTCCAACGCTTATTTTTTGTTCATCAAGCCTTAAAATAACAGCTCTATGCTTTTTAACACCTTTAAGCCTTTGAGCTATTTGATTTTCAGTTTCTGTAATGTTGGCTATAAGTTTTTGGCTTTTCTCTCTTATGTCAAAATAATTTTCAAGTTCTTTCAACCAATATTCAATGGTTTTTTTCATATCATAATTATCCACATTGACGCTAAATAAGTGTGATTTTAAGCCAGCTTTTTTAAGTCCCTCATAAAGTTTTATATCCGCACTATGCCCAAAATACAAATCAGCATCCAACAATAAAAGCTGCTCTAAATTTTCATTGCTTCCACTTTTAATATTTTTAATTTCTGGCTTAAGTTCGATGACTACTGAATTTTTAATGGCATTCAAACCAGCTTTTGGGACATAAACCAACTTTGCGTTTGTAAAAAATGCCAAAACTGAAGGCATAGGCCAAAGTCCGCCAAATACAACAACTTTTAGTTCTTTGCAAGGGGAGAAACTAAAAATTAAAAGTATGCAAAAAAATATCTTTTTCAAATTTTATGCCTTATGGGATATGTCATATTCAATCCAAGACATAAAACCGTCAAAAAACGGTTCTGTTATAGGCATAAAGCCTTGCCCTAAATGAAAATCAGGGTCTAAAGCGCTTAAATATAAAGCTCCTTTAAAGGTGTGAGAATCTTTACAAATAATACTTTCGCCAAGTTCATTGACCAATATCTTTTCTGTTTGCAAATCGTGCTTAAATGAGCCGTGTAAGTGCCATTTACAAGTATTAAGCTCTAAAAAATCCCAAATTTTATGTTTTTCATCTGCTTTTGCTAAATACAAATCCGCACCCGGTAGTATCCACCACCAAAAATTTGTTAAACAAGTTTTGTATTCAATATGTTCAAAAAGCCCTTGTATAAAATCTGGAAAGATGAGTAAATTGCCGCCTTTTTGAATGTAAGATAAAATCTTGTCTTTATTTTCAAGCACAAAGCGAGAATTTAGCCTTGAAGCCATTACAAGCAAATCAAACTCATCAAGTTCAATGTTTTTTAAGTCCATTAAATAAATCTTTTCATCAAAAAAATTTTTATATTTACCATTTTTGTTGGTAAAAAAATTTTGATGAAAAGAGCTTCCACCTGTAATTATAGCCTTTTTCATACCCTGCCCCTTAACTCATTTTCAAGCCAAATTAAACAGTTCAAACCCATTCTACGAGAAGTGTCATTTTCTAAAGTCATTCCAAAGGTCATCAAATCAGCACCAGCCGTGCTGAGTAAAATCCCATTAAAAGAACTTTTGTCAATATAAGCCACGCATTCACATTCACTATCCTTAAGTATAATGTCGGCATTTTTAGGCGCTTTTATGAAACCTCTATTGAAAAAACCCTTTACGCCGTGCCTATAATTAATGTCATACTCTCTTACCCCATTACAAATGCTATGAGAAGTGATTTTTACCTCTCTTTGCCTTATAGGAACAGCGCTTTGTATATAAAGAGGTAAATTTGGTAAGTATTCGCAAAAACTTGCTGCAAAATCAAATATGACTCCGCCTTTTTCAAGAAATTCCTCAAGCAACTCTTTATTTCTATAAAGCCAAATTTGATCAACAGCCATAGGTATAATCAAAGCGCAAAAAGGTTTTAATTTTGAGGATTTAAGCTCGGTATAAATATCAATCTCTTCTATAACATTTTGATAAACTATTTGATTGTAAAGTGCATCTTTGTCTTTATTCCAAGAGTTAAGATAAGCTATTTTACCACAATTATTTATACAACTTAAGTCTAAATTTGTATAATCCAAATAAGACATTGTTAGCTCCTTATAAAGTTTTAAATATAATTATCAATTTTTAAATAAGTATAACAAAATTAAACTTAAATTTTTATTTAAAATAATATAATTACTCAAAAGCAATAAAACTTGGCTAAAATGCTATTTAAACTTTACTTGGAGATTTGATGATGAAATTTTTTATGCTTTTGTTTTTTTCTTGTGTCCAAATTTTTGCCTTTAATGCCGAATACAAAAGCTTTTCGAGTGATTTTACTCAAAATATAAGGTCTATAAATTCAAACATTATCTACAAGGGCAAGTTTGTGCTTACACAAAATGAAGCATTTTGGAGTTATGAAAAACCAAACAACAAGCAAATTTTTATCAATGCTAAAGAGGTTGTTATCCTAGAGCCTGATTTAGAACAGGTTACTTACAGTTCTTTAAAGGATATTCCAAATTTAAGTCAAATTTTTAAAAAGGCAAAGCAAATTTCAAGCACACAGTATCAAGCAAAATATCAACAAACAACTTATGATATAAGGCTTGAAAATGATGAGATTAAAAGCATAGCCTATAAAGATGACCTAGATAATGAAGTGCTTATCACCCTGCATAATCAAAAACGAGATATACCCATTGATAAAAGCTTGTTTAAGCCTAAAATTCCAGCTCATTATGATGTTTTGAGATGATTGATGAGTAAAATACTAATTTGTTTTTTCTTTGTTTTAAATTTGATTTTTGGTGATGAAACAAATGCTCAAAAACTTGTCGCCTTTTTTAAAGACCAAATCAAAAGCTCTTATGATGATGGAAATATAGCCATTATCCTCCCTATAAATACTTGGCACAACCGCTTTACTTACGATGATGAGCATATTCAAAGATACAATGAAAAGCCTTACGGTGCAGGCATTGCTAAATGGATTAGCGAAGAAAATGAGCTTTATGGGATTTATGGCATAGTTTTTTCGGATTCAAATTGGCATACACAAACAATGCTTGGCTATATTCATCTTTATCATCTCAACAATAATGCTGTAAAATTTGGACTTGGTTATACAGTAGGACTTACCCAAAGGCACGAATACTACTATATACCCTTGCCCTTGCCTTTGCCCGCAATGGGAATAAATTTCAAAAACTTTTCCCTGCAAGCTGCTTATGTGCCGGGTGGAAAAAACGATGGCAATGTGCTTTTTTCTTGGATTTCTTGGATTTTCTAACTCTTTCTTGTTCTTTTAGCGCTTACACTTGGCTCACTGAAATGGTAATAAGATTTTAAGCCAAAAAGATAAATCACCCAAGAAATATAAAGCCACAAAAAGAAAAATAATAAGGTCGAAAAAGAACCATAAACATTAGTATAAGTTTTGTTATAAACTATATAATACACAAATAAATTCTTGCTGATATACCATATAGCCGCACTTATAAAAGAACTTATGCTCAGCATTTTAAGACTTCCCTTGTTTAAAGAGCTTGAAAAAGAAACAAAAAACAAAGCCCAAATAATAACAAAGGGCAAAAGCTCTAAAATATTAAAACGCACCTGCCATTCATCAAGAGTTTTTTGTATATAACTTGAAATATAAAAGCTAAGCCCCAAACCCAAAGGAGTAAGCGTTACAAGAGTCCAATAAGAACTGATACTTTGCCAAAGGGTTTTTGGCTCATTTTTGCTTATGCGATTAACCACATAATCATAGCTTGAAAAGAAAGCCAAAGAAGTAAAAATCATCGCCACAAAACCTACTATCCCTAAATTTACGCTATTTTTTAAAAAAGCATCAAGATAAGATGAGATGAGTTCTTGTTGAGTGGGAATGAGAAAGTTAAAGATGAGATTTTTCATCTTTTCATAATATATTTTAAAGCTAGGAATTTGAGTAAAAATCGAAAAACCTACAAACAAAAGTGGTATCAAAGAAAGCACAGTATAAAAACTTAATGCTGCTGAAAAAAGCATTATTTCTTTGTCCTTAAAAATCAAAATAAAATGCCAAATTCTTTTTAATCCGCTCATTAATAATCCTAAATTAGTTTCATAAACCCATTTTATAAGGGTTTAAAATGTTATTTGGGTCAAAAGCTTTTTTTATACTTTTAAACAACTGCATTTCCGTTTCGCTAAAGGCAAGTTTCATAAAAGGTGCTTTTGAAAGTCCTATGCCGTGTTCGCCGCTTAAAGTTCCGCCCAAACTCACTGTGAGTTTAAAAATTTCAGTTATAGCCTCGTGTCCTTTTTCAACTTGTTTGGCATCATTTTTATCGGGTATCATAACATTTGTATGAACATTGCCATCACCTGTATGCCCAAAACAAGGCACTTTAAAGCCATATTTATCAGCTATTTGCCCAATGCCTTGCAAGAGTTGGGGCAGTTTTGAACGAGGCACAGTTATATCCTCATTAAGCTTAAGTGTGCCATAAATACTAATGCTTTGAGAGCAGTTTCTTCTTGCAAACCAAATATCAGCCGCCTCATTTTCATCTTTTGCCACTTTAAATTCTCTTGCTCCACAAGACAAAAAGCTTTCTTTAAGCACAACCAAATCATCTTCAATAGCCTGTGCGACATTGCCATCAACATCGCTAATTAAAATAGCTCCAGCATCTTTTGGTAAGCCTTTGTTAAATTTTTGCTCCACAGCCTGAATGCTTAAATTATCCAAAAATTCCATAGAAACAGGCGTTACTCCCTTTGATAAACTCTTATAAACTGCATTCATTGCATCTTCAACGGAGTTAAAAATCCCCATAGCCGTTTTTTTAAGTTTTGGCAAGGCGATGAGTTTGAGTGTGATTTCAGTGATAACAGCAAGCGAACCCTCACTAGCGATTAAAATACCTGCTATATTATAACCTGCAACATCTTTTATCGTGCGTTTGCCTGCGCGAATGAGTTCTCCATTTGGCAAAATGGCGCGCAAAGCCATAACATAGTCTTTGGTTATGCCATACTTTGCCGCACGCATACCGCCAGCGTTTTCGCTTACATTGCCTCCAAGTGATGAATAATCCATACTCGCTGGGTCAGGTGGATAAAAAAGCCCAAATTTAGCCACTTCTTTTTGCAAGGCTGCGTTGATAACACCGGGCTGAACCACAGCAACTAAATTTTCCAAATCAATTTCTAAAATTTTATTCATATGTTTTTCAAAACTTAAAACCAAGCCACCATTTACAGCCAAAGCCCCTCCCGTAAAGCCAGAACCAGAGCCTCGAGGGATAATGATAATTTGATTTTCATTGCAAAATTTTAAAATTTCACTCACATCTTTTTCATCGCGTGGAAAAAGCACTCCATCAGGCAAATAACTCTTGCGTGTAGCATCATAACTATAAGCTCTTTTGTGAATATCATCAAAATAAGCATTATCATCGCCCAAAAGCTTTTTAAAATAATTTTGAAATTGCGTTTTCATTGTCCTAAACCTATCATTTTTTTGTAATATATATAATAATCCTTAACTCTCCATTCAAAAAAGTTAAAAAAATTCTTTTTATATTCATTAATGTGCGAATAAAAAGGTGTTTGTGGCTTTGAAATCAAACCGTCAAATGTCTTTTCAAAAAGTAGGGTAAAATCGGCACAATCAACAAAATAAACCCTATCCTCCAAAACAAAGCCCACCACACCTACGGCATTATTTGAACAAAAGGTATTAAAGTCCTTTTTTTTGGGACTGAGTTTAAATTCTCTTATCATATAAGCTCCAAGTATATCAGGATGGACAAAATAAAGCTCATTAAAATTTTGCGTTACAAGCTGATAAGTTTGCTCATTAGGTGCTATAAGTAAGGCTCTATCATAAAGAAAATTAACAATAACCTCATCGCCCTTTTGCGCTTTAGTATCAAGCACGGGCAAGGCTTTTTGCTCAAGCATTGTAAAAGGCTTAAGCTCAAGTTTAACCAGCCCTTGACTTTTTTGAACGACACTTGCTCTTGAGATTATAGAATTTGCATTCTTAATCTTTTGCATTACAACAGCACTTGCGCCCACTTGAATTTGAGGGTTATCCTGTATATAAATAAATTTACCGTCTATATCATAAACTTTAGAATAAATGGGTTTAAAGTCAAAAGCCCATAAATTAACAAATAAAAAAGCAAAACATATAATCTTTCTAAACAAAGTGTCCCCTTAAAATAAAAACACTAAATTATAATCTCTTTTTCTTACAATTTTACAATCTTGTAAGAAATTTAAAGTAAAATAATGATTATTAATAAAAAAGCAAAGGTTTTCTTAAGATGAAAAAATTAATTTTATTTTCTTTATTAGGTGCTGTAAATTTATTCGCTGCGGTTAAAATGGAAGAAAGACTTTGGGCTAAAAATGAGTTTTTTTCAACTTTTTTGGAAAAAAACTCCCTACCCTACTCTTTATATAAAAATTTAGACCCACAAGAAAAAGAACTTGCCTCTGAAATACGAGAGGGAGAAAAGTATCAAATTTTATGGAGTGATGACAGCCAAATAGAACAGGTTTTAATCCCCGTAAGTGGCTCTGATTTACAGCTTCACATTTACAAAGACCTTGATGGTAATTATGTCTCAACCTTTACGCCTATATCTTATGATATACAAACAAGGGTTTTAAGGATAAATATTGAAAAATCAGCCTATCAAGACATAGAGCAAATTTCAGGCAGCACGCCCTTAGCAAGAGCTATGCGTAATGCTTTTGCTGGAAGTATAGATTTTAAAGCTATGCAAAAAGGCGATGAAGTAACCTTGCTTTATGAACGCAAAGAAAGACTTGGGGAGAGATTTGGTGATATAGTGATGAAAATGGCTGTGGTTGAAGTCAATAAAAAGCCCAAAAAAGTTTTTTTATTTAAGGATAGCTTTTTTGATATAAACGGCAAAGAAATGGAGAATTTTTTGCTCTCTGTGCCTGTAAAATACACAAGGATAAGCTCTGGCTTTACAAAGGCTAGATATCACCCTATACTTAAAAAATACAGAGCTCACTTGGGTGTTGATTATGCTGCACCAACAGGCACTCCTGTAAAAAGCTCAGGTAGCGGAACGATAAGCTTTGTTGGAGTAAGGGGCGGTTATGGCAAGACCGTTCAAGTGCAACACGGCTCAGGATACAGCACACTTTATGCACATTTAAGTCGTTTTGCTAAGGTCAAAAAGGGACAAAAGGTTTCTCAAGGACAAACCATAGGTTATGTTGGTTCTACGGGGTTAAGCTCTGGTCCTCATCTTCATTTTGGCTTATATCTTAACAACAACGCCATCAATCCTTTCTCTGTGGTTAAAATAAGCAAATCAACACTCAAAGGCAAAGAAAAAGAGGAATTTGATGAAATCATAAAAGGCTATGAAAAAGAAATTCAAGGCTTTATTGATATGGGCGCAACCTTGCCACCAAGAGAACCTGTAAGCCCTGAAAAATACATAGAACTTTAGATTAAGGATTATCCTTAATCTAAATCCTCGCAACTGTATTTAAGTTGCGATTTATGCACAAAGCCCCTGATGGCGTTTTTGCTATTTATTATATTTGGTGGGAAATAAAGTATCTCGTGCCAACCTGCTTTTTCATCAAAACCGTATATAAAACTCTTTGCCTTATCTTTAGCAAGAATTTGTCCTATAACGCTACCTTTTGGTTTTTGGCGTATATTAATATAATCATCTTTTGAATTATACTCTAAACAACTTGATACATTTTGGACTGAAAAATACGCAAATTTTTCTTCACTTAAGGGCTTAACGCTTATTAAAATGGCGTTTGCGCTACGACCAGCTTCCCCTTCTCCTAAAAAAGAATATTTTTTAATCCTTATTTCAGCCCTCATACTTGCAACGCCACGAATTCTCTCAAAAGAGCTTGGTGATTTTACTTTGCTTTCATCAAGCGACAGAGAAAAATTCAAACGCTCAAATTTAGCCTTACTTAAATCCTTTTCCTTTACATCATATAAATTGCCATTATTATCAACGCCGACCATATCAAAAGTATTGTAAAAATGGCAAATCCAAATTCTTGTCAGGAAAGAATTCTGCATTTTCAAGCACACCCGTAAGTGTGATTTCTTCATCAGCACAAATCATATCTCCACACCTTGACAAGGTAAGAAAACTAGGCGACATAGTGCCATTATTTTTCCAAAATTCTTTAAATTTTGGCTCTTGTGCAAAGCAAAATTGCACCAACAAAACTACGCAAGCTAATATTTTGATACTTTTCATTGTATATTCTTAAATTTTAAATTAGGCTGATTATAATATACATATATGGTTAATGACCGTGTAGAAATTTAATTTAAGCAACAAATCTTAAATTCTAGCCTTATAGCCAGCCTTTTTTCTTAAAGAAAATCACAGGGACGATTATTGATATTACCATTATTATAAGCACTAAGGGGTAGCTGTATTCCCATTTTAACTCTGGCATATACTCAAAATTCATTCCATACACAGTTCCTATAAGCGTTGGAGGCATCATCGCCACAGTAGCAACAGTGAATAATTTTATAGTTTTATTCTGCTCGATGTTGATTTGACTTGCCAAAATAGTTTGTATATTATCAAGCGCATTGAGTTGAGAAACATTAAATTCAACCAAAGAATTTAAGTCTTTTAAGACTATGGTTATATTTTGTTTGGTTTCTTTATCGACCTTATCGCTTTTCAAAAGGGCTGTCATAGCTCTTCTTTTGTCAAAAAGCGAGTCCCTTACCTTCATATTTAATTCTTGCAAGCTTGAGGTGGATTTAAGTATTTTATCATACACAAATTCCTTTTTTTCCTCCAAAACTTCCGTTCTTAACTTTCTTGCTTCATTGTCTATCCATTCCAAAATATCCGCATCCTTTTCCACACGCACTTCAAAAATCTTATCGATGATATCAAAACCATCTTCAAAATTTTTAGGACTTGCTAAAATTCTTGCTTGAATTTCTGTAAAAATGGTAAAATCATTATATCTTAAGGTAAATAAAGTCTGTTTTGCGGTCATAAAGGTAACGGTTTCATTTTCAAGTTTTGCTGAGTTGTTTTCTTTAGTGCGAACCAAAAAATGAGCGTTGATGGTAACTGTTGCATTATCCTCCCAATACCTTGAACTTAGCTCTATTTCTTCTCTTTCTTCTAAATCTGGTATATCAAGATTATAATGCTTGGCTATATAATTTACCTCGCTAGGAGTTGGATGCAGCAAATCAACCCATAAAATCTTTTTAGGCAGGTCATTACTTTGCATATCAAAAGCGATTTTTTGAACTAAACCATTGTCGGCTTTTTTGTAAATAGTTAGCATTGACTCTCCCTTAATTTTTTATTTAAATTATTATACACCAAATTTAACTTTTTTGAGCTTTTATTGTTAAGAAAATATTTAAAAAGTCAGGTCCTAAAAAAGACCCGACCTCATTAAAAAAGCTTGTCAAGTAGCTTGTTAAGCTCTTTTGCACCCTTTTCCTTAAGCTTGTCATCTGATAAAACTTTATTTATGCCAGACTGTATAACAGAACCTAAATCCAAACTAACCTTTGGATTATCGCTTGTCCCGCTAATCGTTCCTTTAAATTTAGCCTTATCCACACCAAGCACAAGTGGTAAATTTAAAGCTCCATTTTGAGACACCGTGCCTTTGTCAATGCCTATACTCACTCTTGGGGACTTCATATTTAAATTGATTGTTGTAAGATTTTTGCTTAATCTCGCATTTAAATTTGCATCACTAAAGGAATCTTGAGTGAAATCGCTCTTTGTCAAAGCAGAAACAGTTTTTATAATGCCTACATTTTTGAGCTTGCCATTATTTAAATTTGCATTTACATTGCCATTTGAATTTAAAAGATTATAATCAAGCTTTACGCTAGCCTTTGCATCATAATAATCAGGCAAATCAGCACCCCTCATCAAAGAAGCAAAATCAACTTGATTTATCGTGGCGTTTAGGACATTATCCTTTAAATTTGCATCAAGTTTGCCTTGAAATAAATTCTCGCTTGTTATTTTTGCCACTAAATTCTTATCAAAATCAACGCTTCCATTGAATACAGCCTTTCCACTAAGCTTTCTACCAGCTAAAAAACTTAGTTTAGAAAAATCAAACACATCAAGGATAAAATTTGAAGTTAATTCACTATTTTTAATGTCAAAGCTACCCTTAAATTCGCTCAAATTTGCCAAATCACTTTTAAGCTGGGTATGAAAACTTAAAAGGGAATTTTTTATATCTCCTGTGAGTTTAAACTCATATTTTGAATTTGCTGGAAATTGCTTATTAAGCAAAGAGCTTAAGACCTTTTGGTTGAGCGTGCCACTGCTTGTTGTGCTAAAATCTCCATTTAAATTTGTAAAATCAAGACTACTTAAATGAACCTTCGCATTAAGCAAGCCATTTAAATATGCTGGTTGAGTGGCTAAAACAAGAAGTTTGGTTAATTCAACATCTTTTATATTCAAGTCCAAGCTTTTACCATTTGAATCTGCGCTAATGATACCCCCTGCTATATCAGCATCGACTTTAAGTTTTTTAAGCTCTGCTCCTAAAGTATGGGCATTTAACTTAACATCTGCTCTTCCTTGTATATTGCTACCTGCCAAATTTTTAAATTGAGATAAATCATCAACGCTCAACTTTCCATCAAGGCTTAACTCACTATTGCTTATCTTATAAGAACCTTTGAGTTGGGTGATATTAAGCAAGGCACTTTGCGCAAAGCTTTCAAAATTAATTTTATCTGCACCATCGCCCATTGCCTTGACATCTAAATTTAAATCCGTATTTGGCAAATTTGCAAAACTTAAGCCATTTCCTATAAGTTTAGCATTAAGCAAATGAAGCACACCTTCGCCATATTTCAAGTCTCCGCTTAAATTTAAAGCCCCTTTAGCATTATTTTTAAGCAAGGATTCAAGCCTACTTAAATTTGGCACAAGAACCCTAAAATCACTTGTTAAAAGCCCCTTTGCTAAATCATAATGCGTGTTTTGACTTTGGATGCTCAAATAAGAATTTTTTGTATCTGTGGTAATATCGACATCGTTACCATTAACATTGGCTACGATTTGAGAGCTTAATTCTGAATTTTGAGGCAGGGTTAAATTTAAATCATTTTGCAAGAGCTTGTAATTGATAGCACTTGTATAAAGATTTATGAGTGCTTTACCATAAGGCTTTGAATCTTGAGCCACAATGTCAGCATTCATATTTATAACACCTAAGACATAACGAGGTTTTGAAACAAGAGCTAAAAGCTCTTCTATTTTAATGCCATTAGCATTTAACTTTAGCTGCAAAGGCGAATAATCCACAATATGAGCATCAAGCATTATATTTGAACCAAATAAAAAACCACGCCCATTTGCTTTAAAATCACTCGCCCTACCCTCAAGCTTACCACCAAAACTAAAATCCTGATTAGGATTTAAATTTAAAGATTTTATGTAAGCTTTATCAAGAGCAAGAATGTAGTCTATATCAAAACCGAGTTTAAATAAGCTTAAATTGCCCTCGACCTTAGCATTAAGCATATTTGAGACATCTACTTCTATATCAAGGCTTGAAAATCCCAACACAAATTTGGAGACATTGAGTTCAAGCCCTGCTTCTTTGGCTTTATCCTCGATAACCCCAGCAACAATTTTGTTTCCAAAAGAAGTAAATAAAACCACATAAACAGCCACCAAAAGAACCAAAAATACGGCAGCAACTGCAATCAATACTTTTTTCATCGTGTATCCTTTTTTTGTTTAAATTCGCAAAACGAAAGTTCAAATTTTCATAAATTTAGCATAAAATTTACACGATTTGCTAAATTTAACAAAGAAATTTGCAAAAATTTCATCTCATTTTGTCGCCCAAATTCAAGCAAGGCTTAAAACCTTTCAAAAAGAAAACTCATAAAACTTTAGCCACTTTAACTAAACTTTTATGAAATTTTTTTGGCAAGGTATTGACAAAATTTAAATTTTTTGCTATCATTTCACCCAACTCAAAAATTCAAAAGAGTAATTATAATAAAGAAAGGATAACAAATGAATTTTCAACCCTTAGGCAAACGAGTTTTAGCAAAACGCGTTGAAGAAACCAAAACAACGGCTTCTGGTATTATCATACCCGATAACGCCAAAGAAAAGCCCTTAATGGGCGAGGTAGTCGCCATCAGTAAAGAGATAAGCGAGCTGAAAAACGGCGATAAAATTTTGTTCGCTAAATACGGTGGCACAGAGGTGAAACTAGGCAATGATGAATTTCTAGTTTTAAACATAGACGATATTTTAGGAATAGTAAAATAAGGAAGGATAAATAATGGCAAAAGAAATTATTTTTTCAGATGAGGCAAGAAACAAACTTTACGAGGGTGTCAAAAAACTCAATGACGCTGTAAAGGTTACAATGGGACCACGCGGGCGCAATGTGCTTATACAAAAGAGCTTTGGCGCTCCTACCATCACAAAAGACGGCGTGAGCGTGGCTAAGGAAATCGAGCTTAAAGACAGCCTTGAAAATATGGGCGCAGCACTCGTGCGTGAAGTGGCGAGCAAAACAGCAGACCAAGCAGGGGACGGCACGACAACGGCTACTATTTTGGCGCACGCGATTTTCAAAGAGGGCTTACGCAACATTACAGCGGGCGCAAATCCTATCGAGGTTAAGCGAGGTATGGATAAAGCGTGCGAGGCGATTATCGCTGAGCTTAAAAAGCTTGCAAATGCGGTAAAGGATAAAAAAGAAATCGCCCAAGTTGCGACTATATCGGCAAATTCTGACGAAAAAATCGGCGCACTCATCGCTGATGCTATGGAAAAGGTTGGCAAAGACGGCGTTATCACGGTTGAGGAAGCAAAAAGTATCAACGATGAGTTAAGCGTTGTGGAGGGTATGCAGTTTGACAGAGGCTATTTAAGCCCTTATTTTATCACAAATGCCGAAAAGATGATAGTGGAGCTTTCTTCGCCTTACATTTTGCTTTTTGACAAAAAAATCACAAGTTTGAAAGACTTGTTGCCGATTTTAGAGCAAATTCAAAAGACAGGAAAGCCGCTTTTAATCATCGCTGAGGACATTGAGGGCGAGGCTTTGGCGACTTTGGTTGTCAATAAACTACGCGGCGTGCTTAATATCTCAGCCGTAAAAGCCCCGGGCTTTGGCGACAGGCGCAAGGCAATGCTTGAAGACATTGCTATTTTAACAGGTGGCGAGGTTATCAGCGAAGAGCTTGGCAGAACGCTTGAAAGTGCGAGCGTGCAGGATTTAGGACAGGCATCAAGTGTTATCATCGACAAGGACAACACTACCATCGTAAATGGTGCGGGCGACAAAAAGGCTATCGCGGCTCGTATCACGCAGATAAAGGCTCAAATAGCCGAAACCACAAGCGATTACGACAAAGAAAAGCTCCAAGAAAGGCTTGCAAAACTCAGCGGCGGCGTGGCTCTCATCAAGGTAGGCGCAGCAACTGAAACAGAGATGAAAGAGAAAAAAGACCGCGTTGATGATGCATTAAGTGCGACAAAAGCAGCGGTTGAAGAGGGTATAGTTATCGGCGGTGGCGCAGCACTCATCAAGGCAAAAGCCAAAATCAAGCTTAAATTAGAAGGCGATGAGGCTATCGGTGGGGCTATCGTGGAACGCGCCCTTAAAGCACCTTTGAGGCAAATCGCTGAAAATGCGGGCTTTGATGCGGGCGTGGTGGTGCATTCTGTTGAGACGGCAAAGGGCGAGCATCACGGCTTTGACGCGGCAAAGGGCGAGTATGTGGATATGCTAAAAGCAGGTATCGTTGATCCTGTAAAAGTAGAACGCATAGCCTTGCAAAACGCTGTGAGCGTGGCGAGTATGTTGCTTACAACCGAAGCAACCATAAGCGAAATCAAAGAAGAAAAACCCGCAATGCCCGATATGAGCGGTATGGGTGGAATGGGCGGTATGGGTGGAATGATGTAGTTTAGACTATCAAAACACCTTTTTTAACCATTGCAAGCTGAATTTTATGTCAGCTTGCAAGTTTTTGTGGGCAAACCTTATTGCCCACTTTATCAAAGCAAAAATATAAGGATTTTCAAAATGGCTGTATGGGAAAAAATAAGAAAATTTAATAGTCGAATTTATGGCGAAGATACCATATATATAGAGGAAAAACTTGATAAAGTCGTTGAAGCATTAAAAGAAAATAGCGCAATTTTAGAAAAAAAGCTTGATAAAATCATACAAATTTTAGAAACAAAAAGTATGCAAGAAAAATCACGACCAATCTAATTATTGAATTTTTTACACAATTTTAGACGAATTTATGTATTTTTTACCCCTATTCTTCTTTCTCTTTTTCGTTGTCGCAGGGGCGGACACACTTTATTCGCAAGGGCGTAGGGCAAGGGTTTTGCTCTTTATTTTTTGGAGCTTTTGGCTTTGCCTTTTTGCTTATGCGCTTGTTGAGATATTTTTACTTGCCCCACTTAAAGGGATAAATTTAAAGGACTTTTTTGCCATTTTATTTGCACTAATGCTTTGTATTATAGGCTTGATAAGCCTTATCTTTTACAAAAAATTTCTAAATTTTTGGCTCTTTTATCCTTATGTGTGCTTTTTCATCGGCATTGCGGTGTCTAATGTTTGGGGTTTGCTTGATGAAGTGCCGCGCAACAAAGCCACTTATGTTGTTGATGATGAAATTTATCTTTGGCGCACTTATCTTGTCTTTCTCTTTATATTAAGCATAGCAGGGCTTTACACGCTTTTTAAACGCCACAAATTCGCTTGCACGCTCATTTTTGTAGCGATTTGTTTGCTTTCTTTGTGGAGCTTTTTTCATTTTATTGCCTAAATTTCACGCCAAAATTTTAAATTTAGTGGATTTTAGCATTGATTAAAAACAGCAAGACTGTCATCATTTATCAAATTTGCTTATTTATAGAGTTTTTTGAGTTAAATATTTTATGGAATGCTTTTTGCTTTTTATTTTAAAACATTTCAAAAAAAGGCAAAATATGGGCAGGCAAATGGATTTGCAAAATTTATTTGGAGCAAATAAAAAATACGATTTTAAAGAAGTGATGGATTGGTTTCGTCCTGCTGCTGATGAATTTGATTATATTGAAGCACTTTTGAGTAATGATGAAGCACCAAAAGTTCCAAGTAGGCAAGATTATCAAGAGGCTGTAAGAAGTATTTCGTATTTGATGAAAAAAATCACTGACTTTGTGTATAAGAAAAAAGACAGCGAACTTGCCCACGATTTAATGATAATGGGTGGATACAGCTTTGCAAACAACCCTATATGGCTTGATGCTCAAGCTTTTTTTGACTATGCAAGTGAAAATATAGGCAATCTTCCTCAGGCTGAAATTTACAAAAGCATTACCACGATGAGAAATTATGCTAAAACTCATTAATAAAATATTTATGGGTTTAGGATATACAAAGAAAAAGCTATTTTTCTTACTCTATGGTTATTTGTGATTGATTTTTTGCGAAACAATAAAATTTCTAAAAATATCAATTCAAATTAAGCAAAAATTTGCTATAATGAGCCTTGCTTTATGCAAATCCTTGCCTATGAAAATAGGCTATATATCCACAAGGAGACAAATATGAGGTATTATGAGGTTTTATTCATCGTAAAGCCTACGCTTACTGAAGAAGAAACAAATGAAAAGTTGGAATTCGTCAAAGGAATTCTCACCAAAAATGGCGGCGAGATAGAATCAGTCGTGCCTATGGGGACGCGAAAGCTTGCTTATGCCATTAAGAAACACGAGCGAGGGACATATTTTGTCATTTACTTTAAAGCTCCGCCTAGTCTTATTGCTGAGCTTCAAAGAGTGTTGTGCATCACAGAAGACATTATCCGTTTTCTCATCGTTAAATACGAAACAAAAAAAGAAATTGCCGCTTGGGAGAAACTGAGCCACGGCATAAAACAATCCAAAAAAGAAATCAAGCCCCTAGAGGCTCCAGAAATTTAAGGATACAAAATGTTCAACAAAGTTGTTTTGCTCGGCAACCTCACCAGAGATATAGAAATGCGTTATGCTCCATCAGGTAGTGCCATTGGCTCTTCAGCCATAGCTGTAACAAGAAAATTTACCGCTTCAACGGGAGAAAAAAAAGAAGAAACTTGTTTCATCGATATTACCTTTTGGGGCAGACCTGCTGAAGTAGCAAATCAATATCTTTCAAAGGGAAGCAAGGTGCTTATTGAAGGTCGTTTGAGATTTGAGCAGTGGAATGACCAAAATGGACAAGCTCGCTCCAAACACAGCGTTTATGTTGAAAATATGGAAATGCTCGGCTCAAGCCCAAATTCACAAGGTGGTGGCTATTCGCAAAATTTTGCTAACAACAGCGGTGCAAACAAAGGCACAAGTTATGACCCTTATGCTGAACAAGCACCAAAACAAAATGCTAAAGCCACTAAAAATCAAGCTCAACAGCAAGAAAAGCTCAAAGAAATCGATATTGAAGACTTTGACGCAGACAATACAGAATTACCATTTTAAAGGATAAATTATGGCAGAAAAAAGAAAATACTCACGCAAATACTGCAAATACAGCGAAGCAAAGGTTGAATTTATTGACTATAAAGACACAGCATTGCTTAAATACGCCTTAAGCGAAAGGTTTAAAATAATGCCACGCCGCTTAACAGGCACAAGCAAAAAATACCAAGAAATGGTAGAAGTAGCGATAAAAAGAGCAAGACAAGTTGCACTTATACCTTACATAGTTGATAGAAAAAATGTTGTAAGCAACCCTTTTGAGGGACTATAATTTGAGCCTTAATTGAGGCTCAAAAATCCTCATTTGGATAAAGCAATTCTTTTTTATTGACGAAAATTTCTTCATTTACTCCCTTATCGGCATTTAAAAGCACACTGATATTAACGATGATGACATTGTCTTTGCTTAAATTTACATCTGCATTTGTATGTATCAAACGCCCATTTTCACACTGTCTTAAGGGGTAGAAATAATCAATGCGGATTAAATCCTTGTCTTTAGGATAGTGAAACTGACTAAAACTAAGACATTCTTTGCCCTGCTTTTTTGCCTGCACTAAAAAATATTTTGCCAAATTTAAACTATTTCTAGCAAGAAGTTGTGCTTGAATATAAAGGCTTAAATCCTTAACCTGTCTTGGCACATAACTTGAAATTTGCAAGGAAAAAACCGCAAAAAAACTCACAAGGACAAGCAAAAGCAAGCTTGTAAGCAAGATATAAGCCTTTTTCATTTAAAACTCCATTTTTCAAGGCAAAAGCTTGTTTTAGTCTTATTAAACACGCAAAGCTTAAGTCTAAATTTGCCAAAATTTTCATCAACGCTAAAAGCTTTCACTCCATTAAGCAAAAGATTTTTGTGTGTAGTGGCACTTGAATAAGGCGTATAAAGATAAAAAAGCTCATCTTTATCAAGCAAAATGCTAACTTTGGCTTCAACAAGTTTGTAAAGACCTTTAAAGCTGTTAGGCTCTAAAAAGGCTACTCTTTGCTCATCTAAAACCTTGAGTTTATAAATTTGCTTTTCTTTTAATGAATAAAAATGCAAAAAATCCCTATTTTTAAAGCCTTGTAAGTCGTTTTGATTAACCAAAACTCCAGCTTTGATGAGTTTATTATTTTCAAGCTTGGCATCATAAATAAAATGGCTTTTTGGTGCGTAAAAACTTGAATTTTCATCTTGGAGTAAAATGCTAGAACTTCCTATAAAAGCCTTGTTTTCTCGGTATAAAATCAAATTTTGCTCATCTTGTAGCAAGCATTCAAAACCAGCATTTAAGGGCGTAAATTTAAGACATTTTTGCAAAATTTTATCTATAAAAAGTAAGCTTGAGTTTGCGTTGTTAAAATTTTGACCTTGAGAATTTTCGTATAAATGAGATAAACTTGTCAAAGGCTTTGCAAACAAGGCAAGTAAAATACCTAATAACACCAAAGTGATAATAAGCTCAAAAAGACTAAAAGCTTTTTTCATCTTTAAAATAAGCCTTATAGCTTTCATCTGCTGGTTTTAAGCTTTTTAGCCTCAAAACACTACTTTCAAATTCCACAAAGGGTAAAAAATTTAAGTCCTTTACCTCAAGTTGTATATTTTTTCTTAAAAAATTTGTGCCTTCTTCTAGCTCTTTTTCTTCAATGTATATCCTTTGGATTAAATGAGAAAAAGAGCTATTTTTGCTATATTGTAAATAAGAAAGATAAAAAAAGGAAAAGATAATGCCAAAAACAAAGAGAGCAAAAATAGTTTCTATAAGCGAAAAAGCCCTTTTCATCGCTTTGCACTTGCATTTATAGCTTCAAAAAATGCGCCTCGAACGGCTTTTTCTTCTAAAATTTTTACGCCTTTTATGGTAACTCCAGCGGGAGAACAAACTTGCTCTTTGATAAGTGCAGGGTGTTCGTGCTTTAAAAGGGCTGTGAAGCTCTCAAACAAGCCTTGCGTGAGTTTTAAGCTCAAATCTTTTTTCAAGCCCCCATAAACTCCGCCATTTGCGATACTCTCAGCCACAACAGCTAAAAATGCAGGCGCACAACCACTTATCGCCATCGCTGCACTCATTTGCGCGGGATTTTCAAGCTCATAAGCCTTACCAAAGGTGCTTAAAATAGCCTTTATTTCGTCTTTAAATTCAGCATTTTCGCACACAAAAGGTGTGGTTGAAGCCTTGTGAAAGGCTGCTGTGTTTGGCATAGCAAGGGCATAATTTTGCGCATTTATAGAGGATATATCTTTAAAATCTTTATTAGCCAAGATGCTGATAACAAGTCTTGCCTTACCCTTAAGCTTTTTAGCCACTTCCTCTAAAGCATAAGGCTTAAAAGCCAAAAGCAAATCCTTATCCTGCATATCAAACTCATCATAAGTTAAGCTCTTAAAGCCTTCCTCAGCGAGTTTTTCAAGCTTTTGCTTATCTCTACCCACAAAACAAACAGCATAACTATCTCTTAAACCAAAGCCCAAAGCCCTTGCCATTACGCCATTAGCAAGTATGTAGATGCTTTTCATTTTTTCTTTTTCTTTGTTTCTTTCTCTTCTGGCTTTTTCATATAATTAGAAATTTTGTCCATTTGCAAAAATTCTGGATACGCAGCTGAATCTAAAATGACCTGAGCTAAACATTTATTATCCCAATTAATGACTATGGGTGCTAAGAAATTCAAGGTAGAATCGTGAATATCTTTGTGTATAGCCATTATCACAAAGGCTTGTCTGTTTGAATCTTTATTCAAACTCAACAGTTCTCTATAATAATCAGGTATATCAAAGTCATACCCAGGTCTAATCAACTGTGGGTCGATAAGCACAAAGGTAAATTCCCTGCCGTCTAAACTTTTAAGTTTTACAAAGATGTCATCAACACGGATAAATTCCATATTTTTAGTCTCTTCAAAGCCTAATATAGGACATCTCACGCTTAAAGTGTTTTCTTTGTCCGCACTCATTTTTAATCCTTCTTTCTATTGTTTGAAATAAAATAAGCAAAAACAATTCCAAAATTTAACTTATTTATTTTTTTGCATTATAATTATAGTTTAAAATCTTTAAAAATAGGCAAAATAAATGAGCAAAAAAAATCTTTTTATCCTTTTGTTTTTATCCTTTTATCTTAGTGCTTGCGCTATTAAAAGCGATGAGCTTTACAATCTCACCGCACAACAGTGGTATAAACAAATCATCAAAGACTTGCAAAATAAAGACTTAGAAAAGGCAGATGAACACTACACTTCTATGGCAAGTGAGCATACAGCAGACCCATTGCTTGAACCTATACAGCTTATTTTGGCTCAGGCTCATATTGATGATGAGGAATATAAACTTGCAAATTTTTATTTAGATGAAAACGCGAAAAAATTTGGAACTCCTAAAAATATAGACTTTATTCGTTATTTACAAATTAAAGCTAAATTCAAATCTTTCAAGCAACCAAACAGAGACCAAGGGCTTTTGCTTGAAAGTATGAAACAAATTGATGAGTTTTCAAGCAATTACCCAAATGGCAAATACGACCCACTTATAAAAACTATGTTAGCTAAATTTAATCTTGCCATTTACGCTCTTGATGAGAATATAGCAGCCCTTTATAAAAGAACGGGCAGAACTCAAAGCTATGAGGTGTATCTACAAAAACTTGAAGAGTCGGATTTTGTAGGCGTGCCGATGAAAAAAGCAAAAATTTCTTGGTATAGACGAATTTTTGAATAAAATTTGCTAAAATTTTATTCAAACTTTTTTAAAGGACAAAATACAATGCAATTAGAACAAAATAAAACCTACCCAGCTGAACTGCCTGTGCTTGTAGAGGACGAGTTATTTTTATACCCTTTTATGATAACGCCGATTTTTTTAAATGATATAGCCAACATTAAAGCCTTAGAACTTGCGCTTAAAAATGAAACGATGATTTTTGTCGCTCCGTCTAAATTTGAAGGCGCACGGGGCTTTGATGAGATTTATGACTGTGGGGTTATTGGCACTATAATGCGTAAAGTGCCTTTGCCAGATGGGCGCATAAAAATTCTCTTTCAAGGCTACACTAAGGGCAGAATCATCAAAAAAATAGGCACAAAACCTTTACGAGCCTTAATCGACATTATCCCGCAAGAAAATGTAGTTGGAACAAAAAGCGAAGCCTTGCTTGCTGTGCTAAAAGAAAAGGTTAGAGCTTTAGCAAATATCAGTCATTATTTTTCACCAGATTTGCTAAGAACCATTGAAGAAGGCACGGACGGCGCAAGAATTTGCGATTTAATCTTAAATACCATTCGTGTCAAAAAGCAAACAGCTTATGAATTTTTTATACAAAGTAATGTAGAGCAAAAAATTATGGGCATTATTAATCTCATCGCTGAAGAGATTGAAACCAACAAGCTTCAAAAAGAGATTAAAAGCAAGGTGCATTCAAAAATCGACCAAGTCAATAAAGAATACTTCCTCAAAGAACAACTCAGACAAATTCAAAAAGAACTTGGCTCAGATACACAAAAAGAAGATGATACAAAAGATTATTATGCAAAACTTGAAAGCAAAAAGAAATTTATGTATGAGGAAGCTTACAAGGAAATCAAAAAGCAAATCGAAAAATTCGAGCGTATTCACCAAGACAACTCAGAAGCCTCAATGATACAAACCTACATTGAAACCGCCCTTGATGTGCCTTTTGAAAAGCTTGCTAAAAAAAAGCTTGACATAAAAGAAGTGGCAAAACAGCTTGATAAAGA
>CAKVDW010000013.1 GCA_934728065.1 uncultured Campylobacter sp.
TACAAAAAAGGCTTTGAAATGGTTGAAAACTTAAAAGCCAAAATGCACACGAACCGCACGCAAAGGCTTGTTAATTGCGGTATAGATGAGGATTTGGCTGTGGATTTAAGCAAGGCACACACACCAAATTTTATGTAAAGCCTAAAAAGAATTTACAGGCTTTTTGCATTGTTTTATTATCTTACATTCTTGCTCTAAATTTTACTATGCTGACTTCTTTATTGTCATACTGACTTGTCTTGTCATATTGAAGTGTTGTTTTCTTTGTTATACTAGGCTACTTTCTTGTCATACTGATAAACCTTGTCATACTGAGCTTTCGTTAGAAAGCGAAGTATCCATAAATTAAAGTATGTCTTAAATTCTTTGGATATTTCGCCTGCGACTCAATATGACAATATAGAGTTTTTGCTACACCTTGCAACCCGCCTAGTCGCTAACACTCAATATGACAAATGCTTTCGGTTGCACTTTAAATCCATTGGGTCTCTAAGGCTAAAAATGACAATTTTTCGCCTTGTGCTAACGCGCTTTGCTCAAGATGAACTCGCGCACTGAGTCTTCTTTAAAATCCTTGCTTTCAAGCAAAGAAAAATCGAAATTTTCAAGCATTGTCAAACCTTTTAAATTTTTAGCCTATCAAAGTGCCTATGCCCTCATCGGTAAAAATTTCAAGCAACAAGCTATGTTCTAACCTGCCGTCTAAAATATGAACCTTTTTCACGCCATTTTCACAAGCATTAACGCAGGAGTTAAGCTTGACAAGCATTCCTCCTTGAGTGCTTTTTGCTAAATCTTTTGCCTCAGCAAGAGTGAGTTTTGAGATGAGAGAGGATTTGTCATTATAATCCCTATAAACGCCCTCAACATCGCTTAAAAATACCAGCTTTTCAGCACGCAAAGCCTTTGCTACCGCACAAGCAACATCATCAGCGTTGATATTATAGCTATTATAAGCCTCGTCCATTCCTATGGGTGCGATAATGGGCAAAAAGTCCTTTTCAAGCAAATCTTGCAAAATTTCAGCTTTTACCGACTTTATCTCGCCAACAAAGCCTAAATTTTTGTCTTTTTGCTCGCATTCAAGCAAAAAGCCGTCTTTACCGCAAATGCCTACGGCTTTAACGCCTTGACACTGTAAATTTTGCACTAGGGTTTTGTTGGTTTTGTAAAGTGCCATTTCGGCGATATTTACAACCTCTTTTGAGCTTATGCGAAGCCCATCTTTAAATTCGCTTTGCACTCCTAAATTTTCACATAAAGATGAGATTTCTTTGCCTCCGCCGTGAATGATGATGGGTTTTAAGCCCACAAGTTTTAAAAGTGCTATATCTTGCATAACAGAAATTTTAAGCTTATCATTTTCCATAGCTGAGCCACCATATTTAATCACAACTGTTTTAGCGTTAAATTTACGGATATAAGGCAAGGCTTCTATGAGCGTATTTGCTTTTTCAAGGTAAGTTTTCATTATGGACAACCTTTTGGATAAGTTTTTAAGTGATATTATACTATAAATTCAGTAAAGCTAGACCTCAAAAAAGGTCTAGCTTTGTAGTTAAGCTCAAGGCTTAATTAAAGTGGGTTTTTTACGATGAAGACCTTATCTTTACCATCTTGTCTAGAAAGTATGTAAAGTTCATTGCCCTTTATCGCAATATCGCTCGCATCGCCAATATCTGGCAATGTATGAGCGGCTGAAATGCTCTTGCTGGCTAAATCTATCTCTAAAAGAGCGTTATAGTTTTTAGAAATGGCAAGCATTTTGCCATTTGCTATATCCGCACCTGTGATATAGAAATTATTAACCTTTGCGCCTTCTTTAAGCTGCAAGCCCTTACCAAATTCAAGGATAGTTTCCTCGCTGATAGTATTGTCTTTGGTGTCATATTTAAGTAAAACAACATTTGGAGCTTTTTTAGCAGCCACAGTTACCATATACGCATAACGAGAATCAGGGTCTTTAGCAAGGCTTAGAATGTAGTTTTTCTTTGCTCTTGTTGTGCCTATATTGATTCTTGCGCCTTTGGTGTTTTTGTAAAGCAATTCATTTTTCTTACCAAATGCTGGCATAAGATTACCCTCTACTTGCGGTAAGAATTCCCATTGAATATACTTATCTGTTTCATCAAGACTTTCTACTCTTTCTACACCCCAAATGGCTTTGTTATAAGCAGTTGCTACAAGTTTGCCCGGCGCATAAAAAGTCGCATCAACAGTGATAGGAACATCTGTTCCGTTTGGTTGGTCAATGGTAGCAAATTCTTTTGCTTCAGCAAAGTTATTATCAGTAAAATATACTGAACCACCTGTGCCAACGACAGCAAATTGGTCATTTTTCTTGTCATAAGCTAAACCGCCAACAAAACCTTCTTTACCAGCATAGTTTTTAGGCACTATGCTTATTTCTTTAGAGCCAAGTGCTTCAAGTGGAGTTTGATTTTGATTTAAAATCGGCGAATTTGCTGGATTTGTGTCAAATGGGAAATTTTTGTCCTCATTTTCATTTGCACCAGGTATCCAAGGCTTTGGTCCTTGATTTGTTCCAAGTAAGCTCCATTTGCTCGCCCTAAAGTTTTCGTGCCAATGCACAGGGTCCCAGAATTTAGCCGCTAAACCTATGTTCCAAGTGAAACGAGTAGCTGCTGGTGCGCCTCTACCGCCAAATGGTGGTGGTCCGTTGGTGATTAAAAACTGTAAAACATTAGCAAATATAATGAAAGTTGAAAGTGCTAATACTGCTTTGCTGTAACCGCAAAAATCTTTAATCTTAACTTCACTACTGAGTAGTTCCTTGCCAAGTTCGTTGTCTTTGCGAATGAAAAATAGCATTACAGCCATAGCCAAAATGACGACCCAATACACGACAAAAGCCCAAGTATAAGTGTGTAAGCCAAACATAGCCTCGCCAAAACCTTGTCCTATGTCTCTTGCTGCGTGGTTACCCACATGACGCAAGCCCTCAAACAAGAACCAAAAGCCACATAAAAAGACTAGTGCGATATATTTGATTTTAACGCCATATCGAACCATAAATAGCCCTAAAACGCCAACAGCAATCATACCAAATCGCTCGTGTCCGCAAAGCAAGCAAGGACTTTCGCCCTTAATGAAGCCCAAATAAATGCACGCCATACCCACAGGAACAACTAAAATAATAGCCACAGCTGTGGTCATCACGAGATTAAAATTTTTCTCTGTGAGAAGTTTATCAAATAATTCTTTCATTGCAAACTCCTTACAGTGTGATGCCTGGCACCCAAGATGATGCGCTTGCTACCATCCATAGCACAAAGTCAAGTGCGATAGCACCGACCAACAAACCAAAAGCCAAGCCTTCTTTTTGCGGTTTAAACCAGATGATTAAAACAGCAATGAAAGCCAAAAGATATTCGAGAAATTCCATTAGAGAACCCCCCCCCCCCTCAATGAAGAAATTTTATTAAACTTAAACTTTAGTTAAAAAGAGTAAGATTAATAATGTTTGCAATTATGCCATAATTTTTTAGTAATTTGTAACTTTTTAAGCTTTTTTTGATAAATTTATTAAATACAATAAATTAATAAAAAATCGCTACAATAACGAATGCAAAATTTTAAAGGTAAAGTATGTTTGAATGGATTTTTAGTATAGATGCGTGGCTCACTTTAGCGACACTTACAGCACTTGAAATCGTGCTCGGCGTTGATAATATCATAATGCTTGCCGTTTTGGTGGCAAAACTGCCCGCTCATCAAAGGGACAAAGCCCGCTATCTTGGGCTTGGGCTTGCTATGTTTGCCCGCATTGCTTTGCTTTTTTCGCTTTTTTTGATTATGAAGCTTACTGCACCGCTTTTTACGCTACCCTTGCCTGAATTTTTGCCCCAAAATTCAGGCGAAATTTCGGGTAGGGATTTGGTGCTGTTTTTTGGCGGGCTTTTTTTGGTAGTAAAGCCTATATTTGAGATAAAAGAGCAGGTTTGTGGCGTGCAAAGTGATGAAAAAAACACCTTTACAAGCAATGTCTTTTGGCTCATCATCGCTCAAATCATCTTTTTAGACATAGTTTTTTCGCTAGATAGCGTTATCACAGCCGTTGGCATAGCTCAAAATTTACCCATAATGGTTCTAGCCATTGTCATAGCGGTGCTTGTAATGCTTTTTGCCAGCAAGCCCATAGCGGACTTTGTCGAAAAATACCCCAGCATAAAGCTACTCGCGCTTGCGTTTTTGGTGCTTGTGGGGCTTGTTTTGATGGCTGAAAGCATAGATTTACACATTTCAAAGGCTTATATTTATGTGGCTATGGCATTTTCGCTCATCGTAGAATGCCTAAATATCATCGCCAGAAAAAACTCAACTCAATAAATTTACCCTGTTTTGTGGGTGTAGTTGATGAAATCTTCCTTGCTCAAAGTGCTTAAAATGCGGATTTGCTTTTTAAGCAAGCCAAAATTGATAAGCGAGATGACAAAACCGAGCAAAAAGAGCATAAAAAACGCTATATCCACGCCCAAAAAGCCATTTTTCACGCAAAATACTCCAAAAACAGCACTTGCACAAAAAAGAAGTAAAGAAAAAACGATATGGCGTAGTTTAGCTTCTTTAAAATTATCTAAATTTTGCGTAAAATTACGAAATAAGATGATTTTACGCTTTAAAATGGTAATTACAAGCTCATCGCCCTTGCTGAAAAGCTCATTATTTAAGGCAGTATAGTTAAAAATTTCTTGTTTAGCTTGTGAATTTAAGCTGTTTAGCTCATAAATGCTGTATTTACCACTTTTTTTCACATTAACTTCATCAAGGCGTAAAAAACGCAAATCACACCTTGCATACAAAAACGGCTCAAAGCTCATAAATGCCATAGCTATCCTCCCCTAAAACGCCCCTAAAACGCGGCTTAAATTCAGCCTCCACGCGCACATTTTGACTTGCCTTAAAATGAGCGTTGCTAAAAATCAAAAAAGCGTCCATTTCGTCCTTAAATTCGCGCAAAAAATTCTCCCCGCCCTCAAACATTATGAATTTCGCCTGCTTTGGAATTTCGCTGTAAATTCGGCGGTTTGGCACGCTAAAAAGCGGAGCTGTCTTGTCAAATTCATCTAAATTTCGCCTTGAAAGCACGCAAATGTCAGGTGCTTTGCCTCCAACAAGCCTTGCATCAAGCGTGGGGCGGTCTGTGCGAACGCTTTGCCCGCCGATAACGAGCAAATCAATCTTTGAGCGGATTTTGTGCGTGTAAATGTCGCTTTCGCGCTTTGTTATCTTGCCAAATGCCGAGCCATTAAGCGTTAAGGCAAGTTTAAAAAGCTTGTAAGGCTCATTTTTCTGCCACTTCAAAAAGGGTTTTATCAAATTTCGCCCCGCCACTTCGCAAAGCCCAAATTCAAGCTCAACGCCATTTTTCCGCAAAAACTCGCCCCCGCCACGCGCCTTGTCGCTGGTATCTGCTACGCTTACAAAGACTTTTTTAAAGCCAAGCTCGCTCAAAAGGCGCGCACAAGGCGGTGTCTTGCCAAAATGCGCGCAAGGTTCAAGGCTCACAAAGGCTACTGCGCCTTTAAGGGCGTTGTCGTGGTGCTTTAAGATAAAATCATACTCTAAATTCGGCTCATCGGGCAGGGTTAAATTCGGCTTTAACTCTTGCAAAGCCTGCGCCACAGCGTTGAGTTCAGCGTGCGCCTCGCCTGCGCCCTTGTGCGCGCCTATGCTTAAAATGCGCCCGTTTTTATCCACGATGACACAGCCAACAGCTGGGTTTTCATAGGTGAGAAACTGGTATTTCCACGCCTCGTTAATGGCTAAATTCATATAAAATTCAGGCTTCATTCATTTTTTCCACGCAAAATTTCATAAATTCACCACTCCACAAAGGTTTTTGCCTTTTTAATCTCGCTTAAATTCAGCTCTTTTTGCTCGCCATTTTCATCACGCACGCTAATGCTTGTAGTGTCCTTTTCATTGGCGTTTAGCTTGCTTTGAGCCTTTGAGATGCCCAAAATTTCGCCCACAATCTTGCTTTTATCACTCATCACAAAAACAGCCCTTTCGCCAACGCTTAACTCAAAGTGCTGCGGCTTAACAAGCCTTCGTTCAAGCCCTGGACTGCTTACTTCAAGCGAGTATTCGTCTGCGCAAGGTGGCTTGACATCAAGTATGGGCGATAAAATTTCGCTGAGTTTAGCGCACTCTTCTAAGCTCACGCCACCTTTTTTAGCGATATATACGCGGTAGATTTTGCGCCCATTTTCGCTCACTAGCTCATCATCATAAAGGCTCACGCCCGCTTGCTCGCAAAGGGCTTTTAAGTCAAATTCAAGCATTACTTTGCCTTTGAAAATACGCTAAATTTGCGTGGCAAAAGGCTATTTTAGGCATTTTTTTCCTTGTGGATTTTCTCAAAAAGCTCATCGATATGGTTTTGATAATCAAGCCGTTCGTCAAATTTAAAGTGAAATTTAGGGCAGCGATACCAGCCTTGCTCGCTCATACAGTAGTTCTGCAAGGCGTTTGCGGCTTTTTGTAGCTTAGCCAAAATCAACTCCTGCTCGTGCGCGTTAAAAAACATTTTATCCACGAAAACAAAGGCATCATAACGCCCTTTTTTGCACTCCACATCGGTGATACAAAGGTTTCGCAACACTTCATCATCAAGGTTTGCCAAAGCTTCGGGGATAAGCTCTTTTAAAATGCTCTGCGTGCGTAGCTGCTTTATCTGGCTTTCATTTTTCATCATCTTACCTTTTTTGATGAATTGTAGCTAAACTTTACTAACACATTGAAATGCTTTAATGTTATTTTAACTTTTAGCCTCTTGCGCGCTAGTTTCTTCAAGCGCCTCTTTTGTTGCTTGTAAATATAAATAGTGCGCATTAATACTTGCGATGAAAGTTAAAATACACCCTTGCCTTACGCTTATATGCAAGGTGCAAAATAGCATTTTAAAAAGACAAATTCCACGCTACAAAGCCACTTTAAACGCTACAAACGCGCTAAATACCACTCAATAGTCTTTACAATCCCGCTTTCAAAGTTTTCTTTTGCCCTCCAGCCAAGCTTGTTTTCGATTTTGCTCGCATCTATGGCGTAGCGTTTATCGTGCCCTGCCCTGTCTTTAACAAAACTTATCAAATCGCCGTATTTACCGCCGTTTGCACGCGGTTTTAGCTCATCTAAAATCTCGCAAATTTTGCTCGCTATGTGTAAATTCGTGCGTTCATTTCGCCCGCCTATGTTGTAGCACTCGCCGCTTTTTCCCTTAAAAAAGGCTAGTTCAATGCCTGTGCAGTGGTCATTCACAAAAAGCCAGTCGCGCACATTTTGTCCGTCTCCATAAATAGGGATTTTCGCGCCATTTAAACACGAGCGGATTATGGTAGGTATGAGCTTTTCGGCGTGTTGCTTTGGTCCGTAGTTGTTTGAGCAGTTTGTGATGATGGTGTCTAGCCCAAAGGTTTCGTGGTAGGCGCGCACGATAAAATCACTCGCGGCTTTGCTTGCCGAGTAGGGCGAGTTTGGCGCGTAAGGCGTTTGCTCACTAAAAAGCCCCGTTTTACCAAGCGTGCCATACACTTCATCCGTGCTTATGTGATGAAAACGCGCGTTTTCATAGCCCTTTTTTGGCTCATTTGGGGCATTTAGCCACGCTTTTTTCGCTGCTTCAAGCAAGGTTTGCGTGCCAAGTGCGTTAGTGCGCGTGAAAATAGCAGGGTTTGCGATAGAATTATCCACATGCGATTCAGCCGCAAAGTGAATCACGCCCTTTATCTCAAAGCGCGCAAAAAGATAGTCAAGCAACTCGCCGTTGCAAATGTCGCCACGCACGAATTCATAACGCTTTGCAAGCTCTTTGTCCGCCGTAACTTCGCTTAAATTTGCCAAATTTCCCGCATAAGTCAGCAAGTCCAAATTTAGCACGAAAAAATCCTCATTGTGCCTTAAAAAATGCTCCACAAAGTTGCTGCCGATGAAGCCCGCCCCGCCTGTGATTAAAATGCTTTTCATTGTCTAATCCTTTCTTTTTTATCAAAATTTGCAAAAACCGAATTTGATTTAACATTTTACGACAATTTTCACTTCTTGCGTAAAAAAATGCTTAAATTTTACTAAAATCAAATTTAGCTAAACTCTCTTTCCATTGTGGGATTGTAAGCTTAAAATGCGCTTTGATTTTGCTTGTGTCTAAAACGCTGTAAAATGGGCGAGGGGCGATGATTTTGTCCGCATTCATCGCTAAATACTCGCTTGAACTCACGCTTTTTACAACGCAACTTGCGCCTAAAATTCGCACTATTTCACACGCAAATTCCCACCAGCTCGCCACGCCCTCATTTGCGTAGTGAAAAATTTCTGTGCCATTTAGCGTGTCAAGTTTTGGCAAGATAGTGCAAATGGCGCGTGCTAAATCCCTTGCGTTTGTCGGTGAGCCAACTTGGTCGCTAACTACTGAAATTTCTTCTTTTGTCAAGGCTAAACGCGCTATGGTTTTGACAAAGTTGCTGCCAAATTCGCTGTAAAGCCAGCTCGTGCGGATAATGCAAGATTTGCTTAAATTTTCGCTTAAAATCGCAAGCTCGCCCGCTCTTTTGCTTGCCCCATAAACGCCAAGCGGTGCGGTGTTATCGCTTTCAGCAAGCGGTTTGCTCGCCTTGCCATCAAAAACATAATCAGTCGAAATATGAACAAGCCTCGCACCACTCATCTTGCACGCTTTGGCTAAATGTAGCGCGCCTTTTTCATTTACCGCAAAGGCTCTTTGGCTTTCATTTTGAGCCTTATCCACCGCTGTAAAAGCCGCGCAATTTACCACCGCGTCAAATTTGTCTTGACAAAGTGCCGCAAATACGGCTTTTTCGTCTGTAATGTCAAGCGCGTTTTTATCCACAAAAACAAAATTTAAATCCTTAAATTTATCTTGCAAAAAGCAAATTTCACTGCCTAATTGTCCGTTTGCACCTGTAACTAAAACTTTCATTTGGAAACCTTTTTAAGCGTTCGGCGAAACTCTTTTGCTACGATACTTGGAAAATACCTTACCCTAAAAAACCACCACGCTAGCTTTGGACTGAAAAAATAAAGCCTTAAAAAGCGTTCAAAAGCCTTAAATTCTTGCGATAAAACTTCAAAAAGCTCGTTATTAACTTGCTTTATCCTTGCTTTAAAGTTCAAAAAACTTTCATTTAACTGCGTTTGAGTAGGCTTTTGCAATAAGCGATTTGCGGCTAAATCTTTTTTGTATTCTGTGAGATATTGATGAATATTATTTGCTGTGCTGTGTAAGCTGTCTTTGCTCATTGTAAGATTTTGTGGTAAAAATAAAAATGGACCACGCCCAGCAGCTACGCCAAAAAGTTCTATATAAGCATCAATTCTTTTTGTTTTAAGCTGTTTGATTTTATCAACAATGCTTTGAAAACCATTAGGAAAAGAAGTTTTAAGCACGATTTCAAGCTCACTGCCATAAGGGGCAAAAATCATATTATGCGGCAAAGTTCCCCCTACGCAAGCAAATTTTAATCCCCCCCCCCCATAGTGCTAATTGCTCACTTGGCGAAAGTGTCTCAGGATACACTATTTTATAGCCTTTTTGTGCGTAAAATTCCTCGAAAAATTCCTCGCCAAATTCAAGCGAACGCGCCTTGTCAAATCTACGGCGCGAAAGATAAAGGGCTTGACTTTTAACAGGCGTAATCTTTGAAGTGATAAAATCTATCATTTTTCTGTGCATTTCAATGCCATTTTCATTCCAAAAAGAATCATCAGGCACGGTGATTTGCGCGAATTTTGTAGGCTTTGTGATGGGTATCAAATTTCGCTCATTTAAGTTAAAAAAATCCAAAATAAAACGCTCAAAAGCTGAAAATTCCTTGCTATGAAGACGGCTATAAATAAATTTATGATGAGCCGTGTTTTGCAAAACCCACCAAAGCCTTGCAAGCTCTTCTGTGATAAAATGCCCGTGATGAGCGCGAAAAAAGCCCAAAAAAACGACTTTTTCATTGATAAATTGAATCTTGCCCTTAAAGTTTGCTTTGTAATTCTGCGTTTGCCCTGAAATTCTATATCCATTTTCATTATAAATGCCCTGCAACGCGCCAAAGGGAAAAACAACAGCGTTTTTAATGATTTGCTCGCTTAATTTCATTTTTTTCATCATCTTACCACTTGTTCCAAGCTCGAAAGCTTTCCATAAAAATCTTTTGGGGCAAATGATAAAGGTTAAAGCCCAAATACGCAAGTTTTGGATAAGAGTAAAAAAGCCTTGCCCATCGCTCAAAAGCCCTAAAATTTGACTTTAAATCTACAAAAAGTTTTTCATCTATGCTTTGAATTTCATCTTTAAAGGCGGTAAAACTCTCATCAAGTTGTGTTTTTGTAGGCATTGTGGCGAGTATTTTTCGTGTAAGTTGCCTTAAATACTCCCTTAAATACGCTTTAATATAGGCTTTATAATCACGCAAAGTTTGAGGGCTTAAAGGTAAATCTCTCATCAAAATCACAAAGGGACCGCGTCCGATATTTACGCCAAAAAGCTCCAAACAAGCATCTATATCATCTCGTTTAAGTCCTTTAAATTCATCAACAAAGGCTTGCGTGCCGTTGTGATAACGAGCTTTTTTGATTATGGTGAGTTTTGAGCCTTGTGGCATAAAGATAGCATTATGCGGTAAGGTCCCGCTAATAGCCGCTAAATGCTTACAGCCCGCATAAAGAGCGAGTTGTTTTTGTGGCGAAACTGTCTCTGGATAAACAATTTTATAGCCTTTTTTTTGGAAAAACTCATCGACATATTTATCGCCCCACTCGTAGATTAACGCCTTTGTGTATTTTTGCCGAGAAAGATAAATTTTATCATTTTGTATAGGCTTTACTTGCTTGATGATAAAGTCAATCACTTCGCGGTGTTCTTTTGTGTAGAGTGGATTTTGCGTATAAGAAAAAGAACGAGCTGGCAAGATAAGTTCTTTAAATTGAGTAGGCTTTGTGATGGCGATGAGATTGCTTTCATCAAGCCCAAAAAGCGAAAAAACAAAGCGTTCAAAAGCACCTAAACTTGCTCTTTTGTAACGCACAAAGGCAAATTTATGGCTTTTTATTCCATTTTGCAAAACCCACCAAAGCCTTGCAAGTTCTTCTGTGATAAAATGTCCGTGAAAGCCACTTAAAAAGCCTAAAAACACGACACTCATATCACAATACCCCCCCCCTGTTTTAGAATTTTATCAGCTTTAATAAAGGCTTTTGGGGCTTTAAAATCTTTTTTAAAAACAAAATCACAGTAATAATTTGAAATTTTAAAGCCTTGCTCATCATAAACGCCACTATGTTTAGAGCCAAAATTTTCACCCTTTTCAAAGGGTAAAATGATGGCGTTTTTTATTGTCGTTTCGCTTAAATTTTTCTCTTGCATTTTAGTCCTTAAAACAACTCTTTTGCTTCATTTAGCGTGGGTTGAATTTTATCTTTTTGGCTTAAAATCAGCTTATTTAAATCATAAAAATCGCCCCAATTTATGTTAATTTGCGCGTCATTCCACAAAATGCCCCTATCGCACTCTTTGTTGTAAAACTTATCAACCTTATAGGCAAAAACCGTGTCATCTTCAAGCACCAAAAAGCCGTGTGCAAAGCCCTTTGGCAGCAGGATTTGGCGTTTGTTTTCTCCGCTTAACTCCACAGCAACAAATTCGCCAAAAGTCGCTGAATTTCGCCGAATATCCACCGCCACATCAAGCACGCGCCCACGCACCACACGCACGAGCTTGCTTTGAGCGTGCGGGGGTAGCTGAAAATGCAGTCCGCGCAAGACGCCTTTTTGCGAACAGCTTTCATTATCTTGCACGAAATTCCACTTGCAATTTGTGAAAACTTCAAGCAAATCAAGCCTAAAAGTTTCAACAAAATAACCGCGCTCATCAGCATAAATTTGTGGCTGGCAGATGATGACGCCGTCTAGTTTTGTCTTTATAAATTCCATTTTTATCCTTTTTTAGGCGTTGGTTTTTAGCGAATTTCGTCAAAAAACAAGCCACATTTTACAAACAACTTTGTTTGTGTGCTTTCATTTGGCAAAGGATTTTAGATGAAGTTTGCAGGTTGTGCCGAAAAAATTTTGCGAGGCTAGGTAATAAAACCTGCCGAAGCTAAATTTTTTCAAACTCCTGTAAAATTCGCTAAAAGCCAAAGCCAAATCTACCTTTCATTTATTAAATTTAACAAATATCTTCCATAATCATTCTTACTCATCTTTTCTCCAAGTTCGCGCAACCTGCCCTCATCAATCCAGCCGTTTAAAAAGGCGATTTCCTCTAAACAAGCGATTTTGAGATTTTGCCTTTTTTGTAGGGTTTGGATAAAGCTGCTTGCTTCTAAAAGCGAGTCGTGCGTGCCTGTGTCAAGCCACGCGAAACCTCGCCCCATAAGCTCGCATTTTAACCGCTTTTGCGCTAAATAAAGCTCGTTCAGTGAAGTGATTTCAAGCTCGCCGCGCGCACTTGGGCGGATTTGCTTTGCAAGCGCGCTCACTCCGCTTGGGTAAAAATAAAGCCCCGTTACAGCATAATCGCTCTTTGGCACGGCTGGCTTTTCTTCAAGCCCTATAACTTCGCCTTTTGCATTAAATTCAGCTATGCCATACCTTTGCGGGTCGCGCACCTTGTAGCCAAAGATTGTTGCAAAGCCTTTGTTTGCGCTTTCTACGCCGTTTTTTAAAAGCGGAGTTAAGCCGCCGCCGTAAAAAATGTTGTCCCCTAAAACAAGGCAAGCTGGGCTTTGCCCTAAAAATTTCTCGCCCAAAATAAAGGCTTGGGCTAGTCCGTCAGGGCTTGGCTGCTCACAGTAGCTTAAATTCACGCCAAAGTCCGCCCCGTCTCCCAAAAGTGCCTTGAAATTTGCGCTATCTTGGGGCGTGGTGATGATGAGAATATCCGTAATGCCTGCAAGCATTAGCACAGAAAGCGGATAGTAAATCATCGGTTTGTCAAAGACGGGCAAAAGCTGCTTGCTGATGCCTTTTGTGATGGGGTAAAGCCTCGTACCACTGCCCCCTGCTAGAATTATGCCTTTCATTGTGTGTCCTTAAAATAAGTTTGAATTTTTAAAAGTCTTAGTTGATTAAACACAGAAAAGACAAATCTATTTTGAATAGTTTTATAGGTGATTTTAAAAAGCGGTATGCCTAAAAAATAAAGCTTAGTATGCGGATAAATGTGAGTGAGTTTAAATAAAGGCAAGCCTAAAATATCAATCTTTGTTTCTCTTGTCATTCTTGTGTATTCTGCTAGTTTAAAAAGCTGTGGATATTTCGTTTTGTTTTCATCGATAATAGCTTCGGTGATTTTGTCCATTTTAGCTGAACTTTGCTCACTTGTATTGTCGTAATTTCTATAATAAAGCATAATTTCATCTAAATTCGCAAATTCGGTTTTGTCAATCAAATCACAATGAAGTTTATAATCCTCGCAAGGACTATAAAGGGCATTATAAGAAATTTGGTTTTCTTGCAAAATGCTTTTTCGCATCATTGTTGTTGGGTGCAAAAAGGCATATTTGCGCATTAAACGAAGTTTGATAGCCACGCTTTTTGTCGGTAAAAATTCACTTTTTTTACTGCTCATTAGTTCAATGCCACCGCCCACAACGCCTACTTCTTCATTTGCTTCCAAAAACGCCACCTCCTTTTCAAAGCGTTCTTTAACACTTACATCATCGTGGTCGATGACGGCTAAAAATTCGCCCTTTGCTAAGTCTATGAGTTTGTTGCGAGAGCCACTAATGCCTAAATTTCGCGGGTTTTTAAAATATTTTATGCGCTCATCTTTTTTAGCATACTCTAAAATGAAATTTTCAAGCTCCAAATTCTGCGGCGAGTCGTTTAAAATCAAAAATTCAAAGTCGCTAAAAGTTTGGTTAAGCACGCTTTCAATAGTCTCTTTAAGATAGGCTAAATTTGAGTTATAAACGGGCATTAGAGCTGAGATTTTTGGCATTTTATATCTCCGCTCTTTGCGCTACTTCTTTGTAGCTTTCTATGTAATCTCCCTCGCGCATATCATTACACCCCTCAATCCCAACGCCGCATTCATAGCCTTTGGCGACTTCTTTGACATCGTCTTTAAAGCGTTTGAGTGAGCTTACATTGCCCTCAAAGACGACAACGCCTTCTCTTATGAGCCTTATTTTCGCTCCGCGGTTGATGACGCCATCGCTTACCATACAACCTGCGATTTGCCCTATTTTTGGCACGGAGATGACTTGCAGAATTTTAGCTTGTCCGAGTTGCTCCTCGCTGATGATAGGACTCATCAACCCACTTAAAAGCGCTTTAACATCATCGATTAGGTTGTAGATGACATTGTAGGTTTTGATTTCTACGCCTCTGTCCTTTGCCTTTTCTTTTATATCGCCTGTTGGGCGGATATTAAAGCCCAAAACTATGGAATTTTCGCTTGCCGAAGCTAGCTCAATGTCGCTTTGCGTGATACCGCCGACACCTGAATGGATAATATCGATTTTAATCTCATCGTTTTTGAGCTTTTCAAGGCTGGCTTTTAAAGCCTCCAAAGAGCCTTGCACATCGGCTTTTAAGATGATAGGCAAGGATTTTAGGTTGCCCTCTTTGATTTTTGCGCCAAGCTCGTCAATGCTTACCTTTGTGGATTTGCTCAACTCTTTTTGTCGGTTGTGTTCAAAGCGTTTTGCGGCATACTCACGCGCTTCTTTGTCGCTTTTTACGCTAATAAGCACCTCCCCAGCCTCAGCCACTTCGCTAAGCCCCACGATAACGCCACATTCGCCCGGCTTTATCTCTTTCAAAGCCTTGCCCGTGTCATCGCTCATCGCTCGCACCTTGCCATAAGCCACGCCAGCGACTATGGTATCGCCCACTTTGAGCGTGCCGTTTTGCACGATGATGGTAGCCACTGCCCCGCGCCCCTTTTGCACCGAGCTTTCTACTACGCTTGCCTTTGCAAAGGCTTTTGGGTTGGCTTTTAGCTCTAAAATGTCAGCCTGCAAAAGCACGATTTCAAGCAAATCATCAACCCCCGTGCCGTTTTTAGCCGAAATAGGCACGAATTCATACGAGCCGCCCCATTCCACAGGCGTGATTTCAAGCTCAGCAAGCTGAGTCTTTACCATATCGACATTTGCGCCCTCTTTGTCGATTTTGTTTATAGCGATGATGAGCGGCACGCCAGCACTTTTGGCGTGATTTATGGCTTCTTTGGTTTGGGGCTTTACCCCATCATCAGCGGCAACTACGATGATAACAATGTCCGTTATGCTCGCTCCACGCGCACGCATAGCCGTAAATGCCTCGTGTCCGGGAGTGTCGATAAAGGTGATTTTGCGCCCATTTTTTTCTACCATATAAGCGCCCACATGTTGCGTGATACCGCCAGCCTCAGCGTTTGCCACGCGTGATTTGCGTATGTAATCAAGCAGTGAAGTTTTGCCGTGGTCTACATGCCCCATTATGGTGATAACAGGCGCGCGCGCCTCGCTGCTGCTTTCATCTTGTGCGCTTTCATATTCTTTAACATAGTCAAATTCCACAGCCTCATCGATGATGCTCACTTCAATCCCAAATTCATCAGCTAAAATTTCTATGGCATCTTCGTCCAAAAAGTCATTTTTAGTCGTCATAAGCCCGAGCATAAAGAGTTTTGAGATAAGTTCGCTTGTGTTTTTGCCGATTTTATCAGCAAATTCATAAAGGCGAATTTCTTTTGGAATTTGCACGCTTTTCACTTCGGCGCGTTCTTTTTTCTCCACTCTTTTTGGCGGTTTTTTGCGACTTCTTCTTTGAATGCCGCCTTCTGTGAATTGATTAAAACTTTGTCTTAAAACGCTTGGTTGTTTTTTGGTGCTAACAGGCTCTGGCTTTGGCTGTATGGCATTTTGCGTAAAGTCTGGCAAAACGATGATATCCTCATCATCAAGCGAAATGTCGCTAAAATCGTTGCTAGCAAGCAAATCCATCTTTGTCGTGCTGTCTTTTTTGCTGACAGGCTGGGACTTTGCTTTGGATTTTTTGGGCTTTTTGTCTAAATTTTGCGTGCTTGAAAACATATCTTTCAAATCTATGCGTTCGCTTGGCTTTAAATTCTCGCCACTTTTTTGCGAAGAGCTTTGTAAATTCGCATTTTGCTCTCTTTTTTTCTTAACAATAACAAGCCCACGCCGTTTTGCTAGGTTTTCTTCTGTATTTTCTTGTATATTATCCTCTTTTTTTTCTTCAACCAAATCATCTTTTTTAGGCTTTTTTACTTCCTTTTTTTCCGTGTTTTTGCTCACTTGTTTTTTGGGTTCTTCTTCAAGCTTTTCTTCTTTTTTGCTTACCTTTTTTGGTGCAACAACCTTAAGCTTTGCCTTAAACATTTCAGGAATGAGATTTGTTTGTATATACTCGTAAATTCCAGCTGCTTCTTCCTCTGTTACAGAGCTGTTTGCTGCTTTTACGCTCAGTCCAAGCTCATTTGCTTTTTGAAGAATATCCTTGTTTGAATAGCCCATTTCTTTGGCTATATCACTAATCTTAACCTTTGTCATCTAACAATATCTCCTTAAAATTCGGCTGTATTATACCATTATAAATTTTAGAAAATGCTTTTTGCAAAACTTTTGTATCCTTTTGAGCGCAAAGCTCACAAAGATAAAAACTGCGTCCAAAACCTGTAAATTTAACAACTTCACCCGCTTTTATTTGCAAACGAAAAAGGTTTTTTTGCTCAACTCTTTTCCTGCAAACAATACACATTCTAATGGGTGTGCAAATTATACCCTTTTTTTCATTTTTTAGCAAAAATCAAAGCCCTTATTATCAAATTCAACTATTTTTACCCCAAAATGTCCAAATTTTGCCTTCATTTTTTTATCAAGTTTTAGGACATCATCTTTATGAACAATGTTTAAAAAAGAACTTCCAGAGCCTGAAAGGGTGCTGAGTAAAGCACCGTTTTCAAGGGCGAGTTTTTGCACAGCAAAAAGTTCTGGTAAAGTTTTCATTCTTTGGTTTTGGTGTAAGTTGTCAAAACTTGCAAACTTCAGCATTTCATACCTTTTTTCTAAAAAACAAGCGGTTAAAAAAGAAGAATGAGAAAGGTTGAAAATAGCGTTTTTAAAACTAACATTTTTAGGCAAATTTGAACGAGATTTTTTCGTGTTCATCGACTCGTTTGGAATAACAAGCAAGGCTCTTAAATTTTTATCTATATCTTTTTTTATGCTCAATACCTCATTTTTTTGAACCACGCTACACACAAAGCCACCAAATGTCGCTGGGGCGATATTGTCAGGGTGTTTTTCATAATGCAAGGCTTTATTAAGCACGGTTTGCTTGTCTGCTTTTTTTTCAACCATCATATAAGCACTTGCCACAGCACCAACAATAACAGCCGATGAGCTGCCAAGCCCGCGTGAAAAGGGGATATTATTTGTAAATTCAAAGCGAAAATTTGCTTTTTCTCCGCTTAAATCTTGGTAAAGTTCGTTAAAAATTCTCACAAAGGCATTATTTTTTCTGAGAAAAATATTTTTTTCTCCCTCTCCTTTTATGTTTATGCTTGAAATTTTAGCCCTTTGAATTTGCACTTGATTAAAAAATTTTAAACTCAAACCTAAACAGTCAAAGCCCGGTCCTAAATTTGCACTTGTGGCTGGAATTTTTATATTCACAAACTTATCCTTTTTTGCTTTACACCGCGTCCAAAAAATAAAAAGGCGCATTATCGCTTGATAAATTCAGCCCCTTTAAATTTTTTGGCAAAGCAAACTCGCCCGCTACTGCCTTTTGCAAGGCTATTTGCCCCTTATCATAAACAAAGCACAAGGCGTTGTTTGCCCTAATGGGCGCATAATCATTTAGCTCAAAGGCACTTACCGCAAAGAGTGGTAAATTCAGCACTATGCTTAATGTTTTAAGGCTTACAAAGCTGATTTTTATCCCCATAAAAGAACCCGGTCCATTTGCGTAAATGAGCCTTTTTAGGCTAAATTCAGCCAAAATTTGCTCCAAAATCACGGGCAAAAACTCGCTCGCCTTTTCATCGCTTTCATAGCGTTTAAAAAGCTCATCATCTTTATAAAGCCCCAACTGAATGGGACTTGCAAGGGCGTTTAAGAGTAAAGTCATCGCTAGGCAAACACCTTTTCATAGGCTTGTTCTTTTTCTTTTTCAAGGCTTATGATTTCATAGGCGCTTGTATCAGCCAGCACGGCTTTTGTCAGCAAGTGATTTAAGTGATGGCTGCCCGCATAAGAGACATAATCCCCAAAAACTCTATATCCAAGCAAGGTTAAATCCCCTATGGCGTCTAAAATTTTATGTCGCACAAATTCATCGCGAAAGCGCAAGCCCTCAGGGTTTAAAATGCGGTTATCATCTAAAACTACCGTGTTTTCAAGACTGCCCCCAAGTGCTAAATTCATCGCTCGCAGGGTTTCGACATCTTTTAAAAAGCCAAAGGTGCGCGCACGGGCTATTTCTTCTATGTAGTTTTTCTTGCTGAATTCAAAGCTATAATGCTGTTCGCCGATTAAAGCGTTGTCAAATTTAATGGTATAATTGATGCGTGGCTCATTTGTGGGCGTGATGCGCACGAATTTATCGCCGTCTTTTACCTCAATAGTCTTTTTTATCACCAAAATTTTCTTTGGCTCATCAAGCTCGCGCAAACCCGCTTCATCAAGCATCATACAAAAACTTATGGAGCTGCCGTCCATTACAGGAGCTTCATTTGCATTTAAAACTATGCGAATGTTATCTATCCCGTAAGCATTTATGGCACTCATTAAATGCTCTATTGTTGATACAGAAGCTTTTTCATTGCCTATAACTGTGGCTAGCTTTGTGTTGATGACATTTGCAGGCTCAGCCTTAAAACTCACATTTAAATCGCTTCTAAAAAAAACTATGCCGCTGTTTGCCTCCAAAGGCTCTAAACAAAGCTCGATAGGCTCGCCCTTGTGTAGTCCTATGCCTACGCCTTTAACGGCTTTTGCTATGGTTAATTGTTTCATTATCTTTGCCTTAATATGATTTTTTTGCTTTCTTCAAAAACTGAAGTGATATTAGTTTTTATCCAAGTCTCATCTTGAAACTGTTCAGGTCGCACCTCCACGCCTTGCACCAAAATCCCAAAATGCAAATGGTCTCCTAAGGCTAAGCCTGTGATGCCTGTTTTTGCGATAATATCTCCAGCCTTTACCTCATCGCCCTCAGCCACGAGTTTAGAACTGCAATGCCCATAAAGACTATAAATTCCAAAGCCGTGGTCGATGATGATATTTATGCCATAAATTCCATTATCACCAGCAAAAACAACCTTACCGCTGAGACTTGAATAAATATCATCTCTTGCAACACTCGCTAAATCAATCCCCATGTGATAAGAATCGCTCAAAAAGTCTTCATTATAAGAATAAAATCTATGGTCGGCAAAGTCAGCCACTTTCATAGCATTTTTTAAAGGCACAAACCTTGAAACATTTAAGTCATTAAAGCTCTTGCTGCTTACATTAGAACTGAGCTTATGAATAAGTTCTTCATTACTCAAACGCAAGGTTTCGTTAATAAATTTAAACTTTTCAAGTCGGTTAAAATTCTCATCAGGTGCGTATTGATGAACTAAATCATCAATTTTGCCGTCTATAAATTTATCCTTTAAAGCTATGTTTGAATCTTTATAAATTCTATTTTTCACATAGTATCTAATGCGTTCTTTGGCTACATTGCCCGCCTTATCTTTGGCAACAACATAGGCTATAAAATCTTTATCTTTGGCATCCCAAGCAATAAGCGCGCCGTAGTGATTTTCTTTAATATAGGGCAGGACCTTAAATTTTTTGCCCTTATCATTTTCTATGTGAATTTCTTGCAAATTTTCATCTCTTGCTTCAAAAACCACAGCCGCCGCTCCGCCTTGCTCGATTTGATAAGAATTGCCTAAAATATTTACAGCTGGTTTTCTCGTATCAGCTACGACAAGAACTTTTTTAACAGTTTTATTGCCTATAAAAAAATTCCAAAGGCTGTTATCTTTGGTTTCTATGAGCAGGGTGTAATTTTGGGCGTTTTTGATGATTTTGGGTAAAGAAATTTCTAAAACAAGTTCTTTTTTGCCTCTTGCACTTTCATCATAAAGCACGACATCTGAATCTTTTTCATCTTTTTTGAGGGTGATTTTAGCATAATTTAACCCCAAACCATCATCAGAAATTCTAAGAGCAAGCGGAGTTTGGAAATTCGTATATACAGTATCTTCTATGTAGATTATAGGCGCTTGTCTTTCAAAAATTTGAAACTGCACTGATAAAACTAAACCAGCAACCAAAACTAAACCAGCAACAATGCCTTTGTATTTTTTCTTTCTTCTTGCCATAAAGCTTTAACCTTAAATTTTCTTTGAAAATTGTAGCTTTTTTGAGTAAATGTTATAACAATTTATAAAGTAAAATGAGAGTTTTAATTTAAATTAAAGATAATTTTAGTTAGAATTATATATTTTAAACTCCTCATTATTAAAAGGAAAAGAATGCGAAATTTTTCATTTGAAACGGCTTTAATCCACGCAGGACTTACCACTTGCCCTCGCACAGGGGCTGTCAATGTGCCTATTTATCAGACCTCAACCTACAAGCAAAACGCGCTTGGCGAGAATTTGGGCTATGAATACTCACGCACGAAAAACCCCACAAGAGACGGCATTGAAAGCCTTATCGCTGAGCTAGAAGGCGGCAAATACGGCTTTGCTTACGCTTCTGGGCTTGCGGCTTTGGCAAATGTGTTAAGCCTTTTTAAAAGTGGCGATGAGATAATCATCTTAGCGCAGGTGTATGGCGGCACTTTTAGGCTTTTGGATAAGGTTTTTAGGAACTTTGAGATAAATTATACTATCTTTGAGGGTGAAAATTACGATGATTTACAAAAACTCATAGGCAAAAAAACAAGGGCGATTTTGTTTGAAACGCCTGCAAATCCGCTTTTAAGCGTGGTGAGTATAGAAAAAATTGCAAAAATCGCTCAGCAAAAAGGCATCATTTCTATCATCGATAACACCTTTATGACGCCTTATTTGCAACGCCCGCTTGAATTTGGTATTGATATAGTGGTGCATTCAGCGACTAAATACATAGGCGGACACAGCGATGTCATCGGTGGCTTGGTAGTTACAAACGACAAGGAACTTGGCGAGCGGCTTGGCTTTTTGCAAAATGCTATCGGTGCGGTGCTTGCGCCTTTTGACAGCTTTTTGCTGGTTCGTGGGCTTAAAACTTTGGCACTTCGTATGGATAAGCACAGCCAAAACGCGCTTGAAATCGCTGAGTTTTTGCAAAGCCACAAAAGCGTTGAAAAGGTGTATTATCCAGCTTTAAAGCAAAGTTCATATTATGAAACACACAAAAAACAAGCAAAAAGCGGGGGCGGAATGATAAGTTTTGAGCTAAAAAAGGGGCTTGATTATAAGAAATTCTTTAAAAGCACTGAAATCATCGCACTTGCTGAGAGTTTAGGCGGGGTTGAAAGCCTTTTGTGCCACCCTGCATCGATGACTCACGCTTCTATACCGCCGAAAATTCGCTCAAAACTAGGGATAAAAGATGAGTTAATCCGCCTTTCAGTAGGCATTGAAAGCGCAGATGACTTAATCAAAGACTTACAAAAAGCTATCTCAAAGGCTAGTAAATGATACACACAAGCATTGCAGGGCTTATCGGCAACACACCGCTTTTAAAGTTAAGCAAAATAGGCGCGCAAAATGGCAACGAACTTTACGCTAAATGCGAATTCCAAAACCCAGCAGGCGGGATAAAAGATAGAATCGCCCTTTACTCGCTCAAAAAGCTCAAAGAAAGCGGAGTTATCAGCGATAAAACAAGTATCATTTGCGCCACAGCTGGCAACACAGGACTTGCGCTTGCCCTTGCTGGCGTAGAGCTAAATTTAAAGGTGATTTTGGTTGTGGCTGAAAAATTTTCGCCCGAAAAACAAGCCCTAATGAAAGCACTTGGAGCGCAAATCATTCACACGCCCAAAAATCAAGGCATTGACGGCAGCATAGAGCGAGCAAAAGCCCTTGCAACGCAAACGCCAAACGCTTATTATTTTGACCAATTCACAAATGAATTCAACCCAAAAGCCCACTATGAAAGCACCGCACGCGAAATTTATGCTGATTTAGAGGGTAAAATCGACTTTTTCGTGTGCGGGGCTGGAAGCGGGGGCAGTTTTAGCGGAATTTCACGCTTTTTAAAGGAAAAAAATCCGCACACAAAATGCGTTTTGTGCGACCCCGTAGGCTCTATCATCGGTGGTGGAGAGTGCGGAGAGGCAAATATAGAGGGCATAGGTAACCACTTTGTGCCGCAAACTATGGATATATCGCTTGTTGATGAGGTGATTAAAATCAGCGATGATGAAGCCTTTGCGGGCGTGAGGCTTTTAGCGCAAAAAGAAGGCGTGCTAGCTGGCATTTCATCAGGAGCTTGTGCCGCGGCTGCCCTTAAAATCGCTCAAAAAGTGCAAAATAAAATCATCATTACCCTTTTTGCCGACAGCCTTGACAGATATGTGGATAAAATCAAGCAGTTTCAAATTTTTGATTAAATTTAAGGGTTAAATTCAAAAGATTTCCGCGCTCAAATCAAAGCGGTTTTTTTGGAAGTTTTTAAGCCGTTGCATAAGGGCGTTTTCATCGTCATTTTGCTTTAAATCCTTTAAAATCTCGCTCAAAAGCCTTTGAAATTCAGCATTTGAAAGCTGTTTTTGCAATTTAAAAACATTTTTATCCACAAGACTTAAAAGCTGTTTTTTGAGCGAAAACACTATATCAGCACACTTTGAGCGGTTAAAAAAGCCAAGCATTATCTTGCTTAAAGAAAGCAAAAATTCATCAACGCTTTGGAATTTTTTAAGCTTTTTTATGCTTTGAAATTCAAGCAGTTCGCGCACGAGCGCATTTTCTATGCCTTGCCCTTGCAAGATAGCCTGCAAACTCTCTTTGTCCTTAAAAAAACGCTCATCGCAAAGTTCTAAAAAAAGCGCTTGAAATTGAGGATTTTCATATAAAAAAATCAAGGCTTGAAGTTCAGCTAAATCAGTGTTTGCTTGCTTTGCTGGCGCGTTTAAGTTTTTTTCAAAGCCTTTCTTAAAGCCTACCCTTGGCGAAAGCCCTACCAAATCAACACTCACGCCCAAAAGTTGCGCCACTAAATTCGTGTAAGACTGCGCTATTAGGGGTTCAAGCGCAAAGGTGTATTTTTGCACCGCTTCAAGTGCCTTTTGCTTGTCAAGCGGAGTTTGCAAGTCAAAGCCCGCCACAACGCCCCTTATGTAAAACTCACCAAGTTCTACGCCCTTATCCAGCGCATTATAAAGCATTTTGCTCTGTCCGTTTGCCACCAGCTCGGCAGCGTCCTTGCCACCTTGCAAATTCACAACCTTGCCACCGATTTTGTGCGTGCTTAAAAGAAAAGCCGAACGCATAGCGGCGTTAAAGCCCGCCGTGTCGCTATCAAAGCACAAAATCACCCGCGCTTCGTAGCGTTTGATTAGGGGCAAATGCTGCTCGGTTAGTGCCGTGCCAAGCACTGCCACAGCGTTGTTTAGTCCAGCTTTGTGAAAGGCAATGGCGTCCATATAGCCCTCACAAACTATCATTTCTTTTTGCTTTGCGATTGCTTCTTTTGCTAGATGAAAGGCGTAAAAAACGCGCGATTTGTCAAAAAGACGGCATTGCGGGGAATTTACATATTTTGCCTTATTTTCACTATCCAAAGTGCGCCCGCCAAAACCCACGAGCAAGCCCTTGTGGTCGTATATAGGAAAACTTATGCGGTTAATAAAACTTGCATAATAATCCTTTTGCTCTTCGCTAAATTTCACCGCACCGCATTCAGCGGCGTTTTTAAGCTCGATTTTTTCGTTTTTAAGCAGTCTTAAAGTCTCAGCTGAACTTGGGGCATAACCAAGCTCAAATTTTCGCACATCATCATCGCTCAAAGCCCTGTTGTAAAGGTATTGCAAGGCTTCTTTGTGCTTGCTTAAATTCTGCTTGTAAAAGGCGTTTAAAAGGGGCAAAATTTCATAAATTGCCTTGTTGATTTCTTGCTTTTGGCTGGTGTAATTAAGCGTAAAGTTACACAGGCTCGCCACGCGCTCAACCGCCTCGCCAAAGCCCACGCGCTCATAATCTTGCACGAATTTAAACACATCGCCGCCCGCCTTGCACGCAAAGCAGTGGTAAAAGCCCTTTTGAGCGTTGATGCTCATACTTGGGTTTTTGTCATCGTGGAAGGGGCAAACGCACACAAACGCCGAGCCGCTCTTTTTTACCTCCACATAATGCTCTATAACGCTTACTATATCGGCTCTTTGGCGTAAGTCCTCTATGCTTTTCGCTTCTATTATCACGCTTTGTCCTTTATGAAAGCAGCATAATGCTTACTAAATCGCCATTTTCTAGCCTTTGACACTCTTTTGGCACGAGCATTAGGGCTGAATTTTGATTTAAATTGCTAATAATCGCGCTACTTCCTTGCTTTTTGTCCTTTAAATTCACGCAAACCTTGCCGTTTTCAAACTCCACATTGCAAGCGACAAATTCAAAAAAGGGCGATTTTTTGCTGTATGCGCCCTTCAAAAAAGCCTTGATGACAAAGTCATTTTTCTGGCAAAGCCACGAATTTAGGATTTGCCTAGCTGTTAAATGAAAGGCGACCATCGATGAGTAAGGAAAGCCCGCAAAGGCTAAAATAAACTTCTTGCCGCTTTTTGCTACCTTGATATGCCTGCCCGGCTTTATGTCAAGCTTGTCGATGATAAGCTCATACTCACGCACAGCGGCTTTTAAAAAGTCAAAATCCCCCATAGACACGCCGCCTGTGGTAATAAGTATATCACAACTTTCAAGGGCGTTCGCAATAGCAGGCTTTACAGAGTGCTGTTTGTCTTTAAGCAATGGAAAAATAATAGCCCTTGCGCCAAAACTTCGCGCTAAACTCGCTATGGCTATGTGATTTGATGAGCGAATTTGAGCAGGATTATCCAAACTTTCGCCCAAATCTTTCAGCTCATCGCCACTGCTTAAAACGCCTATTACAGGCTTTATAAAGACGCTTATGTGAAAAAAACCAAGTTCAGCTAAAAGCGCAAGCTCACTAAAACCAAGCTTTGTGCCTTTTTTGAGCAAAATTTCGCCCTTTTTGTAACTCTCTCCAACACCGCGCACCGCAAAGCCTAGCGGCATTTTTTGATTTACTTTGAGCGTGTCATTTTCAACGCTTACATTTTCCACAGGCACGAGTGTGTCTAAATTTGCGCTCATTAGCGAGCCTGTAAAGGTTTTGACACATTCATTTTCTTTGGGCGAGTATTTTGGAAAGGTCCCAGCAGGCACTGAACCGATGATTTTGAGGGCGTTTTCTTGCTCGGCAAAACGAATGGCGTAGCCGTCCATTGACGCTGTGGCAAAGGCTGGATAATCATCATTCGCGCTTATGTCGCAGGCTAAAATGCGCCCTAAACACTCCGTAAGGGCGATTTTTTCGACTTTTTCGTAGGGCAAAACGCTTGCAAGCAAGATTTCAAGCCCTTTTTCATAAGACATTAAGCTCATTTTTACCCCAAAATTCCAGCGTGTTTGAGCTTTGATGAACGCTCAAAGGCGTAAGTTTTCACGCCATTTTTCACATCAAACTTCCAAATAGGCGCATTTGCTTTAAAATCCTCGACAAATTCGTTGATGAGCGCAAGCCCTAGCTTTCTTTGCTTGCTGATAACCGCCACAAAATAGCTACTTTGATGAATTTTAACCTCCCCTTTGGCGTGTGCAAAGCACAGCACTACCTTATCTTGCGCCACTTTTTCGCACCATTTATCAAACCAGGCTTTAAGCAATTTCTCGTAAATCTCAAAATACAAAGCCTCAACGCCATTTTCATCACGCACAATCCCACAAAAAGTAATCATCGCGCCTAAATTTTCGCTTTTGTAGCGTTCAAACCACGCTTTGTGAATTTGAGTAACGCTCAAAGCCCCATTATGCAGCTCAAACATAGCTTAACCTCCGCTCACAGGCGGCAAAAGCGTGATTTTATCGCCATCTTTTAAGGGCGTATCCACGCTAGAAACGATTTCATCATTGACAGCCACAGCGCACAGCCCAAGCCACTCTTTCAAAGCCTCGTCCTTTTGCAAATGCGCCTTTAACTCACTCAAAGAGTAAATGTCAAGCTCAATGCTTGCTTTTTCAATGGGTCCTAAAAACTCGACCTTAATCATAAAAATCCTTTTTTTGAATTTTTTAAATGATTATACTCGAATTTGGCTTAAAATTTTATATTTTCTAGGCTTTATCGAATTTATCGCTTAAGCCTAGTTTTTCATATTTAAAGCAGTTTGTATCATTTTGTCGCTTGTAGTGATGCTTTTAGAGCTTGCATCATAAGCCTTTTGCATAACGATAAGATTGGTCAGCTGTTCGCTTAAATCAGCATTTGAATTTTCAAGTCTATTTCTTACAAATTTCGCTGTGTAAGCTAATTCGCCTTGATTGTTGTAAATGAAAGAGGCTGGACCGCTGTTTGAAGTTTGAATAAAATTGTTTGAACCCACAGAAGCTAAGCCTTGTTCATTGATAAAGTTGTAAAGAGCAAGTTTTGCAACAATAGCCGTTCGTCCGTTGCTAAACTGTGCGACTAAAGAGCCGTCTTCGTTGATTTGATACCTTGAAAAATAACCCTCAGGAAAACCGTCTCCAGATGAACTTATTTGGTCTGCTTTGGCTTTTAAGTCTATACGCACACCGTCCCAACCCGGTCCTATTCCATCAGTTGCTGGGTTATTTGTTGGTGTGCCAAAATTTATGTTTATAACTCCGCCATTTGGATTTGGCACACTAGTAAGCGTGTTTGAGGTCAAAGCGCCAAATTGATTAAAGGTGATAAGCCCATTAGACTGAGCGCCGATTATATTTCCATTCAAGTCATATACACCAGCAACAACATCATAAACGAAATCCTCGCCCTCAGCTCTTTGTCTTGGTATTAAGGTGTATTTAAGCGCGCTGACGCTGCCATCAGCATTATATACACGCACACCAAAGTTTTTATTTTCATATTTTTCTCTTGTAGCAACAAGACTTATGTCCTTTACGGTCGCATTGTTAAGGTCTAAACCTGTTTTATCGTTTGAAAAATCACTCGAAAAATTTAAATTTTCATCTAAAATCAATTCTTTGGTAAAGGTTTTTTTATTAGCATCAATAAGCACTACAGTAACTTTATCTCCAGCCTTTGCTTCGACTTTTTTGCCGTCTATATCAACGATTTCATTTGCTGAACCTGTAAGAGTAGCCAAAGTAGCGTTTTTGGTAAGTGTTGGCAAATTTTCTGTGAGTTCAGTAGTGTCATCAGCCAAAGTTATTTTGGTAATTTTTGCACTATCCAAATCCAAATCAGGAAAATCTTCTTTTTTAATACTGCCCGTAAAGGCTAAATTTACGCCTAGCTTAACTTTGTGTTCAAATGTTTTGCCATTTTCATCTTCTAATAAAAGAGTGATTTCATCATCTTGATTTGCACCCAAGTTATCTGGGATAACTCCATCAAAGTTTAGTTCGGTTGTGTTTGTTGTTTTAAGCGTTGCATCTTGGGGCTTTAAGGTGTGATACTGTGTTTTTACATCAGGCACAACACTTATAGTTCCTTTAAAAGTTGCTTGTGTGGTTACCTCAGGAAAATAATACAAATTTTTTGGCACAGAAAGAGCTGTTTGCGCTGCGCTTGTTCCTATGTCAAAATTTTGATTTGGGTTGTTGATGGTCCAGCCACTGCTTACAGGCACGCCCAAAACCCTACCCATAGCTTCAGAAACCCTTTGGCTGTAAGTTATGGCGGCAAAATTTGGGTTCATTGTGCCAAGCACGAAATTCCCAAAAGCATCAACAAGATTATTCGCTCCGTCTCTCATAAAATTACCATTTCTTGTATAAAAAGCTTGATTGTTTCCGCCCACAAGCCCAAAAAAGCCTTTTCCTTGCAAAGCCACATCAAATTCGCCATCAGCTATCATAAAAGTGCCTTGTTCAAATGTTATTTTACTTGCACTAGGCTGCGAACCAACACCAGCTTGTGCTGGGTTTGTTGATTGAGTGGTGATTCTTTTATAAAAAATATCACCAAATTCTGATTGAGAGCGTTTAAAACCCGGTGTATTAACATTAGCGATATTGTGTGAGGTAATATCTATGCCAAAGCCTTGAGTTTTTACTCCAAGAACACCGTTGTAAAACGAAGCATTCATTATCTATCCCTTTGAATTTTAGCTTATTTCGCTAAGTTTGCTGAATTCATACTCTGTTCCAGCTATTTTCACATAAGTTTTTCCGTCTTTAAAGCGAACGGCTTCGATAGGATATTTACCAAACTCAGCAGTAGAAGTGTTGCCATCTATATCTGTGTAGGTAGCTTTTATGGTGTAGTTTCCAGCACCAACAAAGGTATTATCATCATTTTTTAAATCCCAAGGTATGCTATTTAAACCTTGTTTAAGCTCATCTTTAGTGAGTTTAAAGGTTCTAACCACCTTATCTTTTTCTCCGTTTTTATCAATAACTTGGAAAGTTGCACCTTCTTTAGTATCTTTTGGAAAATACATTTTTATACTCATTTGCTGGCTGCCTGTGTCATCTCCAGCATTAACCTTAATGTAGTTTTCACTAACAACCCCCATTTTTCCTATGGCATTTACGGCTGACATATTGCTGTTTGCAAGCATTGATTCAGAAAGCTGATTCATCGTTTCAACCATTTTTGACATTGTTTCGTTAGTGTTTTGTTGCATTTCAAGTGCTGCAAGTTGCGAGGTTTGCGTAAGCATTTTATCGCTATCCATAGGGTCTGTTGGGTCTTGGTGCTGAAGTTCAATCAAAAGAAGCTTTAAAAAAGCGTCTTTGTCAAGAGTAGCGTTGTTTTTAGACGAAGTGGCTGTGGTAGAATTTGTTGTGCCGTTTGTCGTATTATTAGTAGTAGTGTTGTTGTTTGTGCTGCCACTGTTTGTATTTGTTGTTGTCGTAGTAGTCGCTGTTGGACTTGATAATTCTGTAAGTGCCATTGTATCTCCTTTTTTTGATTTAAAAGCAAATTTTGTTCCAAATTTTAGAAATATTTTGCCAAAATCATCTCCAAGCTGGTATTATTTGCATTTAAAGTCTCATTTTCTTCTTTAAAATTATAAGCATTGCGGTTTTTACCTTGTTGCTGTCTGTCCTTTTTGCTTTGGTCGCTAAAATTCATTTCAAGTCCTGTAAAGCCCATATTAACAAGTGAGTTTTTAAATTCAGCTTGATTTTGAACAAACAAGTTCATTGTGTTGGTGTTTGAATGAAAGCTTATGTGTAGGTTGTTTCCCCTTTGTATAAGCGTTACTTCAACCTCGCCCAAATTTGAGGGATTGAGTGTGAGGTTAAAACGAGTAATGGGCGGCTTGTAATTTGACAACTGCTCTTTTAAATCCTGAGAAAATTGAGTAAAGGTTTCTTTAAGATTTACTTGATTTTTAACCTCACTTCGAGCAACCTGAGTTAAATCCTTGAGCAAGCTGTTAAGCTCGTTGTTATCTTCTTTGGAATTTAAATTTATTTCTTTGTTGCTTTGGGCTTCTTTGTTGTGGTTTTGCTCATTTGAATTTTGTGAAAATTCATTTGAATTTGAACTTGAATTTAAAGCCTTGTTTTGAATTTTATTTACAAAAAGTTCTAAATTTTTAGTTTCTGCATTTGTGTTGTTTGAATTTATAAGCTCTTTGTTTGGCTCTGTTTTAAGCTCTTTATTTGCATTTTCGGCTTTTAACTCTTGATGAGATGTGTTTTTTAGTTCATCTTTTATTTTATTTTGTTCTATTTTTAGCTCTTTGTTTGGCTCGGTTTTAAGCTCTTTATCTGTTGTTTTAGTTTCAACAGTTTTATTTTCTTTTTTATCCTCAATTACAGCCTTTTCAAAACCTTTAGGGTTTTTTTCATCGCTCTTTACTTCTTTATCCGTTTTTATTTCAGCTGTTTTGTTTTCTTTTGGCTCAACACTTTTTGGCTGTTTTTCTAAATTTTCAACCCTTGTTTGGGCGCTTGTGTTTTGAGTTTGCTTTTTTGTATCATCACTGTTTAAAGCAAGCTTTTTTGACTCTTGAGGAAGTTCTTTTTTAGGCTCAGGATTTGAAAAAACGACCTTATCATCTTGCTTTGTTAAAAATTTTTCTTTTGTAGGCTCGTTTTGAGGCACATTTTGAATGCTTTTTGGCTGAGATTTTGACTCAGCACTTGAAAGCTCTTTTATGGGATTAGCTTTTTCTTGCTTAATGTCCCTTTCGTTTTTTGAAACAGTTTCTTGACCTTCTTTGCTTAAATCCACTGTTTTTGGTTTGATTTCTTTATTTTCAAAACTTTGTGTATCTTTGTCTAAAAGGGTTTTTGGCTCGGTTTTTATGACGGGTTTATCATCTTGATTTTCATCATTTGTTTTAACAGTTGTTTCTTTTAGGAGTTTAGAAAGCGGACTAATGTCTTGTTTTTGCGCATTTTTGTTTTTTGAATTTAAAATTTCTTCTTTGCTTATACCACTTTCTTTGATGATATTTGAAATTTTGTTGTTTAAAAAGTCCTTAAATACTGTTTCTATATTTTGACTGAAAAAATTAGCCTTATTTAAATTTGGAAAAGTGCTTTGAAGCTCTGTTAAGCGGTCTATTTTTATATTTGATACTTCTAAATTAAGACTTTTAGCCAAATTTAAAAGCTCATTTAAGCTTTTTGCCTCTTTTAAGCTGTCTAAATTACTTTGAGTTTGCAAAAATTGCTGAGTTTGAGTGGATAAATTTGCTAATTTAACTTCAAAATTTTGAATTTGCAAATTTTCTAAAACTCCAAGAATCTGCATAAAGCTTAAATTTTCAAAGATAGAAATCTTTTCTTCATCACCAAATTCGCCAAAAAGATTGCCTTTTTCTATCTTAAACATAAATTCTTGCACAATTTCTTCTTCGCTAATTTGCAACCGCTTTGGCAAAAACTCATTTGTTTCGTCAATGGCTTGAATTAAATTCGCCAAAAAACTTTTTGGCTCTTTGCCATTTTGAGTGTTTGTAAGCTCGCCATTTGAGCTTGTTTCAGCCTTTGTGTTGCTTGACTTAATGTTTTTTGCGCTTGGTTTTGCAGCAAGGTCTAAAACATTATTTTGCGAAGTGAAATTTGACATTTTCAATCCTTATAAAAATTCTTTTTTGGCTAAAACAGGAAAATCTTTTCTTAACTGCTCTATGCAGTGAATTTTAAGCATTTGATTTGATGATTTAAATCTCTCCACAACGCTTAACAATTCCTCGAAATTCTTTGCCTTTGCAACCTTTTCAAAATTTGTCTCATCAGCAAAGATTTCGGTAAGTTCTGGTGAAATTCTCGCCATTTTACCCTTTGTTTTTGACTTTAAGCTTTCTAATAAAGCTAAAACTTGCATTAACATTTCACTTTCTCTACTCACAGTCCCTGAGTTAAGCTCTATAAGTGTTTGCTCTGCGTTTGCCTTTGACATTTTCTCTCCTTTGAAAATCAAAATTTACTTTCACAAAGCAATAACTGTTCCAAGTTTTAAGGTTTTAAATTTAATATCTTTGTGTATAATATAGCTTTTAAAAAAATACGGAGAAGAAACCTTGCAAAACATACGAAATATCGCCGTTATCGCCCACGTGGATCACGGCAAAACCACTATGGTTGATGAGCTTTTAAAGCAATCAGGCACTTTTAGTGAGCGCGAGCAAATTAGCGAGCGCGTAATGGACAGCAACGACATAGAAAAAGAACGCGGTATCACCATACTTTCAAAGAACACCGCGATAAATTATAAAGGCACAAAAATCAATATCATCGACACGCCCGGACACGCCGATTTTGGCGGAGAGGTTGAACGAGTGCTTAAAATGGTCGATGGCGTGCTTTTGCTTGTCGATGCGCAAGAAGGCGTAATGCCCCAAACCAAATTTGTGGTGAAAAAAGCCCTTACACTAGGACTGCGCCCCATTGTCATCATCAACAAAATCGACAAACCCGCCGCCGAACCAGACCGCGTGGTGAATGAAATCTTTGATTTGTTTGTGGCTTTGGGCGCAAATGACGAGCAGCTAGACTTTGCCATAGTATATGCAGCGGCAAAAAACGGCTATGCAAAGCTTGATTTAAACGATGAGAGCAAGGATATGCAGCCGCTTTTTGAGACGATTTTAGAGCGCGTGCCAGCTCCAAGTGGAAGCGTGGAAAACCCCTTGCAGTTGCAAGTTTTCACGCTAGGCTATGATAATTTTGTCGGCAAAATCGGCATCGCGCGAATTTTTAACGGCAAGGTAAAGAAAAATGAAAGCGTAACGCTTGCTAAGGCTGATGGCACAAAGGTAAATGGGCGCGTTTCAAAGCTCATCGGCTTTATGGGACTTGAAAAAACGGACATTGATGAAGCCTTTGTAGGAGATATAGTGGCTATTGCGGGATTTGAAGCACTTGATGTGGGCGATAGTATCGTAGATAGCGCAAATCCTATGCCGCTTGACCCGCTACACATCGAAGAGCCGACTTTAAGCATAGTTTTTTCTGTCAATGACGGACCCCTTGCTGGCACTGAGGGCAAGAGCGTAACGAGCAACAAAATCGCCGAACGCCTTGAAAGCGAGATGAAAACGAACATTGCGATGAAATTTGAGCCAAATGGCGAGGGCAAATTTAAGGTGAGCGGGCGCGGGGAGCTGCAAATCACCATTTTAGCTGAAAATATGCGCCGCGAGGGCTTTGAGTTTTGTATGGGACGCCCTGAGGTCATCGTAAAGAACGAAAACGGCGTAAAAACCGAGCCTTTTGAGCATTTAGTCATCGATGTGCCAGATGAATTCAGCGGTGCGGTTATAGAAAAGCTCGGCAAACGCAAGGCTGAAATGAAAAATATGTCGCCCACAGGGGACGGGCAAACGCGGCTTGAATTTGAAATCCCAGCACGCGGGCTTATCGGCTTTCGCTCGCAGTTTTTAACCGACACCAAAGGCGAAGGCGTGATGAATCACAGCTTTTTGGAGTTTCGCCCTTTTAGCGGTGGGGTTGAAAAGCGTGGAAATGGGGCTTTAATCAGTATGGAAAACGGCGTTGCGCTTGGCTACTCGCTTTTTAACCTGCAAGATAGGGGCGTGCTTTTCATCGAACCGCAGACAAAAGTCTATGTGGGAATGATTATCGGCGAGCATAGTCGTCCAAACGACCTTGATGTCAATCCCATAAAAGGCAAAAATCTCACAAATGTCCGTGCCAGCGGAAGCGATGAAGCCATAAAACTCGTGCCGCCACGCAAACTAAGTTTAGAGCGGGCTTTGGAGTGGATAGAAGAGGACGAGCTAGTCGAGGTAACCCCGCAAAGCGTGCGTGTGCGCAAACGCTACCTTGACCCAACGCAACGCAAAAGAATGGAAAAAGCAAAGGGCTAGTTTTAAATTTCACAAATCATTAGCATTTTTGCTTGCAAGCAAATGAGCGTTGTAAGGCGCAAAGGGCTTTATAAATTTATGATTTATTTAAAACCCTTTGTTTGCTTGTAACTTTTTGGCATTTTACTCTTTATAAATGCAAGTGGCACAGAGCTTTTGTTTATTGAATAACTTGCATTGATTTAACCCACAAATTTGCTTAATATATTTTTAAAATGTTACTTTTTTAAACATTTTAAAAAATCTCACATTAAAATTATAAAATTTATAAGTAAAATACGCCAAAATTTGTTACGATTTTGTATATTTAAAATTTCAACACAAAGGAGTTCTTATGAGAGAAATCACGCAAGAAAGTGCGGTAGCGAGATTTTACAAGTTTGTTTCATTTAGAAATAAATTTTGTGTCTGGCTTTCGCTTGTGATTTTGGTTTGTTACTATGCGTTTGTCGCAAGTGTAGGGTTTTTTCCAGAAGTGCTTGGGTATCGTTTAGGACCTAGTAGCATTACGCTTGGCATTATTTTGGGAATTTTTATCATTGTGCTTTCTATTGTTAGCACAGGAATTTACACACTATTTGCTAACAAATACTTTGACAAGGAGCAAGAGGAAATTTTAGAGGATTTGCAAACAAGTGGCGTGCTTGATTCTATGATAAAGGGTAAAAATGTGAGTAAAAAAGGAGGTAAAAAATGAAAAAATTACTTTTTGTAGCGTTATTTGGTGCATTTGGCACACTTTATGCGGCAGGGCTTGATACAAGCGCATTTGCGCAAGGTGAGCGCAATTACTTTGCCATAGGAATGTTTTTGGTATTTGTCCTTGCTACACTAGCAATCACATATTTTTCGAGCAAAAAATCACAATCTGCGGCAGGATTTTACACCGCTGGAGGTAATATCACAGGTATGCAAAATGGCATAGCCATAGCAGGCGACTTTATGAGTGCGGCAAGCTTTTTGGGCATTGTTGGGCTTGTCTTTGCAAACGGCTTTGATGGACTAATTTATGCCATTGGTTTTTTGGTGGGCTGGCCTATCGTGCTTTTTTTAATCGCTGAAAAGTTTAGAAATTTAGGCAAATACACCTTTGCAGACATTATCGCTTATAGATTAGAGTCTAAAAAAGTTCGCACGATTTCGGCAATTTCTGGTTTAAGCGTGATAGTATTTTACTTAATCGCTCAAATGGTAGGTGCTGGCGGACTAATACAAGTGCTTTTTGGCTTGCCTTATTCTTATGCTGTGATTATCGTTGGCATTTTGATGATTTGCTATGTAACCTTTGGCGGAATGCACGCTACAACTTGGGTGCAAATCATCAAAGCTTGCTTGCTTCTTGGTGGGGTTACTTTTATGGCGATAATGATTTTGTATTTAAGCGGCTTTGACTTGGCTCGTTATTTTGAAATGGCGATAAACAATCACTCAAAGGGTGCTGCGATTATGGAGCCAGGGACCTTTTTGCCAGACCCTGTGAGCGCGATTTCACTAGGACTTGCGCTTATGTTTGGCACAGCAGGATTGCCGCACATTTTAATGCGCTTTTTTACGGTTAAAAACGCCAAAGAGGCTAGAAAATCCGTATTTTATGCCACGGGGTTAATTGGGTATTTTTACATACTTACCTTTGTTATCGGCTTTGGAGCCATAGCCTTTTTGCTTGGCAATCCTGATTTTATCAACGAGGCTGGACAATTTACAATACCGCCAAATATGGAAGCCGTGCTTTTAGCAAAGGTGCTTGGTGGCGATGTTTTGCTAGGCTTTATCTCAGCGGTTGCCTTTGCTACGATTTTGGCTGTGGTGGCTGGACTAGCCATTTCTGGTGCAAGTGCGATAAGCCACGATTTGTTTGTCAATGTTTGCAAAGACGGCAAATGCGATGCACAAACTGAAATGCGTGTAACCAAAGGCTCTACCATAGGGCTTGGAATTTTAGCTATCATTTTAGGACTTGGCTTTGAGGGACAAAATGTCGCCTTTACTGTGGGACTTGCCTTTGCCATTGCTGCAAGTGTGAATTTTCCTATCATCTTGCTTTGCATTTATTGGAAAAACCTAACCACAAACGGTGTGCTTTATGGTGGTATCATAGGGCTTGTGTGCGTTCTTGCCCTTGTCATTTTAAGCCCTAGCGTGTGGGTAAATGTGCTAGGCTTTGAAAATGCGATTTTCCCATACAATCACCCAGCAATTTTCTCTATGCCATTAAGCTTTATTGCTATTTGGGCTATTTCTAAATTTGATTCAAGCAAGAGAGCAAGCGAGGATAAAAAAGGCTTTGCTGCGCAAGATTTCCGCGCTCAAAGTGGCATCGGTGCTAGTGAGGCAGTAGCGCATTAATGTGCTTTGCCACATAAAGGCTAAGCTTACTTCATTCTAGGCTTTTTAAGCCTAGAAATTTTTATTGAGTGATTGAAAGTTAAAATTTCAACACAAAGGAGTTATTATAAAAATCGCGCAAGAAAGTGCGGTAGCAAGATTTACAAGTTTGTTTCATTTAGAAATTTTGTGTGGTTTTGCTTGTGAAATCATCGCCGTTTTTTTGTGAGCGAATTTTAAGCAAATTTTACAAGGCAAAGCGGATAAAAAGTTGTCTTGCTTGGGGTAAATTTTTTTTAAAAAAAAGATAATTTTTTATCCTTAAATCTTTGCCTTTAAGGCTATTTTATAGGTATTCATTTATGTATTTTTCAACATCTTTCATTGTTTTTTGTATGATTTCAAGCTGTGCAAATTCGCTAAGTTTTGCTTTAAATTCAGCAACTGCATTGCCATTTTGCTCTATAATCCACTTGACAAAAGCGTATTCTTGTGTATCTTTTTCATCAAATATATATTTATAGAAACATTCCTTACTTTGTTTAACACCATTTTTGTGGTCACCTTTGCCTTCAAAGAAAAGTTTTTTACATTCATTTGCTATATTTTTATGTTTTTCGCCATAAGCAGTTCCATACATAAAATACGGCTTTGCAAATTTGGTTTTTTCATCGGCAAGGATTATAAAATAATCAAATTCAAGCTTCTCTCTTGCCTTTTTGTAAAACACCATTTGCCACCCTGTTTTTCCTATCTCATTATAAGCACTATCTGCTTTATAAATATCTTTGCCTATTTTTGTGCCTTTTTGAAAGTCTTTTAACAAATCATCATAAAATTTTTCTACTATGCTTTCGCTAATTTTATCCCACGAATCTGCAAGCATTTCGTGCAAATCGTGTTTTTTATCTTTTATTATTTGTAAAGCCATTTTTTGATTTTTATTATCTTGCGTTATAAATTTAGCCACAGGGTCATTTTCTTTAAATTCATCAGTAATATACCATTCCAAAATTTCGATATATTGATTCAAGCCAAAAATGATTTTATTTAACCCATTTTCGCCCCGCGCACTAGAATCACCACGCGCTTTTCCTTTGGCTTGTTTTTCTAACTCTTTTATGCAAGATTCAAGCCAAGATTTTATCCACTTATATGACATTTGAAAATAATACGCTCTCATTTGGTCATTTTCATCGCGGATAATACTGTATTGTCCGTCCTTGTCTAAATACCAATATTTTTGCTTTCGTGTGCTTGTTTTGCCAAAACTCATTTCTCCAGGGTCTTTTTCACTAGGATTTAGATAAATCACTAGAATTTTATTTGGAGTGCAATTTTTGCTTTTAGATATATCGCTGACATAGTCTTTGATTTGTGCGCTTTGGTCTTTTGCGCTGATTTTATTTTCTATGATGATATTTACAAAGTTATCAAACTGCAACAAAATATCAATGCGTCTATTTTGTTTGATTTGCTTAGTGGGGGCTTCTGTTTTTACACTTTGCAATTTTTCTACGCTTAGATTGCCAAACACTTTACTAGGGATTGTTTTGTCTTTATTGAGTTTTGCCAAAAATAATTCAGTAAATACTCTTTGATAATGTTCGCTATTTGTATCAAGCAAGTATGCTATAAAAGCGGAATGGTAGTTTTCTTTATACGATACACCCAAAGCATCAAAAATGTTAAAATAATTTTTGCCTTGCTCTTTTTGCTTTTCAAGTGCTTCACTTGCCTTTATCAAATCATTTTCAAATTTTTGTGTAATTGTCATTATTTATCCTTTTCAAAAATGTCAAGCCCTAATAAATAGGGCTTGGTCGTTAGTATAGCATAAATTTGTCTAATGTTAGATAAATTTATGCGTTTTGTGCGGACTGCGAGAGCAAGAACTGCCATTTGGATTTGCAGTCTTTTTGCCACAATAGCAACAAATATAACTTGCCATTTTGTTCCCCTTTTTAAGATGAAATAAAAACCATAATTCTACCCTTTTCAAACTCCACAAACAAACACTTATAAGTGTTTGAATTTTTATTTATCAAAACATAGAATGCCTTAAATCAAAGGCAAAATGTGAAAAGTGTAGAAAATGTAGAACAGCAAATGGCTGAATTTTTAGATGAAATCGTAGCAAATGTCAAGCGTGAGCGGCGAAAACGCGGCATTTCACAGCTAGGACTTGCGGGGATTTTGGGGCATAAATCGCCAAATTATATCGCTAAAATCGAAACCCGCAAGCACGGAGCGAACTACAACCTACACCATCTTTTCATCATCGCTAATGAATTTGACATAGACATAAAGGACTTGCTGCCTGATACAAAAACAAGTTAAATTTGACTTTTTGCCATAAAAAGTTATAATAAGCTTGCAAAAAGGACAAAAATGAAAGACAATGCACTTGAACTTGAACGAGCAAACATCTTCAAAAGGCTTAAAATTTTGAAATTTTTAAGCCTCATAGAAAGTCTTATCGCCTTATATCTTGCCTTTGTGCTAAGCAAAGACGCCATAATCTCCCTTACCATAGCCGTTTTCGTAGGCGTGTTTTTTTACCGCTTTTTATCACGCAGACTTTTAGCGAGGCAAAATGCGCTTGAAAGCGAGTTTTTAAGGGTATTTTTAGCAAGGCATAAGGCTAAATTTAAAGGCGGAAAGCTTGATGAAAGTGCATTGCAAAGGCTTGCCTTGCCTTTTGAGCAGATAAAAACGAGCGCAGGTGTGGAGTTTTCACACTTTGTGCTTTATGACATAAGTTTTAAAAACGCAAGCGGCGGAGCCTTCATCGGCGTTTTGCTTGTCCTTAAAAATGTTCAATTTAAAGCACATTTGCCAAGCCTTGATGAAAACGCCCTTTTTGAAAGGCTAAGCCACACGGACTTTGACACGCAAAGGCTCTTTGTAAGAGGCGAATTTGCTTTGATTGCAAGCCTAAAAAATCCTTTTTTTATCAGCCCAAAGCTGAATTTAGAGCAAAATTTAGCCCAAATGAACGCAAATTTAGCTAAAATTCAAACCTTAATCGCCTAAATTTTCCTAATCGGCAAGCGTAAAATGGTTTTAAGTTTGCTTGCTCCGCATTTTCGCGGGTCGTTAAGGTAGATTTCGTGGTGAAAGCGCGTGGGACTAATGTCCTTTTCATAGCCCTTTGCGGCGATAAACTCGCTCATTTGTGCCAAAGTTTCAGGCTCTGCGTCATAAGAACCCAAATGCAAGCACTGCACGCAAAACCCCTCATCATAGCGAAAAAACTCAGCCCTTTCAAAAGGCAGGGCTTTTTTGCTCGCAGCCTGTGCTTTTGCCCACTCAAAGTGCTGTGGCGTGATGAATTCGGGCAGGCGGATTAGGCTGATGAAAGAAAAGTCCTCTTTACTCGCATAACCGCCATTTTCAAAGCCACTTTGCCACCAAAAGCCCTCCAAAGGCGGCACGACATACTCGAAAAAGCCAGCGATTTCATAGCCCTTTTTGTGGCTCATTTTAAGCGCGTAAGCAAGTGTGTAGCAAAGCTCCACGCTCGTTTGATACTCGCTGCTCGTGTTTGGATTGCCCTTGCCGCGCACCGCTATGAAGTGCATTTGCGGGACATTGATGAGTGCGGGGGTTGTTTTTGGGGCGTAAAATTCTTTGAATTCTTTTTTAAAGTCAAAAGGCATCGCTTTTCCTTGAATTTTGATGAAAAATTCTAGCAAATTTGAGGACAAAATGCAAACACAATGCGAATTTTTACACTCAAAAAAGCAAAAATTCAAACGAAAATTTAAATGCTGATATTTATCTTTAGTTTGCCATTTTAGCTTTCACTAGAATACTAGACCAAGCCACTTACAAGACTAGTTGCAATAAAAACTCAAACATTTGTCATATTGAGTCGTAGGCGAAATATCCACAGAATTTAAGACACACTTTGAATTTAAGATGAAAAATCCATAATTTAAAGTGCAAACTCGCACTTTAAATTTATAGATACTTCGGCTAACGCCTCAGTATGACAAGGAAAAATAAGTCAGCATAGCAAAATTTAGAGTAAATTTGCTCCCTAACGCTTTTTATAAATTTTTAGCCATTAACTTCATTTTATCCTTTTTAAAAGGAAAAAATTTAAAAAATTCTCGAAAAAAACTTGACATTAAATCCGCTTTTTACTACAATCACATTTTATTTTTTCGTTAGCATTGTCTAACAAGTTCTTTGTAAAGGAAAAGTTATGGAAAGGATAAGGTTAAAGCTCAAAGCTTATGACCACCGAGTTTTAGATAGAACAGTTGCAGCCATAGTCGAGGCTGTCAAGCGAACGGGTGCTGATATAAGAGGACCTGTGCCTTTGCCAACGCACATTAAACGCTACACCGTCTTGCGTTCGCCACATATCAACAAGGATTCAAGAGAGCAGTTTGAGATGAGAATTCACACAAGAATGCTTGATATAGTGGCAGCCACGCCTGACACAGTGGATAGTTTGACAAAGCTTGACTTAGCCCCAGAAGTGAGCGTAGAAGTTAGAGCTATGGGCAAATAAGGGAGAAGTTATGGAATATATAGTTGAAAAGATAGGAATGAGCAGAACTATCGCTAATCCTAGCTTTGCTGTTACGCTTTTGCGGCTTGTCAGCACCAAAGTGTGCGAGGTAAAGGACGGCAAGGCGCTTGTAGCTTACATTAAGGGCAAGGCAAAAAACAAATGTATAGCAGGACAGCAAAAGAAATTTAACCTTTCGGCTGAATTTAACCGCTTTGCAAGTTTAGAGGTAAAAAACGAACAAGCAGGCGACATAGATGAAAGCCCTTTAAAAGAGGCTAAAATTCTCAAAGTAAGCTTTAACTCAAAAGGACGCGGTTACAGCGGAGTGATGAAAAGGCACGGCTTTGGCGGTGGTCCAAAGTCTCACGGCTCTCGTTTTCACAGAAGACACGGCTCTATCGGTAACAGAGAGTGGCCAGGTCGCGTGCAACCGGGTATGAAAATGGCTGGACACTTTGGAAATGTCCTAGTGAGCGTGAAAAACGAGCTTGTTTCTTATGATGAGAGCAACAAAATTCTTGTGCTAAAAGGTGCGGTTCCCGGATACAACGGTGCATTTGGCAAGATAAGGATAGCAAAATGAGTAAAGCCATAGTTTTAAATGATAAATTTGAAAAAGCAAGCGAAAGCGCTTTGCCAGCGGAATTTGACAAAATCAACCCGCACAATCTTTACTTGTATGTCAAATCCTATATGGCAGCACTTCGCGCCAACACAGCCCACACCAAAAATCGCAGTGAAGTAAGTGGTGGCGGCAAAAAGCCTTGGAGACAAAAGGGGCGTGGCGGAGCAAGAGCTGGCTCGACAAGGACAAATGTTTGGGTAGGCGGTGGCGTAGCCTTTGGTCCTAAAAACAACCGAAACTATTTCCAAAAAGTCAATAAAAAGCAAAAAAGACTTGCTTTTGAGCGTGCTTTGATGGATAAAGCAAAGGCAAATGCCCTTTTCATCGTGCCTAGCCTTAGTGTAGAAAGTGGCAAAACAAAGGATGCAAACGCTATCATCAAAAAGCTTGCCCTAAAAGACGCTTTAATCGTCAAGGACTTGCTCGATGAAAAAACGCTTTTAGCGTTTAGAAATTTAGCACATTGCTATGTAGTCGATATAAGCGAAGTTAATGCTTACTTAATCAGCGTTTTTAACGCCGTGATTATCGAAAAATCGGCTTACGAATCAATCATAAAGGGTTAAAATGGCGGATATTACTGATATAAAAACTATACTCTACACCGAAAAGAGTTTGAATTTGCAAGAAAAAGGCATAGTAGTGATACAAACTTCGCCAAAGATGACGAAAAACAGCCTTAAAGCCGTGCTGAAAGAGTATTTTGGTGTAAATGCTCAAAGCATAAATTCTTTACGCGTAAATGGCAAGGTGAAGAGATTTCGTGGGCGTTTGGGCGTGAGAAATGATTACAAAAAATTCTATGTTAAGCTGCCAGAGGGCGCAAGCTTAGGAAATATGGAGGCGTAAAATGGCGATAAAAACATATAAACCATACACCCCAAGTAGGCGTTATATCACAGGGTTAAGCTCTGAGGACATTACCGCAAAGCCAAGCGTGCGTTCTTTGCTTGTAAAATTAAGTTCAAGTGCTGGGCGCAACAGCTATGGGCGTATCACAAGTCGCCACAAACAAGCTGGGGCAAAGAGACTTTATAGGGTTATTGACTTTAAACGCCGTAAATTTGGCGTTGAAGGTAGGGTTGTAGCCATAGAGTATGACCCTTACCGCACTTGTCGCATAGCACTCATCGCTTATAAAGACGGCGATAAACGCTATATACTCGGCGCAAAAGGCTTAAATGTCGGCGACATAGTTGCCGCAGCTGAAAGCGGGCTTGATATAAAGCCGGGCAATGCGATGAAGCTTAAAAATATCCCCGTAGGAACGATAGTTCATAATGTCGAGCTTAAACCGGGCAAGGGCGGACAGATGATTCGCTCGGCTGGGGCTTACGCTCAGCTTATGGGTAAGGAAGAAAAATATGTCATCTTGCGCCTTGCAAGTGGAGAGATGAGACAGGTTTTAGCCGAATGTATGGCAAGTATCGGCGAAGTAGGCAACGAAGAATGGGCAAATGTTACCATAGGCAAGGCTGGACGAAACCGCTACCGCGGAATTCGCCCGCAAACTCGTGGTTCGGCGATGAACCCTGTTGATCACCCACACGGCGGTGGTGAGGGTAAAAAGAATTCAGGTCGCCATCCTGTAACGCCTTGGGGCAAACCAACCAAAGGCTTTAAAACTCGCCGCAAAAAGGCAAGTGATAAGCTAATCATTTCAAGAAGAAAGGGAAAATAAAATGGCTAGGTCATTGAAAAAAGGTCCTTTTGTCGATGAAAGCGTGATGAAAAAAGTCATCAACGCAAAAAAAGCAAATGACAACAAACCGATAAAAACTTGGAGTCGCCGAAGCACCATAGTGCCTGATATGATAGGGCTTACTTTTAATGTGCATAATGGCAAGAGCTTTATTCCTGTGTATGTAACTGAAAACCACATAGGCTACAAGCTTGGCGAATTCGCCCCAACACGCACTTTCAAAGGGCATAAAGGCTCTGTGCAAAAGAAAATCGGTAAGTAAAGGCTAGATATGAGTAGAGCATTGATTAAATTTATAAGATTATCGCCTACAAAGGCAAGGCTCATCGCAAGGGAAATTCAAGGTATGAACGCTGAACTTGCTATGGCGAGCTTGAAATTTATGCCGAATAAGGGCGCAAGATATATCGCTAATGCGATTTCATCAGCGGTGGCAAATGGAGGCTTTGAGGCAAATGAAGTCGAGGTTTTAAGTTGTCGTGTCGATGCGGGCGGGGTTTTAAAACGCTTTCAACCGCGTGCTAGGGGCAGCGCAAGCCGCATAAGAAAGCCTACTTCACACATTTTAGTTGTCGTGGGTAAGGCTGATGAAAAGGCGAATTTGCAAAAGCCAGCCAAAGCAAGCGCAAAGCCAAAAAAGCCTGAAAGCAAAGCGGTGGCAAATTCAGCACAAGGCGACACAAAGCCAAAGCAAGGCGTAAAAAATTCAACAAAGGCTACAAACAAAGCCACAACAAGCGAAGCCAAAAAAGCTGAAAAAGCCCCAGCCAAAAAGAGCCAAAGCACGGCAAATTCAGCTAAAAAGCCAGCTCAAAAAAGCCAAACGAAAAAGGAAAGCTAAATATGGGACAAAAAGTAAATCCAATCGGTTTAAGACTCGGTATCAACAGAAATTGGGAGTCAAGGTGGTTTCCCACTAAGGCAAATTTGCCCGAAAACATAGGCGAGGATTATAAAATTCGCGCCTTTTTGAAAAGAAAGCTTTATTATGCGGGCATTTCTCAAATTTTAGTCGAAAGGACAGCCAAAAAGTTGCGCGTTACTGTGGTAGCGGCTCGTCCGGGGATTATCATCGGTAAAAAAGGCTCTGATGTTGATGTGCTTAAAAATGAGCTGATGAAGCTCATCAACAAGGACATTACCATAAATATAAAAGAAGAGCGAAAAGCAGGCGCATCGGCTCAGCTTGCCGCTGAAAGCGTGGCTACTCAGCTTGAAAAGCGTATTGCCTTTCGCCGTGCGATGAAAAAGGTCATTCAAGGCGCACAAAAAGCAGGCGCAAAGGGCATAAAAGTCTGCGTTGCTGGGCGTTTGGGCGGTGCTGAAATGGCAAGAACTGAGTGGTATTTAGAGGGGCGCGTGCCACTTCATACCCTGCGCGCAAGGATTGATTATGGCTTTGCCGAAGCGCGCACCACTTATGGAAATATAGGCGTTAAGGTGTGGATATTTAAGGGCGAGATTTTGCAAAAAGGCGTGCAAAATGACAAAAGCGAGAGCGAAGATGCGCCTAAAAAACCTAGACGCACAAGAAGGAGCAAATAATGTTAATGCCAAAAAGAACCAAATACCGCAAGCAAATGAAGGGTCGCAACCGCGGTTACGCATATCGCGGGGCTGAATTTAGTTTTGGAGAATATGCCTTAAAGGCTGTGGAGGCTGGACGCGTGAATTCTAGGCAGATTGAAGCTGCTCGTATCGCTTTAACCCGCTTTGTCAAAAGGCAAGGCAAGACTTGGATACGCGTTTTCCCCGACAAACCACTGACTAAAAAACCGCTTGAAACTCGTATGGGTAAGGGTAAAGGCGGAGTTGAAGAATGGGTGATGAATATTAAGCCGGGCAGAATTTTGTTTGAAATGACAGGCGTTGATGAGGCTATGGCAAAACAAGCTCTAACTTTGGCTATGCACAAGTTGCCCTTTAAGAGTAAATTCATAACAAGAGAGAGTCAAAATGAAATATACTGAGCTTAAAGATAAAACGGCTGAGGAGCTAAATAAAATGTTAAAAGAACAAAAGTTGCTTTTGTTTGAAAAAAAGCAAAAGCTCAAAACTATGCAGCTTACAAATCCTAAAGAATTAGGACAAGTAAAAAAAGACATTGCTCGCATAAACACAGCGATAAATGCTTTAAGGTAAGGATAAACAATGACATTTAAAAGAGAAATTCAAGGCGTTGTAGTGCAAAAAAGCGGCGATAAAACCGCTAGTGTTTTGGTAGAACGCAAGGTCGTTCATCCAAGATACCGCAAAATAGTCAAACGCTTTAAAAAATATTTAATCCACGATGAAAAAAACACCGTTAAAATCGGCGACACCATAGTTGCTGTGGAGTGCAGACCGATTTCTAAACGAAAATCCTTTCGCTTAAAAGCGGTGCTTGCCACAGGAGTTGAGTGATGATACAAAGTTTTACAAGACTTGCAGTCGCTGATAACAGCGGAGCAAAAGAGTTGATGTGCATTAAGGTGCTAGGAGGCAGCAAAAGGCGCTATGCGTCCATAGGCGATGTCATCGTAGCATCTGTGAAAAAGGCTTTGCCAAATGGCAAGGTAAAAAAAGGACAAGTGGTAAAAGCCGTCATCGTGCGAACCAAAAAAGAAATTCACCGCGATAATGGCTCGCTCATTCGCTTTGACGAAAATGCTGCTGTTATCCTTGATAATAAAAAAGAACCCATAGGCACGCGTATCTTTGGTCCTGTGGGGCGTGAAGTGAGATATGCGAATTTTATGAAAATCGTCTCACTCGCACCGGAGGTATTGTGATGAAAAGAAAAATTAAGAAAAACGATGAAGTAAAGGTTATCGCAGGCAATGACAAGGGCAAGACGGGCAAGGTTTTGGCTGTCTTTCCAAAAACGGGCAAGGTTGTTGTCGAGGGTTGCAAAGTCGCTAAAAAAGCGGTAAAACCAAGCGATAAAATTCCAAATGGTGGCTTTATCAACAAAGAAATGCCTATGGACATTTCAAATGTGGCAAAGGTGTAAGTTATGGTAAGATTAAAAGAACGATACAACAAAGAAATCAAAGCCGCACTCAGCAAGGAATTTGGCTTTAAAAATCCTATGCTCGTGCCGTGCATTGAAAAAGTCGTCATCAGCGTGGGTGCTGGCGAGCTTGCAAAGGACACAAAGGTTTTGCAAAATGTCGCCGATACGATTTCGCTCATCGCAGGACAAAAGGCTGTCATCACAAAGGCTAAAAAATCAGTTGCTGGTTTTAAGGTGCGTGAGGGCTTTCCTGTGGGCGTTATGGTAACTTTGAGAAAAAACAATATGTTTATCTTTTTGGATAAACTCATCTCAGTTGCCCTGCCACGCGTGAAAGATTTTCGTGGGCTTAGCCGCGATGGCTTTGATGGACGAGGAAACTACAACTTCGGGCTTGATGAACAGCTTATGTTTCCAGAGGTTGAGTATGATAAAATTTTAAGGACACACGGAATGAACATTTCTATCGTAACTACGGCAAATTCAGACAAAGAGGCACAAAGACTGCTTGAACTCATCGGCGTGCCATTCGCAAAAGGACGACAAAATGGCTAAAAAATCAATGATAGCAAAGGCAGCGCGCAAGGCTAAATTCAGCGCACGAGCTTATACAAGGTGTCAAATTTGCGGTAGGGCGCATTCAGTGTATAGAGACTTTGGCATTTGCCGTGTGTGTTTGCGTAAAATGGCAAACGAGGGCTTAATCCCCGGACTTAAAAAAGCAAGCTGGTGAAGGATAAAAGATGATGAACGACATAATTTCAGACTCACTTTCTCGCATACGAAACGCGGGTATGAGACGACTTGAAAGCACAAAACTCTTGCATTCAAAAGTGGTAGAAGCACTTGTGGCTATCTTTGAAAGCAAGGGTTATATAGAAAGCTTCAATGTCATCGAAGAGGACAAAAAGAAATTCATTAGCGTTGTCTTGCGTTATGATGAGCAAGGCAAATGCGTGATAAACGAGCTAAAAAGGATTTCTAAGCCCGGACGCCGTGTGTATAAGGGCAAAGATGAGATTAAACGCTTTAAAAACGGCTATGGCACGATAGTTGTCAGCACAAGCAAAGGTGTTTTGCCAAACGATGAAGCCTACAAGGTGGGAGTCGGTGGCGAAATTTTATGCACGATTTGGTAAAATCGGCTTTTTATGGCATTTGGTAGTGATACCATAGACAAATAAAAAGGATAAAAAAATGTCTCGTATAGGCAAACAACCAGTGGCTATTCCAAGCGGAGTAGAGGTAAAAATAGAGGGCAATTTGCTCAAATTCAAAAAGGGCAATCTTGCCAAAGAGCTTGACACCAAAGCAAATGTGGGTGTTGAGATAAAGGACAATGCTATCGTATTTTCGCCAAAGGGCGATGACAGGCAAAGTAGGGCGTATTGGGGAACTTACCGCGCACTTGCTAACAATGTAGTAGTAGGGCTTACGCAAGGTTTTAGCAAAACGCTTGAAATCAACGGCGTGGGCTACAAAGCCGCCCTTAAAGGCAAGGTGCTAGAACTTTCACTTGGCTTTTCGCACCCTATAAACTACGCCATACCTGAGGGCATAGAAATTGCGGTGGATAAAAACACTGTCATCATCAAGGGTAGCGACAAGCAAGTTGTAGGACAAGTAGCGGCGCAGATTAGAGAATTCCGTCCGCCAGAGCCATACAAAGGCAAGGGCGTGAAATACATAGACGAGCGCATTATCCGCAAAGCGGGCAAGACTTCTAAAAAATAAGGTGTGAAAGATGACAGCAAAGGTATTAAAAAGAAAACTCGCTTTACGCGTAAAGAGAAAAAAACGCATTCGCGCAAACATTTCAGGCACAGCGGTTTTGCCGAGAATTTCTGTGTTTAAGTCAAATCGCACTTTGTATGTGCAAGCTATTGATGATAGCAAGGCGCATACTTTGGCGAGCATTGATGGCAAAAAAGTTGGCGTTAAGGCAAACAAAGAGGGTGCAAAGGCAATCGGTGCTGAATTTGCTAAGCTTTTAAAGGCAAAAAAGCTTGAAAATGCAGTGTTTGACAGAAATGGGTATTTATATCACGGCGTAGTGGCTGAGCTAGCCAACTCTTTACGCCAAAACGGCATAAAGCTATAAGGGAGCAAGAATGCAAAGCTATAATAGAGAAGAATTTGAAGAAATCATTGTCGATATAGGCAGAGTAACTAAGGTCGTCAAAGGCGGACGCCGCTTTCGTTTCACCGCACTTGTGGTTGTGGGCAACAAAAAAGGGCTTGTAGGCATAGGCTATGGCAAGGCAAAAGAAGTGCCAGATGCCATTCGCAAGGGCGTTGATGATGCTTTCAAAAATATCATCGAGGTGAAAACCAAAGGCTCTACCATCGCTCACGATGTTGAAGTGAAATTTAATTCTAGCCGAATTTTACTCAAACCAGCCAGCGAGGGAACGGGCGTTATCGCGGGCGGTTCAACTCGTCCTATAATGGAGCTTGCGGGCATTAAGGACATTTTGACAAAGTCCTTAGGCTCAAACAACTCCGCAAATGTCGTGCGCGCGACTATCAAGGCACTTACTATGTTAAAGGATAGACGATGAATTTACAAAAAGCAGCAAATTCCACACACAAAACCAAAAGAATAGGGCGCGGACAAGGTAGCGGTATGGGAAAAACGGCTACCAAAGGCGGCAAGGGACAAACCGCACGCAAGGGCTACAACGAAAAACGCGGCTTTGAGGGCGGACAACAGCCACTACAAAGGCGTTTGCCAAAGGTCGGCTTTACTTCAAAATTTGAAAAAGCCTACGCCATAAATGTCGAAAAGGTAAAAGGCATTTTAGAGCTTGCTGAAATCAGCTTTGAAAGCATTAAAAGCGTGCATAAATTTCCAAAGTCTGTTAAAAAAATCAAACTCATCGGTACGGGCGCAAAAGAGCTTGCGAGCAAGATTAAAGACAAAAACATAAGCACCAGCACCAAATCAAACACTAAAAAACCAAAAACAACTGAAAAAACAGTTGTAAGAGAGGCAAAGGCTCAAACAAGCGAAAAATTAAGCACAGTCAAAAAGACTGAAACAACCGCAAAAAAAGCTCCAAGTGCTAGCAAAAATACGACCCCAAAAACCAGCACAAAGCCAGCGAGTAAGAGTGGAAGTTCGGTTAAAAAAACTCCAGCAAAAAAGAAAGAAAGTGAAGCTAAATGAGTAAATCTTTAGTCAATAAAATTCTCATCACTTTGGCGTTTTTGTTTGCTTACCGCATACTTGCCTTTGTGCCTGTGCCGGGCGTAAATTCAGCTGTGATTGCAGACTTTTTTAACCAAAATGCAGGCAATGCACTTGGACTTTTTAATATGTTTAGCGGTGGGGCGGCTGAGCGCTTTTCTATCATCAGCCTTGGCGTTATGCCTTATATCACCGCGAGTATTATTATGGAGCTTTTAGCAGCCACTTTTGCTAACATAGGCAAGATGAAAAAAGAACGAGATGGGATGCAAAAATATATGCAAATCATTCGTTATGCAACCATATTGATTACCTTAGTGCAAAGTATAGGCGTAAGTATAGGACTTCAAGGCTTAAATTCAAGCAGCGGACAAGGCGCTATTATGATAGAGGATATGAATCTTTTCATTATGCTTTCTGCCATTTCAATGCTTGCAGGCACTATGCTTTTAATGTGGATAGGCGAGCAAATCACACAGCGCGGTGTTGGCAACGGCATTTCGCTCATTATTTTTGCAGGTATAGTTAGCGGAATTCCATCAGCTATTAGTGGCACTGTTGAGCTTATTAACACAGGAGAAATGAATTTCCTTACAGCCTTTGCTATACTTGTGGTTATACTTCTTACCATAGGCGTTATTATCTTTGTTGAGCTTGGCGAAAGGCGTGTGCCTATTTCTTACTCACGCAAGGTTGTGATGCAAAACCAAAACAAACGCATAATGAATTATATTCCTATAAAAGTAAATCTTAGTGGGGTTATCCCGCCTATCTTTGCGAGTGCGATTTTGATGTTTCCAGCTACTATTTTGCAGGCAAGCACAAATGAGTATGTAAGAATGATAAATGATTATTTGAATCCAGATGGTTATCTTTTTCACATACTGACCTTTTTGTTTGTGATTTTCTTTGCTTATTTTTATGCTTCTATCGTCTTTAATTCTAAAGACATAGCCGAAAATCTCAAAAAACAAGGTGGCTTTATACCCGGCATTCGACCAGGAGAAGGCACAAGTAGCTATCTTAGCGAGGTAGCTTCTCGCCTTACGCTTTCTGGTTCTATTTATTTGGGGCTTGTAACTACTCTGCCTTGGGTTTTGGTAAAGCTAATGGGTGTGCCGTTTTACTTTGGCGGCACTTCTGTGCTGATTGTCGTGCAAGTAGCGCTTGATACTATGCGCAAAATCGAAGCGCAAATTTATATGAACAAATACCAAACCCTAAGTGCTGTTGGCTTATAATAGGCTTGAGTTTAATACCCTCAAGCCTAGTTTAATTCTTACAAAATCATTTGTTTTGTATGAGAGTTTATTTGACAGTGCAACACTTTAAATTCAGCAAAAGCAAGAAAGCTTATTTAAAGCTATCTTAACAAGATAAAAGCATTTAAGACTGTGTGGATTTGTCATCATTTCCACTAAGCATTTTCTCCATAATCTTAAAGAATTTCGCACTCTCTACTTCCATTTGCTTAAATGAATGAACGATTTCTTCAATGCTCTTATTATCTTTAATGTTTTGTAAGCCCTCAACAGCCAACTTATGAATGTTGTTATGAGTGGATTTTACTTCATTGTAAATGGGCGATTTGGCGTATTTTATCTTGCCACTATCCTCAAACCACTTGGTAAAATTACACGCATTAAGCTCTATAACTTCGCCACCGTCTTTTTTGGTCGCATTTTTATAGGTGTCATCTTTAAAGATAATATGATCCACCATAAAGAGATTTCCCGTGATTCGCATAGCGATTTTGGATAAATTTGCATCAATGCTTTGTGTGGTATTTGTAAGTTCATTAAGCATTTGAGCGAAGTTGCCTATGCTATTATTTACTGTTTCCATTTTATTTGACATATCTTGAGAATTTATGCTGATACTTCCACTATTTTCTTGTAAGATAGAAATATTAGTGCGAATTTCATCAGTTGCTTTTTGTGTTTTTTCAGCAAGCATCCTCACCTCATCAGCCACCACAGCAAAGCCTCTACCATATTCGCCCGCACGAGCTGCTTCAATGGCAGCATTAAGAGCGAGTAAGTTTGTTTGAGCTGATATGTCATTAATCAAATTAACAATAGAGCTAATGTCATTGCTTTGTCTGGCAAGATTATCACAAGCTTGCTGGTTAGACTCTATAAGCTCATTTAGCTCTTCAAAGCTATGCAAGACATCTTGGGTTTGACCTGAGTAAGAAGCTGCCTCTTTGCTAGTGCTTGCAATTTGCGTAACAATTTGACCAAGCGCTTGTGTGGAGTCCGTAAAGCTATTTTGCAAATATATAAGCTGGGATTTATTATCATCAATTTCTCCAAGAGTAGCCGATAAATACTCTTTTTGTTGCAAAGATTTATTTTCATAAATGGCATCAATGGACTTGTTAATTTGCGCGCAAACATGAGAAATGTTAGAGTAAAAGCCCTCTGTTAAAATTTTGCGTTTAATCTCACTGCCTGTGGCGTAGTAAAATGCTGTATTTACTTCAATGGAAAAGGTTTCAATTTGGTCTATGAGTTTATTTATACCTCTTGCGATATTGTCAATGTTATGCGTGCCTAGATGAGTAGCCCTTGCATTAAAATCACCTGTATTGAGCGTGTTTATATATTTTAACACATCTGAGATTTTAGAATTTAAAGTATTTATCTTTGTATAAAAGACAAATGCTAACACCGAACTTAACACAAATAACACAAAAAATACAACACTCATCACCTGCTCCTTAAACTCAGTTAGATTAAATTTTTATTTTACCGCACATACCTCGCTAAAGCACATACCAGCTACCTGAAGTCCTAGCATTGCTTCTGCAAAAGTTGTTTTATATGCGCCAAAATATTCTTGTATATACGCTATGCCTTCATTTATATCTTTAGCTTCTATTTGTTTTAATTTAGGGTAGAGTTCTTTTACAAAGTTTAGTCCGTTTTCACTCGGACATCTTCGCACAGAATTATACGCTACAATTTGTCCATTTGCCGAAGAAGATGGGCAAACATTAGCAAATACCCAATAATATGAGCCATCTTTTGCCATATTTTTCACATAGGCATTGACTTCTTTGCCTTGAGCTAGTGTATCCCAAAGGTATTTAAAGATGGTGCGCGGCATATCAGGGTGTCGCACGATAGAGTGAGGCTTGCCGAGCAATTCCCTTTCTGCATAGCCACTAATAGCGACAAATTCATCATTACAATACAAAATTTTGCCCTTAGTGTCCGTCTTGCTTACCAAAAAGTTGCTTACTTTTCGCTCTATTTGATTTGGTATCGGCATATTCGCTCCTTACAAGAAGATTAAGGATTTTGTCCTTGAAATTTTATATATTATAATACGATTTTTATTTATTTTTGCTTAAAGAAATATTTTTTAAGAAAATGAAAAATTTAATAAATCTTAAGTTTAAATCTTTTATAATGCCTAAACACAAGTTTTATTTTTGAAAAGGATACAAAATGAAAAAGCTATTTTTCTTACTCTTTGGTTTGTTTTTGAGTTTAAATTTAAGCTATGCTAGTGATTTAATCTCTAAAGCTTCTAATGGAGTTTTAAATGAAAACTCATTAGGTGTTAAAAAGCTTAGCGATGAGGAGATGAGACAGGTTAAGGGTGGGTATTTTAGACTACCTTATCTTGATACATCCACAAGAGATTATTGGCTCATTACTGATGATTTTTACGCCAAATGGAATAATGATTATATAATGCCAACTGATGGAGTGCTTAAAGTTGCAAAAGAAATGGGTTTTAGTGGGCAGTATGTGATTATCGTTGGTTATAAGGATACAAATAGATTTGCAATGTATAGATTTGCATTTAGAGCTTATGATACAAACAATAGAGACTATGTGAGCAACCCTTTCAGAGAAGATAGAATGAATAGACCAGAAATAAATAAATACATACAAAGCAAATTAGATGCTTTTGAAAAATACGCAAGAAGCGATTATGCTTATAGATTCTAATTTGGTATAATTTTTGCTTACTCTTTGCAAAAAAACAAAGGGTAAGCGATGATGTATAATGTAAGACTTAATGGTTTTAACGCAAACACAGCCTTTAGTATAGAGAATAATTGTTTTGTTTCAGTAGATAATTCTGATTATTTAGACTATCAGTTTGCTAAAATACTTGAAAAGCAAAATACAAATGAAATAAGCAGAGAAAGCTTTGATGAGGTGTTTGCAAAAAATAGTAATTTTTATGTAAGCAAACAAATAGCTAACGCCCTTGCTAATCTTAAAGACACAAATGGCAATCAGGTTGATTTTAATAATTTAAGCAGTGATGAACAAGCTTTGGTTATCTTATTCCTTACAGGACCATTTGAATCATACGCCCACTATGGCACTAGAGCGAGTATAAGTGATGTGCAAATTGATTTAAGTCAAGGCTTTTATGTGCAAGCAAACATTCACACCATAGATGGACAAGTATTTAGTTCCGCAGCCAAATACGCTCCTAAATCAGCTGAGTATGTTGAAAAATATGATACTGCATGTTCTAAAATACCCCTTGCAGATTTTGATAGATATTATAAAATTTCTTTTTCTAAAGCTGGAAATTTAAGCACAGATGAAAGAGTAAAGCTTTTAGATGAAATAGAAAATTCTAATCTTAAGGATTTAGATGATTTTGAAGGAGATATTGAGATAACATTTTATAGTTATGCTTATTTTGGTGCTTCGGAAAAAATTTACGGTGGTGGCTTTCCACTTTACACATCCACAAACATCAAACTCGACATAAACAAAGCAAGTGAAGCGTTAAAGAATTTACCTAAAGATGAAGAGCTTGAATTTGAAACTGCAACTAAAACCTTTTTAGATAATTTTTGGGACAAATTTAAAGCTCAAATTTATGAAGCAACTCTTATATCTAAACAAAAACAAGAACTTAATCATATTTCAGGCAACAACGATAATAAAAAAGAACAAAAACCTTTAAGCCCTTTAACTTTTTTACTTTCAAATGAAGAGCTTTAAAAAATACAAAGATAAAAGAATTTGATGAGATAAAATTTAAGCATAAATTGTGCTTATTTGTCCTAAACTTTTGCTAAAATTTGTTTGATTTTTCTTTAAGGATATTTAATGAGCATTATAAAACATCTTCCTCAACTTGACGGACAAATCGCTTGGTTTGAGCTTTGCAAGGATAAGGACTTAAATTTAGGCACAAAACTTGAAAAGGATTTAGAAGTTGATTTTGCCATAGTTGGAGCTGGTATTGCTGGAGTAAGTGTAGCTTATGCTTTGGCTTCAAAGTATCCAAATTCAAAAATAGCCCTCATAGAAGCCCTTAAGATAGGACAAGGAGCAAGCAGCAGAAATGCTGGTTTTGTGCTTGATTTGCCGCATAATGTTGATGAAAGTGAGCCAAATGTAAGACAGGACACTAAAATTTATGAATTAAACTGCTCCGCTATAAAATTCTTGCAAGAACTTGTTGAAAAGCACAACATAGACTGCCAATGGCAAAAAGCAGGTAAATATATGTGCGCTTATGAGGATTCAAACATTGCTGGACTTGATGCCTTTGAAAGGCATTTAGCTCCTTGCGGTTTTGAATTTCGCCGTATCAAGGCTAAGGAACTTGAACAAAAACTTGGCACAAGTTATTATAAAGAGGCTGTTTTTACCCCTGATAACATTTTAATGAACCCAAGCGCACTTATGCGTGGCTTAGTAAAAAATTTACCAAAAAATGTTTCAGTATTTGAAGAAAGTCCCATTATAGAACTTAATGGCAGAATTTTAAAAACAAAAGATGCCACCGTTAAATGTCAAACTTTGATTTTAACCCTAGATAGTTTTTTAGAAGAAAGCAAACTCGTAAAAAACAAATTTGCTCCACTTTTTACCTATGCCTCTTTAACAGAACCCTTGAGCGATGATGAGGTTTCAAGGTATTTTGCAAATGTCAAACCTTATGGTTTAACCTCAGCGCACCCAGCAGGAACAACAGTGCGTTTCACCCCCGATAAAAGAATTTTTGTGAGAAATTTGCTTGATTTTCGTTCAAATTTAAGCTGCTCTCAAAATGATTTACAAAGAGCTTTTAACAGCACAAGAGCTTCTTTTGAAGCTAGATTTCCACAGCTTAAACACAAGAAATTTGAATTTACTTGGGGCGGCACTCTTTGTATGAGCTTAAATGCTCAAGCAAGTTTTGGCAAGATTAGCGAGGGAATTTATGCCATAGGCGGAAGTAACGGAGTTGGAATGGCAAAGGGCGTTTATATGGGGCGTTATTTGGTGGATTTAATTGCTAAAGAAGGGTCTGAAAATTTGGATTTCATTTTAGAAAACACTCAACCAAGCTATATGCCAAGCGACCCTATAAGAAGCATAGGCGCAAGGATAAGACTTTGGTGGGAGCAAAAAAACGCTGCTGGAGATATTTAAAAGGAGTAAGAATGATAAAAAGATACCAAGAGGACAACCGTATGGCTCAGCTTGTAGTAAGCGGAAATTTTTTTGAAAGTGCTGGACAAGTAAGCTTAAATCATCAGCTTAACATTAAAGAGCAAACCAAAGAAATTCTAGCTAACATAGACAAGCTTTTAAGCACGGTAAATGCAAGCAAAAAGGACATTACAAGAGTGCAAATTTGGCTTAATGATATAAATGATTTTGATGAGATGAATGCCGTGTATGATGAGTGGCTTAAAGATAGCCCAAAACCTGTTCGAGCTTGCGTTGGCTCTACATTAGCAAAGGGTTGCAAGCTAGAAATTCAAGTTTTTGGCTATTTAAGCAATCAAGGCTAAAAGCCTTGATTTAAGCTTTTGCCTCGCTCACTATATCGACTATGGTATCTCCTACCATAAGGGCGATTTTTTCCATATATTCAGCTGGACTTGTAAAGCCAACGCAAGAGCAGTTGATTTCGCCTAGCACATATTTATCTTTGCCGTCTTTATCGGTATCAAGGATAAAATCAGCCGTCCAAATGAGTGGCAAATCATAGTTACCAAGCTTTGAGCGAATTTCTGGCAACTGAGCCAAGAACCAATCTATAAGCTTTTGCCAATCTTTTGGCTCATCATAGCGGTATTTTGCTCCACTAAAAAGCGTTGCTGAAAAAGCATCTGCGCCCTCAGCTGGTTTTTTATGCACAACATAAACAGGAGTTTTATAAAGCATTAAAATGCGAATTTCTCCCTCTTTTATGCGTGGTAAAAAGGTCATATCAACGAGCATTCCATTATCTCCCTTAAGATATGACTCGCAAAAATCCATAAACTCACCAAGTTTTCGGGTTTCGCTGTGGTTATCTTTTGCCTCAGTGCAAATGATAGTGGTATCTAATGGCAAAGAATCCACCTTATTATAAGTGCCTGACTCTAAACGCACACGCCAAATTCCCTCACCTGTTGAGCCACGGTTTTGCTTAAGCACGCGTTCGCCTTTTGCCAAAGTTTTAGGAAAGTTGCTTTTAAAATCGTGTTCGCCGCCAGCTTTCCATTGCACTCCGATTCTTGCCGCCTCATTTGGCTCATAGTAAGCAAGTGTATCAGTTGGAACAAGTTCTGTGCTGCGAAGTTTTGTTAGCGCATCTTTTGCACCATATCCTATCATAGCATCAGGGTGTGGCATACCCACAAGTCCATCATCACAAAGCTTTCTTAACACCCCAAAATAAAGCTTTTCTTCTTTGAGATTGCCGGGATTTACCCTTGAGACATAGCCATCAGCGTTATTTTTTACATATTCGTAAATTTTGTTTTTTTCGCTTTCATTGCGTAAAATGTCATCGGTAAAAAACACCACTTCAGCATTCCAACCCTTTGCTTTAAGCGCATTAACCATAGGCATAGTATCCTTTCTATATCCGTCAGGTCCCTTGTCGCTACCACCTTTTGCCTCAAAAAACACAATGTTTTTTTTCATTTTATGCTCCTTTTGTGAGAAATGTAAAATCTAATTATACAAAAATTTAAATTTTATTTTTATTAATTTTGTATTCACAGAGCGATTTTTTTAATTTTTAGCAAAAATTCAATATTCTAAACACTCGCTTTTAAATTTTATGTTATTTTTGTATAAATATAATAAAGATTTTGCTATAATTGCAAGACATAAAATTTACTACAAAAGGATATACGATGAAAAAAATTATCGTTGCGTTGAGCTTACTTTTTTTTGCAAGTTCTTTATGGGCTGAAAAAATAGATGTTTTCGTTGCTTCATCTGCTTCAAAGGCTATGAGTGAAGTTAAGGAAGCTTTTTTAAAAAGCCATCCAAATGATGAAATCGAACTTATCTTTGGTGCTTCAGGCAAGCATTATCAACTTTTAAAAGAGGGACGAAAATTTGATATGTTCTTTTCAGCTGATAGCAAATGGGCTAATCAAATTTACAAGGACAAAAACGCTGCTACAGAACCAGCTGTTTATGCTTTAGGTGTTGTAGCTCTTTATAGCCTTAAGGATAAATACCTCAAAGGTGGCGTTGAAGCTCTTGCGGATAAAGCAAAAAACATAAAACACATAAGCATTGCTAATCCAAAAGTCGCACCTTACGGCGTAGCAGCTGAGGAAGTGATGAAAAATCTTGGAATTTACGATACTTTTAAAGATAAAATCGTGCTTGGAGATAACATTTCTCAGCCTGTAAATCACATAGATACAGGTGCAGCTGAGGTTGCTTTTGTGGCATACTCGCTTGTATCACCTATAAATAAGCCAAAAGGCAAGGTAGCTCTTGTGGATAGTAAGCTTTTTAGTCCATTAGAGCAATCTTTTGTTATCACTAAATATGGCAAAAATAAAAAGCTAGCAAAAGCTTTTTCTGATTTCGTGCTTTCAAAAGAAGGTAAAGAAATCATCGAAAAATACGGCTTTGGCACAAGCAAATAATGAACTCACTTGCGGGCGAAATTGTTAGCTTTATAGAAAAGGACGAGTTAAGCCTTGTGAGTATTAGCACAACTTTGGGAGAATTTAGTGTTTTAATGTTAGGTTTTTCCCAAAGTTTGAATGCGCAAAAAGGCTCAAAAGTGCAACTTTTGTTCAATGAAAATGAGTTGATTTTAGCCAAAATAGGCGCACAACTTGGCATTGACAATGCCTTTAAAAGCAAGATTTCAAGCATTGAAAAGGGCGAAATTTTTTGGCAGGTCTTTTTAGAAGATTCAAATTTAAGCGCAATGCTTAGTGCTAAAATCGCACAAACATTAAATTTAGAGCCAAATAATGAAGTTTTGTGCTTTGTTAGGGCAAGCAATATCATCATCAAGGTGCTTTAATGTCATTTTTAAACGCTGAGTTTTTACAAACCCTTTATATCACTTTTAAGCTCGCTTTTATCACTACTTTTTTGCTTTTT
>CAKVDW010000014.1 GCA_934728065.1 uncultured Campylobacter sp.
CCCCCCCCCCCCCCCCCCGAAATATGAACTCTAAGAAAATTATTTGCCTGAGCATACTTTGCTTGTTTGCGTTTTCTTTGGGCTTAGCCGATGAAAATGAAATTAAGTGCAAAAACGCCTTAATCTGCTTTAATATGGGAAATAAATATTATTTTGGATTAGGACAAAGTAAGGATTATGAAAAAGCAAAAAAATATTTTGAAAAGTCTTGTGAGCTAAAAAGTGCCGATGCTTGTTTTAATCTAGGCGTTATGTATCACAATGGAAAAGGCGTGAAGCAGGATTTTCACAAGGCTAAAGAATTTTATCAAAAATCTCGTGATTTAAAATAGTTTTAAAATTTAGATAAAAAGGCTATAATTTTAGAAATTTTTTAAGGGAACTTTGATGAAAAATTACCTTTTTGTTGTCGCTTTGGCTTTTTTCATCAGCTCTTGTGCCTTAGTGCAGGACTTAAATTTAGGCAAGAGTGCTGATAAAAAAGCTAAAAGCAAGGTGTTGAAAAACACTCAATCTTTTTTACAAGAGTCCTTAACACAGTGGCAAGAAAAATGCGAATCAAACGAGGCTAAAGCTTGTTACACTCTTGCGATGCTGTATTATGAGGGCAAGGGCATAAAGCAAGATTATGAAAAGGCTAAGTTATATTGGCAAAAGGCTTGTTCGCTTAACAATGCCTTATCCTGCACTATGCTAGGCATTTCTTATGATAGAGGCGAGGGCGTGGTAAGGGACTATAAAAGAGCTGAAGAATACTACAAAAAAGCTTGTTCTTTGGGTAATGCAGAAGGGTGCAAACTAGAAAAGGTGTTGATTAAAAAGATATTACAGTAAATCATTCTTTATATCTATTTTCATCTTTAAACTCTTCATAGCTTGCTACTTGGGCTTTGTAGGCTTTATAGACATTTAAAATCGCTGCGGCTACGCCGATAAAAACTCCAAGCCAAAAAAGCCAGCCTATGCCTGTGTATTTTTTAAGCGCATAGCCTATGCCAACGCCCATCAATACAGCCACAACCATAGATATGCCAAGACTTAGCCCATCAGCTGCTTCAACACCCTTTTTGATAATCTCTCGTCTTTTACTCATAGTCTTTTAAAGCTCTCATACGCTGAATTTACGGCTTTGTCGATGATTTTGTCATTCATCTTGTCGCAAATAAAGCCCGTTTCAAACTGCGAACAAGCAAGGTAAATGCCCCGTTTTAGCATAGCCTTGTGAAAGCTCGCAAAAGCCTTTGTGTCGCTTTTTAGGGCTTGTTGGTAGTTTTGCACTTCATTTTCGTTAAAGAAAAACCCAAACATAGAGCCTACACAGCACACTTGCAAAGGCACGCCAGCGGTATTTGCGGCTTCTTTAAAGCCAGCCGTTAGCCTTTGTGCCATTTTGCCAAGCCTTGCGTATAAATTTTTGTCCGCCTTTGCCTTTTTTACGCTCGCACATCCTGCTGCCATCGCCAAAGGGTTGCCACTGAGCGTTCCTGCTTGATACACGCCACCAAGTGGGCTTAAAAATTCCATTATCTGCGCCTTTGCTGCAAATGCCGCTGCGGGCAAGCCCCCACCGATGACCTTTCCAAAGGTAACGATGTCCGCCTTTATGCCATTTATCCCAAAGCTACCCTGCAAACTTGCGCGAAAACCGCTCATCACTTCATCAAAGATAAGCAGTGTGCCATTTTCCTTGCAAATTTTTTGCAAATTTACCAAAAATTCTTGCTTTGCAGGCACGAGTCCCATATTGCCCGCGATAGGCTCGATGATGACACAAGCTATGTCTTTGTGGGCGTTAAAAAGCTCTTTGACGCTTTCAATGTCGTTGTAACGGGCAACGAGCGTGTTTTGAGCCACGCTTTGCAACACGCCCAGCGAACTTGGAGTATTAAAGGTAGTCGCCCCAGAGCCTGCGCTCACAAGCAAAGAGTCGCTATGTCCGTGATAACAGCCTTCAAATTTAAGGATTTTGTCGCGTTTTGTGTAGCCACGAGCTAGGCGAATCGCGCTCATCGTGGCTTCTGTGCCGCTGCTTACAAAGCGGATTTTGTCAAGGTGGGGAAATTCAGCCAGCACAAGCTTTGCAAGCTCCGTTTCAGCAAGGGTTGGCGCACCAAAAGAACTGCCTTTTTTGAGCGCCTTTTTGCACGCCTTTGTTATGTCCTTGTCGCAATGCCCAAAAAGCAAGGGTCCCCAGCTTTGCACGAAGTCTATATAAGCCTTGTTTTCTATGTCTTTGATGAACGCACCCTTGCCGCTTTCGATAAAAAGCGGAGTTGCGCCCACAGCCTTAAATGCTCGCACGGGCGAATTTACGCCACCGACTATGAATTTACACGCCTCATCAAAGGCTTTTTCGTTTTTTGTTTTCATTTTTTGTCCTTATTAAAATCTTGGATATACTCATAAAGCACCTTTATTTCATCATCTGTAAGAGAGTAGGTCGGCATTATATTTTTAGCACCCTTTATCTCTTTAAGTGAGTGTAAAAAGTCTTTAAAGCTTATATTTTGGATATTTGGCACTATAAAAGGCTTTCTAACGCCCTTTTGTATGTAATACTCCAAAACCTGCTCGCGCCCGTCCTTGCCGTGGCACTGCTTGCAACTAATGCCGCGCGGGTTTTCATAGAGCATTTTCGCATACTCTTTTTGCGTGATAAAATCCGCCGCAAAAGCCCAAACACTCACACCTACAAACAAAAAGATAAATTTCACAACTCTCCTTTTTGCCAGCAAAAGCCTAAAATTCGCCAAAAAACTATTTTGCGATGACAAATTTTTGTTTTTAATCAAAAACTAGCTTTAATATGATACAATTTTTTGTTTAAAAATTCATAAAAATTTATAAAAGGAAATGAAAAATGACACTACTTGATGGCAAAAAGTTAAGCCAGCACACACGAGATGAGATAAAAGCACGCGCGCAAAAGCTTCGCGCAAGTGGCGTTGAGCCTGCTTTGGCGGTGATTTTAGTGGGCGATGATGCCGCAAGCCACACTTATGTAAATAACAAGGCAAAAGCCTGCGAGCAGTGCGAAATCAAGTCTTTTGTGCATAAACTTGCCGAAAACACCACGCAAAGCGAGCTACTTGCGCTCATCAACACCCTAAATTTCGATGATAGCGTTGATGGCATTTTGGTGCAGCTGCCCTTGCCAAAGCACATTGATAAGGCTGTGATACTTGAAGCCATAAGCGTTCATAAAGATGTCGATGGCTTTCACCCCTTTAATGTCGGGCTTTTAAACACGGGCTTTGAGGGCGCACTACTGCCTTGCACGCCTTTGGGCGTGGTGAAGTTGCTTAAAGCCTATGATATAAATGTCGAGGGTTTAAACGCCGTCATCATCGGCGCGTCCAACATTGTCGGGCGTCCTATGGCGACAATGCTCTTAAATTTAGGCGCGACAGTGAGCATGTGCCACATAAAAACCCGTGATTTGAGCCTTTACACAAGGCAAGCGGATTTGATAGTCGTAGCCGCAGGCTGTGCGGGCTTGTTAAGGGCTGATATGGTAAAAGACGGCGTTATCGTTGTCGATGTAGGCATAAACAGGCTCGCAAATGGCAAGCTCGTGGGCGATGTGGATTTTGAGAGTGTCAGCAAAAAGGCAAGTTTTATAAGCCCAGTGCCAGGCGGCGTAGGACCGATGACGATAGCAATGCTACTTGAAAACACGCTTAAAGCCGCGATGGCGCATAGAAAAAGGTGATAATTTTAAATCAGCAAAACGATTTGCAACTAACAATTTTTAACTTTTTAGTTTTTTTATGTCTTTTTTTGTTCTTTGCGCACTTGCGTGATTGATTTGCCTCCTAGTCCATAATCATCTGTGCAAATTTCATCAATGATTACTACAGTGCTGGATTTATTTTTACCCAACACATCTGCAAGCAAATTTGTTACACCCTCAATAAGCTTTATTTTCTGCTCTTTTGTGGGTTCGCCGTTTTCTTTGGTTATGCGAATATTGACAAATGGCATTTTATATCCTTAAAAATTTAAATAAAAGTAAAATTTTAATATAAAAATTAACACTTTTATATTAAAATAGAAATAATTTTTTATTACTATTATGTTGATAAAGGCTATGTATATGTCAAAAATTGCTATCGTGGGATTTGGAGCAAGAGGTTTAAATATGTTTGAAAATCAATATATTTTGCTTAAAAACCAACACGAATTGATAGATAAATGTATTCCCAAAAAATCTCAATTTAATATCAAAAAACTTAATATCAACAAAAACTCCACTTTTTTGAATGATTCAAATAAAGCCATTATCACCTTAATGAAAAATTTGGGTCTTTAATGCCACGAATTATCGCGTGTTTTTTGATGACTTTTGTGTCAAATGGCTTGGCTAGATTTGGTTATGTCGTGCTTATTCCTATACTTATCCTGTCAGGTAGATTAAACCAAAGCGAGAGTTACGCGCTTGGAATTGCTGTTTTGGTGGGTTATATTTTTGGCTCACTTTTTATCAACCTCGTTCATCGTTTCATTAGTTTAGAATTTATTGCAAAATTCTCGCTTTTTATTATTGCGTGTAGTTTTTTAGCGTGTAGCGTGGAGTCTTTACCATTTATGTGGGCGTGGGTATGGCGATTTATCGCAGGGGGTGCAAGCGCGAGTTTGATGATTTTAGCAGCACCGCTCTCACTCCCATACACAGCAAAAAGAAAAAGAGGAAGTGTTGGTGGATTTGTCTTTAGTGGTATAGGCATAGGTGCGGTAGTAAGTGGCTTTATCTTGCCCAGCCTTGTAAGCAGTAGTGGGATTGACACTGTGTGGTATTTTTTGGCTTTTGTGAGTTTTTGTGCCTTTATTTTTGCACTTTTTACCTTACCCACACTAAATCCACCAAAACAAAAATCCAAAGAAAATCATTCAAAATTTAGAATTTCATTGTTTTTATGGTTGCTTATTTTATCTTATATCTTAAATGCCATTGGCTACTTGCCTCATACGCTGTTTTGGGTGGATTATTTAGTGCGTGATTTGGGCATTAGCGAGGTTTTATCTGGAGCTTCTTGGGCGTTTTTTGGCATTGGAGCTGCGTTTGGCTCATTGGGCAGTGGTATATTAAGCGATAAAATAGGACTTAAAAACGCACATTTATTGGTGCTTGTATGCAAAGCTCTTTCGTGTTTTATTGCAGTGTGGGGCGCAGAAAGCACATTGCAAGGAATTTGGCTTAATGTGAGTGTATTTATTATGGGTTTTACAACCACAGGCAATGTAACGCTCACAAACGCCCTTGCCTTAAAACTCATCGGCAAAGAGCATTTTGCAAGTGCATCATCTGCGCTCACATTTTCTTTTGGTGTAGCACAAGCAATATTTAGCTTTGTTTTTGTATATAGCTTAGATTTTATAGGATATTTTTGGCTTTTTACATTGTGTGGGATTTGTTTGCTACTTAGTGCAGTGGCTCTTGTGCCAATAAAAGACAAACGCTAATAAGCAAAAAACTAACACTCAAGTAAATCAAATAAAACCCAAAACAAACAAAGGTCATTTGCTTTCATTTGCTTGAATTTTTTATAATGTTGTTTTTGAAATTTAAAAATCAAGGATTGCATTGTGCAAAAAACAAAGCTTTCTCAAATTTCTTGCAAAAATTTCATCTTTTTGGCTTTCATCATCACGGCTATTTATACTTTATCTTACACGCTAATGCGTGTGGTGCTTACCTTTGACACCTTTGACACTTGGCAAAATGACTTTGACAAAATGTTTTTGATGGGCTTTCGCCTTGATATGCGTGTGGTTTGCGTGGTTGCTGGCGTTATCATATTTTTGGGTTACCTTGCAAGCGCAGTTCTCTCTCTCTCTCTCTCGTTTGTCGGCTTTGCCGCTATTAAAACTTGTTTGCTATAAAATCCTTAAATTTATCCCTAAATTCACGCTCTTTTTTACCGCTCTTTCAAGCTTTCTTATCATCATCAGCACCTTTGTGAATGCGTATTATTTCAAAACTTATCACACAAAAATTGATATTTTTATCTTTGGCTTAAAAGATGATGACACAGAGGCTATTTTGAGGATAATTTGGGCGGATTATCCTGCGCTTACTATCCTTGTGGCAAGCGTGCTTTTTGCCTTTGTGTGTTTTAAAATTTCGCAAAGAATTTTGAATTTATCCTTGTCAAATTCAGCCAAAATAAAAGGCAAATTTGCATTTTTTGTGTCGTTTGCATTGAATTTAATCCTTGTTTTGCTTGTTTATTATGGTTCTCGTGGAAGTTTTGGAGAGTATCCTTTAAGCGAGGCAGAACACCATATAAGTGCTAATCCATTGATAAATCATATCGCCACAAACCCACCCATAGCTTTAAGCTGGGCGCGCAATCATTACAAGCACAGCAGCAATTACGCTCCCATAAATTTAGCAGATTTAAAAGAGTTAGAAAATGAGCTTTTTCCTGTATTTCGCCACAACAGACAAAACGCCATAACAAAAAAGCCAAATGTAGTGGTGGTTTTAATGGAAAGTTTTGGTTCAAATTTACTAATGCTTGATGATAGAGCAAATTTTGACTTGCTAATGTCCTTTAGAGCGCACTTTGAAGCTGGAAAAATAAAGCACAAAGAGCAAAGCGACTTTACATTTATGAATTTTCTTTCAAATTATAATTCAACAGTATCATCGTTTGTTTCTTTGTTTTTTCTCTCGCCAAGTGCTAAAATCGCATTTGATAGTGTCAAAAATGAGCAAATCGCCTTAACGCCTTTTGAAATATACAAAAAAGCAGGTTATGAAACTATATACATTACTTCTGGCAACCGAGCTTGGGAGAGCGTTGGAGATTATGTCATAATGCTTGGCGCAGATGCTGTTTATGATAGCAACTTTCTTATGTCTTATTACCCACAAAGCAAAAACACAACAAATGTCTATGGCGTGCTTGATGAATTTGCCTACAAATTCGCGCTAGAACTTTTGCAAAAGACCGAAAAACCTTTGTTTATAGTGCTTTTAACAACCACAAATCACCCGCCTTACATATTGCCACAAAATTTTGTGCCACCAAAATATAATTTAGAGCCTAAAATATCACTTTTTAGAGAAGATAAAAAAGATAAAATTCACACAAGTTTGAGCGCATTTTCTTACGCTAGCAATGCCTTTGGAGACTTTGTTTCAAGTATAAAAAACTCAAATTTAGCCCAAAACACCATCATCGCTGGCAGTGGAGACCACACATTTAGAGATTTTAAGGCTTCGCACAATGTGCCTTTAAATCACGCCGTGCCGTTTTATTTATATGTGCCAAATGCTTATACAAAGGACTTCAAAAAAAGAGGCTTTGAGTTTGACCACCAAAAACTTGGCTCTCACAAAGATATACTGCCAACACTTTACGCGCTAAGCCTAAATGAGTATGATTATCTTTCTGTTGGCGGGCGAAATTTGTTTGACAAAAATGCGCCAGAGGTTTATGAATTCGCACTTAATGAAAGAGTGTGGGTAGATGATGAGGGCATTTATCCTGCAAATTCAAAGGTGGGCTACAAATACACAGTTCAAAACGGCTTTATAATGCAAACAAATGAGACTTTTGAGCTGTCAAAGCAAAAGGCTGAATTCTTGCAAAAGTATCAAAAATTAGAACGCTTGCAGCTTAACTACCGCCTTTTTCAATATGGTAAGTGATTTAAAGGCTGAATTTTAGATAAATTTAGCTTTCATTTGCTTGAATTTTTTAGAATTTAGCTTTGAAAATTTGCCAAAATTTGCGCGTGGCTAAATTTAGCTTTGATAAAAGCCCAAAATGACAAAGCGCAAAGCAAGGCAAATGGAGCTTGTCGCCAAAATGCGATAAAATGAAAGGCAGATTATGCAAAAACTCAAAAAATTACTCTCTTTTAGCGAGTCTTGGACTGGAGCTATCATCACCGTTTTACTTGTCGTTTGTTTTTTTGTTCAAGCTTTTACAATACCCAGCGGCTCGATGAAAAACACACTTTTGGTGGGGGATTTTGTGTTTGTGAAAAAATTCAGCTATGGTATTCCAACACCGCATATTCCGTGGATAGAACTTCCTTTGTTGCCAGATTTTAACAAAGATGGGCATTTGATAAGCGGCGAGGGACCAAAACGCGGCGATATAGTTGTTTTTCGCTATCCCAAAAATCCAACATTTCATTTTGTCAAGCGTTGTGTAGCCAAAGGTGGCGATGAAGTGCTGATGAATGGAGCTACACTCTTTGTGCGTATGAGCGAGGGCGATGAGTATATGAAAGAGCGATATTCTGATAAAATAAGCATTATAGACGGAAAAATCTTTGTCAAAGAGCCTTACGGTCAAAAGGGCATACATAATGATGACCGCATAGATATGGAAAGAGTGTATTTAGAATATCTTATCAAAAATTCTTTTGCTATGCAGCCTGTGTTTATGAATGATTTTGGCAATATAGGCTTGAGCGGAGGCAATGCCTACTACTTCAAAGTGCCTGAAAATGAGTATTTTATGATGGGTGATAACCGCGACCACAGCTCAGATAGTAGGTTTTGGGGTTCTGTGCCTTATAAGTTTATCGTTGGGACGCCGTGGTTTTCATACTTTTCGTGGGACGAGAATTTTAATATTCGTTGGGAAAGAATAGGGCGTTTGGTTGAGAGCCTGCAAAATGATGAACAATTTATACACCACAACGAAAGCGAAATAGGGGCTTTGGAATAGGGCGGTTTAAATGCAAAAATTAAAACAAATTAAAACAAATAGCTATAATGCAGCCATTTGCTTAAAAAGGAAATAAAATGAAAAAATATCTCTTTTTTCCGCTACTTTTAGCTTTTTCTTGGGGCGAAGTAAGCGTAAAAGACTTAAAAAATGGAGATTTAATCTTTGTTGGAGCTGAAAATTCAGCTTTTAGTGAAGCTATTTCAAATGCGACCAAGAAAGACAGTGCTAATTTCACACATACAGCCATTGTCGAGGTCTCAAAAGACGGAATTTTCGTTATAGAAGCAAGTAGCGATAAAAACGGTGTTGTTCGCACCGCGTGGCAAGACTTTCAAAAAGAAAATAAAAAAAGGCACATAGAACTTATGCGCTTAAAAGATAGCTCAAATGTCGATATGAGCGCTATTATCACAAGAGCAAAAAGCTTTTTAGGACAAGCTTATGACTTTTATTTTTATCCAAATAATTCTAAAATGTATTGCACGGAGTTGGTTTGGGAGGCTTATTTAGACAACAAGGGAAAAAGAATTTTTAAGGCAAAACCGATGAATTTTTATGCGGCTGATGGAAGTTTGCCTGTGTATTTTAAAGAATTGTTTGAAAAACTCGGTGTAGCCGTGCCTCAAGGTGTGTTGGGGACAAACCCCAACGATATGTCAAAGTCAAAGGCTCTTTATAGGGTAAAATAGGGCGTTAATTAGGTATATTTAAAAAGAATAAATATACCTAAAGCCTATTTGATAAGGTTGTTTTACCTTTGCTGTTACTCCAGCCGCTGTGGCTTCTTGGTTTAAAAGTCCTATCCTGCTGTAAAATTCTATGCTGTGATTGTTAAAAGAATGCGCTCTTAAACCCAAATTTACAGCCAAATCAAAGCCATTTGGCTCGCTATCCCCAACAGCTTTTTGCTTGATAGAGTGGCTTACATAACCTAAGGCTAAACCAGCAAAAGCTCCGTATTCTAAATCAGCATCTTGGGCGAAATTGTAAAGCATATCAACATTGCCGTATAAATTTCGAGTTTGCACTTGCGGGTTGTTGTTACCCTTAGTGTATTTAGTGCCAAGGTCTAAAGTGCCATAGTATCTTAAACCGACTATGCCAATTTGTGAATCATAAAACTGCTTAAAGCCAGCCAAAACGCCATAGCGAAAGCCTGTAAAATTGCCATTGCCACCTGCTGGAGTTGCCGCACCGTAAGCCATATTTGCACCGATAAATATACCTGTTTCTTCCGCTTTAAGAGAATTTGCAAGCAAAAGTGAAGCGAATATTGCACCTGTTAAGACTTTTTTCATCATTCATTCCTTAATATAAAATATTAGACAAGATTTTATCTTAAATATATAAACAAAATTTTAAAAAACAAGTTATTTTTATAAAAATTTAATAAGGATAAAAATTCTTATAATATTATCATTATATATTATATTTTGATAATTTATAAAAACTTAATTTAAAATAAATTATTTTTCACAATAAAAGTAAATTTTATAAAAAATGAAGCAGTGGGGTAAAATTTTCTTAAATTTTTTGATAAATTTAGTGGATAAATTCAAATCACTCAAAAGGTAAAATGTCTTAAAGCTCTATATAATAAGATTTTATGATGATGAAAAGCGGGGGATTGTGTGAAAAGTATAAAAGTTTGAAAATTATAGTTTTCAATACAAAATAATAAAATTCAGCTCATTTTACCTTAACGCACATTTTTATATGTCAAAATTCAGTTTGGTTTTAGATTTATTTTTAGACTATTTTATTAAAATATATAGAGAAAAATTTACATTAGCACTGCTGTCATTTTGAGCAAAGTGCGTTAGCGCAAGGTGAGAATTCAAAGCAAAAGCCTGCATTGTCATATTGAGCATTAGCGACCCAACGGGTTGCAAGGCGCAAGCTTTGTAGTAAAAAATCTCAAACGCTTGTCATATTGAGCCGTAGGCGAAATATCCACAGAATTTAAAATACACTTTAACTTTATGGATACTTCGCTTGCGCTCAGTATGACAAAGCAAAAAATTCACAATTTTTCGTTTTCACAATCCATTTTCAGTTATCCTTTCTCCGTGTTTTAAAATTTACACAACAATGCTAAAATTCCACAAACAAAAAGCTATAAAAAGTGGCGGAAAAAGACGATATAAGCCCAAAGATAAGGAAACACGATGAAATATCCACTTGATTGCGAGCCAGATTTTGGCAAGTCCCTACTCTTTTGGCTGTGCCGTTATGTGAAATTCAAGCTCAACTCGCTTTCAAACAAGGAGCTAAAAAGCCCACAGGAGCTAGCACAGGTGAATTTCGCCCTTTCAAAAGGCGTTTGGCACATTGACGAGCTAGATGCCCTTGTGAAAAAAGCCCGCAATGCTGGGCTTATCGGCGTCAATACCTACTTCAACCCGCTGAAAAAACTTTATGAATACCTTATGCTATACAAGCTACACTCGATGACACAGATAGATGAGGAGTTGCTTATTGAGATTTTAGCGAGTATTACGGCGTCTTTGAGCGATGCGAGCAAGAAAAACTACCGCATAGCCGTGATAAATTTTTTTGACTTTTTAGACAAGCAAAACGAAGAGGACGGCAAAGCCCATTTGTTCGATATACAGCTTAAAAGCTGGGCGGGCGTTGTGGGCGCAAAAGGCACGAAACTACCCGAATTTATGAGCGAGGAGGAGCTGAAAAAATTCCTTGACGGCGTGGAAAATGCGGATTTTAAGGCAAACACCACGCGCAACAAGCTCATCATCAAAATCATCATCTTTACAGGTATCCGTGTGAGCGAGGCTATCGGCATAAAGCTTGGCGACATTAGCGAGGAAAACGACTTGTATATTATCCGCATACGCGCAAAAGGCAACAAATACCGCATTGTGATGATAAAAAAAGAGCTGATAAAAGATTTACTGAATAATATCCCTATCAACTACGCCAACAAAGACAGCTACCTTTTCATCAATAAAAAAGGAACGCCGCTCACACAGGCTTATGTGAGCCGCATAGTCGAGCAAATACTCTTTAAATCGGGCATTCGCAAGCAAAAAAACGGCGCACATATGCTCCGCCATACCTTTGCCACCCTACTCTACAAAAAACAAAAGGATTTAGTGCTAGTTCAAGAGGCGCTAGGACATGCTAGCCTTAACACTTCGCGCATTTACACGCACTTTGACAGCGACAAACTCAAACTTGCCGCGCAAGTGGCACAGGATTTAAGCGAAAACAAGTGAATTTTAGGGCGTTTTTTGCTTGTTATTGCAAGAATTTTTTATGAGTGCAAACTCGCAGCAAACTCTTCATCTTGTCATACTGACTTGTTTTTTTGTCATACTGAACCCTCTTTGCGTAATACTGATTTATTTTTTGTCATACTGAGGGCAAAGCCCGAAGTATCCATTTTACCTTTTTACACTAACTTTCCTTGTTGTCATACTGAGTTTTCGCAAGAAAGCGAAGTATCCATAAATTTAAAAAAAATGTCTTAATTTCTTTGTGGATATTTCGCCTACGGCTCAATATGACAAGCATTTGAGATTTTTTGTTGTGGCTCTTGCACCTTGCAACCCATTGAGTCGCTTTGTGCTAACACACTTTGCCCAAAATGACAAGAAGTGCGGATATTTCGCCTATCACTCAAGCAAAACTCATTCAATTTTTGCCCAACTTAAAAGTTAAACGAGTAACGCAAGCCTATTTGGTAAGCTTGTTGAATTTTATAGCTTGCTGACTCATAGCCACCAAAATCAAATACTTCTTTGCGTTCTTCTTTTTGTTGCAAAAGAGCAAAACGGCTGTAAAGCTCTATACCGTGGTTTTGAGCGATATTTGCACGCAAACCAAAGTTAATGCCCAAATCAAAGCCATTTGGCTTAATGACAGGAGGTTCTTCGGTCGCACCTTGAGGCTGCATTTTCATTTTGTGGTTCGCATAGCCAAGACTTAGCCCCAAAAATGCTCCAAAATCTAAATCATTGCCTGACATAAAATTATAAAGTGTATCAGCGTTTGCAGCGATATTGTAGGACTTTACCCTTATGCGAAAATTTTCAGTAACATCTTTTTTATAGTCCGCACCCAAATCCACGCTCGCATAATATCTTACGCCAAATTTAGGCGTGAAAAACTGTTTGTAACCAGCCACAAAGCCGTATCTAAAGCCATTTGCATCGGTAGGCATACTTGATTCAAATTTATTGCCAGCTCCATCATTATTCTCGCTACCAAACTTGACTTTTAAAGCACTATATCCTGCTTGCACGCCAACAAAAGCACCGTTTGTCTCAGCCACAGCACTACTAGCACCTAAAATCCCAGCCACTGCAAGGCTTAACATAAATTTGTTTATACTCATAAGAGTTCCTTTAAAATAAATTCTAAATTTTTCACATAGTTTTACGCTTTAAAGTCCAAAATTTCATATTTTGAACAAAAATTTTAAAAATTTTTTAAGGTAAATGTGTTAAAAAAATTTAGTTCTTATAAGTATAAGCCCCCCCTTAAAATAATCTTAAATGTAGCTTAAAAATAGTTTAAAATTTTAATAAAGATAAAAAATTTAAAGAAAATTTGAATTTAAACAAATTTTTCGCCTTTTTTTTAAAATTAAAATAAAATTTGCAGAAAAAATGTATAATATCACTTAAATTCACAAACCGAGAAAGCGATGAAATACCTAGAAATCACAGGCTGTGAGCCTTTGCGCGGACAAGTTAGCATTAGCGGTGCGAAAAACGCCGCCCTGCCCTTGATTGTATCGAGCATTTTAGCCAAAAACGAAGTGCAAATTGACAATGTCCCAAATGTCGCCGACATTAAAACGCTCTTTGCTTTGCTTGAAAATTTAGGCGCAAAGTATGAATTTAAGGACAACCACGCCAGCATAAACACCGCCACGCTCAAAAGCACCAAAGCCCTTTATGACATAGTCCGCAAAATGCGCGCCTCCATACTCACGCTTGGTCCCTTGCTCGCGCGTTTCAAAGAGTGCGAAGTAAGTTTGCCCGGAGGCTGTGCCATAGGACAACGCCCCATTGACTTGCACCTTTTAGCCCTTGAAAAAATGGGCGCAAAGATAGACATAAAGCAAGGCTATGTCATCGCAAAGGGCGATTTAAAGGGCGCGCAAATCATCTTTGACAAAATCACCGTTACAGGCAGTGAAAATGTCATAATGGCGGCGGTGTTAGCTCGTGGCAAAACGCGGCTTTTAAATGTCGCCAAAGAGCCAGAAGTCGTGCAGCTTTGCGAGGTGCTGCGCGAAGCGGGTGCTGATATAAAGGGCATAGGCGGGGCTGAGCTTGAAATTTACGGCACGGACGGAGAGTTGCTGAATTTCAAGCCCTTTAAGGTAATCCCCGACAGAATCGAGGCTGGCACTTATCTTTGCGCGGGGGCTATAACGAATTCGCAAATTTCAGTTTGCAAGGCAGACGCCACGCATTTAAGCGCGGTGCTTGAAAAATTCAAGCAAATGGGCTTTGGTATCGAGCTTGCAGGCGATGTCATCACCATTTTACCCGCGCAAGAAATCAAGCCTGTGGAAATCATCACGAGCGAGTATCCGTCCTTTCCCACAGATATGCAGGCGCAGTTTATGGCACTAGCTATAAAAGCAAACGGCACGAGTATCATCGATGAACGCTTGTTTGAAAACCGCTTTATGCACGCGAGCGAGCTTTTGCGAATGGGTGCTGATATAAGGCTAAACGGACACATAGCCACGATAAACGGCGGAAAACCCCTAAACGCCGCTGATGTGATGGCTACTGATTTGCGAGCAAGCTCTGCTTTGGTGCTTGCTGCACTTGCCGCAAAGGGTGTGAGCCGTGTGCATCGCATTTATCATTTGGACAGGGGCTATGAATGCCTAGAATTCAAGCTCAAAGCACTTGGAGCAAAGATAGAAAGGCTAGAAGAATGATAAAAAACCTTTTTGAAACCCTAGAATTCATCAAAAGCGAAATAAAAAGCATAGCACAATGCGAACTAGTGAGCCTTGAAAACGCTCTTGGACGCGTTTTAGCCCAAAATTTAAGCGCACGCAAGGACTTACCTGCCTTTGACAACTCCGCACTTGATGGCTATGCCTTTAAATTTAGCGACAAAAACGAGCCTTTAAGCGTGAAAGGAACGATATTTGCGGGGGACAAAAAGGACTATAAAATCAGCGCGAACGAGTGCTACAAGATAATGACGGGCGCGAAAATGCCTTTGGGTGCGGACACGGTTTTGCGCGTGGAAGAGGCTGAATTTGCAGGCGAAAAGCTCATAGCCACAAGGGCTAGGCAAAATGACGGACGGCGCATAAGGGGCGAGGAGCTTAAAGAGGGCGTGGAATTCTTGCGAAAAGGGCAAATTTTAGGGGCGGCGCAGATAATGGCACTTGCTAGTCAGGGTATTTACAAGGTGCAAGTGGCGCGAAAGATACGAGTAAGCGTGTTTTCAAGCGGAAATGAAATCGTGGAGCCTTGGCAAAAGGCTGATGAAAACAGCATTTACAACGCAAACGCCCTAGCTATCAACGCCCTACTTTCAAGCGAGCTTTGCGAAGTGAGCTATTTAGGCATTATTAGGGATGATTTGGGCGCGACAAAAGAGGCTTTAAGCAATTCTTGCGCTGATTTGCTCATCACAAGCGGCGGTGCGAGCGTGGGAGATGCGGACTTTATGGACGAAGCCTTGCGGGATTTGGGCTTTTTGCCGCTTTTTGATGGCATTATAATGCGCCCTGCAAAGCCCACAAAGCTCTATAAAAAAGGTGAAAAACTTGTTTTCATCTTACCGGGAAATCCTTTATCAGCGTTTTTGTCCTGCTTTTTACTTGGCAAAGCCCTAGTTTGCTTACTCAGCGGAGCTGGCTTTGAATTTGACTTTGTAGAGGCTGAATTTAAGGGAAATTTAAAGCTCAAAAACGAGCGAAACAACTTAATTTTAGGCACATTAAACGGAAATTCCTTTGTGGCAAACGAAAATTTAGGCATTATGAAACCCTTTTACGCCACGCACTTGCTCATCAGCGAGTTCTCAAAAAGCGAATTCAAAGACGGCGAAAAGATAAAGGTGCTTAAAATTTAGGCTTTTGAGAATATCAACTTCTTGTCATACTGAGCTTTCGTAAGAAAGCGAAGTATCCATAAAATTTAAAGCGTGTCTTAAATTCTGTGGATACTTCGCTACGCTCAGTATGACAACAAAGAAAGTTAGTGCAACAAGGTAAAATGGATACTTCGGCTAAAGCCTCAGTATGACAAAAAACAAATTAGTATTACACAAAGAGTATTCAATATGACAAGATTAAAGTCAGTATTACAAATGCTACTTTGTTAGGTTGCTTTCTCATCGGCGTTCTTAAACAATAAAGCCTTTTAATCTTAAATTTAAAGGCAAAAATTTAGCTAAATCCTTGACTTTTAAAGCATTTTTGTGTAAAATTTCGTTTTATTTTTACGCTTTTTGTTGTGCCGTGCGAAAAAGAGCCTTTGTGTGAGCTTTGGTTTTAAAGGGTGCAAAAATTTGAGCTTGCTTAAATTTGCCTTGTGAAAGGCGCGAAATTTTGACAGCTTGCAAAATGCGTGAATTCCTTGCGGGAATAGCTCAGGGGTAGAGCACAACCTTGCCAAGGTTGGGGTCGCGAGTTCGAATCTCGTTTCCCGCTCCACTACGCTTTTATGTTGATTATGCTTATATCTTGCTCTTTAATCTGTCTTAAAAATTGTTGATTAAGCGAATTTGTTAAAGTTTCTAGGGTGCTACTGTTTAAAATCTTCGCGGCAAGCTCTAAATTTTTTAAATTTTCATTTTGTGGTGCGTTTTCATCTTGCTCGATTTGGGGGTTTTCTTGAATCAGCCTTTCATATTCGGCTGGCTCTTGGCTTTTAAACTGCTCAAGCTCAGCACTCGTTAGAGCCGTTAAGCCTTGCTCTAAAGCTTTTTGTTTGATATCTCCAACATCTTGCATCATTTTCTCAAGCTCTTCAAGCATTTTTTTAAGCTGCTCTAAGATATATTTAAGCAAATTAACGCTACCGCTACTACCGCTAGAATCTTCGATAATAGAGCTTTCAGCATTAGCTAAAAGCATATTTTCACCACCAAAAAATTCGACAAAGGTGATTTTATTATCTGCATTTTTATCGTAGGATATGAGATGATTTAACCCACCTTCTATGATATTTGAAGTAACATCAAGTTGAGCTGTGCTTTCGTCAAAGGCAAGCTTTTTGCCACCTTGTAGGCTGAGTTCTGTAATATTTTTTGAATTTATTGAGTTACCTTGAAAATAAGGGTATTGATAAACAAAAGTATCAAAAAGTTCCTTACCCTCAACAAGCCCGTTTTTATCTTTATCTGCATCAAGAAAATTTAAATCATAAGCCACATTAGCAAACCAACCTGAGATAAAATTTTCCGCATCGCCATTAAGCCTTATAATACCATCATCTCTAACAAAATAATTACTCTTGTCTTTGAAATTTTTAAGTAAATTAAACATATTAAATAAGCTTAAATTTAAGCTTACGAGTTGTCCGCTTTTTTCGTCCTCAAAGGCAACTTTTAAGAAGTCTTTTCCCAAAGAAGCACTTGCGTTGTGATTATCTGGGGCTGTTTTTATGGTATTTTGCAAAGAGGCTTTGTTTTCCTCAATCAAAGCCTCTTTGGTTTTAGGAGCAATATTTGCTTTAGATGAGCGAATTAAAGAACTATAAAGTCCTGTAACTTTAACACCTGAGGAAAGCTCAGCGTTTAATATCGCCATTTATCTCTCACTATTGTGTATTTTCCCAAACGGCACAAAACATCTTCAAGGCTATTTGAGTAACCACATTTTTGATAACGATTTGCCCAAGCGTCCCTTAAAATTTCAGACTTAATGGAGCGCCCAGATATTTCTTCATCATAATTATCTGCCATTGCAAAACCAGCAAAAGCCGAACTTATAGCTAAAGCCAACACGATTTTTTTCATCATTTCTCCTTTTGCTTGATATTTTACCTCAAAAACTATATCGACTATAAAAAATATAACTTTAGCTTTTTTTGCAAATTTCTTCACACTCACTTCACACAACTTTGCTATCATTTCGCAGCAATAAAAAATTGCAACAAAATTTTAAGGAGGGTTCTATGAAACTCAAACTCACATTGCTAGCCTTGCTAGTAGGTATCAGTTCAGCGTTGGCGGATATGGTCGTGCCTGCAAATCAGCTCCCAGCAACCGCTCAAAAATTCATCAGCACGCATTTTAAAGGCGTGAGCATCGGGCTTGTCGAAAGAGATATGAACTCTTTTGATGTCGTGCTTACTGATGGCACAAAAATCGACTTCAACATAAACGGCGAATGGACAGAAGTCGATGGCAAGTATAAGCCTATTCCTACGGGCTTTATCCCAAGCGCTGTGGTTTCAAAGGTTCAAGCCACGCAACAAGGCGCACAAATCATCGAAGTGGATAGAGAATTTGGCGGTTACAAATTCAAATTCACCAACGGAATGAAAGTGTATGCCGACAACAACGGCAACATTTTAGGACAAAAGTTCGACTAAATGGAGCTTGTAAGGGGTGCGGGCAAGGCTCGCGCCCTTTTTTGCTTTCTTACTTTTTTACTTTCTTATTTTAAATTTTTTATGCTTTTTTTATTTTTGAATTCTTTGTGTTTTTTACTTTCTCACTCTTTTTTCTATATTTTAAATTCTTTGCGCTTTTTTATTTCAAATCGCTAAAATTTAAGCATTTAACTCGTTATTGCAAGTAAGACGAAAAGCAAGTGTGATATTTAGAATAAATTATGCTTGACTTTGCAGATTGCCACGCCGTTTTTGCGAAAATGGCTCGCAATAACGGCGGAATTTGTCATATTGAGCCGTAGGCGAAATATCCACAAAGAAATTAAGACATTTTTTTAAATTTATGGATACTTCGGCTAAAGCCTCAGTATGACAACAAATAAATCAACACTGCACAAAGAGTGTTCAGTATGACAAGGAAAGTTAGCATAACAAAACCCTTGTCATTTTGAGTGAGCAAAATAAGTAGTCCAAAATGCAAATTCTAGTAAATTTTTAACAAAATTTTGTGAATTTTTTGACTTTTTAAAACGCTAAAACCCCAAGAATGCTTAATTTGACATAAATTTAACTATTCTTTAAACTTGCGAGCGATGATTAAGCCAAGCAAAGATACAAAAGGTGCAAGGATAAGCGCATAGGCAAAACCAAAGCCAGCTGCGCTACTTTCGCCGATAGATGAAAGATAAAAAGCCACAATATGGCAAAGGCGGAAAAGCCAAGCATTATATGAGCGGCTGTGCGTTCAGTGTTTGAGTGGAGCATTTTGCGCTTAAAAACAAGGATTATAGGATAAGCTAAGGCATAAAATATCGCCAAAAATATCCCAAGCCCCGCCACTACGCTTAATATACCTAAAATGCTTTCTACTGCTGTGCTTATCATTTCTTTTTAGGGCGAAAAACCTTTATGTTTTCGTCATTTGGCTCGATAAAAGCCGCGCCGATTAAGTCCAAGCAGTAAGGCACGGCGGGGAAAATCGGCTCTAAACACTCTTTTATCGCCTTTGGCTGACCGGGCAAATTCACTATAAGCGAATTTGCACGAATTCCTGCCGTTTGACGAGACAAAATCGCTGTGGGGACATATTTCAAGCTCGTTTGTCGCATAAGCTCGCCAAAGCCCGGGAGCATTTTTTCACACACAGCCTCTGTGGCTTCTGGCGTTACATCGCGTTTTGCGGGTCCTGTGCCGCCTGTGGTTACGATGAAATCGCACTTTTCTTCATCGCAAAGCGCAATGAGCCTTGATTTTATCAGCTCAAATTCATCAGGGATTAGCTCGCACACGAATTCAAGCTCGTTTTTTATGTAGCTTTCAAGCACCGCTTGCACCTGCGCTGTCGCCTCGTCCTTATAAACGCCCGCACTTGCTCTGTCGCTTAAAGTGAGAATGCCGATTTTTACCTTTTGCATTTGTTTGTCCTTTTTTACGGCTTGGCTTTGGAGTTTGCAAAAAGCTCGCTCAAAATTCAGCCTTGCGCCTTGATAAACCTTGCGCCCTACTCTCGCTCACTCATTGACAAGCCTTGCCACATCGGCACTTTCTAGCTTTTCTTGCTCTAAAAGTGTGTCGGCTAGGGCTTTTATCTTGTCTTTCATCGCGCTGAGATAGTTTTGAATTTCCTTTTTTTGCTCATCAAGCAGCTTTTCATCGCCCATATCAAAGCTCATCATAAAGCCTATAAGCTCTTTGACTTTAAGCAAATCGCTTTGAGAGTTGGTGTAGCTTTCATTGTAAATGAGTTTCATCGCACAAGAGCCTGCTAGATAGACTTTTATCTTGTTTAAAAGCTCGGATTTGGACTTTATGTGGTGTTCGTATTCGTTAAACCTGTCCTCAATCAGCGTGATTTTTTCAAAGCCTATGTCGAAGTAGTAGGCGCTCAAAGCCTTTGCCGCTTGGTAAGTGGCTTGAATTTTCTTTTCGTCCTCGCTGAAAGATAGGATTTTTTTCTTGCCGACAAGCACCTTGTTAAGCACCTCGAAAAAGTCATTTTCCTCCACTTGCGTGCCGCCGCGCCTTAAAGCGTTTATCGCCGCTTCATTGACAAGCGTTTCAAGCGCAGCCCCGCTAAAACCGACACTTGCTTTGGCTATGTGGGCTAAATTTACATTGTTTTTTTTGTCTTTCATATAAATTTCAAGGATTTTGAGCCTGTCTTTAAAATCTGGCAAAGAAAGGAAAATCCGCCTGTCAAAACGCCCTGAGCGCAAAAGCGCTGGGTCCATAAGCTCGATTTTGTTAGTCGCGGCGATGACGATGACACCACTGTTATCCTCAAAGCCGTCCATTTGGGTTAAGAGTTGGTTAAGCGTGCTGTCGCGCTCGACATTGCTTATCTCTCCGCGCGCCTTGCCCACAGCGTCTATCTCATCGATGAAAATAATGCTCGGCGACATTGCCTTTGCACGGCTGAAAAGCTCGCGCACGCGTTTTGCGCCCATTCCTACATAAATTTCAACAAAGCTCGAACCGCTTTGGTAAAAAAACGGCACGCTCGCTTCGCCCGCCACAGCCTTAGCTATCAGCGTTTTGCCAACGCCCGGGGGTCCTACCATCAGCACGCCTTTTGGCATTTTTACGCCGAATTCTTTGTATTTTTGCGGATTTTTGAGAAAATCCACGATTTCGCTCAACTCAACCTTAACTTCATCAACGCCCGCCACATCGTCAAAGCTCACGCCCGAAATAACGGGCTTTATGGAGTTTATGTTTTCTAGCGAATTCATAGGCGTAGCGTTTGGCTGGACATTGCGGACGGGAAAGCGTTGCATTTGCTTTTTTCGCGCTACTAAAAACGCCACAAAAAACGCTCCCACAAGCGCACAAACCACAAAGAGCAAAAAACTGCTGTCAAATTCTTTGGCTGGGCGCACAGGCACTTTGCTTACAAGCTCGTTCATATCGATGCCCTCTTTGATGATGGCGAATTTCTCTCTGCCCGCTCGCAAGATGATTTGCCCGCCTTCTAGCGTGGCTGCGCTGATTTGTCCGCTTTCTAGCAAACTTTCATAGCGGGCTTTGTCGATGAATTCAGGCTCGTTTTTCACAAAGATGACGCCCAAAAGCACGCACAGCAGTAAAAAAGACACGGCGATGATGATTTTGCTTTTTTTCAAATTTTTACCCCTTTTTGCGTTTAACTCCGCAAAATTTAGCATTTTGTGCGAAAACACATTTTGCTTAATTTGCTTAAATTTTTTGAGTATTTTACCCTAAATTTGCGTGAATTTGGCTTGAAATTTGCAAAAAATGCTTGATTTGATGACACAAAAAGGCAAATTTCTTAAATTTGAGCGAAATTTTCATTTTCACGCACCTCGTAGTTGTCGATTTTGAGCCACTTTTTGCTTAAATCTTGCTGACTTTTGATTTTGATTTTGTTGTAAAATTCATCATAGCCCTCATAAAAGCCGTCTTTAAAGCTCTCCACAAGGACATTGAGCGGGGTTTTGGCGCGTAAAATTTCGCGGCGAAATTCAAGGTTGTTTTGCGCCACTATGTTTTTGAGCGTTTGCAAGCGTTCTTTGGCGAGCAAACCGCTTATTTGCTGGCTTTGCGCTAAAAGCGTAGCCGAGTGCGTGCCGTTTCTTGGCGAAAAAACAAAGCCGTGCAAATGCGTGAGCGCAAATTTTTTGAAATTGTTTAAGGCTTCCTCCCAAATTTCCACACTTTCTCCGGGGTGAGCCACGATGAAATCCGTTCCTAGCGCATAGCCCTTGCCACGCAAAAGCTCAAACAAAGCTAAATCGTCCTTTGTGTGCGAACGCCGTCTCATCAGCCTTAGCATTTTCTCGCTCGTGTGCTGCAAGGCTATGTGTAAATGCCGCTCTATCCACGGCTCATCTAAAATCTCTTTAAAGATTTCATCGATTTGAGCGGGTTCTAAACTGCCAAGCCTAATGCGCTTTACCCCATTTACCGCACCTAGCCTTTGCAAAAGTCGCCCTAAACTCGTGCCGTCCTTTCGTCCGTAAGAGCCGATATTTGTGCCTGTTAGCACAAACTCGGTGTAACCGTTGTTTGCAAGGATTTGCACTTGCTTGATAAGCGTTTCCTCGCTGATACTGCGGGATTTGCCACGCACACTTGGGATAATACAATAAGAACAAGCATAATCACAGCCCTCTTGGATTTTCACAAAGGCTTTGGTGTGGTTCTCAAAGCGCTTCACTATGTCTGTATCGATGAAATCTAGGGGATTTACCTCGTAAAATTTGCGCCCTTGCCTTAAAAGAGAGTTGATTTGAGCCTTATTGCCTGCGCCTAAAACCCCAAAAATAGCCCCTTTGTCAAGCAAATCCTTGCCCTTACTCGCTGCCGCGCAACCTGTAAGTATGATTTTCTTGCCTTGCAAAGCCTTGATATACGCTCGCACACCACTATCTGCGCCGTTTGTAACCGTGCAAGAATTCACCACGACAATGTCCGCCTCGCCCTCGTCATTTGTCAGCTCATAGTCTTTCACATAGCCCTTTAAAAGTTCGGTGTCATAGATATTTGTGCGACAACCAAAGGTTTTAAAATAAATCTTTTCTTTTCGAGTGAATTTCACTGCTAATTTGCCTTAAAAATTTAGCTTGAAAATGCTTCAAGTGCTGAAATCACCACTTCTTTTTCAATATCATTTTTAATCACAGCCTTACCGATACCATCAAGTAACACAAAATTCATCTTTGAATTTACGCTTTTTTTGTCAAGAAAAAAGGCATTGTAAAATTCATCTACATTAGCGATTTTGTAATGTGTTGGAAGATTAAATTTTTCTAAAAGTGTTTTTATGCGGACTTCTTCATTGCTTGTAATTAGCCCAAGCCTTAAAGCAAGAGTGTTTGCCATCATTATACCTATGGAAACAGCCTCTCCGTGTAGGTATTTTTTATAATGCGTTTGATTTTCTATGATATGAGCGAAAGAATGCCCAAAATTTAGAAGCATTCGTAGCTGATTTTCTCGCTCATCAACGCTGACAACACTCGCCTTAAGCCCAATGCTCTTTGTAATAATCTCACCAAATAATTCCTTACTCAAACTTGCCTTAAAAAAGGCATTTTCGTCTAAATTCTCAATCAACCCTAACGCCTGTTCATCAAAACACGCCGCCATTTTGATAAATTCAGCCATACCTGCGGCAAGTTCTCGGCTACCAAGCGTTTTGAGAAACTCACTCTCGCAATAAACGGCTTTTGGCTGGTAAAATGAGCCGATGAGATTTTTGCCAAAGGCGTTATTTATGCCTGTTTTACCACCAACAGCCGCATCAACCATAGCTAGAAAAGTCGTTGGAATGCTTATAAAGTCAATCCCTCGTTGATAAATGCTCGCCGCAAAGCCACCTATGTCCGTAACAACCCCGCCGCCAAAGGCAATCAGCGTGCTTTTTCTGTCAAGTTTGCTTTCAAACATTTGATTAAGCACCTCTTCAAGCGTGGCAAGGTTTTTATACTGCTCGCCGTCCTTTATGGTGATGATGAAAAGTTCATCACACGAAATTTTAGCAAGCAAAGTTTTAAGATGAAGCCCTGCAACTTTGGCGTTGGTAAGCACCGCCACTTTGCCCTCAAATTCAAGCTTTGAAAGCTCGTTGATGGAGACTTTGTAGGAATTGTTTTCTAAATTTACGAGTATTTTCATCGTTTTGCCTTTGCTATTTGCCTTAAATTTGGCATTTACCCTTAAAATAAAACGCCATTATAGCAAAACTTTGCTAAAATTCACGCAAAAAAGGACAAAAATGCGATTTGACATAAAACACCAAGACGGCAACGCTCGCGTGTGCGAGATACAAACCGCACACAGCAGCTTTGAAACGCCTATTTTTATGCCTGTTGGCACGGCTGGTGCGGTGAAAAGCCTTGACGCTAACGATATGAGCGAAATTTTAGGCGCAAAAATCATCTTAGCGAACACCTATCATCTTTACTTGCGCCCTACTTCGCAGGTGGTGGCGAGTTTGGGCGGTTTGCACGGCTTTACGCGCTACAATGGCTCGTTTTTAACCGACAGCGGCGGCTTTCAAGCCTTTTCTTTAAGCAAAAATTCAAAGCCAGATGAAAGGGGCATTGCCTTTAAAAGCCACATTGATGGGAGTTTGCACTTTTTTACGCCCCAAAGTGTGCTTGATACGCAGTATGAGCTAAACTCCGATATAATGATGATTTTGGACGATTTAGTTGCCTTACCAGCGGAGAAAAAACGCGTTGATTTAAGCGTGCAAAGGACGATAAAATGGGCGAAAGAAGCTATAAAATACCACAAAATCAAGCAAAATTTGGGCGTTGGACTTCATCAAAATATCTTTGGTATCGTGCAAGGTGGGACTGATTTTGAGGCGCGAAAGGCTTGTGCGAGCGCACTTTGCGAGCTAGAATTTGACGGATTAGCTATCGGCGGACTGAGCGTTGGGGAAGAAAATCAAGCAATGTATGACACAGTCGAGGCTATGATGCCTTTTATGGACACAAATCGCCCAAGATACTTAATGGGCGTTGGAACGCCTGAGGATTTAGTCGAAAATGTCGAGCGTGGAGTAGATATGTTTGACTGCGTAATGCCTACGCGCAACGCTCGCAACGGCACACTTTTCACAAAGCACGGGAAATTCAACATTAAACGCGCTGAATTTATCAAAGATGACGAGCCTATCGAGAAAGATTGTGAGTGCTACACCTGCAAACGCTACTCAAAAGGCTATTTAAATCATCTTTTTCGCGCTGGCGAGCTGACATTTTTTCGCCTTGCAAGCCTGCATAACTTGCATTATTATCTCACGCTTATGGCGCAAATCCGCTCAGCGATAAAGGCGCATAAATTTAGCGAATTTAAAAGGGAATTTTACGCTCAAAGGCTTAATTTATAAACACATTTTTGCAAGGCGTCAAAAAAATAATCAATGTCGCTTAAATCGTGCGTGTAGTGAAAACTCGCCCTAAGCCAGCCTGGTTTTTGCTTTAAGGGCGCATTGTCCTTTAAGCCCAGCAAGTCGTGTCCATAAGGTCCAGCGCAAGCACAACCCGCTCTTGTTTCGATTTTATGGCTTTTGCTAAGATGAAAAGCTAAGTCAAAGGGCGAAATCCCTGTGAGATTAAAGGCAAAAATCGGCAAGCGGTTCGTTAAATTTGCCGCGTAAAGTGTCAAAGCGTTTGAATTTTGCGCGTTAAATTCAGCCACTTTTTTGAAAAAATACTCTTTCAAAAGCTCTTCTTGCCTTTCTATCGCCGCTACGCCTATGCTGTCCTTTACCTTAAAGGCAAGGCTAGCGCGGATAAGCTGTAAAATAGGCGGTGTGCCAGCTTCTTCAAGTCGCTCGAAATCGCACAGATAATCCACGCTCGTGCGTGAGACATAGCCCACAGTGCCGCCAGCCGCAAAGCTTGGCTTGTCGCCCAACAAGCTCTTTTTTATCGCTAAAAGTCCGCACGAACCCACGCCGCCTAAAAGTTTGTGTGAGCTGATAAACAAGGCATCATAATGCTTGCAGGCTATGTTTTTGTAAGGGATAAAACTTGACGCGTCAAAGGCAACTAGGGCGTTGTGCTTGCGAAAAAGCGCGCAAAGCCTTTCATAATCGCTCAAAATGCCCGTTACATTTGACGCAAGCGTGAAGCTAGCGATGATTTGGCGCATTTTGTCAGCTTTTCTTGTCCGCTCTAATAAATTTTGCAAAAATTCAAAGTCGATTTCGCCCTTTTCATCAAGCGGCACGCGCACGCACTCACAAAGCCCTTCGCGAAATGAAAGCTCGTTAGAATGATGCTCATAAGGGCTGATGATGACTAAGGGCAAGTTTTTAGGCTGAATTTTAGGGATAAATTTAGCCCTTAACTTTGGCGGGGCGTAAATTCCTAGCAATTCTTGAAATTTTTTTATCGCCGCTGATGAGCCAGCCCCGCAGGCAATAAGCGCGAATTCATCGCTTAAATTCAGGCTTTTTTTGATATAAGCCCTTGCATCTTCATAATGCTTTTGCGTAGCAAAGGAATTTAGCGAGCTATCAGAATGCGTATTTGCGTAGCTTAAAAGCACTTTTTTTATGGCTTTTTCCACGCTTTTAAGCCCCAGCGCACTTGCGGTAAAGTCAAAATACCGCACGCCCTTTTTTAGGATAATGTCGCTTTTTAAATCATCAATTTGCATTTTCAAAGAAGCCTTGAAAGAAATTTTTGCTACAATTATACATAAAATTCAAAAACAAAGGAAAAATCATCACATTTAGCGAATTTGGCGCAAGATATGCCAGCGATGACATAGAGCAGCTTTTTGACTTGTATAGCGTTTTTGACGGCTTTAATGGCTTTAAAATGTATGCTGATTTAAGGCAGAGCATAAGGCAAAATTTGCTTTTGCATTATGATGAAATAGCGCAAAATTTGAGCTTTGACAAGGACACGAATTTCGCCCTTTATTTGCTTGCTAAAAACAACCGCAAACGCTACTCCATAAATCGCAAAATAGGACATTTCAAGGCGCAAGGTATCATCAATTCTTTGCTCAATGCTAAAATTTTAAGCCTTGAAAAGAGCAAAGAGCAAAAACCAAAACTTTTAAAGGGACAAAAACTCAAAAAGCACCTAAAAAACTACACTATACAAGATAAAATTCTTTTTAAAGACCATTTTACGCGCTTTTTCTTTCGCTTTTTAAAGCCAAATGAAGCACTCATCAAGGCTGGCGAGTTTGATAAGGTTTTAGAGCTTATATTTAGTGAGTTTGAGCATTATCAAAGCCTATGTTTTGAGCTTTTATCAAAGGAATTTTTGCAGAAAAAATTCGAGCTTGAAAGCGTGTCGAGTTTCTGGCACAGGGACATTGAAGTGGATTTATACTACAAAGATAGCGAATTTTGCCTTATGGGCGAAGTGAAATTCAAAAATCGCAAGATTTGCAAAAATATCTTTCATCTTTTGCAAAACAAGGCAAAAGCCCTTGACATAAAGCCAGACTTTTATATCATCTTTTCAAAAAGTGGCTTTTCAAACGAATTTGCGCGCAAAAAAGAACGGAATTTGCTTTTGTTTGATATAAATGACTGCAAAGAACTGATTTAAGGATTTAAAATGAACGATGAAAGCCTAAAAAACCTTGATTTCACCAACAAAGAAACGCTAGAAGCCCTGATAGAGCAAACTTATGTCATAGAAAACGAGTATAACGCCCTAAAAGAGAGCTTTGCGAGCCTGCAACAGATGATGAGCGAGATTGTCGAAGTGCTGCCAAATGCGCTGTGGGTGCTCAACAAGGACAAAAGCATACATTTGCAAAACCAGCTTGGCAAGGAAAATGACGAGCTTTTGGGGGCGATTGATTTAAGCAAGGCGCACTATGAGCTTGAATTTAAGGGGCATTTTTTCGTGGTGAAAAACATTTCTTATGGCGATAAATTCATCATACAAGCCACCGACATAAGCGCTGAAAAGCGAAACGAACGGCTTGCGAGTATGGGAAGCGTGGCAGCACACCTTGCCCACGAGATACGAAACCCCATAGGCTCTATATCGCTGCTTGTATCGACTTTGTATGAGCGAAGTGAGCTGAAAAACAAGCACATAGTGCTGGAAATGCAAAAGGCGATTTCGCGCGTGGAGCGCATAGTAAATTCAACCCTGCTTTTCACAAAGGGCGTGCATATCAACGCCGCGCCCTTTAATTTGAGCGAACTCAAAGACGAGTGCGAAGCTGTGGTGAATTCTTACAATTTTAACGCTAAAATCGACTTTGAATTTGACTTTTTGGATTTAGAGTTAAATGCGGACAAAGCCTTGCTGAGCCTTGTTTTGCAAAATCTCATCTACAACGGCATTGATGCTATCGAAGAAAAAGAAGCTGATTGTGGCAAGGTTTGCATAAAAACGAGCGTGGAAAATGCGAAAATTTGGGTAAAAGTGTATGATGATGGCAAGGAAATAGCCGATGAAAAGGCTGTTTTTGAAGCCTTTAAAACGACAAAGCTCAAAGGCAACGGGCTTGGGTTAAGTTTATCAAAAGAAATCATAAACGCACACGGCGGCGAGCTGAATTTCAGCAAAGAACCAAAGTGCTTTTATTTTGCTTTGCCTTTGTCAAAGGCTTGTTAAACGCTTGAAAAAGGCTTAATAAAGACTTAACAAAGGCGCGAGAATGCTTAAATTTAGGCGAATTTGAGTTTTCTTAAAGAAAAATAATTAAGCAAAATTTAAGATATTTTTTGCAAGGAATTTGTAAATTTGATAAATATAGTTGTAGAATTTTATATCAAAAATCCCCCAAATTTTTCATCATCGTGAGCATAGTCAAAGTGGAAACGAATTTCACAACAAACGCAACAAAACCATATACAAACAAGTTCCGCTAAACATACTCACTAGGGCATTTTTAAAGCAAATTTGCAAAACAAGCGTGCTTATGCAGGCTATCACCGCGATTAATACTTTTGAAGTGTCGCTAAAATCAATACTTAAAAGCGTATAAAAAACAAGCACCACCATAATCACAAGGGGCATATTGCGCTGAATGAATGCTAAATTCCTGCCCTCGCTCTTTTTGTGAAAGATGAGATAGGGCAGTAGCCGCCCACCAAAAGTCGCCAAAAAGCCCATAAATACAGCTAAAACTATATACGAACTAGACATAACGCCGTCCTAGCAGCAGCACGCACATAGCAAGGCTAAGGCAAGCAAAGAGCATATAGGATTTATCTATCATTAAAAAGCCAAAAAGCCCGACAGCAAGGGCAATAAGTAAAAGTTTTTTATTAGGATTTTGGCGGTAAGAATCATACGCAAGCACGATAAAAAGTGCGTTTAGGCTAAATTCAATGCCTGAGTAGTCAAACGCCACTTTCTTTTGAAAGATAAAGCCAAACACACCGCCAAGTATCCAATAAGATTGATTTAAAAGGCACAGCAAAGCATAGTGAAAACTCTTTTGAGCGCGGGTTACATTACGCGAAATGTCGTTTTTGTAGGTGCTTAAAAGGGCAAAACTCTCATCACTCATCGCATATATCGCATAAAAGCGCAATAAATTCAGCCCGCGAAGCTCGCCAAGCAGCGAAAGCGTGTAAAAAAAGTGCCGAAAGCCCAGCAAAAACAGCGTTAGAAAGATACCAAGCAAACTCTCCCCCGCTACGATAAAGGCGATGAGCAAAAACTCAGCCGTGCCAGAATACACAAAAAACGATATAGCCATAGTTTGCGCTAGGCTCAGCCCACTGCTTGCAGCCAAAATCCCAAACGCCACGCCCAACGGCACATAGCCCATCATCACAGGTAAAGTCAGCTTAAAAATTTCGCTCGTTTTCATCTCAAATTTACCGCAGAAAAAAGAATTATATCTTAAAATTTAGCAAGTGTAGTTAATTTTTGTGTATTATAATGATGAAAATTTTTTACAAAGGACAAGTCGCCTTTTATGCGCCATTTTAATGAAAATACCGCTATTTAGGCACGCTTGTGATGAGTGGCAAGGCGTTAAATCTTCATCAAACAGGTTAAAAACAAGTCAAATTCGCACCCAAGCAAATTTTCATCAAGCCTTTATGGCGTTTTTGCATACTTATCCACAGCGATATTTCGCAAAATCTTGTAAATTTTATTGCTTTCATCTTCGCTTAAATGAAAGCCAAATTTATCCTCCAACTCCCAAATGCTATCTTCTAGCTTTGTTTCTACCTCGTTTTTAACCTCTATGCTATCAAACCATTGCGGTTTTTTGCAAAAGCTCATATAAAGTTCATCGGCTTTTAGGCTCAAATTTACGATGATTTTTTCAAATTCATCTTTTGCTAAATTTTTAAGCACGCCACCAAAAAGCTCGCACAGGTTATCATAAAAGGCGATTAGGCTGTCTTTTTGTGCGATTTCTTTGGGATAGGATTCTTTTGCGTTTATGGTTTGTTGGAGCAGTTTTTCGTGCGTTTGCCTCGCTAAATTCAGCTTTTGCTCGTCATTTATGCGTTTGTTTTTGTAATCTTGCAAGATTTTCTCAATCTGCGCCGCCAAACTCTTATAAAAAGCGGGATTTGTCTCTACCTTTTCTTGTATCGCCGATGAAATGGCACTCAGCAAGCTGTCCGCCCTTGCTCTTAAATTCTCCACTCCAAGCAAATGCGACACCTGCTTTTCAAAGTCATCATCAAAGATATTTGGGATAGCCCCAAGCGTGTTTATCTCGTTTGCATTCACAAAGCTATCAAGCAGTTTTTGCATTTGCGCTTCAAATTCGCCAAAATCACAAGCCTCGCAAAACCGCAACTGCACTTCCTTGCGTAGCTCGTTGTAAAATTTTAGCCTTGCTTTAAATTCGGCTATTTCACGCTCGCTTAACACCTCTTCTATACACTCGCTACCCAAAGACAGAGCAAATTTGTTTGAAAATTCACAAAGAATTTCCTTAAATTTAGCCCTTTTTTCCGTATCTTGCAAAAGCGTTATGTAGCTTTCTTTGTCATTTTTCTTTGCCCCAGCAAAAAGCTCATTTAAGCTCTCATAAGCATTTTTTGCCTCTTGTATCGCCTTTTTTATGTCTATGACAGCATTTGTTAAATCTTCTTCATCAAAGTCATTAAGCGGAGCATAATCATTCAAAGCCTTATCCAAATGCCCAAGCAAGCCACGATAATCAATGATAATCCCGCTATCTTTGCCCTCACAAAGCCGATTTACCCTTGCGATAGCTTGCAAGAGATTATGCTCTTTTAGGCTTTTGTCGATATACAGCACCTTTGCGCGCGGTGCGTCAAAGCCTGTGAGCAGTTTATCGACCACGATGAGCAAATCCACTTCATCGCCGTTTATAAATTCATCTTTGATATGTTTAATATATCTTTCCTCATCGCTTGCGTATTGTGCGACCACAGCTTTCCACTTTTCTATGACATAGCTTTTTCTTTCACTCTCAAAGCCCTCTTGCTCGTTGCTTGAAATGATAGGCGCGGTTTTTAAATCCATACATTCTTTAAAAATTTCATAGTAGCGCATCGCCTCGTATTTGGAATTTGTCGCTAAAATCCCCTTAAATCCAAGCCCTTGCAAATTTTGCTTAAAATGCTCGCTTATGTCTAGCGCGATTAAAAACAAGCGATTTTCACTTGAAGCGATTTTTTGAAATTTCGCCCATTTGCGCTTTAAATCTACCTTTTGCTCAGCTGTGAGCTTTCTTGCGATAGCGTCAAAACGCTTATCCAAAGCGTTTTTGTCGTTTATGTTTTGATTTACAAACCTATTTTCATACCTTAACGGCACTATGGCTTTATCATTTATCGCTTGTTGTATGGTGTAGCGATGAATTTCTCCGCCAAATTTCGCAAAGCTGTTTTTCTCGCTTTTCATCAAAGGCGTGCCTGTAAAGCCTATATAACAAGCATTTGGCAAAGCCTTTTTCATTGCTCTGTGGAGTTCTCCGCTTTGCGTGCGGTGCGATTCATCGACAAGCACGAAAATGTCAGCATTTGCGTAAAAGCTATCACTTGCGCTTTTTTTCACGCCTTTGAGCCTTTCAAATTTATGCACGAGCGTGCTTATCACGCTTGCGCCACTTTTTAGCTTGTCAAGCAAATCCTTTGAGCTTTTTGCTTGGGCGACTTTGATTTGCGTGTTTTCAAAAGTGCCTTTGATTTGCTCATCTAAATCTATCCTGTCGCTTACTACGATGATTTTACTTTGTGGAAATTTAGCTTGCAGTAGCCTTGTAAGCATTATCATCGTAAGGCTTTTGCCACTGCCTTGCGTGTGCCAGATTAAACCGCCTTTGCGTTTGCCATCATTTAGCTTTTCTACACGCGCTAAAATGCACTCTATCGCAAAAAACTGCTGATAACGGCACACTTTTTTTAGCCCCTTATCAAAAAGCACATAGTGCTTCACAAGACGCAAAAGTCGCTCTTTATCGCACAAGGCAACAAGCATTTCATCGCATTTTGTGGGCGTTCGTGGCGCGATGAGTTTTTGAATTTTTTGCCTTAAATTCTCATCTTCTTCGCGCCACAAGCTATAAAATTTATTAGGCGTTTTCACCGTGCCGTATTTTGCGTCATAGCTTGCCGCTATACAAAGCTGCACGCTTGCAAAAAGCTGCGCTATTTCGCTATCTTGCTGATACATTTCAAGCTGTTTTATGCCAAATTCATAGCTACGAGATGACTTTTTTAGCTCGATGATTACAAACGGAATTCCGTTGATAAACAGCACCAAATCAGCTCGCCTATGCTCTTTATCCTTATCAACCTTGCACCGCCGCACGCTGAATTCATCACTTACGCTAAAAGTGTTGTTTTCAATGTTTTCAAAGTCTATGTATCGTAGCGAAAAGCTTTTTTTAATGCCGTTTATATTTTCCTCAAAACTTGCCCCAAGCTTGAATTTATCGCTTAATTTTTCATTTATTTTTAAAAGCCCGCCGTTTGAGATTTGCTGTGATGAAATTTCTAGCTCATTTATCGCTTTTTCTATGTTTGCAGGGCTAAAAGTATGCCTTTGCCCCTTAACCTCAAAGCTATTAAGCGCGTTTAGCCTTTCTTGCAAAATCTCACGCAAAAGCACTTTACTTGTATCATTGCCCCGCATTGTAAGCGCATTTTCACGCGAGATATACTCATAGCCCATAGCCTTAAAAAGCTCTATACACTGCCTTTGCAAAGCATTTTCGCTTGTAATGTCTTTCACCTTATAATCTCCCATCTTTTTTAATCACCCAACTTATCACCCAACCTAAAATTTCATAGACATTTTACCAAATTTTTCTAGCATTTTATCCTTGCTCTTTATCATTGCGAGATAAGCCACTTGCAAGGCGTAGCGAAAACTTCTATATTGTCATATTGAGCCGTAGGCGAAATATCCACAGAATTTAAGACACAACTTCAAATTTATGGATACTTCGCTTTCGCTCAGTATGACAAAAACCTTGTCATTTTGAGCCTTTTATAAAAAGGCGAAAAATCCATACTTTAAAGGTGCAATTCGCACTTCAAATTTATGGATACTTCGCTTTTTCCAAAAGCACAAAATAACAAAATATAAAATGTCGCGCCTACAAAGCTCGTTCGCAATGACGGATTTCCTAGCATTTCACCCTCACTTCTCCGTTTAAAAGTCTTTGCATAAGTCCCTTTTTTTGCGTTTTAAGGCATTGAAATTTGGATTTTAAAAGTTCTATTTCTTTGTCGCACGCACTCAACACTTGTGCTATTTTCTTTTGCTCGGCAAGTGAATTTGGCAACACAATCTTCATATCTTGCAAAGTTGAAAGAACTATATATGGTGTATTCCCTTCATTCTTTTCTTGTGCTATGCGTTTTTTCAAGTATTTATCTAAAAAGAATTTAACAAACAAAATATCACAAGAAAACTTATCTAAAACATAAGTTCTTTGATAAGCATTAAATTTACCCTTGTAATAATGGATATATCCTACATTTGCACCATTCCCAGAAACTAACAAAGCTTCGGTATCAAAAGCATAATTATCGATTGCATAAACTTCCCTAGCACAAGTAAAAAACGCAAATTTACCACTTTCTACCATTGCATTTGCATTTAGTGAGCCTGTCGTTATTTCACAAATATCCCCCAAACGCATTTCTTGCCATTTGTCCGTAAATTCAGCAAAACGCAAGGATTGTTTAGCCTTGCTGTTTTTTTCTGTCATTGCGAGATTTGACGCAGTCAAATCGTGGCAATCCAAAACTTTATCGTCATTGCGATTGTTCTCTATGTGAGAATACCCCACCCCAACCCCTCCCGCAAGGGGAGGGGCTTTTGTGTCGTGGTGGCTCTTTTGTTCCCCCTCCCTTGCGGAGGGGGTTAGGGGGTGGGTAGGTGGGGTGAGAAGCCTTTGCATAAGGGCTTTTTTGCGTTTTGTTTTCGCCTCAATCAAAGATTTTAAAACACTTATGCCTTTGTCCCACACGCTTAAAATTTGAGCGATTTTTTCTTGCTCGGCAAGCGGCGGTAGGGGGATTTGGAGAGATTTTAATTCAGAAGCGTATAAATGAACTATCGAAACACCTTGTGCAAGTTTTGCAATATCATATTTTGCCATATGGTTTATGTAATATGACAAAAAAGCACCATTTTGTTTGCTTCGCAAAACATTTAAGTCGCCTCCCAAAGCCACATTGTCTATCATAACACAAGAAGCCTTGCAAATATCAATTGCTGTTTCCCCAGAAGTCGGCAAAACTATATCATTTGCTTTACTAAAAATAAGTTCGCCAGAATCTAGATTTGTCCTTGAAACAACTTTTTGTATAATTTCATCATATATAGTATAAAGTTCTCCATATCTAATGCAAGGAATGCCATTATCAGCTAAATCGTCTTTTGAAATACCTTTGCCTTTGAGAAATTCACAAATATCCCCCAAACGCACCACTTCCCATTCTTGTGGTAAAATACCTAACGAAGTTTGCTTGTAGCCTTGCTTTATGCTTTGGGTTTCACCCATCCCCAAACCCCCTCCGCAAGGGAGGGGGTTTTTTTGTATGTTTTCGCTCATTTTTCGCCTTTTTGTGTATCTTTAAGCCTTTTTATACTTTTATCAAAGTCTGATTCTATCTTTTGGGTTTTGTTAAAAATTTCATACTCGCTATTTGCTTTTTCAAGTGCTTTTTGGTGCGAAATTTTGCCTTTGTCCTTTAAAATGTCGTATTTGCGAAATGCTAAAAATTCATTGACACTTTGGGCAAATTCCTCCATTGTAAAGGTGTTTTCGCGTTCTATTAAATCCTCGATATAGTCAAAATATCCGCTCACTGCTCGTTCTAACTTGCGAATTTGCGCTTCATTTAAATAATTTTTCGCCACGCTCACATCGCTTTTTAAGATTCTGCCTTCGGGGGCGTTTTTCCACGAAGTTAAGCCCATATTTTCTTTTTGTGCGTTGGCGTTTTCGTAGATGATTTGAGCGGCGGTTTTGTGCGTGATGGCGTAGTGAAATTTGTTTTGAATCGTGGCGTAAAATTCTTGCGTGATGGCTGAATTTTTATCATAATCAATGCTGCATTCTGCAAAAATGTCGGTGATTTGCTGATAAATGCGCCTTTCGCTTGCGCGGATAGAACGCACGCGCTCCAAAAGCTCTTTGAAATAATCCTTATCAAAAATCGCTCCGCCTTGTTTGAGCCGCTCATCATCAAGCACAAAGCCTTTAAGCGTGAATTCTTTAAGCACCTTTGTCGCCCAAATGCGAAAATGCGTGGCTTTTTTGGAATTTACGCGGTAGCCAACGGAGATAATGGCATCAAGATTATAAAAATTTGTTAGCTTGCTTTGCGTTTTGCCCGTAATTGCGCCGTGTGGAGTGGTTATTTCCATTTTGGAAATAACCACTTTTTCATCTAACTCGCCCTCTTCAAAGATATTTTTGAAATGTTTGCTAATGGCTGAAATATTCACACCAAAAAGCTCGGCGATTGTTTTTTGACTCGCCCAAATGGTGCTATCTTTAATCAAAACTTGGGCGTTTTCGTTTTGCCCATCAATGTGATAAAGTGCTATGGTGATTTGTTTGCTTAAATTTTGCATTTTGATTCCTTTAAATTATATGGCATCGCATTTTGTGGCATTGTGTTTTTTGCCTTGCAATTTTGCCTACAATTTATGCAGACAGTGTCTGCATTTTTGTTGATTTGTAAATCTCTCATAACCCAAGCTCCCTTAAATACCCATTCATCTGGCTTTGAATGGTAGAGAGTTCTTTTTCAAGCTCGGCTATTTCGTCCTTTGTGGCGTTTAAGTCTATAAGCTCTTCTTCGTCAAAAACCTCTACATATCGCGGTATGTTTAGGTTGAAGTCATTGCTTTTGATTTCCTCAAAGCTCGCTAGATGAGCGTATTTAGCGACATTTTGGCGTTCGTTGTAGGCGCGTAAAATTTTATCGATATGCTCGGGCAAAAGTTTGTTTTGGTTTTTGCCCTTTTCGTAGTCTTTGGACGCGTCTATGAAAAGGACATTTTTGTCCGCTTTTTGCCTTTTAAAGATGAGTATGCAAGCAGGAATGCTCGTGCCAAAAAACAAATTCGCTGGTAGTCCTATGACGGCGTGGAGCAAATTTTGCTCAATGAGCTTTTGGCGTATCTTGCCCTCACTCGCAGCACGGAAAAGCACGCCGTGCGGGGCTATGACGCCCATAGTGCCGTTTTCGTTGAGGCTGGCTAGCATTTGCAAGATAAAGGCATAATCCCCCTTGCTTTTGGGCGGAATGCCGAATTTAAAGCGCGAAAAAGGGTCATTTTGCGCTACTTCTTCGCCCCATTTGTCAAGGCTAAATGGCGGATTTGCCACGACTATGTCAAAGCTTTGCAAGGTATTTGGCGAGATAGTGTGTAAAGGGTTGCGAATCGTGTCGCCCCACTGAATTTTGGAGTCATTTATCTCGTGCAAAAACATATTCATCTTGCAAAGGGCGTGGGTTTGCCCGTTTTTTTCCTGTCCATAAAGCCTAAAATTCGCGTTTTTGTTTTGCGAAGTCAAGGTTTTAGCGACTTTAATGAGTAGCGAACCAGAACCACAAGCTGGGTCATAGACACTTGTGCCGTCTTTTGGGCTTACAAGCCTTGCAAGTAGCGTAGAAACCGCACTTGGCGTGTAAAATTCCCCGCCTTTTTTGCCCGCATTTTCAGCAAAATGCGCGATGAGATACTCATAAGCATCGCCTAAACAATCATTGTCCTCTAAATGCGATGGGCGCAAGTCCAAACGAGAGTCGCTAAAATCTTCAAGCAGATTTTTAAGCAAGGCGTTGCGCTCTTTGGTGTCGCCGAGTTTGTTTTTGTTGTTAAAATCAATACTGCGGAAAATGCCCTCTAAATTTTGGGCGTTGTCTTGTTCTATTTTTTCAAGCGCGGTGTTGATAAGTTCGCCTAAATTTGGGGCTTCTTTTTGGCTCAGCAAAAAATCAAACGAGCAGGTTTTGTCAAGAAAAAACCGCTCTTTTTTGAGCTTTGCCTCTATGCGCTGGGCGTTGCCATTATACTGCTTTTCTAGCTCTTCTAACTTTTCTTTGTGAAAGTCGCTTAAATACTTCACAAAAAGCATAGTAAGGATATAATCCTTATAATCGCTGTTATCCATAGAGCCGCGAAAGGTGTCGCAGGCTTTCCAAACGATGGTGTTTATGGTGTCTTTGGTGGTTTTCATTGTGCTGTCCTTTGTGTGAAATTTGTGTTTGTTTTTGGTGTAAATTTATCTAAAATCGCCTTTGAAAAGCTTTGATTTTGCGCGATGAGTGAGTGTAAAATCTCGTTTTTTCTTTGGGCGAGCCTTAAAATTTGCACGATTTTTGTTTGTTCGCTTAAAGCGATGAGTGGAATTTGTAGCTTGGACAAATCGCTTATTTTTATCAAAGCCACTGTCGTGCTTTGCAAGGTGTTTGCCATAAGCTGCCTTTTTACCGCAAGGGAGTTGAGATAAAAGGCTAGAAATTCAGGCAAAAAGTCCGTGCTTGTGGGGCTAATCTTAGCTACGGAGTGCGTGTAGATGAGATTTGGCGGGGCAGCTTGGATAAAAATAGCCCAAATGGGCGCGATGAGCTTTACCAAAATGTCATTTGGGCGAATGATAAATTTCTCATCTATCAAGGCTAAGCGCGCTAAACTCTCGCTAATGTAGTCTTTTGACAAGCAAACACTTTGGTTGAAATTTTTAAGCGAAAGTGTGCTATAATGGTGATTTTTAGGTAAAATTTCGCTTTCTTTGCTTTGGCTTGGGTTAAAGCCCGAGCTGATTTTGGCGATTTTTTCTAATGTGATAAAATTCATTTTTGTCCTTTAAATTTAATAAAATTTCCATAGTATAATATATTTTCTCTAAAAAGTCAAGGTTTTTTTGAAAAAAGATAAAAAATGATTGTTTTAAATTTTTTAAAAGAAAGGGTTAATTTTTGTATATTATAATGTCAATTCAAAAGCAAATATGCTTGAATTTATTTTGAAAGGAAAAATATGAGTTCAGTTACTTTTAAAGGAAATGCTGTTAAGCTTAAAGGAAATTCGCTTGAAGTTGGAGCTAATGCTCCACAAGTAGCTTTAAAGGCACAGGATTTAAGCGAAATCACAATAGGAGAAAAGGGTAAAACCCAAATTTTATTAAGTGTGCCAAGCCTTGACACTCCTGTTTGCGCTACTGAGGCAAGAGAGTTTAACAAAAAGGTGGCAAGTTACCCTAATGCTGAAGTTATCATCATCAGCCAAGATTTACCCTTTGCGATGAGTAGATTTTGCTCGACTGAGGGCATTAGTAATCTCAAAGTAGCCAGCGACTTTGTAAGCAAAGAATTTGGCGAAAAATATGGGGTTTTAATCGATGATGGTGCGCTCAAAGGCTTGCTTGCTCGTGCTGTGTTTGTTGTAAAAGACGGCAAAATCGCCTACAAAGAGCTAGTGAGCGAAATCACAGAAATGCCAAATTCTGCGGCTTTGGAAGGCTTTTTTAGCGGTTGTTGTGGCTGCGGTTGCGGAAATTAAATCCTTGCCACGCTACTTAAGCGTGGCTTTTAATGATAAAGCATTAACTTACACAAATTTCAAAGAAGTCATACAAAAGGTAACCGAAAATTCAAATTTCTTAAAATATCTCGTAATGCTTACACTCTCTTGCCCAAATGCTTAATTTTACATTATTCTCCAACACAAAGCGAGCCGATAAGTCCAAAAACAAAGAGCGATTTTTTGTTTCAGCACTAATGCCTTGCAAGGTGCTTTTAGAAATAAGGACATTTATCCTTTTATATCCACAAAATAAAAAAGTGCTAAATATAGCCAAAAACAAGAAAGCAAAAATGGCGACCTTTTATCATTTCCACCCTTCGATATAGTTTTTGAGCTTGCGCCCTACTTTTGGGTGTTTGAGTTTTTTTATCGCCGAACTTTCGATTTGACGGACGCGCTCGCGGGTTACATTTAACTCTTTGCCGATTTCTTCAAGGGTTCTGTCGCTTTCATCTGGCATAAGCCCAAAGCGCATTTGTATCACCGCTCTCTCTCTTTCATTAAGCTGGTCTAAAACCTCGTCAATTTGGTCTTTTAAGTCGTTTCGCAAAATATGGTCCATAGGTGAAAGAGAGCCTCTATCCTCAACAAAATCCCCAAATTTGCCATCATCTTCACTACCTATGGGTGCTTCAAGCGAAATAGGCTCTTTGGTGATTTTAATCACCTGTTTAACCTTATCTACGCTAAGCCCTACTTCCTTGGCTATGATTGATACATCAGGTTCTTTGCCATTGACTTGTAGATATTCGCGCACGATTTTGTTGATTTGATTTATCGTTTCTATCATATGAATTGGTATGCGTATGGTGCGCGCTTGGTCGGCTATGGCACGGCTTATGGCTTGACGAATCCACCAAGTCGCATAAGTAGAAAATTTATAGCCTCGTTTATACTCAAATTTATCCACAGCTTTCATCAGCCCAATATTGCCCTCTTGGATTAAGTCCAAAAAAGGCAAGCCACGGTTAGTATAGCGTTTAGCAATGCTTACCACAAGGCGTAAATTTGACTTTGCCATTCGGCTTTTTGCCTCATCTGATATCTTTTTGCCTCGTTTAATCTGCTCTAAAATCTCTTTCAATCTATCTTTTTCTAAATCAAAGCCCGTTTTGCTGGCTTCTTTGGTTTGAAAAAGCTTTTTAATGTCCATATAAGTGCTAACCATAGTTGTTTCTAGGCATAATTCAGCGATTTCTTCTTTGCTGAGATTAGTTATATTTTCCAAAATGCTTGCGTGGCGGGATTTTAGCTCATCACTAAACATAGGCAAGCGGTATTCTAATCGCTTTAGCTCTTTGTCAAATTCTTCATCGCTTTTTAAGGCTGTTTCCATTGATTTGACTATCTCTGTGATGAGCTTTGAAGTGGGTCCAAGGTCCATTAACTTTTCTTTGAGTATATTTTTTTTAAAAGTGATGACAAGGGTGTTTAAAAGCTCGTTATTTTCAACTTCTTTGAAATTTTCAATGGTCTTTAACCACTCTTTTTTTGCCTTTTCAAGAGCCTTAAATTTTTCCATTACCTTTTTGGTTCTTGCGTCATCTTTTTTATTGACAACTTGCTTTTTTTCTTTTTTAGCTCTTCGGCGAGTGGATTTTTCATCATCATCGCTTTCTTCTTCTGCTTTTAATTCTTCTTCCTCTTCCTCTTCAAGCTCTTCTATCTCGTCTAAATCAAGCTCATCTTCATTTTTCTCCTCATCATCAAAGCTTTTAAAAAGCTCTTTCACTCGTCTTTCTCTGTTGATAAGGGGTTCTTTATAATCTAATATAAAATCAATCAAATAAGGCACAGAACAAAAAGCATCGATGATAATATCCTCGCCAAGTTCTATTTTTTTAGAAATTTCAACCTCTTCATCTTTGTTAAGCAAGGAAATTTGTCCCATTTCACGCAAATACATACGCACGGGCGAGTCTGAACGACTCCATTCTAAAAGGTCATTTTCCCCAGCTAAGTCAAATTCTTTCTCAAAGCCTATGTTTTGGAGTTTTTGTTTTTCTTTTTCTCGCTCTTTGGCTTCGGCAAGATTTTTCATCTTTGCTACTTCTGCTGATGAGTAAAGAACAACTTTGTATTTTTTACACAAGCTTTCAATTTTCTTTGCTGTATTTATCCCTGGAACCTTAGGCAAAAACTTGACTAATTTTTCATAAGTAGCATAGTCTTTAGCATTTGACTTAAGATATTCTTCGAGTTCTTTTTCTGATTTGTTGGTTGTCATTATATATCCTTATGAATTTTTGATTATATCGACTTTTATTTTATATTTATTAAATGAAAGTAAAAAAATTTACCAAATTCTTTAAAATTAAATGTTATAATGCCTTATTTAAAAGTTTTACGAGATTAAAGGCTATAAAATAATGAAAAAAACGATTTTTACCTTACAAAAACAAAAGTATAATCAAGAAAAAATCACAATGATAACAGCTTATGAGTATTCAAGTGCCAAAGTTTTAGACCAACTTGGTGTGGATATGATTTTGGTTGGAGATTCTTTAGGAATGGTCGTGCAAGGCTACGAGGATACTTTAAGTGTGAGTATAGATGATATGATTTATCACAGCAAGGCTGTTGCTAGAGGTGTTAAAGATGCTTTTATCGTGGTTGATTTACCCTTTATGTCTTATCAAACAAGTATAGAAGATGCGCTTAAAAATTCAGCAAGACTTATTAAAGAAGGTAGAGCAAATGCCGTAAAATTAGAAGGAGGACTTGAATATATTGCCCATATTAAAGCCATAACAAAGGCTGGAATTCCTGTTATGGCACATTTGGGCTTAACTCCACAATTTGTCAATATCCTTGGCGGATACAAGGTGCAAGGAAAAGATGAATTTGGCGCAAAGCAAATTTTACAAGAAGCAAAAGAGGCGCAAAATGCTGGTGCTTTTGCCGTGCTTTTAGAATGTGTGCCTAAAGAGCTTGGCAAAAAAATTACCGATGATTTGAATGTTCCTGTTATTGGCATAGGCGCTGGTAAGCACTGTGATGGGCAGGTTTTGGTGTGGCACGATATTTTGGGTTTTAATTTAGACTTTAAACCCAAATTTGTTAAAACCTTTGCAAATGTCAGTGAGGGCATAAAAGCCTACATAAAAGAAGTGAAAGAAGGCACTTTTCCTGATGAAAAACACAGCTTTTCCACAAGTGAAGAAGTGCTAAAAAAGATTTATTAGAGTTTTAAATGCAAGTGATTGAAAATTTAGAAGAGATGAAATCCATAGTCAAAGAGTGGAAAAAACAAAATTTAAGTATAGGTTTTGTGCCAACTATGGGGTATTTACATAGTGGGCATTTGAGTTTAATGAAAGCGGCTCGAAAAAATGATAAACTTGTGATAAGTATCTTTGTCAATCCGCTGCAATTTGGAGCAAATGAGGATTTAGACAAATACCCGCGCGACCTACAAAGAGACAGAGAGCTTTGCGAAAAAGAAACAGTAGATGTGCTTTTTGTGCCAAAGGCGCAAGAGCTGTATCCTTCAAATTTTAGCTCTTTTGTGGATATGCACTCGCTCACAGATAAACTTTGCGGTGCAAGCAGAAAAGGACATTTTAAAGGCGTTTGCACAGTTTTAACTAAATTTTTTAATATCATCAAACCAGATAAAGCGTATTTTGGGCAAAAAGATGCCCAACAATGCGCTGTGGTTAGGCAAATGATAAATGATTTAAATATGAGTGTAAAACTTGAAATTTGCCCTATCGTTAGAGAAAATGACGGCTTGGCAAAAAGCTCAAGGAATGTTTATTTAAGTGAAGCGGAGCGAAAAGCTGCTTTGGTGCTTTCAAGGGCTATTTTTTTAGGAGAAAAGCTTGTTAAAAATGGAGAAAAAAGCGTAAAAGTTGTTGAAGAAACTATGCGAAAAGAACTTTCAAGCGAAAAACTTGCAAAAATCGACTATGTAGCATTAGTTGATGCAAATACTATGCAAAGCATAAAGCAAATTAAAGGCGATATATTAGGTGCGATAGCCGTTTATATAGGTAAAACAAGGTTGATTGATAACTTTTTATTGAGGGATTTAAAATGATGATAACAATGCTAAAAGCAAAAATTCACAGAGCCACAGTGAGTGAATCAAAGCTTAATTATGTAGGCAGCATAAGCATAGATGAGGAACTTTTAAGGGCAAGTGGCATTTTAGAGTATGAAAAAGTGCAGGTTGTAAATGTAAATTCAGGCGCTAGATTTGAAACCTACACAATCTCCACCAAAGAAAAAGGAGCGATTTGCCTTAATGGCGCGGCTGCTAGACTTGTAGAATGCGGCGATAAGGTGATTATAATGGCTTATGCAAATTTAGATGAAAAAGAATCTCTTAATTTCAAGCCAAAAGTTGTTTTCGTTGATGAGAAAAATCAAATCACAAAAACAGCAAACTATGAAAAACACGGGGAGCTTTTGGTTTGATTTTGAGTAATTTTTATTTTGGTTTTAATTTTGGAACAGTCTTTGCTTTTGTGAATAAAAATTTATGATGAGTTAGGTAAAAATTATGCAAAATGGATATTATCAAGCCACAGGCGGTATGGTTACGCAGTTTAACCGTTTAAGCGTGATTTCTAATAATCTTGCTAATGTAAATACAAGTGGCTTTAAAAAAGATGATGTTGTTATAGGGGATTTTAAAAGGGTTTTTAAAGAGGTGCAAGATATTTTACCCATAGAAAATCACACAAGAGATGCCTCAAGATTTGTAAATTCAAGCATTGATAGAGTGCCACAAGTAAGCCAAAACTATACAGACTTTAGCACAGGGACCATCAAAGTAACGGAAAATCCTTTGGATTTAGCTATGGTTAGAGAGGATACCTTTTATCTTGTTCGCACAAACAATGGGGAAATAAGGCTTACAAAAGATGGAAATTTTCAACTTGACAGCGATGGAATTTTAGTCAATAAACAGGGTTATCAAGTCTTAAGCAGCAATTATTTTAACAACCCAGAAGCTGATGCCATAACCTTACCTCAAAATGCAAATTTTGTTAGTGTCAGTAGAAATGGAGAAATACAAGCTAATGGCGAGGATATAGCAAGGCTTTATATCGCTCAAGTTGATGATATAAGAGCTTTAGAAAAAGATGGGGATAACACCTACCGCATTAATGATTTAACAAGGATTAGAGATTTGGCTAACTCAAATTCGGTTAGGCAAGGATATTCTCAAGGCTCAAATGTTAATCCTGTTATAGAAATGACAGGACTTATAGAGGCAAATCGTATGGTTGAAATGTATCAAAAAGTGATGACTTCACATATGGATGATTTAAACCAAGATGCGATTAACAAACTTGCAAGCAGTAGATAGTAAGGAGAAAAAATGATACGCTCACTTTATACAGCAGCCACAGGAATGGTAGCTCAACAAAAACAAATCGATGTTGTTTCAAACAACATTTCAAATGTCAATACAGTTGGCTTTAAGAAATCTCGCGTAGAATTTGCGGATTTGTTTTATCAGGTGATGAAATATGCTGGCACTTCAACATCAGCCACAACCTTGCACCCATCAGGTATAGAAGTAGGTCTTGGCGTTCGCCCAACAGCTGTTACAAAAATTTTTGAAACAGGTTCTTATAAACAAACAAGCTATGACAACTTTGATGTAGCTATTGAGGGTAATGGCTTTTTTCAAATTCAGCTTCCAGATGGCACAACAGCTTACACAAGAAATGGGCAATTTACAAAGGACAGCGAGGGTAATATAGTAAATGCTGATGGATATTATCTTTTACCGCAAATGACTATACCAGAGGGCGCAACAGCTCTTAGTATAGCCCAAGATGGCACTGTTTCTGTTCAACTTACAGGCGAACAAAATGAAACACAAATAGGTCAAATCGAACTTGTGAATTTCATCAACCCAGCAGGACTTCACTCAATGGGAGACAACCTCTTTTTAGAAACAGGTTCTAGCGGTGCAGCTGTGGCAGGAATTGCTGGACAAGATGGCTTGGGTAGAATAAGACACGGCTTTGTAGAAATGAGCAATGTTCAACTTGTCGAGGAAATGACGGATTTAATCACAGGACAAAGAGCTTATGAGGCAGGTTCAAAAGCCATAACAACAAGTGATGAAATGCTTTCGATAGTCAATCAGCTCAAAAGATAGTCTAAATTTACCCTAATGTGAGCATACAGAAGAATCTGCGATACTTTTTGAAACCTTGCTCTAAGTAGATTCTTCTTTATGCTCACAAAACATTTATTCAAATTTTACTTCAACACGGCGGTTTTGATACCTTTCCTTTTCTTTTAAACCTTTGCTTAAAGGCTTATCCTTACCATAAGTTTGCAGGGTAATTTTGCCCGTTTGTCGCAAAAACTCACTCGCCACTGCCGCACTTCTTTGCAAGCCAAGCATACTGTTATAAAATTCGCCACCGATTTCATCGGTATGTCCGCTTAAATTCAAGCTTTTTATCTTAACACCCAAATTAAAACGCTTGAACTCCTTTATATGAAAGCTGTTTTTAATGCTTTGGACTGAGCTTTGATTAAATTTAAACCAAAGATTTGGTAGAGAAAGTTTTTTTGTGAGCCATTTTTTATTGTCTAATAATTTTTCATTAAAAAGGTAAATTTTTATCCTCTCATCGCTGTTTTTATCGACAAAAAGGCTGTAACGCAAATATCCTCCTCGCCTTGACAGCGTGCTTGTTATATTGTTTATAACCGCTCTTTCTTTAGCGTTTAATTTTTTAGAATTTAAGACATAAACGCTATATCTTGGCTCTCCAAGACTTTTATCTCTTTTACTTTTTTGGATAAAGGCTTTATATTCAGCCCTTAAGCTACTTTGTGTTTGCGCTTTTGCGGTTTCATTTGCCTTTACTTTTTGCTCTATGCCTTCATTTTTATCATTTTGCTTTATCTTGTTTTGAGGCGTGTTTTGATTTTGCACCAAAGTAGTGTTTTCCTCATAAAAGCTTATATCTTTTGGTTTTGAATTTACAAAAAGATATGCCATTATCGCAACTAAAATAGCCACTAGCGCAGCAAGTAAAATTATCAATTTGCTCGAACCCATAAAAATCCTTTTTAAAAATTATACTACAAAAGCAAGTTTAAGGCAAATTTTAAGCAAATTTTTTTATAATTTTGCTTTTTAAGGGGCAAAAATTTGCAATTTTTTCACAAAAAGAGCGAATTTTTGACTTTTAAAGGCTAAAATTCACATTTAAATTTAAAGTTCAAAAGGTTAAAATGCCACTTTCAAAACTCAATGACGAGCAGCACCGCGCCGCCACTGCGCCACTTGGCTACAACTTAATCATCGCAAGTGCTGGCACGGGCAAAACTTCAACCATAGTCGCGCGCATAGCTCATTTGCTTGAAAGTGGCATAAAGCCCGACAAAATAATGCTTTTGACATTTACAAACAAAGCCAGCAAAGAAATGATAGCGCGTTTAAACCGCCACTTTGATAAAAATATCACTAAAAACATACTTGCAGGCACTTTTCACAGCATCGCATACAGCTTGCTTCGCTCTTGGGACACGCAAATCGTGCTGAAACCCATAGGCGAGCTTAAAATTCTGCTTAAAAGCATTTATGAAAGGCGGCAGTTTCATCATTTGAGCGAGCAAAAGCCCTTTGCGCCAAACTATCTTTACGACATTTATTCACTCTTTCAAAATGTGAGCGGAGGCGACTTTGAGACTTATTTTTGCGCTAAACACCCAGAACAAGCCGTTTATGCGGAAATTTACGCTGACATTTTGCGCGAGTATGAGGAGGAAAAAAGGCGTTTTGGCTATGTGGATTTTAATGATTTGCTACTTCGCTTAAAAGCCGAGTTAGCAGGGCGTAGCGTGGAATTTGATGAAATTTTGGTTGATGAGTATCAAGACACAAACGCCTTGCAAGGCTCACTGATAGAGGCTTTTAAAAGCAAGAGCCTTTTTTGCGTGGGGGATTATGACCAAAGCATTTACGCCTTTAACGGCGCGGACATAAGCATCATCGGCTCTTTTGGCACGCGCTTTGCAAACGCCCAAATTTACACACTTGGCAAAAACTACCGCTCATCAAGAAGCATACTCGCCCTTGCTAATAAAGTCATCGAAAACAACCAAAGGCTCTATCCAAAGGAACTCATCGTTACAAGGACGGGCGAATTTGCCCAGCCACAGCTTCTTACCTTTAACGAAAGCTTTGAGCAATACGCTCATATCGCTAAATTCATCGTTACAAGTGGCGTGAGTGCCGAAAATATCGCCGTTATCTTTCGTAACAATTCTAGCGCGGACGGCATAGAGCTGGCTTTAAGAGAACAAGGTGTGCCAAGCGTGCGAAAAGAAAGCGTGAGTTTTTTTGACAGCCTTGAAGTGCGGGCGTTTTGCGCGATGATGGCGCTCATCATCAACCCAAAGGACATTATGGCGTTTATGAGTCTGCTTGAATACAGCAAAGGCGTGGGTTCTGCGCTATCAAAAGAAATTTTTGACAGCCTTTTAAAGCTGGGCGGCGGGGACTTGATAAGGGGCTTTTTAGAGCCTGATTTAAGCATAAATTTGCAAAAAGCACACAAGAAAAACGCACAGCTTGGGCTTTTTGACGATATAGAAGTGCTAGCAAGCCCGAAACGCTTTGATTTGCAAAGCGAGTTTAACGCTCACCCCATTTTAACCCTGCCTAAAATCAACGAATTTGGCGCAAAAAATTTAGAAAAACTTTATCACTTCATCAAAAAAGCAAGGCAAATTCGCGCTTCAAGCGAGTTTGTAGAGTGCATTTTGCAAAATGAATTTTTCAAAGAAATTTGTGAAATTTTAGCCACGAAAAGAGCGACAAACAAGGCGACTTTGAAAGTGGATTTAGCGCGAAAAGATGAAAATTTAGAAAAAATAGCGCGCAAAATGGCGGTGCTTAAAGAGCTGACGAAAGATTACAGCGACATTTACAAATACTACAACTTTCTCACACTTGGCGCGAACGAAATGAGCAACGGAAAAGGCGTAAATTTGCTCAGCATACACGCGAGCAAGGGGCTTGAATTTGAGCTTGTTTTTGTGGTTGATTTAGCGCAAAACCGCTTTCCAAACAGCAAGCTGATGGCGATGGGAGGCTCACTTGAAGAAGAAAGGCGGCTTTTTTATGTGGCGGTAACTCGGGCGAAAAACACGCTCATTTTAAGCTACGCAAAATACGATAAAATCAAAGAAGCGCACTACAAACCCTCTTGTTTTTTGGTAGAAGCTGGACTTTGTAAAGAGTAGTATTAAGCCTTTATACAAAGCTTATAAAATAAGCATTTTCAATGTAAAAAATTTATTTAAATTTATAAAATTTAGGCTAATTTGGCATTTAATTTGCTTAAAATTTACCTAATTTTAGCTATATTATGTAAAGTAGAATTTAAGGGTGTTTTTTGAGGATTAAAAAATTTATTCAATTTACCGTTTTTATTTCTTGTCTTTTTGCCTTGCCGTTAAGGGCTTTAACAAGTTTTGAACTTCACAATATTAGCGAGGCTCACAAACAAGGCTTTAATGGTGATGGCGTTCATATAGGCATAGTCGATACTATATTTAAAGAAGACCACGAAATATTAGTTAATCAATTCCTCACCACCCCCATTAGAAACACTTATAATGATAAAAATGGCTTCTCACACGGCTCACATGTTGCTGGTATAATATCTGGCTCGCGCAGCAATGATGAAAGTTATGGCATAGCCTTTAAGTCAAAATTTATAGCTTATGGAAATTTAGGTCTTGGCGTAAGTGATGCTGAATTTGACAAAATGCTTGACTTTGATGTAAAAATCATCAACAATTCTCACACAGCATATCACAAAAGATTTGCAGAGTATGCAAAAAAGGGAATTTTAGTAATTTATGCTAGTTCAAATGCCGCTCGATTAAAACCCACGCTTGCTGCCTTGCACGGCACGGGTAGTGATGATAATCTAGGCTCTTGGCTTACTGTTGGCAATGTAGATTCAAGCTATATTCAACGAGATAATAGTGGCAAACTTACTGTTGCTGGTAGGGCAGTTGGTGGCAATACGGGCAATTTATGCTTTGAGGCAACTTTATACTGTCTTATGGCTGCTGGAACAGATATTTTATCAGCTGCTTATGACACTCCAACAAGCTATACAAAATCAACAGGCACTTCGCAGGCTGCTCCAGCTGTTAGCGGTGTAGCTGCCCTAGTCTTTCAAAAATTTCCATTTTTAGACGGCAAACAAGTAGCTGATATACTCTTAAGCACAGCAAATGATGATTTTAACGCTCCAAAAGTGGTAATAAAGCGAGACAATAAAGAATCACATATCATCTACATTGATAATCCTGTGCCTAAAAAGCCTGATGGGCAAAATGATGAGGATGCAATTTGGAAAGATGTGATACAAATGTGGGGTGGCACTAAACCAAGCTTTCTTACCCTAGCTGATGTTAGACAAGCTACTAGAGAAGAAGTTTTTGGTCAAGGCATACTTGACGCCACAAAGGCTCTTAAAGGCTTAAGCCAAATAGACATTAACCGCTTAAGCGAC
>CAKVDW010000015.1 GCA_934728065.1 uncultured Campylobacter sp.
TCGCCGATTATTTCAAACACTCTTGCAACCTTTCTTCATAAATTTAAACCCTTATTTTACACAAAACTTGCTTTAAATGCCTTTAAATTTGCAAATTTTTTATCTCAAAACCAAATTCGTTAAAACTTTCGTCCAAATCCGCCTTAAAATCATAGTCAAAAATCCTTAACCTAAAACTATGCAAAAACATTCTTTTGGACGCAATTTTAGCGTATTTTTCATCGCCTATGATGCCCTGCTTGATGAAAGCGCAATGCACTCTTATTTGGTGCGTGCGCCCTGTGCTTATCTTGGCTTTTACGAGCGTTTTTTTACCACTTACGAGCAAAGGCGTGAGCGTGGTTTGCGCGCTTTTGCCCTCTTTGCTTACCTTGCTAAACGCCCCTTGCTTGCTTTTTATCGTTAAAATAGGCTCATTTATGGTAACTTCGTCCGCTAAAACTCCGCTAATTATGGCTAAATAGCTCTTATACACTCTTTGCTTTTTAAATTCCTCTATGCACTTTAAGCGAAAATTTTCGTCCTTATAAAGCAAGATAAGCCCGCTGGTTTCTTTGTCTAAGCGGTTTAAAAGTTTAGCGTTAAATTCTTTTTCTAAATCCTCGCTTTTTTTGCCAAAGGGCTTGTTTGCGGCGATGATTTGAGCGTCTTCAAAAATGAGCGTGGATTTTTGGGGCTTTTTGACGATAAAATGTGAATTTTCACTCATCAAAGCACGAGCAATAGCCACTTTTTGCGCTCCACAAAAAACTAAACCACTATCTATCAGCTCTTTGGCGGCATTGTGCGAAATGTTTTCTTGTTTAGCTAGGACTTTGTAGGCTTTATCCTGCATTTAAACCCCTTTCAATGCTCTGTAAAATGGGGCTTAAATCCACGCTGTTTTTGAGGCTTGTGGCTTCTTTGTGTGAGCGAACAAGGGCGTTAAATTCGCTCAAATCCTCGCAAAATCGCACTCCACAGACATTTGCAAAAAGGGCTTTTTGGTTGTGTATGAAAGCCCCTGAAATGATGGGCTTGTTAAAATGCGCGATTTCTACGGGGTTGTGTCCGCCTATGCCCTCAATAAACGAACCGCAAAGCACGGCTATGTCGCAAATAGCGTAAAAATTCACAAGCTCGCCAAGCGTGTCAAGCACCAAAATATCAGCACTCAACTCACGCTCTAAATTTAAATCCTCTAAATTCAGCTCACTAAAACGCGCGAATTTAAGCGCATTTGTCCTTGCATACTCGCTTGCAAGCTCGCAAACCTCGCTAAATCTTTCTGGGTGTCGTGGCGCGATGATGAGTTTTTGCCCTTTTGGCAAGCTAAAATTTGACAAAAGCAAGTTTTCTTCGCCATCGTGAGTGCTAGCAAAGATGATAAGCCTTGAATTTGGCTTTTTGTAAGCCTTATTTGCGCTTATGTTTCCGCTTACTTTTATGTTTCCTACAACGCTTATGTTTTTTGCGCCCAAAATTTCAAGTCTTGCTTTATCAGCATCGCTTTGAGCGTAGATTTCATCGACATAAGAAAAAATTTTTTTGTATAAAAAGGCGAATTTTTGATATTTTGAAAAGGAGCGTTCTGAAATGCGTGCGTTGATGAGCAGGGTTTTCGCGCCCTTAAATTTAGCGACATAAAAGAGCATAAGCCACAGCTCAGCCTCAAAGACGACAAGCACCTTGCAAGGCGCGAGCCAAAAGGGCATAAAGTTTTCAAAGGCTAGGAAATTCACGCTTTTGCAGAGCTTTTGCGCCGCTTCATAGCCTGTTTGCGTGATGACGCTTATGCGGCTGTTGAATTTCGCTACCAAAGGCTCTATCGCTCGCACTTCGCCAAAAGAACAAGCGTGAAAATGCACGCTCGCCTTTGCTTGGCGTGAATTTTTGTAGAGAAAAAACCGCGCTTTAAAGCTTTGAGCGTGTTTTTTACTCGTAAAAGAGAGTATGAAAAGGGGCAGTGCGCAAAGCGCCCACAAAAGCCACGACAAAGCGAAATAAAAGGCTATCAAAGTTCTTGTGTGCTTTCTTTTTTAGCACTTTTTTCGGCGTTTTTGCCCGCTGTTTCAGGCTCTTTGTATAAAATGCGCCCACAATGCGGGCAGGTAACGATTTCTTCGCTTTTTAAAATCGCAAGATAGGTTTTATCGTAAATTTTCATAAAACAACCATAGCAGGCTTGTTTGCGCACAGGCACGACAGCGGTGTTTTTCGCCCACTTGCGTATCTTTTGATAAAAGCTCAAAATCTTTTGGTTCATCTGCGCTGTGAGCTTGCTTTTGCGCTCATCAACCAAGCCTCGTTCCTTTTCAAGCTCGGCTACTTTGGCGTTTATCTCCACGCTAAGCGTTTCAAGGCTACTTTCTTCCTTGCTTTTTTGCTCGCTGCACTCTTTTTTAAAGTCCTCTTTGCTCGCTAAAATCTTATCCAAGCGCACTATCTCGTCATTTGCCGCATCAAGCTGTTCTTTGGCGATGTCTTCTTCGATTTTAAGGGCGTTTGCCTCCCTTTCGGTTTTCACGCTCGCTACTTTTTTGGCGATTTCGGCGATTTTGGCTGAAAACTCGCTTATGTGAGTGTTTGCACCTACTTGTTGGGCTTGAAGCTCTTTGATTTCGTTTTCATACTCGTCTAACTGCTCGCTGAGCTTTGCTATCTTGTGCTTTGCGTCTTTTAAAGGCTTTGAGATAGCTTGAATTTTAGGCTCAAAGCTGTCGATTTCTTGGTCGATTTGCGACAGGGCGACAAGTTGTTCTAGGTATTTGTTCATCGGTTTTCCTTTTAAAGATACTCAAATGGATTTTTCAAAACGCATATTATAGCTTGTAATGGCAAATTTTGCAAGTGTTTTGACAAAGATTTTGCAAAACAGCTTTCACTTTCGTAATGTCCTATGTCGATGAGCGATAAGCCACTTTCAAGTGCGGATAGTGCTTGATGATACTTAAAATCTCCGCTTAAAAAGCACTCCACTGCTTTGTTTTTCTGTAAATTTTCACTCAAAGAGCCGCTTGAAAGGACTTTTTCTATCAAATCACCGCCGCTACCCGTGCAAATAGCAAGTCTTTGAATGCGCTCTTTGCCTGCAAATGTGGTTTTTAGGATATTTGCGTTAAGTTTGTTTTTAAGGTGCGCTACAAGCTTGCTGAATTTCATATCAATATCCGCATAAATGATAAACTCATCTTTACTTGCTATATTAAATCCTAAAATTTGCTCGGTAAAATAAGCGTTTAAATGGCTTAAATCATAGTTTGTATGCAGGCAAATCAGGCTTTGATTTTTGCAAATCATAGTTTTTATAAGATTTTTGGGGTAGTTTTGGCTCGCTAAATCACGCAAAGGCTTGAAAATCAGCGGGTGATGAGTGATGAAAAGGGCGTTTTCATCAGCGTTTGCGACTAAGTCGCTGTCTATGTCAAGGCTTATATAAATTTTTTGAATTTCATTGTTTAAATCCCCCAGCAAAAGCCCGCTGTTGTCCCAGCTTGCTTGCATTTCAAAAGGACTGAGCTTGTCTAAAAATTCATAAATTTCAACTAGTTTCATTTGTGTCTCTTTTTGCGTTTTTACAAAATTTTAGCGTGAATTTTTGAACGAAAATTTACAAAGACTAATAAGGTGTAAAGCCTAAATTTAACTTCTTTATGGCATAATAAGGCTTTTAACAAGACAGCATTTGACACTTTCTTGCGTGAATGTAGGCTCACATAGTAAGCTATTTAAAAGCTAATTTGAGCTAGTTTGCAAAACCCTTGTCGCAAATAAATCATCGCAAAGCAAGGGCTTTAAAAGACTTTGATATCAAACTATGTGAGTTTATTTTACCACAATGTCATTTTTGATTTGCTCAAAAAGCTTATCACCTATGCCTTTAACCTTCTTTATCTCATCGATAGAGGTAAAATTTTGGTCTTTCCTATACTCTAATATAGCTTGCGCCTTTGTTTCTCCTACACCTTTTAAGGCTTTTAGCTCGTCAAGGGTGGCTGTGTTAATATTAACAACACCAAACAAAAGTCCAGCACAAACGCAGAGCAATGTTACAATCTTTTTCATCTTTTTTCCTTTCTTTTTTGGATAAATTTTAAAAAGGTAAAGTATGTCATAAATTCACTTAAAGAGACTTTAAAATTATTTTAATGCTGTGATATTTAGCATAAATTTTTTAAATTTTATATATTTGCGTTACAAATAGTAACTTTTTGAGCCTTTGCAAAAAGGCGACACAATGTGTTGCAAGGCGTAGCAAAAACTCTATACTGTCATATTGAGCCGTAGGCAAAATATCCAAAGAATTTAAGACATACTTTAATTTTATGGATATTTCGCTTTCTTGCGAAAACTCAGTATGACAAAGATTTTATTATTTTAAGCTTTCACTTAAAAATAAAAACCTCAAATCATTGTCATTTTTGAGCGATAGCGAAAAATCCAAAGAATTTAAGACACGCTTTAAAGTTATGGATACTTCGGCTAACGCCTCAGTATGACAATGTAAAGAGTTTTTGGATACTTCGCTGCGCTCAGTATGACAAAAAGAGTGTTTAGTAAAACAATACAAGTCAGTATGCCAAAAACAAGTTGGTATGACAAGCATTTCACACTCAATAACGAGTGGGCAAAGAGTTGCTACGATTTATTGTAAAAATCAATAGTCGCAACCATTGCAATTTTCAAAAAACACTCTATAAGTCGTGCCACTAGTGCCTTTATATGTCCCTACATAGCCGTATTTGTTGCCATACTGCTCGTAAGAACACCTTTCTAGCGTGGCATTCTCGCCATTTATGTAGTATGCACTCGCGCTACTTACAAATGCAAAGATGATTGCGTAAATTACTTTTTTCATTATATCCTCCTTTGGTTTAAATTTCTTACTGAATTCCTGTTTCATTAAGTATTTTATAATTATCACAACCCATTTGGTTGCCTAAATCACAAGCCTTGCCGAAGTATTTTTTAGCTGTTGAGTTGTTTTGTCTTACGCCTTTTCCTTCGCCATATAAAAAGCCTAGATTATTACAAGCCTCACCGATATTTAGCTTGCACCCTTTTTCAGAATAATGTCTTGCCTTTGCAAAATCCTGCCGAACACCTTGTCCTTCATAATAACTAAGCCCTAAATTAAAACAAGAGTTTGGCTCATTAAAGGTGTCGCAAGCTTTTTTATAATACAAATTTGCTTGCTGATAGTTTTCAGTTACATCATATGCAAAGCCTATGCTATTGCAAGTAATTCCATCATCGCACTGCTCTACACTTTTTAAATGTTTTCCATCAATCAATTTTTGACAAGATACCTTGTTTTTATTGTATAAACAATCATTAAAGAGTTTAACAAACTCCTCATCACTTAAATTTTTAGCATTTAAGCCAACGCTTGCTACAAGGGCAAGCACTATAACTAGCTTTTTCATTTTTTATCCTTATTGAGTGTAGGTATATTGTTGTTTAACATTGCCCCAGCAAAATTTTGTCCCATTGCCCTATCAAGTTGAATGTTTGGATTTATCGCATCATTTAATTGAGCGAGTAAATCAAGCTCATAGGCTTGTTTGTCGATAGGATTATCTAAATCATATTTGTAGCGTGTGCCTGAAATACCTTTGTAAAGTTTGCTCATTTGCTGACTTTCTCAAAAATTTTCCGCAATTTTAACCAAAGAAACCTTAGAGAAAAATACTAGAATTATCCAACTAAAATGTCAAATTTTATTTAATATCTCAAAAGTTTTTTTATAAGCACAAATTCTATACAATGCGCCAAAATTTACGCAAAAAAGGCGAGCGAAACGATGAAAAAGCTGAGTAAAAGAGACAAGGCGGCGTTGCTGGGCGTGGATAACAGCACGCTGTATAATTGGCGCAAACACAAGCCAAATTTATACCGCATTGTAATGCTTGGCTTTGAATTTGACGCCCTTTTAGAGCAAATGCGTCAAAACGCTGATGAGTTAGAAAGGATAGATGAGAAAATCAGACAAGAAATTCAAGCCTTTGGCGGAAAAATTTCGGGCGCGCCAAAGGACTAGCCTTGATGAGTGGCGTTTGAGCGTAAAGGCTAGGGCGATGAACGGCGTTTGCGTGTAAAGGCTAGCGTGCTTTGTGTAAATTACTTGCTTTGCGTGTAAATTTCAGCACAGCTTTTTGAAAGCTCGCGGATTTTAAGCATATAATCTTGCCTTTGGGTAACTGAAATCACACCGCGCGCGTCTAAAAGGTTGAAAGTATGCGCCGCAAGCAAGCAATAATCATAAGCTGGCAAGGCAAAGCCTCTTTCTAGCACGCTTTTGCACTCTTTGTAGGCGTTTTCAAACTGGTGATTTAGCATTTCAACCGAGCTTAACTCAAAGTTGTAGGTGCTATACTCAAACTCGCTTTGCTTATGGACATCGCCATAAAGCACCTTTGAGCCTGCAAAGTCGTTCCAAACTATGTCATAGACATTATCGACATTTTGCAAATACATAGCCAGCCGCTCTAAACCATAGGTGATTTCGGCACTTACTTGCTTTACGGCGATACCGCCGACTTGCTGAAAATAAGTAAATTGCGTAACTTCCATACCATCAAGCCACACTTCCCAGCCAAGCCCCCACGCTCCAAGGCTCGGGCTTTCCCAGTTGTCCTCCACAAAGCGAATGTCGTGGTTTTTTAAGTCAAAGCCTAGCGTTTCAAGGCTTTTAAGATAAAGGGTTTGTATGTCATCGGGGCTTGGTTTGATGAGAACTTGAAACTGATAGTAAGCACCGAGTCGGTTTGGGTTTTCGCCGTATCTGCCATCGCTTGGGCGGCGGCTTGGGGCGACATAAGCGCAAGCCCAAGGCTTGTCGTCAAGGCTTCGCAAAAAGGTCGCGGGGTGAAAAGTGCCTGCGCCTGCTGGCATATCGTAAGGCTGCATTATCACGCAACCTTGTTTTTGCCAAAACTGCTGTAAATTTAAGATGATTTGCGAAAAAGTCATTGTTTGCTCTCGTTTGTTGGGGTATTATCTTCTTTTTTTTCGTTTGTTGAAGCTTCCTTGCCTTGTGTGAAGTTATCTACTGCTTTGTTCCACATCATTTTATATTTTCTTTTCAAAAATTCAACCTCTTCTTGAGCTCTTTTGAGTTGTTCGTTTAAAATATCTATGGTTTTTCTATCCTCATCGTAAATTTCTTGCATTGAATAGAGGGCATCTTTTAGAAATTTATTTTCATTTTTTAAAGAATCTAAGGTTTCATCTTTGGCATCTAGCACCTTTTCGTGTAGGTTTAAAATCGTGCCTATGGTTTTTTCGACAAAGCTTTCCCCAGCTAAACTTATGCTGCTGATAGGTGTAGCCTCGCTACTGCCCTTTGGCACGACACTGAAAGTGCCTTGATTTGCCTCGATATAGATTTTGCCGTCCTCGTCCTTGAAATTCAACGCTCCATTTGCCATCATTCCTTTGACGACATCTTCGCTCAAATGCACGAGCTTGCAAAATTCGCCTATCTCTAAATATGTTTGCATTTTTTCCCCTTTATAGTAGCACTTCTACGCTTTTTGAGTCCGCTATGAGTTGATTTTCTTGCGCTTGTCTGTCTTTTTGCAAGGCAAGGGCTAAATTTTCATCATTTAAAGCCAAAATTTGCACCGCCAAATACGCCGCATTTACAGCACCTGCCTTGCCTATCGCCAAAGTCGCCACAGGAATGCCACGCGGCATTTGCACGGTAGAAAAAAGCGAGTCCATACTTGCAAGGTTTGTCCCACTCATCGGCACGCCAAGCACGGGTTTTGTGGTGTGTGCGGCGATTGCCCCTGCTAAATGCGCCGCCATTCCAGCTGCGGCGATAAAAAGCTTTGCGCCTTTTTGCTCGGCTTTTGCGATATACTCAGCCGTTCTTTTTGGGCTGCGGTGCGCTGAACTTATGATGAGTTCGTATTTGACGCCAAATTTTTCTAAAATTTTGCCAGCCTCGCTCACCACTTCATAATCACTCTTACTTCCCATCACAATGCTTACAAAGTCCATTATACTTCCTTTCTCAAAAAGCTAAATTCAGGCAAAGCCTCAGGCAGCTTGATTTCGTTTTCGTTGCCGCTGTGAATTTCCCTAAAATCCTTGTTGTTTTTAGCTACAAGCCTTTTAAATTCCACAAAATACCGCCCCTCGTTTTCATAAACAAGCCCCGTTTCGTTCTCGCAAGGGCTTATGCGTGAATTTATGGGCGCAAGGATTTCATAAGGCGTGTTTAAATGCACTTGTCCCTTGCATTTGAAAAACTCGCCGTCCTCGCTGATAGCGCAAACTTGGTGCGTGCCTTCTTCTAAACTCGTGGTAAAGTTTTGCGTGTCAGTCTTTTCAAAGGCTCGTGCTACCAAATACCCGTCCGTAAAGCCTCTGTTTTTGAGCGTGTGAATTTCTTGCTCGTATTTGGGCGCGTTAAATTCGCCACGCAAGGCGTCTAAAACCGCCATTTTGTAGGTGCGCGTGGTAAGAGCCACATAATACTCGCTTTTGGTGCGCCCTTCGATTTTAAAGGCGTTTATGCACTCTCCTTTCATTATCTTTTCGATATGTGAGCTTAAATTTAAGTCTTTTGAGTTGAAAATATGCGTGCCGCTTTCGTTTTCTTCAAGGCGAAAAAGCGTGCCATTGTCGGCATTTTTGGCATAAAGCTCGTAAGAAAAGCGGCAATCATTAGCGCAAGAGCCGCGGTTGCTCATTCTGCCGCTTTGCACGGAGCTGATTAAGCAACGCCCAGAGTAAGCAAAGCACATAGAGCCGTGCACAAAGGCTTCAAGCTCTATGTCGCAATGCTCTTTTATGGTTTTAGCGTCCTTTAAGCCAAGTTCGCGGGCGATGACTATGCGTTTTGCGCCCATTTCTTTGTAAATTTGAGCGTCCATAAAGTTGAGCACATTTGCCTGCGTGGAGATATGCAAGGGAATTTCGCTCGCGTTTTCTTGCGCTAAACGCATAGCACCCAAGCTTGCCACAATGAAAGCATCAGGCTTCATCGCTTTTAAGCGCAAAATGTGCCTTTTAAGCCCATCAAGCTGGGAGCTGAAATGAAAGCCATTTATCGTAACGAAAACCTTTTTGCCCAAAGAATGCGCGTAAATAATGGCTTTTTCAAAGCTTTCATAGTCAAATTCGTGCGCGGTGCGTGAGCGCAAGGAAAAGTTATTTACCCCCGCATAAACAGCGTCCGCTCCGTAAGCTAGGGCGATTTTGAGCTTGGTGAAATTACCAGCTGGGGCGATGATTTGGGGAATTATCACTTATTTTGCCTTAAACTTGCAATTAAGTCTTCTATATCATCTTCATTTACCAAGTCGGTGTTTGAATCTCCCGGTATATGCACAGCTGAACTTACGCGTTTGTCATCAGATATTTTGCTTTCAAATAAAGAACTCATATAGCGGTTCAGCGCGCGCATTACATTAATGGCTCTTTCGATTTTTTGGCGGTGAATGTCTTGATATTGCATAGTATCCATAGCGATGAAAATCTCATCTTGTCCTTGTTGCAAGGCATTTGAGACATCAGCGCTGATGACATTGCTTGTTGTGTTGCTCTCTAAAGCGTCTTTAAAAGTTTGCACATGGGGGAATTTGTTGCTGAGTATGGAAAAAATTTCTATATTTTTTTCAAGGTTTTGTTTGATTTTTTTCAAAGAAAGTTCAGATTCTGAAAAAAGCTTATTCATCGCATCAAGCCTGTCCATTAGCTCAATAGCTTTTTCTTCGCTGTCTTTGGTTACTTCATCAAGTTGATGAACTATTTTATGCTCTTGATTTGGTTGTGGTGGAGGCCAAGCCATATCAGAACTTGTTTCTGTTTCAGGCTCACTTTTTGCACTCTCATCAATATTTAAATCCGCTCCATCATTTACCAAAGCATCTAATTCTTCTTGGGTCATATTTTTTCCTTAAACAAGCTACATAAAAAATCTAATGTAATTATAGTCAAAAAACCATAAATTTGCAAAATAAAACAAAGAAAATTTAATCAATACAAGATTTTATTTTAAATTTTTATTTGAATACTAGGAACTTTAAAATATATTTTTAAAATTTCTAAAAAAAATTTTTTTAATTTAAGCTTAATTAAATAATTTTATGATACAATTCTTAAAATTAAAATTTTAAAGGAGAAAAAAATGGGAAAATTTGTAAATAGTGTCGATGAATTTTTCGACTATTGCAAAGAAAATGAAGTGGCGTTTGTGGATTTTAGATTCACAGATATGATAGGCACTTGGCATCATATTACCTACAATATGAGCGCGATTAATAAGGGGCATTTTGAAGAAGGCGTTCCATTTGATGCTAGTTCTATAGATGCTTGGCAACCTATTGAAAAATCAGATATGATTTTAAAACCAGATGCGCAAAGTGCATTTTTAGACCCCTTTACAGCGGACTCTACTATAATCGTATTTTGCGATGTGTATGATATTTATAAGGGACAAATGTATGAAAAATGCCCTAGAAGTATTGCTAAAAAGGCTATGGAGCATTTAAAAAATAGTGGAATAGCTGATACGGCGTATTTTGGACCTGAAAACGAATTCTTTGTTTTTGACAGTGTGCGAATAGTTGATAATATACATTGTGCAAAGTATGAAATAGACACAGAAGAGGGGGATTGGAATGATGATAAAGACTTTGTCGATGGTTACAACACAGGACACCGCCCACGCACAAAGGGTGGCTATTTTCCCGTCCAGCCTGTTGATAGTATGGTGGATTTACGCGCTGAAATGGTGCAAACACTTGAAAAAGTAGGGCTTAAAATCTTTGTTCATCACCACGAAGTTGCTCAAGGGCAAGGTGAAATAGGTGTTCAATTTGGCACACTTGTTGAAGCGGCTGATAATATCCAAATTTACAAGTATGTTGTGAGAATGGTGGCGCATTTAAATGGAAAAACAGCGACTTTTATGCCAAAACCACTTTATGGCGATAATGGAAGTGGAATGCATGTGCATATGAGTCTTTGGAAAGATGGCACAAATTTATTTTACGACAAGGACGGTTATGGCTCACTCAGTCAAACAGCAATTCACTACATAGGTGGAATTTTGGGACACGCTAGAAGTGTTGCTGCCTTTACTAATCCTAGTTCAAATTCTTATAAAAGGCTGATACCGGGCTTTGAAGCACCGTCAATCCTTACATACTCGTGCCAAAACCGCAGTGCAAGTTGCCGTGTGCCTTATGGTGGGAGTAAAAATTCTGCTCGCATTGAGATAAGATTCCCTGATAGCACTTCAAATCCTTACTTAGCCTTTGTGAGTCTTTTAATGGCAGGGCTTGATGGTATCAAAAATAAAACTACGCCCGTAGGACCTATGGATGAGAATTTGTTTGAACTTACCCTTGATGAGATACGAGAAAAGGGAATTCAACAGCTACCACACACATTAAGAGGCAGTCTTGAGGCTTTGATTAGATATAATTCTTATTTAAAACCCGTGATGAGCGATATTTTTATTGATGATTATCAGCATTTGAAATTTCGCACTCAGGTTTGGCCTGTTGAGGCTAGACCAACAGCGTATGAGTTTAAGACTTGTTATTCTTGCTAAGCCTTTTTGGCTTAGCAAATTTGGACTTAAAATTTTCTCCCATTTTTGCCCGCGATGATGAAACGCAAGGCGTTGAGTTTGATAAAGCCCTCGGCATCTTTTTGATTATATACTTCATCTTCTTCAAAGGTGCAGTAAGCTGCGTTAAATAGGCTATCTTTTGCACTTTCGCGTCCGATGACACTGACATTGCCCTTGTAGAGTTCTAGTCTCACAAGCCCATTTGCGTGGCGTTGGCTCTCATCGATGAGTGCTTGGAGCATTAAACGCTCGGGGCTAAACCAAAAGCCATTGTAGATAAGGTGCGCATAGCGTGGCATTAGCTCGTCTTTTAAATGCGCAGCTTCTCTATCTAGCGTTATGCTCTCTATGGCTCGGTGAGCTTTGAGCAGTATAGTGCCGCCGGGCGTTTCATAGCAACCGCGTGATTTCATACCCACAAAGCGATTTTCTACTATGTCAAGTCTGCCTATGCCGTGCTTTGCACCAAGTTCGTTAAGTTTTGCCAAAAGTCCAGCTGGACTGAGTTTAGCTCCGTCAATAGCCACCAAATCGCCGTTTTTAAATTCTAACTCAATGGTTTCGCTCTCATTTGGCGCATCTTTTGGGCTTACGCTCCAGCGCCACATATCCGCTTCTGGCTTTAATGCTGGGTCTTCAAGCACTAGCCCCTCGTAAGAAATGTGGAGCAAATTCGCATCCATAGAGTAGGGCGACTTGCCCTTTTTCTTTGAAATGTCGATACCATTGCGCTCAGCATAGGCAAGCAACTTTTCGCGGCTGTTTAAATCCCACTCTCTCCACGGAGCGATGATTTTCAAGTCTGGGTTAAAGGCGAGATAGCCTAGCTCAAAGCGCACTTGGTCGTTGCCTTTGCCTGTGGCACCGTGGCTTACTGCATCTGCTTTTGTTTCATTTGCGATGAGTGCTTGTGTTTTGGCGATTAAAGGGCGGGCAATGCTCGTTCCTAGTAGGTATTCGCCCTCATAAAGTGCGTTAGCGCGAAACATAGGAAAGACAAAATCGCGCACAAATTCATCTTTCAAGTCCTTGATATAAATGTTTTCAGGCTTTATACCAAGCGCAAGAGCCTTTTTTCTCGCTGGTTCAAGCTCTTCGCCTTGCCCTATGTCCGCTGTAAAGGTGATAACCTCGCATTGATACTCATCTTGTAGCCATTTTAAGATGATACTCGTGTCAAGCCCGCCAGAGTAGGCTAAAACTACCTTTTTTACCTCGTTTTTACTCATTATATCGCCTTTTGTGAAATTTTAAAAGCACAATTATAGCTAAAATTCTTTTAATAAATGCTTTATTAATGTGTAAAACTAAAACACAAGCATTTTTTGTTCCATATTTTTTGCGATTTTAGATGAAAATTGGGGAAAATGTGCTAAAATAGCCGAATGAGAATAGATAAATTTTTAAATGTTGTTAATATCACTAAGAGAAGGGCTATTGCTGAGGATATGTGCAAAAATGGCGTTGTAAGCATTAATGAAATCGTGGTTAAAGCCAGCAAAGATGTAAAGATAAATGATATTATCAGCATTAAATTTAACACGCACATTGATAAATATAAAGTCTTAGAAATTCCAACAAGTAAAAATATCCCTAAAAATACTCAAAGTCAATTTGTGGAGAAATTATGAAAGAGTTTATTTTAGGTCAAAATGAGCTTGAAATTTTGTGCAAGAATTTGCCAAATGAGGGCATAGTTTTGTTAAAAGGAGATTTAGCTAGTGGCAAAACTACTCTTGTTAAGGCTTTGGCTAAATTTAAAGGCTCAAAAGATACGGTTAGCTCGCCTACTTTTTCACTTTTGCAGTGTTATGAGAGTGGTGAGGGGAAAATTTATCATTATGATATTTATAATGATGGCTTTATTGGGCTTTTACAAAGGGGATTATGCGAAAATTTAAATGAGCAAGGTTTGCATTTGATAGAATGGGGCGATGAAAATTTAGAGCTTTATTTACAAAAAATAGGCTTAAAATCATCTTGCGTAAAGATTACAAATTATGAAAATAAAAGAAAGTATGAAGTGTATGAGTAAGTTAGAGGCTGTTGGGTTAGAAAAAATTATTAAAAAAACCAAGATTATACAAGGCATTTCGCTTGAGGTGAAAAGTGGCGAAGTGGTGGGACTTTTAGGACCAAATGGAGCGGGAAAAACTACAACTTTTTATATGATTTGTGGATTAATCTCGCCAAGCAATGGCAAGATTATGCTTGATGGTAAAGACATTACCCAAAAACCTCTTAATGAAAGGGCTAAAGAGGGTATAGGCTATTTACCACAAGAAAGTAGTGTTTTTAAGGATTTAAGCGTAGAGGATAACTTATTTCTAGCGGCTCAAATTATCTATGAAGACGAAAAAACCATTAGCGAAAAGGTTGAAAAAATGCTTGAGCTTTTAAGTATCGAGCCTATAAGACTTAGAAAGGGTTTATCATTAAGTGGTGGGGAGCGTAGGCGTTGCGAAATTGCGCGTTCCTTGATGATAGAGCCTAAATTTTTACTTTTGGACGAGCCTTTTGCTGGGGTTGATCCCATTGCGGTGGCTGAGATTCAAAATCTTATTAAAGAACTTAAGGATTTTGGCATAGGTGTTTTAATAACCGACCATAATGTGCGTGAAACTTTAGCTATTTGCGATAGAGCTTATGTCATTAGAGCTGGAAACTTGTTGGCAAGTGGAAGTGCAAATGAAATTTCACATAATAAAGATGTGCGTAAGCATTACTTAGGAGCAGAGTTTAAACTCTTTGAATGATGTTAAAGCAAAAAACCTCCCAAGCCGTTAAAAGTAAGCTTTCACAGACCTTGCGTTCGTGGTTGCCTATCTTGCAAGTTGGCATTGAAGAGCTTAAAGAAAGCCTTGATGAGATAAGCAAGGATAATCCTTTTGTCAGCATAAAAGAAAGTCCAGCCTCTGTGCCAAACGGCAAAAAGACTTATTTTGAGCAAATTCAAAGAAATTCTGTTTCTGATACTTTAGAATCCTTAAGCATAAGTAAAAAAAGCGTTTATGAGCTTTTAGATGAGCAAATTTTACCCCCACTTTTCCCCACTCAAAAGTCCCAAGAACTAGCCAGAAAAATCATTCAATGCCTCAGCAATGAGGGATATTTTGAATTTGATAAAAATATCATCGGCGAATACAGCGACAATGAGGTAGAGCAAGTAAGACAAAGATTTAAATTCCTTGAGCCATCAGGTGTTGGAGCTAGGGATTTTAAAGAAGCTTATATTTTTTCGCTTGAAAATTATGAACTTGATGATGAACTTTATGATTTTTGTGTGCTTTTGATTAAGGATTTTGAAAATATCAAGCTTTATAGCAAAGAAGAATTATATAAAGATGCCTTAAAAATAATCAAAAAAATTCAAGTTCCACCGTTTATAGAGTATTTTGAAGAAAGTGCAAGCATAGTGCCAGATATTTTTATTTACAAGGAAAATAATGAAATTAAGGTTAAAATCAATGATGATTATTATCCTGAGATTTCTCTTGAAACAGATGAAATGACACACGATTTTTTAAATTCTTATATCAAAGAGGCTAAAAATTTAGTTGATGCGCTTGAAATGCGAAAAGCAACGCTTTATAAAGTAGGGCTGATGATTATAGAACATCAATATGAGTTTTTTTTGGGCAAAGAGATAAAGCCAATGAAGCTTAAAGATTTGGCTGAGGATTTAGAGCGAAATTCAAGCACCATTTCAAGAGCCATAGCAAACAAATACCTTAGTTGCGAGCGAGGACTCATACCGCTTAAATACTTCTTTGCCACAGCACTTGATGAGGAGGGCGAGACCTCAAATGTAACTATTAAGGATTATATACAAGAATTAATCAAACAAGAAAACCGCGAAAAACCTTTGAGCGATGAGAAAATTTTGGAATTTGTCCAAAAAGAATTTCAAGAAGTAGGCATAGGCAGAAGAACCATAGCCAAATACCGAAAACAGCTCAATATAGCAAGTTCAAGCGAGAGAAAAAGACTTTATGAGCTGGGGTAGCTTGGATACAACCTTGCTTTATGGGGATTTTGCCTTTGTTTGCAAGTTTAAAAGGGTAAAATATTTGCGCTTGAAATTAAATTCACAAGGTGAATTTAGACTTACTGTGCCTTTTGGGTATCCTAAAAAAGCTGTTTTACAGTTTTTAACAAAAAATGAACATTGGATAGAGGCAAAATTTAGAGCCTATAAAGAAAATTTGGAACTTAGTGTTGATAAAATAGAATTTTTAGGCAAATTTTATGAACTTAAATTTGATGAAAATGCTTTAAAGGTGTATTTTCAAAAAGAAAAACATTCTTTAAGGCTCATTGCGCCAAATGAAGCTCAACTTGAAGTTTTTTTAAAAAATAATGCCTATAAAATTTATTCTTTTTATATAAAAAAATGGCAAAAACATTTCCAAAAGCGTATAGTTAGATTGAGCATTAAAAAAATGACAACTCGCTGGGGTTCTTGTAATGGCAAAAAGGCTTACATTAATCTTAACCTAAAACTCATCGCCAAGCCTTTAAAGGCTATTGAATATGTTGTTTTACACGAATTAACCCACTTAAAATTTCCTCATCATCAACAAAGCTTTTATGATGAGCTTTACCGCTTGATGCCAGATTTTAAGGAAAGAGAACACTTGTTAAAAATCAAAGCTTGAATCAAGCTTTTTGTAAGTTTGTCTCATTTTTAATGAATTTGATAAAAGGTTAATATTTAGAAAGAGCTTCTTTTAATTTAGCCTTACTTTTTTCATCTAAATATAAAAAGCTTATCGCCTGAAGCCTTGTGAGTATTAAATCCTCTTCTTTTACCTTGCTGATGTTTTTTCCTATATCAAGAGTTGTTATAGAGCTTTTAGCCACAAGAAGTCTGCCATCTTCTTCTGTTCTTATCCCCCAAATGCTATGAAAGGCTACATTTTCATCTTTAATAAGTCCTGTATAAAGCATTATGTGTCCTTTAAGATACAAAAGCGTTTCATAGGGTTTAGCGTAGTTTTTGATGAATTTTAATTTTTGTTCATTATTTAAGGCACTTATGTCAAACCGTTGCCAAAATACACTTTGAGCGTAGGAATTTCTTGGCAAATATACACCAAAAGGAGCAAAAAGGTCGCGAGTTAAAAGAGAACAATCTCTTTCAAAATTATATCCGCCCCAGCCATAAGGGAGATTTATGAGCTGAGTCATTTGATTTTTAAGGTTTTCATCATTAAATTTTATGGGAAATTTGGCAAATTTATCGCTTGGAATTTTATATTTTGTATCGCCTATTTTGCTTAAATAAAATCCTTCTTTAAAATCATAATAAGGATAAATCGCCCCTATCCTTGTTTCAAAGGCAAATTGTCCGTCTATATCATACACAGGCATTCTTTCTTCTAAAGGTGTGATAAAATTTAGCTTTTGATAGGTATTTGCCCTTTCATCTGTAAATTTTTGCAAAGAGGAGCTTTCTACGAATCCCCAGCCTGATTCAGCTCTTACAAAGGCATAATGTTTATCCTTGCTTAAATGCGAAATAAGCACGGGTGTGCCTACATTTAAAACGCTATCAAGCGCGTAATCAAAGGGAAATCCTTCGCCTTGTTTGTAAGGATTAAGCAAAATAGCCTTGTCTGTCGGCAGGTTTTTTAAATGAGAGGTTTTTACTACCAAAGCCTTTTGCTTAAGCTTTAACAAATCGTTTGCATTCGCATTAGCTATAACTTTTTTAAAAAAGCTTTTTGGGATAACTTGCTTGTTGTAAAAATAATATTTTTTCTTTGGGTTTAAGTAGTTATCAAAAGACCAAAACACATTTTTGGCTTTGACATTTTTAAACTGTGTTCTCCAAGTGTAGAAAAAATAGTTTTTATATTTTTGAGCATCGATTTTTTGGAGGCTTGGTTTAAATTTAGGTAAAATCTTTATATCTTGTTTGTATTTTAAGGGCATATTAAAACCAGAAACTTCTTTATCGTTTAAAAGGTCGTTTTTGCCCCCGCAAGCTACAAAGAAAAAAATCAAAAATAAAAGAATCAATTTTATCATCAAACAGCCTTAAAAAATAAAGAAAGATTATAGCTAAAGTAAATTAAAGTTAAACTTAAATTTATGATATTTTTTAAGACTTGATGAGGTCTAAAAACACAAGCCAAACGGCTAAAATAATGCAACCCAAACCCATAACAGCTAAAATCACGCAAACCACCTCTTTGAAAATTAAACACCACAAAAAGCAAAAGTATAGCTTAAAAATATTAATTAAAAACTCACCTTAAAATTCCATTTTTAACAAGCTCTAAAATAATTTGCATATTTTGCTTGACATTTTGAAGATAAGCCTTGCCCTGTTGTGAGTTATAGTTAAAGCCTGTATTATAACTTTTTATGGCATTGTCTAAATTTCCCTTGTGGTAGTTTTTCCAAAAATGGAAATTTTCTAGCGCCACCTTAGTGCTTAAAACTGTGTCATTGATGAGTTCGCTACAATGTAAATTTCTATTGTAAGCATTATCAGCAATATTTTTTGAATTTAAATATACGGGCAAGAAAATGTGAAAAATTCCACAACTTGGATCTTGTATATTTATAGGGAGTTTTCCAAGCTTACTTTCTTGAAAGGCTATGGCGATTAGAGCGATTCTTTCATCTTTATCATCAACTATTCGGTAAATGATTTTAGCGACTTTTTTTTGCTCATTATTGAGTTCATACCATTTAAGCTCGTTGGCATTGATAAAGACAAGAAGCAAAAAAAGCATTTTAATTGTTTTCATTACATTAACCTTGTTTTGAAATTTCTATTTTACTATAAATTATCAAAGAAAAACTTGTTAAAGATACAAAAAAATGAAAAAACTTTGTTATAATTAAATTTTAGGGCTTTTAAAATCTATTTTGAGTTAAAGAGTATGGAAGTAGTTAGTCGTTTGAAAGAAATTTTAGAAAATGACAATGTCTTTTTAAGCGGTGGGGCTGGCGTTGGCAAGTCCTATCTTACAAACGAGCTTAAACTTGCTTACAAAAAGGCGGGCAAAAATGTCATCTCACTTGGCTCTACGGCGATTTCAGCCTTTAATGTGGGCGGCGTTACCCTGCATAGCTTTTTTGCGCTTGCACTTTGCGCGAATTTACACGAGCTAGTGCTTTTGGACAAAAAGCAAAAAGACAAACTCAAAAAGCTCCGCAAAGTGCTAAAAAGCCTTGATTTGCTCATTATCGATGAAATTTCTATGGTGAGTGCGGAAATTTTTGATTTAATCGCTTACAGACTAAGGCACAGCGACTTTGCGGGCAAGGTGCTTGTGGTGGGGGATTTTTTTCAGCTGCCCCCTGTCTTAAAGCAAGAGCAAAAGGCGCAAAATTCGCTTTTTAAGGGGTATTATGCCTTTTCATCGCTTTCGTGGGCGGATTTTAAATTTAAAAATGTGCTTTTAAATATCGCCAAACGCACGAGCAACAAGCGGTTTTATGAGTATCTTTCTTTGATGAGAAAGGGCGCGGTGAGTGATGAAATTTTAGCTTATTTTGAAAAAATGTGTATCAAAGCTGGCGAGCTAAACACCATAAGTGATGAATTTACCTTGCTTTGCGGCATAAACAAAAAGGCGGATTTGATAAATGAGCAAAAACTTGCTAAAATTGACGGAGATTTGCTTGTTTTTAAGGCTTTGCGTGATAAAATCGATGAGAATTTGGACGATAAAGCCTTTGAGAAGTGGATAAAAAGTTTGAGCGTGCTTGATGAGTTGCGCTTGAAAGTGGGGGCGAAGGTGATTTTTTGTGTCAATAACTACGAAGCTGGGTATTACAACGGCGAGCAGGGCGAAATCACCGCCGTTGAGAGTGAGGACGGCAAGGCGTTTATCAAAATCACCAAAAGCAACGGCGTGCAGATAAAGCTTGCGCGATACACTTTTTTGCTTGAAGATTTTAGCGAAGAAAATGAGCTTTTAGCGAGCTTTTCGCAGTTTCCCATCAAGCTAGCTTATGCCATCACCATACACAAGTCGCAGGGTATGAGTATAGAGCGGCTGGTGTGCGATATAGACAACATTTTTGAGAATGGGCAGCTTTATGTCGCGCTTTCGCGGGCTGTGGAGCCAAAAAATTTGCGGATTTTTTACTCACGCGCGGGCAGGTTTCGCCCGTATTTTGCGGGCGCGCTTAAATTTGACAAAAGTGTGCTTGAATTTTACACAAAGACAAATTTTGTGAATTTGGAGGAAAAGATATGAAAAAATGGCTTTTATTTATGGTTTTGCCCTTATTTGTTTGCGCCTTTAAAGTTGAAAAAATGAGAACTGAACTTTACAGCAAAACAGGGGCAAATACGCTCAAAAAGGTTGAGTTAAGTTTGGAATTTGAGGGAGAAAACCTACTTTCAAGCAAAGACAAGCTTTTAGATTCTACAAATATAGTTATATCGGGCTTTTTTTATGAGGATTTATTTACCGAGCTTGGAAAAATGCGCTTTAAGGAAACTTTAGTGAAATTTATTAACAAAAAATACCAACTTGGAGTAAAAAACATTTATATACTTTCTTTAAAAGGCGTGGAAAAATTTGATATAGAGGAGCTAAAAGCCTTTTTGGAGGATAATTTTGACACCAAAAAAGAAGTGCAAGAAATTATTAAAGAGAAAAATTTAAGCATAGAAGTGCCTAAAATAGCTCCACTCCCTAGCATAAATAGCATTTTAGACGGCGCGCCAAATGATACAAGCGTAGATGATATAAATATAGACAGCTTGCAAGTGCCAACATTGCCTCAAAGCCTTAGTCCTCAGCCCATTCAGCTTAAGGATAAAAATACAACAGGCTTTGACATCAATGCAAGTCGTTAAAATGCGCCGAAAGAGTGAAAATTTTACTCCCATTCTATCGTAGCTGGGGGCTTTGAGCTTATGTCATACACCACGCGGTTAATGCCCGCTACTTCATTGATGATACGGCGGCTTATGTTTTCAAGTAGCTCATAAGGAAGGTGCGAAAAACTTGCCGTCATACCATCGCTTGCATTTACCACGCGCACGCACACAGCATTATCATAAGTGCGGTTATCGCCCATCACGCCGACACTTTTGACATTTAAAAGCACGCAAAACGCCTGCCAAGTTTTATCATACCAACCCGAGCTTTTCAGCTCTTCGCGCAAAATGATATCAGCATTTCTCAAAAGCTCCAAACTTGGCTCATTCACCTCGCCCATTATGCGTATGGCTAGCCCAGGTCCGGGGAATGGATGGCGGAAAACTAGCTCTTTGCTAAGCCCTAACTCCAAGCCAAGCGCGCGCACTTCGTCTTTAAAGATTTCTTTAAGCGGCTCGATGAGCTTTAAATTCATCTTTTCGGGCAGTCCGCCTACATTGTGGTGCGATTTTATGGTTTTGCTTGCACCCACAACTGAACTTTCGATGATGTCCGTGTAAAGCGTGCCTTGCGCAAGATATTTTATGCCCTTGTGCTTTTTTGCCTCCGCTTCAAAGACTTCGATAAAGGTGTTGCCGATGATTTTGCGCTTTTTTTCAGGCTCAACTACGCCTTTTAGGCGTTCTAAAAAGGTTTTACTCGCGTCAATGGTGATTAAATTTATGCCTAAATTATGCCTGAACATTGTTTCTACCGCTTCTTTTTCGTTTTTTCGCAAAAGCCCATTATCCACAAAAACGACAACAACTTGCTCTTTTATCGCATTTGCCAAGAGTGCAGCCACTACGCTACTATCCACGCCCCCACTTACCGCACACAGCACCTTATCAGCCCCAACTTGCGCCTTTATAGCCGCACTTTGCGCCTTAGCAAAGCTTCCCATATTCCAAGTGCTTTCGCATTCGCAAATGTATTTAGCGAAATTTTTAAGCATTTTTGCCCCAAATTCGCTGTGCTGCACTTCGGGGTGAAATTGAACACCATACATATTTGTTTCTAAATTGACCATACCGCAAATTTCGGAATTTTCGCTTGTAGCAATAACATCGAAACCTTTCGGCAATCTTGTAACTTTATCTCCGTGGCTCATCCATACTATTGATTTTTTCTCAACACCTTTAAAAATTTTTACCCCAACAAATCTAGATGGGCATTCGTTATTTATTGCCAAAGTTAGTGGAGTTTTTGTGTAATCAATATTTCTAATATCAACATTAGAATTTCCACTTTTAAAAGGTTCTTGAACTATAAGCAATTTTGCCTTCCCAAATTCTTGCGCTTGCGAACGCTCCACAATTCCACCAAAGTGCTGTGCCATAAGCTGCATACCATAGCAAACGCCAAGCACAGGCACGCCAAGTGCAAAAACGCCCTCATCGCAAAAATAAGCGTCCTTTTCATAAACGCTGGCTGGTCCTCCGCTTAAAACAATGCCCTTTGGGGCTTTTGAGCGGATTGTTTCAAGGCTTGTGTTAAAAGGCAAAATTTCAGCATAAACGCCTTGTTCGCGCAAACGCCTTGCGATGAGCTGGGTGTATTGCGAGCCAAAGTCCAAAACCAAAATGCAGTCTTTTTTCATTTTTTTCCTTTTTGAGTTGAATTTTTGTTAAATTTTTGCGCTTTAAAGCGCTATTTTACCATCTATCTAGCTTTTGATATGGCTTTACTTCGATAACAGAGCCATTATCATCACGCACAGGATAGCTTGGGTCGGCTTTGTTGCCACAGCCACTAAGCATTAAGCAAAAAAATGCTATAATGCCGATATGAAAAAGCTTAAACAAACGCCAGCAATCATCGCCGAACTTATGGGAACTCATCATTACAAACCCCTTAAAAAAATTTTTTTTGCGCAAGATTTTTTGCGCCTGATGAATCCAGCCCATCAAGCCCTTATCTCCAAAATCTTTATCAAAAACGATATTTTAATGATACTTGTTAAACACTCAGCCGCTTACCAAGAACTCAACCACGATGATACCAAAAAAAGCATTAAAATTCTCATAAAAATTTATACAAAAGCAAATCCTTTGAGCGAATTTGAGCGCATAAAATCAGTCAAAATCCTTACAGATAGGGACTTTATGCCAGCTTTAAAAAGTGGCGAAAAAAAGCAAAAATTTTTTTTAGAACTCTCAAAGGGCAAGTTTAAAAACCCTTTCAGCAACGAAATTCTTTTTGAAAAATTTGAAAAAATTCGCCAAGCGATACAAAATGCCAAGTGAAATGCCAAAAAATTTAAGTCAAAATTCCTTAAATTCATCAAATTTAGCCGCCGAGCTTAAAACTCTGCCTGAAAAAGCGGGCGTTTATCAGTATTTTAACGCTCAAAACCGCCTTTTGTATGTAGGCAAGGCGAAAAATTTAAAGCACAGAGTGCGAAGTTACTTTGTTTTCACGCCAAATTTAGCCCCAAACCCAAGAAATTCCTTACGCATACAAAAAATGCTTGCTGAGTGCGTGCATTTAGAATTTATCACCACAGAATCAGAAGCCGATGCGCTCATACTTGAAAACTCTTTCATCAAGCAACTGCGCCCAAAATACAACATTTTGCTGCGAGATGATAAAACCTATCCTTACATTTATGTGGATTTGAGCGAAAAATACCCGCGTTTTGAGCTGACAAGAAAGCTCATCAAAAAGCCTAAAATCAAATACTTTGGACCCTTTTTTAAGGGCGCAAGAGAGCTTTTAAACGCGCTTTATTTGAATTTCAAACTCAAACAAAAATCATCGTGCAAAAAGGCTTGTATATTCGCTCAAATAGGGCGTTGCGCCGTTGTGTGTGAAGAAAAAATAAGTGTTGAAGAGTATGCAAAAATCGTTCAAGACGCCACAAATGCGCTACTTAACCCACACTTGCTTTTGAAAAATTTGCAAAGCAAAATGCAGCTTTACGCGCAAAATGAAAACTACGAAGAAGCGGCGAAAATGCGTGATACAGTGGCTACAATCAAAGATTTGCAAGTAAAAATTCAAATCGACATTGCAAGGCTTGAAAATTTCAATGTTTTTGCGCTTGCAAAGGCTCAAAACACTCTTGCGCTCGTGCGTTTTGTCGTCCAAAATGGCAAAATCATCAGCGCACAGCACAAAATTTTTAGTGTAAAAGCCGATGAATGCGATGAAAACGAACTTTACAAACAGGTGATTTTAGAAAGTTTTAGCGTTGATGAGCCTGTAAATTCAACGCAAATTTATGTTTTGCAGGATTTTGAGGATAGAATTTTGGTTGAGGAGCTTTTATCGGCAAGATTTGGCAAAAAATTTGACATAAAAGTGGCTAAAATAGGCGAAAAAAGGCGCATTTGCGAGCTAGCGCACAAAAACGCCTTGCAAAATATCAAAAATCACCGCGCTAATGATAAATTCGAGCTTTTAAACGAGTTAAAAGAGTTTTTTGAGCTTGAAAATTTGCCCCAAGTGATTGAAATCTTTGACAACTCACATTTGCAAGGCGTAGCAAATGTCGGTGCTATGGTAGTTTTTAAGGATACAGAATTTGACAAAGGCTCTTACAGACACTATCATTTGCATTTCGCAAACGAGTTTGAGCAGATGAAAGAGCTTTTAACAAGGCGCGCTAAGGACTTTGACAAGCTTGCAGCGCCTGATTTGTGGCTTATTGACGGGGGTGCGACCTTGCTGAAACTTGCAAGGGAAGTTATCAAAAGTAGCGGGGCAAATGTGGATATTTTAGCCATAGCCAAAGAAAAAATAGACGCCAAAGCTCACCGCGCAAAGGGTGGCGCAAGGGACATTTTGCACTCTTTTAAGGGCGAGTTTGCGCTGAGCGTGAGCGATAAAAAACTTTTGTTTTTGCAAAGCCTGCGTGATGAGGCGCACCGCTTTGCGATAAGTTTTCATCAGCGCACCAAGCAAAAGACGGATTTGCAAAGCTCAAAGCTCAAAAATTTAGGACTAACTGATGGGCAAATCGCTAAACTTTTAAGCTATTTTGGCAGTTTTGAAGCCATTTATAAAGCAAGTTTTGACGAGCTTAAAAACGCGACAAATGCCAAAGTTGCACATAAATTTTTCAAACAATCCTCATAAATTAAGCTTTTTATGAACATTAAAAAGTGTGGATAAATTCTTGCAAAAACCTTGACGCAAAAATGCTAAGTGCTGGAAGTAGGGCGCATTTATGGCTTTATCTTGCTGGTTTTGTTTTAAATTTAGGCTTGTTTGTTTATCTAAATTAAAGATATTTTTGCATTTTTTGTTATACTGAACCTTTGGAGAAACATTCCATTTTTCTTGTCATACTGAGTCTTTAGCCGAAGTATCCATAAATTTAAAGCGTGTCTTAAATTGCTTTGGATATTTTGCATTTGCTCAATATGACAATATAGAGTTTTTGTTATGTTTAACCCACTTAGTCGCTAACCGCAGTATGACAAGGTTAATTTTGTCATTTTGAGCCTTTTGCAAAAAGGTGAAAAATCTATAAATTTTGCGTGGATACTTCGGCTCAGTATGACAATATGGATTTTCGCTTTGCGCTGATACACTTTGCTTAAAATGACAGAAAGCAAAAATTTACCATACTAGTGTAAAATTGTCATTTTGAATTATTTTCTCTTGTCATACTGACTTCTTTATTGTCATACTGAGCTTTCATAAAGAAAGTGAAGCATCTAAAGAATTTTAGACAAACTTTGAATTTTTGGATACTTCGGCTAAAGCCCCAGTATGAAAATTTATAAGTATGACAAAATTTATTAGCAAAAAAGAAAAAAGTTAAAACTAAAGAAAAAAGTTAAAAAAACAAAAAGGATTTATTTTTGAAATTTTGTATATTTTTTATATCATTACTCATCATTCAAGCTCATAGTTTTCAGGGTTTTATGTCCTCAAGTTTTGATGATTTTAGCACGGGAAATGAAGACTTTGGGCAAGATAAATACATTTTTAGGCAAAATCATTATTCAATGAGTGGTGATTTTTTGTTTGATAAGGGTTATTTAAGAAATGAAGAGTTTTTGCGTTATACCCCTTTTATTCGACTTATCAATACAGGTTTTGGAGCAGTGCCAGACCTTCGCTCTCAAGGTGCAAGTGGGACGAAATTTTATATAAATGGCATTCTTGCGAACAATAGCGTGATTGAAAACAGTGGCTTTTCAGTTTTAGATACCATTTTGCCAAGTTTCATTGAAAGTATTGACTTTATGCCCGGAGCCTCATCTGTGCTTTATGGAAGCGGTGCTAAAAGCGGAGTTGTAGAAATCAAAACCCTCACAAGAGCAAGCAAACCAAGCTTTAGTATAGGTGCTGGATACAGTATGTTTAGTCAGGGTGTTGGAGCAAACAACACTTATCATACCGATATAAATTATAAAGATATATTTTTTGATGATTTTTATATCAATCTAGCCCTTGCTCATCAAAAATTAGGCGGACAAAGAGCAAAGGACGGTGCAGGGCAAATGGCTACAAAATTAGGCTTTATTTACGATATTAATGAAATGAATAGCTTGAGTTTAGGCGTGGATTTTTATCAAAGCAAGGTAAGTTGGGCTAGGTTTAACAGCCTTTACCCTATGAATGACTTTTTGCTTAAAATAGATGCAAACCCAAATCAAAATGTTGGCAACTTAATCAGAGATTTTTCAAGCGCAAGTGCTTATATCCCAAGCAAAGAGGATAGAAAAAAGGCTTATTCAAGTAATTTTGACCCACCTTTATTGACCCAAGATAGACTAAGCTTTAGTTTAGATTTTGAGCATTATCTTAACAGTCATCTTAAATTTAATCTTAAAAGCTTTTATCATTTTAATACAGTCAAATACAAAGACAGTATAACAGGTGCTGATGTTGGAGCGTATAAGAATATCCCAACTAAAAATCCAAGCTGGAATTTAGGCGGTTCTATGGTGGATGAGCAAAAATTTGGCTTTGATAGTAAATTAAGCTTGAATCACCAAAAAGGACACCTTATCTTTGGCACTCAAAATATTTTAGAAAAAAACAAAAATATCATCAACAAACAAGCCATAAACGGCACTTATAGGCTAGGAGCGTCATTTAGGGCTAATGATTATGATGTGTATAATGTAAAGCATACAAGCAAGCTTTCAAACGCTTTATACGCCTTATCTTGGTATGATTTAACCTCGTGGTTTGGCTTTGAAACAGGAGCAAGATATGAACTAACAAGCTATAAAAACAAAATCAGCGATGATTTAAACATAATTTATCTCAGGCAAACAAATGTTAATACCCCTCACATAACTATAACACGCAACAAAACAATGCAACATCCTGATTATAGCACAAGCAAGAGCTTTCAAAACATAGCCTTTGAGCTTATACCAACTGTTTCGTATTCAAATTCTGGCTTAATTTATGCTAAATATGAAAAAGGCTTTAGCACCTTACCTGCGGATTTTTTAATCAAAAGAGTAGCCACAAGGATAAATTCGCAAGGAGATACCCTTGATACCGTAACATATCATTATGAGGATACAAATTTAAATGATGAACGCTATGACAGTTTTGAACTTGGCTTTAAAGACTTTTTCACAAGCGAAAAACTCACCTTGCTTTTTAGCGCAAATGCCTTTTATGTAAAAACCAGCAATGAATTTTATTCAACAAGAAATTTTAACCCCCTCATCGAAGCAAAGGCAACCTTACTGAGTGGAGGTGGTAGCAGGACTTATTCTCCAAATCAAAACATATACGGAACTTATGATAAGACCAAAAGGCTCGGCTTTGAATTTGCTTTTGAGCAGTATCTTTTTGGAGGAATTTTAGGACTTAATGAGAGTATAAATTTCTCAAAGGCTAGTTTTTATGAACCAAGCAAAGAACAGTATTATGAAATTCCATACACTTACAAATACAAGGCAACTTTAGGGGCAAATTTAGAGCTTTTTAAGGGTTTTAACCTTTGGACTCAAAGTGCTTTTTTTGGCAAGCAAACTGTTAATTTTAAAGTAGTTGATACCACAGATAGACGCCCAAACACTGACCCAAATATAAATGAAATAACGGGGGGGGGGGGATTATTATCTTAAAGCCTATAATATCATAGATATTGGCGTGAGTATGAATTTTAAGGACATAAAAATAAGCGCTGGGGTGCGAAATATAGCCGATACCTTGTATTTTGATTATTATAACCTCGACAGACTAGACCCTATAAACAACTATGGCTATATACTAGGCAATGGACGCACCTTCTTCATCGAAGGGCGTTATACCTACTAGCATTTAATCATTGCGTTTCTTTTTGGGCTTTTGGTCTGTGCAAATATTTTTACTGTATTTAACCACCTTGCCATCAACAAGGACAAAGTCATCACAAAATGCAGGCGTTCTTATGAATTTTAAGGCTTCTTCAAGGCTTTCAAAACCACTTAAAAACACCTCATACCAACCTGTTTTTGCATTAACCTTCATAAAAGAGTTATAAATGCCATTGCGGTATCTAGCACCCTTTTTTTCTTGTACTTCAGCCCATTTTTTAATCTTATAAGCGCCTATTTGCACCAAAATTCCATTATCAAGTTGCTTTTTGTCTTTGTCTATAAATTTACCCACTCCAACGCTACTTGCTTCTTTATCCTTTACGCCTGTATCTTTTTTAGGGGGATTAATGATACAAGTTGTAAGTTTGCCGTTTCGTTCATTAGGACATAAAGCATAGGCTATGATTTCTAACTCAACAAGAGCGTGAGCCTTATCATTCATACCAAGTTCTTTAGCAGAAGCCTTTGAGACAAATAAAACATTTTTGGAATCTTCAGCCATTCTATCATTTATGCGAACAGAGCTTGTTCGTCCGTTTTGGATATTTGTAACTCGAACTATGGTGTTAAATGGCAAGGTTTTATGAGCGGCTGTAAAGCCATTTTCATTATAAAGCTCTCCACTGCTTGTTTTGCGTTTAGTGCCATTTTTATACCAAGTCGCCTTTCCATTAGCAAGCTCGTTAAATTTGAGTATGTAGAAATTAACCAGCCCAAATCTTTCATTTGCCTTTTTGGCAAATTTAGCCGAAGTTCCGCTATTTTTCGCCTCTTTTGGCTTATTTGCACAAGCACTCATCAAAAAAATGCAAAGCACTAAGCCAAATGCCCTTAAATACAAATTCATAAATTAATTATCCGCTTTTGCGTATTTAACTTGCTTTATAGGCAAGATGAGCTTTTGTTTTAGGCTGAGTTGGTCTTTTTTGATATTATTGTGCTGTTTGATGGCAGCTACACTGATACCGTGCTGTTTGGCTATACTCCAAAGCGTGTCGCCTGATTTGACTATATAAACTTTATTCACACCCTTATCAGCTTTTTTGGCACTACTTTTGTTCATCTTTTTGTTGTTTTGATTTGCGGCATATTTAAATTCAACCTTTACAGGCAAGATGAGCTTTTGTTTTAGGCTGAGGTGGTCTTTTTTGATTTTATTGTTTGCTCTTATTGATGCAACTGTTATACCGTGTTTTTTGGCTATACCTGAAAGCGTGTCGCCTGATTTGACTATATAAATTTGTGTATCTGGTATTTTTATCTCAACCTTGGCGAGTTTTTTGGGATTATAGTTTTTTTCATAACTTAAACTTTTTTCTAAGGGTATATACATATAATAACTTGTATCAGGTGGGGTAAAATCATATCTAAAATGTGGGTTGTATTTTTTCAAGTCCTCATAAGGCATATCAACCACTCTTGCTAAATCCTTAAGCGAAACAGCTGAAGGCACTTGAACCTTTATAAATTCGTGCATTAGACTGAGGTTGCTTATGCTTCTGTCTTGTTCAAATAAAAAATCTTCATTATTAGCTAAAAAGGCTAGGGTGAGGATTTTTTTGATAAAATCCCTTGTTTCTTGCGGTAAATACTTTTTTTCCTCATCAAGCAAAACAACCAAATCATCACTCCCTGCCTCTTTTATCGCCTGTCTTAACTTGCCATTGCCGCAGTTATAGGCTAAAATAGCCAAATACCACTTGCCAAATTCAGCCCTTAAGTCTTTAAGATAATTTGCCGCTGCTAGTGTTGATTTAAAAGGGTCTTTTCTCTCATCGACATATTTATCTACTCTTAAATTCAAACTTTGAGCAGTTTTTTCCATAAACTGCCAAATGCCTGTTGCCTTAGCACTTGAGGCACTGTGAGACTTTAAGCCTGATTCAACTATGGCTAAATATAAAAATTCCTTTGGCAAATCATTTTCTTTAATGATTTGTCTAATCACAGGAATAAACTCATAATACTCACTCGTTGAATGAGCCAAAGTCCTTGAATGGAGCTTTTTTATGCTTTCTTTACTCTCAACAAAAACCAAATCGCTAATGTAATTTGTTTGTATATCAAGCTTTCTTAAAACTTTAGCTTGATTTTCGTAGTATTCAGGGCTAAAAACATTTGCTAAAGCACAAGATGACAAAATAAATAAAAAAAACAAAAACCTCATTAGTTTAACCTTTCAAAAAATAATCTTTGCGAATTTTGCGTGCAGGTTTTGATAAGTTCATCTCTTTGCACGCCTAAAATTTCAGCCATTTTGCTTGCTACAAAATGCGTCAAAATAGGCTCATTTCTCTTTCCACGAAATGGCTCTGGGGTAAGATAGGGTGCATCTGTTTCAATGAGTAGCCTTTCTTTTGGAATTTTATCAAGTATAGAAACTAAATTTTTAGCATTTTTAAAGGTTACAACCCCACCTATACCAAAATAAAATTTTTCTTTCAAACCAAGCAAAAGCTCACTCGCATTAAAGCAGTGAAAAACCCCACCAACAAGTTTTGGCTTGTAAAGATTTACAAGCTCAAAGGTATCAGCATTAGCTTCCCTGCTGTGAATGATAACAGGCTTATCAAATTCGCTTGCAAGTTCAAGCTGTGCGACAAAAACTTCTTTTTGCCGTCTTTTAATCCCCTCATCATCAGCCTTTAAATAATAATAATCAAGCCCGCATTCACCAACACCTACGCATTTTTTATGCTTAATGAGTTTTCGCAAAAGAGCCTCATCATAATTTTCGCATTCATTTGGGTGAGTGCCAACAGTAAAAAAAAGCTGCTCATAAGTTTCGCAAAGTTCTACCGCACGAGGCAAATCCTTAATGTCAGCGGCTGGAATAATGATTTTGTCGATATTGTTTTCAAAGGAATTAAAAAGCACTTCATTTAAGTCGTTAAAATAGCTTTTATCATCTAAATGACAATGCGTGTCGATGATTTTTTCACTCTTTTCAAACCCAAGATTTAAAAACATACTTCAACCCTATCTCTACCATTTTCTTTGGCTAAATTTAAAGCCTCATTAGCCTTGCTGACAAGTTCATTAAAGGAACTTCCAGCATTGCCAAAGCTAACGCCTATGGATACAGTAAAGAAAACCTCATCTAAAGAAACCAGCACGCCTTTGTTTCTAATATTCACTCTCACTGATGAAAGCACTTTAATAGCCTTTTCGCTGCTTGTATTTTTAAGCACTATGCAAATTTTTTCAGAGCTAAAATGTCCAACTATATCCTTACCCATAATTTCATTAAGGGTTTCGCAAACAGCCGTTTTAAGCATTAAATTCCCTATATGATAGCCGTATTCATCATTAATGCCCTTGAGATTATCTATATCTAAAAAGGCAAAGGCAAACTCTTCAGCCGTCCCTTCAATGTCTTTAAGATAATCATCAAAATTATTTTTTAAAGCCATAGAATTTTTTGCCCCAGTTAAAGGCTCTAAATCCTTAAAAACGCTCATCAATTTAAAATCACTCATCGCCCTTAAATATTTATCTAATCTCGCATTAAAAAGCTCTTTGTTAAAGGGCTTGTGTATAAATTCATTCGCTTGGCTGTTTAAAAGTTCAGCTTCTAAATTATCATCTTTATCCCCCAAAACAATGACGCCAAGTTCCGTTTTTGAATACTTTTCTCTTACTTGATTCAGCAAGGCTAAAGAGTCAATAACAGGCATTTTTGTATCACAAATGATAAGACTTGTATCAGCGTTGTCATTAAGGTAGTTTAAAGCTTCTTCGCCGTGAGCGCAGACCAAAACATCAAAAAGCCTTAAATTTAATATGTTTTTAATCTCATTTCGCTCAGAAATTTTGGTTAATGCCAAAATAACCTTTTCTTTATGGTGTTCATCAAGTAATTTTATAGCCGATATAATCTGCTCTACGCAAGACTCGCTTTCTTTATAAATATAATTAAGTATATCCTTGCCCATAAACAGCTCTTTTGTGGCATTATCATTGCTTGCTGTAAGCACAACAGTGGGCAATGCTTTTGCTATGAGATAATCCACAATCTCGCCATTTGGCGCATCTGGCAAACATAAATTCGCAAAGCAAATAAAATACGCATTGCTTTCATCTTCAAGCAAAGTTGTAGTATCAGCAAGACTAAAAGCCAAATCCACCTCAAAGCCTAAAGAGCCAGAGATTTTTTTAGCCAGCAACTTGGCTAACATTTTATTGTCTTCAATGATTAAAATTCTTTTCATAACAGCCTGCTTTTAAAAGTAAATTTAAAGTGGGATTATAACATTTTTAACTATCATTTTGCTTAACCAACAAAGTTTTTGCAAATTCTATCGCCTCAGCCGTGATTTCCTCGCCACTTACCATTCGCGCCAGCTCGTTTATGCGTTCATCATCACGCAACTTTTTCACAAAACTTTGCCCGTCTTTTTTCTCCACTAAAAAGTGATTGTGCGCTGTTGATGAAAGCTGTGGCAAGTGCGATATAGCAAAGATTTGATAAAAATTTGAAAGCTCGCTCAGCACTTTGGCTATGCTCATCGCTTCCTTGCCGCTTAAATTCGCATCGATTTCGTCCAAAAAGATAATGCCCTTGCCAGCATTGAGCACAAAGCACTGCGTGGCGATGAAAGCAAGGCGCAAGCGGTTTAGCTCGCCTGAGCTTAGGTTTTTAAGCCCTGTATCGCTTACGATGAGCTGCACTTCATCTTGCCCAAGTGCTGAAATTTCAGCCTTTTCAAGCCTCAAACGCAAATCTTTCATATAAAGTTTTTCAAGGTAAGCATTCAGCAAGTTTTCAAGCTCGTTTAAATGCGACAAACGCCTTTGTGTAAGCGTGTTTGCGCTTTCTTGTAAGCGTTCGTTAAGCCTTGCTACCTTGTTTTCAAGCTCTTTTTTCTCAAAACTTAAATTTTGATAATGCTCTAATTCTTTTTTCTTTTCATCAAGGACTTTGAGCGCATTTTCTATGCTCTCATAGCGGTGAATGAGTGATGAGAGCTTTTCTAGCCTGTCCAAAACGCCCTCTATGTCAAATTCTAACTCGTCAAAATTTTGATTTTCAGCCACAACGCGTAGTTCATTTAAGCATTCTGTGAAAAAATTCGCATCAACTTCGCTTAAATTTAAAGCCTCCACGACAACAGGTTCTAGCTCAAACACCGCTTTTGCCTTGCTCCAAGCCTCTTCTATCTTGTCCTTTTTAGAAAGCTTTTTTTTAAGCACCATTAGCTCCTCATACTCGCCAAGCTTTGGTTTAATGCCCTCTATCTTTTGAATTTGCAAGCTAGCAAGCTCTTTAAGCTCCTCAATACGCCTCTCCTCGCTTACAATCTTCGCTAACTCCTCGCTTGCAAGTGCAAATTCCTTGTATAAATTTGCAAAATTTGCCTTAAATTCGCTAAATTTCGCATCTTTTTTGCTTTCAAGCGCGTCAAGCAGGGCTAAAAAGCGTTCGTTGCTGAATTCACTGCTGTCTTTTGCCGAAAGATACTTGACAAAACCCTTGCTTAATGCCGATAAGGGCTTTTTAGCAATGCTTTGGTTGTTGATGAAGTATTTTGCGCTTTTATCTTTAAGCATTTTAAAGCTGTTTTCCTCATCGCCCTCAATGCCAAACTCGCTTAAATTTAGCTCATCATCAAGCTTTAATTCCACAAATTTCGCTTCACTTTCCACAAGGGCAAAGGCGCTTAAAATGCCCTTAAAAAGTATGGATTTACCAGCTCCGCTTAAGCCTGTAAAAACTGTTAATCCGCCTTGAATTTCTAATTCTGCTTGTTTAAAACCCACATTTTCACGCATAAAAATTTGATAAATCATCAATTTCCCCAACGCAATTTTTCTTTTAAAATTTGAAAATAATCCCTACTTTTAGGGTGCAAAAGCTTTACTTTTTTATCGCTAAGCCGAATTTTAATGCTTGCATAGTCCTTTGTCTCAAAGCACTCTTGCCCGTCAATAAAAAATGAACAATCTTGCGCACGAACCTCAAGCTCAAAGCCCTTTGGCAACACGATGGGGCGTTGTGTGAGCGAGTGTGAGCAAACAGGGGTAAGCAAAAACACTTCCGCCAAAGTGTAGATAATAGGACCATTTGCGCTTAGATTATACGCCGTTGAGCCTGCTGGCGTAGCAAGTATGAGACCGTCTCCATAATATTCGTTGAAAATCTTGCCATTTCTTAGCACTTCTATGTGCGCCATAGAGTGTTTAGAGGTGCGCGAAAAGACCACATCGTTAAAGGCTGTCTTTTCAAATGCCTCTCCTTTATGATTTTGTAGGATAATATCAAGCAAAAAAGGCTCTTCAACGCGAAATTTACCCTCAAAAAACTCATCAAAAAATACTTCAGCCTCATTTATAGTAAAATCCGTTAAAAAGCCAAGTCGCCCAGCGTGTATGCCTAAAAGAGCTTTTTCAAACTGATAAGCCTTGCGACATAGCGATATAAGCGTGCCATCGCCTCCCAAAGAGATGATAAAATCACTCTTTTCAAAAAGTTCATCTAGCTCATAGCTCTTTAAATCAAAGCTTTTAGCACAGTCTTTTGCCAACAAAAGCTCTATTTGTCGCTTATCAAAGATAGTTTTAAGCTTTAAAATATCACTTTTTAAATCCGTATTCAAACGCGACACAAGTCCTATTTTATGGACATTTTTATAATCAATCATACTTTTCATAAACAAAATTATATCCAAAATTCACCAATTTTTTACATTCTCATAAACTTTAAAATTTATAAAAAATTTTACAAATCATAAAACATAAAATGCTATGATTTCAAAATCATTCTTTAAATTTAAAGGAAAAATTGTGCGTAGTCATTACAATACAGATTTAAGCACCAAAAATATAGGCGAAGAAGTAAGGCTTTGCGGGTGGGCAAACAGCTACCGAGACCACGGAGGCATAATTTTCATCGATTTGCGCGACAGAAGCGGGCTGATACAGCTTGTTTGCGACCCAAAGGACAGCCAAAAGGCTCATCAAATAGCCGAAAGTGTGCGAAATGAATTCGTGCTGATAGCGCGTGGCAAGGTGCGAGCGCGTGGAGAGGGGCTTACAAACGCCAAACTTAAAACAGGCGAGATTGAAGTGGTGGTTGATGAGCTTATTGTTGAAAATGAAAGCCCCACGCCGCCTTTTGAAATCGGCGATGAAAATGTCAATGAAGAATTGCGCCTTAAATATCGCTTTTTAGACTTGCGTAACCCAAAACTTTACGCGAATTTCGCCCTGCGCTCCAAAGCCTGCATAGCCGCACGCAACTCGCTTGCAAATATGGGCTTTTTGGAGGTTGAAACGCCCATTTTAACAAAGGCTACGCCTGAGGGAGCTAGGGATTATCTTGTGCCAAGCCGCGTTCATCAAGGCGAGTTTTACGCACTGCCCCAAAGTCCGCAACTTTTCAAACAACTTTTAATGTGCGCTGGCTTTGATAGATACTTTCAAATCGCAAAATGTTTTAGAGATGAGGATTTGCGGGCGGATAGACAGCCTGAATTTACGCAAATTGATGTTGAGATGAGCTTTTGCGAGCAAAAGGACATAATGCAAGTGGCTGAAACCTTTTTAAAAGACATTTTCAAGGCTTGTGGCAAGGACATTAGCACGCCCTTTCGCATAATGCAATATAGCGAGGCTATGGAAAAATACGGCTCAGATAAGCCAGACTTGCGTTTTAAACTTGAATTCATCGATGTTATCGACATTTTTGCTCGCTCAAACAACGAAATTTTCGCAAATATCGCCAAAGATAGCAAGAAAAACCGCATAAAAGCTCTACGCGTGCCAAAGGGCGATACGATTTTTTCTAAACGACAAATGCAAGGCTTTGAGGAATTCGTGCGAAAGTTCGGCGCACAGGGGCTTGCCTTTATCCAAGTGAAAGAAGACGGGCTAAAAGGTCCGCTTTGTAAATTCTTTACGCAAGATGATTTAAACGAGCTTAGCAAAAGGTGCGAGCTAGAAACGGGCGATGTGGTGTTTTTTGGAGCGGGTGCGAAAAAGGTAGTGCTTGATTATATGGGGCGTTTTAGGATTTTTCTAGCGCAAACGCTTGGGATTATAGACGAAAACGCGCTTGAATTTTTGTGGGTTGTGGATTTTCCTATGTTTGAGGAAAATGATGACGGCTCATACTCAGCTATGCACCATCCTTTCACTATGCCAAAAAATGTCGATGAACCAAATATCGAGGATATAAGCTCGGTAGCTTACGATGTCGTGTTAAATGGCGTGGAGTTAGGCGGTGGAAGCGTGAGAATTCACAAAAAAGAGATACAACAAAAGGTATTTAAACTTTTGAAAATCGATGAAAACGAGCAAAGGGCTAAATTTGGCTTTTTGCTTGATGCTTTGAGTTTTGGCGCGCCCCCACACGGCGGCATTGCCATAGGACTTGACAGGCTCATAATGCTAGTAAGTGGTGCTTTGAGCATAAGAGAAGTCATCGCCTTTCCCAAAACGCAACGAGCGCAGTGCTTGATGACAGAAGCACCTGCAAGCGTAAGCAGCGAGCAGTTAAGGGAGCTTGGCATAAAATTAAGGGAGAATGTGAAATGACAGATTTATTTTTGATTATAGGAGCGCCGGGCAGCGGCAAAACAACGGACGCAAGTATCATCGCGCGTGATGATGAACGCATAACGCACTATTCAACGGGCGATTTGTTGCGTGAGGAAGTGGCAAGTGGCAGTGAGCTTGGCAAACTCATCGACAGCTTTATCTCAAAGGGCAATCTTGTGCCGCTTGAAGTTGTCGTAAATACCATAGTTTCAGCACTCAAAAAGTCTCCAACGCAAAGCGTCATCATAGACGGCTATCCGCGAAGCGTGGAGCAAATGCTTGAATTTGACAAGGTTTTGCAAAACAGCGCGGACATAGCCTTACGAACCGTCATCGAAGTGCAGGTGAGCGAAGAAGTCGCCAAAGAGCGAGTTTTAGGGCGTGCGCGCGGTGCTGATGACAATGAGGAAGTGTTTTACAACAGAATGCGCGTGTATAGCGAGCCGCTTGATGAAATTCGCGCCTTTTACAAAGATAAAAAGGTGTATTGCGTGGTAAATGGTGAGCGAAGTATCGATGAAATCGTGGCTGACATAAAAAATTTAATAGAAAACAAACTTGAAAGGAAGTAAAATGGATATTTCAAAGATAAAAGTGGGCAACATACCCGACAAAATCAACGCTATCATAGAAATACCCTATGGTTCTAGCGTAAAATACGAGCTTGACAAAGAAAGTGGAGCTGTATTTGTCGATAGAGTAATGGCTAGTGCGGTTTTTTACCCCGCAAACTACGGATTTATCGCTAACACTTTGGCTGATGATGGGGACCCTGTCGATATACTCGTGCTTAATGAGTATCCCATACAAGCAGGGGCGGTGATACCTTGCAGACTCATCGGCGTTTTGGTGATGGAAGATGAAAGCGGAATGGACGAAAAACTTTTAGCCCTACCCACAAGCAAGGTAGATGCAAGGTATGAGGACATAAAAAGCCTTGATGATGTGCCAAAAGCAACCCTAGCTAAAATCAAAAATTTCTTTGAAACCTACAAAATCCTAGAAAAAGACAAATGGGTAAAGGTGCAGGACTTCAAGGACACCAAAGCCGCTGTGGAGATTTTAGAAAAAGCGATTGCAAATTATAAAAAATAATCAAGCCTTTTTAAAAAGGCTTGACAAGTTAGAATGTAAATATGTATCTTAAGCCTATATTGTAATTTGGCTTAAGTTCTACCTCTTTTGTGTTTTTCCAAGCTGTTACTTTTTGGTTATTGACAGTGATTTCCTCGGGATTACTTTTAGTTATTGTGTCTGTGCTTATCAAAGGAAATTTGGCAAAAAGCTCAAGTGAATGTTGGGCAAAGCTTGTTCTTAAGCCAAGTTGCGGGGCAAAATACATATTGTATTGATTTATCTCGCCGTGCAAATTTTTATCCCAATTCATCGCGCCAAAATTTGTTCCAAGGAAAAAGCCAAATCCATCAACAAAATTATAAAGATAATCCAAATTAAGCCCTAAAATTTGGTAGTTGCTATTTTGCGCTTCTGCGCTGTTTTCTTTTTTAAGCTTTATAGCATTGTAATCATAATTTAAATAGATTCTCACGCCTGAAAGCTCCTCAAACATATATTTGTAGCCTATTAGAAAAGAACCACCGTAGTTTGAATTGTTTTGTGATAGGTCTTTATTAGAACTTGTAAGGGTTACTGTGTTGTCAGTAGTATTAACATTATACACTTTACTCACAACACTTTTACTTGCAGTTTGAAAACTGCCCCCAAAACCTACAAATAAACCGCTTTCTTCAGCAAAAGCACCGCTAAGCCCCAAACTCATAAAGATAACTAAAAGTTTCTTTTTCATTTTTGTCCTTTAAAATAAATTTTATAAAATTATAATCCCCCCCCCCTTAAAGGAAACTTAAAAATTTGAATTTTTGAACAAATTTTACAAAATTTGTTATAATTTCATAAAATTTACAAGGAAAATGCAATGCTTTTGGGAGTAAATATCGACCATATCGCTGTTTTAAGGGAGGCTAGGCAAGTAAATGACCCTAGCGTGCTGGAAGCTGCTTTTGTTATCGCGCAAAATGCCGAGCAAATCACGCTCCACATAAGAGAAGACCGCCGACACGCCCAAGAACACGACTTACAAGACATAGTAAATTCTTGCAAATGCCCTGTAAATTTAGAGTGCGCCAGCGATGAAAGTATGATAGCCCTAGCTTGCAAATTCGCTCCAAACCGCGTAACGCTCGTGCCTGAAAAGCGTGCAGAACTCACTACTGAGGGCGGGCTGAATTTAGAAAACAAGGGCATTCAAAAGGCTATTGATACACTCAAACGCTATGATATAGAAGTTTCACTTTTCATCAACCCCGATGAAGCAAGCATTCACAAGGCAAAGGCTTTGGGTGCTGACTTTGTAGAGCTACACACAGGGGCTTACGCGAACTTACACAACGCCCTTTTTACCAACATTTTAAAAACGCCTTATCAAATCAAAGGGCTTGATTTAAGCCGCCAAGAGCTTAAAACCCGCTTGCAAAAAGAAATTCAAAACATAATAAATTCAGCGAATTTAGGGCTAAATTTAGGGCTAAAAATCGCCGCTGGACACGGACTAAACTATAAAAACACAAAAGAAATCGCCCAAATTTCAAGCATTTGCGAGCTAAACATAGGACAAAGCATAATTGCAAGAGCCGTTTTTGTGGGGCTTGAAAGGGCGATTAAAGAGATGAAAGCACTCATCAATGCAAAATAAACGCCCAAAAATAGCCATCAGCATAGGCGACATAAATGGCATAGGTGTAGAAATAGCACTTCAAAGCCACAAGGCTATTTGCAAGCTCTGTCAGCCTTATTATTTCATACACAAAAGTCTTTTAAATCAAGCTCTAAAAAGGCTTAAACTTAAAAAACCAAAGCATTTTCATTGTGTAGAGTTTTCAAACGCCGAAAAAATGGAGTTTTTAAAAGATAAAAATAAGGACAGCTCGCACTTTAAGGCAAATTTAGGCTGTAAATTTGATAAAAAATTTGCTATCAAAGCAGGGCAAATAGATGCAAAAAGTGGTGCATACAGCTTTGCTAGCTTTAAATTTGCTTGTGAGTTTGTAAAAATGGGCTTTGCAAAGGCTTTAATCACCCTACCTATCCATAAAAAGGCGTGGAGCGAAGCAGACATAGCCTACAAAGGACACACGCAGGCGTTGAGCGAGTTTTTTAAGAGACAAGCCATTATGATGCTAGGGTGCAAAAAGCTCTTTGTGGGGCTTTTCACCGAGCATATCCCTTTGAGTGAAGTAAGCGCAAAGATACAAGTGCCAGCACTTTGCGAGTTTTTCATCGCCTTTTACGCCCAAACTCACTTTAAAAACATAGGCGTTTTAGCCTTTAATCCCCACGCTAGCGACTTTGGAACGATAGGCGGCGAGGAAGAAAGCCGTATAATAAGGGCTTTACGCATAAGCAACCTTTATCTAAGCTTTATAAATTCAGCCCCACAAAAACAAAAAAGTGTGTTAAAGGCTTGTAATTTAAACTCAAAAGAAGCTTTGCTAGCGCATTTAATAGAAAATGAGCGTTTAGCAAGCGATTTTGAAAATAAAATGTCCGCAACCGCCACAAAAAACGCAAATTCAGCACGCAAATTCAAAGAAAAAAGCCAAACTAGCGAATTTTTAAATCAAAATTTAGCCCAAAAGCTCGAAAAAAAGCTGAAAATTCAGCATTTTTATCAACCAAACCCACTTGTAGCCGATAGTGCATTTACCAAAAATGCGCTCAAACACTGCAACCGCCTTGTGAGTATGAGCCACGACCTAGCTTTGACTCCCTTAAAGGCTTTATATTTTGACAAAAGCGTCAATGTGAGTTTGAATTTACCGATAATCCGCACAAGTGTCGACCACGGCACCGCCTTTGACAAAGCATACACAAGGGCTAAAATCTCCACCAAAAGCTACAAAGAAGCCATTCAAACGGCTTTAAATTTTATACAAAAATAAAGACATTAAATATAATTTTATGTCAATATAAACAAAAATTCAACACAAATTCACTCATTTAAATTTATTTTTAAGATTTATTTTTATATAATTTTAACATTTTAGCAAGGGGGGGGGTATTGAAATAATCGAAAATATACTTAAATGTTCAAAAATAAAAATCTAACGAAAGGAAATTTCAGTTATGGAAAATAAAAATTATGTAAAATTATTCGCCCCAGTGGCGTTTGGTTTCATCGTGCTTTTAACACCTAGACTTTTTGGAGTAGAAGCACCTGAGGGTTGCACCTATAATGCTTGGGTGTATTTTTCTATCTTTATGGGGCTTATTTTGGGACTTATTTTAGAGCCTATTCCACCTGCTTTTATCGGTGTTATTGCTATTGTTATAGCGGTTATTTTTCGCTTGGGACCAAAGGATTCTGGTTTAGTTGATGCAAAAACAACTGCTGCACAAGCGTTAAATTGGGGGATTAGTGGATTTTCTAATAGTGTTGTGTGGCTTATTTTTGCAGCATTTACCATTGGTCTTGGTTTCACAAAAACAGGACTTGGCGAAAGATTAGCTCTTTATATAGTATCTAAACTTGGCAAAAGCACATTAGGACTTGGTTATGCCATTGCGATAGTGGATTTAATCCTTGCTCCATTTATCCCAAGCAATGCAGCAAGAAGCGGTGGTTCAGTATATCCTGTGGTATCAAGCATTGCTCCTATGTTTGATTCTCACCCTGATAAAAATGCCCGTAAAATAGGTGCTTATCTTATTTGGGTTGGTTTAGCAAGTGCTTGCGTTTCAAGCTCTATCTTTTTAACAGGTCAAGCTCCAAATCCACTTGCTCTTACTCAGATTGAAAAGGGTGGCGGACAAGTTGTGGATTGGGTAAGTTGGTTTTTAGCTTTCTTGCCTGTTGGTATTATTTTGTTTGTGATTACTCCATTATTAGCTTATATTATCTATCCACCTGAAATAAAGGGCAGTAAAGAGGTTGTAGAATGGGCGCAAAATAAGTATAAAGAATTAGGCGAAATTACTCGTCCTCAAATTTTTATGATTATCATTGCATTAATAGGACTTATCTTGTGGGTTGGCGGAAGTTTTTTCCCAAAAACCGCACTTTATAATCTTAATGCTACAACAACTGCTTTGTTGATGATAGTGCTTATGATAAGTGCGAAATGTATCACTTGGCAAGATTTTCTAGGTAATAAACCAGCGTGGAATACACTTGTATGGTTTGCTACACTTGTTGCTATGGCTGGTGGGCTTAGTAATGTAGGTTTTATCGGCTGGCTTGCTCATCTTTTTGATGGCAAATTTGATAATATAGAACCTATGGTAGCAATCATAATTCTTATATTGATATTTTCTTGGTTGAGATATTTCTTTGCATCAGGAACTGCGTATGTAACTGCTGTTATGCTCATTTTTGTAACGCTCGTGCAGTCTATCCCAGATATAGATGCAAATAAAACCTTACTGTTGCTCATTTTGCCTATGGGCTTTATGGGTATTATTACACCTTATGGCACAGGATGTTCTCCATTATGGTTTGGTGCACATTATATCAAAGGACCGACATTTTTCTTGCTTGGAGGAATTTTTGCTGCGATTTATATGGTGATTTATTTGCTTGTAGGCATTCCTTGGGTAAATTTCATTACTCCATATTTGAACTTTTAAAGCCTTATTTGCCAAAGTTTATGCTTTGGCAAATTTATATTAAAGTATATTTTAAAACCTCTTCAATCTCACTTACGGAAATGATTTGCATATTATCCTTAACTTCGCTAGGAATGTCCTTTAAATCCCTCTCATAGTTTTTTGCGGGGATTAAAGCTGTTTTTATATCGGCTTTATAAGCGGCGATGAGCTTTTCTTTAAGCCCACCGATAGGCAACACCTTGCCCACCAAGTCAACCTCGCCCGTCATCGCCACATCGCTACGCACCTTTTTTTCGCTAAACACACTCGCAAGTGCCACGCACATAGT
>CAKVDW010000016.1 GCA_934728065.1 uncultured Campylobacter sp.
GATATGATAGAGGACAAGCTCAGCGATATGATACTGAATGATGAGCTAAAAAGCGATGAGAGCATACTTATAGATGCAAAGGCTGATGAGCTGGAGATTAAAAAACTCTAGCTTGTTTTAGCTTTTTGTGTTAAAGTGATAAGTTGTTGTTATCTTTAAAGATGATAAATTTTGCTTTAAACTGTGCTGATTTTGGCTTTGTTGCTTAAATTTTGTAAGAAAGCATAAGATAATCAAGCTTTCTTACTTTTTTATCGCTAGTAATTTACCGTTTTTAAGCTCAAAAAGTTCATCGCAAAGAGCGTTTAATATATTTTGTTGATGAGAAATACACAAAAAAGTAAGCTTAAATTCATTTTGTAGCTTTTTTAAAAGCCTTATAATGCTAACTTGTAAAAGCACATCAAGATTGCTTAAAGCCTCGTCCAAAATCAAAAGTTTAGGTCTTGTAATAAGCGCTCTTGCCAAAGCTATCCTTTGAAGTTCTCCCCCACTAAAAAAAGCACATTTTTTATCAAGCCCCTCAAGCTCTAAAGCCTCTGCTAACTCATTTAGTCTTTTATTTTGCTCTTTTTTGTCAAGTTTTAAATTCCACAAAGGCTCGCAAATAGCGTCTTTAGCACTAAAGGCTGGATTAAGAGAGGCTGGAGGATTTTGAAAGATTACAGCAAGTTTTTGTTTATAGGCTTTATCATCTTTTTGAAATCCTTGCAAATTTAAATTCGCACTGCTGGCTTTTTCAAGCCCTAGCAAAACACGCACCAAGCTGCTTTTGCCACTGCCATTTTTCCCAACTATACCTAAATTTACGCCCTCATATATCTTTAAACTTAGTCCATCAAGCACGAGTTTGGGTTTTGTGCGAGCAAAAAATCCCCCTTGCTTATAAGAAAGACAAATATTTTCTGCTTCAAGTAAGGGGGTATTTTTGTTTGAGCTTTGAGGGGTAAAATCTTGCTCTTGCAAAAAGTTATGAGCATTTATAAAAGCCTTTGTTTTAGAGCTTTGAGGCTTTATAAATAGAGTTTGAAAATTTCCTTTTTCAACGATTTGTCCCTTGTCTAAAATGATGATTTTATCCGCTTTTTTAGCAAGTTCTAAACTGTGAGTTGTCAGCAAAAAGGCAAAATGATACTTTTCTTTTAGCTTGAAAATAAGCTTAAAAAGCTCCTTTTCGCCCAAGCTATCTAAATCACTATTTGGCTCATCGCCAATGAGCAAATTTATAGGACAGCAAAGGGCTAGGGCTATCATTATCCTTTGGAGTTGCCCTCCGCTTAATTCAAAAGGATAAGCCCTTAAAACGCTCTCATCAAGCCCAACTTCAGCTAAAAGGCTTTTAAATTTATCAGTATCAGGCTTTAAATTTTTAGCCAAAAAGCTCTCTTTAAAATGATAGCTTATGCGAAAAACAGAGTCAAAACAAGAGGCTGGATTTTGTAAAATCGCTCCAAAATTTGCCATTTTATGCCATAAAATTTCACCACTTTTTTGCAAATTTTCATTTTGTATATTCATCAAACTTTTAAGCAAGGAGCTTTTTCCAGCCCCACTTGAGCCGATGAGGGCTATAAATTCATTTTCTTTGATGGGTAGGTTGATGTTTTTTAGAATTAAACTGTTGTTTTCATCACTGAGGCTAAAATTTTTAAATTCGACTAGGTTCATTTGTTGATTCTTTCCTGTAAGGCTTCACCGAGTAAATTAAAAGCACTCACACACAAGAAAATGGCAAGTCCGCAGTAAATCATAAGATGTGGCTCATTCATCACAAAAGGTGCTGCATCGGCTATCATTACGCCCCATTCAGCATTTGGTGCTTGAACTCCAAGCCCTATGAAAGAAAGTGCAGCAATATGCAAAAGCATATGTCCTATATCAAGGCTTATAAGCACAACAAGCTGGGCTAATACAAAGGGTAGAATATGCCTAAAAATCACTTTTGTATCGCTTGAACCAAAAGCCTTGCTTGCCTTAACAAAGCCCTCATTTTTTCGCTCTAAAACCAAAGAGCGAATCATTCTTGCATAATATGCCCAATGCGTTAAGGCTATGGCAAGGATTACATTTGTAAGACCGACTCCAAAAATGGCTATAAAAAAAAGAGCTAAAATGAAGGTAGGGAAGGTAAAAAACACATCGCAAATTCTCATCAAAAAAGCATCAATCAAACCCCCTTTATATCCAGCCACAAAGCCCACAACAAAAGACAAACTTAATATACACACAAAGATTAAAAACACCGCCCACAAAGAAAGTCTAGCTCCATAAATAAGTCTTGTGAAAACATCACGCCCCAAGTGGTCTGTGCCTAAAAAATGTGCAAACGAGCTAGGAGCAAATTTGTTTGCTATGTTGATTTCATAAGGGCTGTGAGGTAAAAGTGGAGCAAAAAGGGCTAGAGCAAATATAAGGGCAATTATGCTTAAAGAAAAATAAAATTTTAAATTCATTTTTGCCCCTCATAAGCAATTTGTGGATTTAAAAAAACATAAAGTATATCTATACATAAATTCACAAGTATGAAAATAAGGCTCATTAGCAGCACAAAGCATTGCACCACAGGATAATCGTGGCTATAAATAGCACTTATTGTGTATCGCCCTAATCCTGGCAGGGCAAATAAAAGCTCAACCACCACAGCTCCACCTAAAAGCTCTCCAAAATGTGTTCCAAGCGAGGTGCTAACAGGAATGAGCGAGTTTTTTAAAATGTGAGTTCTGGCTATTTTGCCATCACTTAATCCCCTAGCTTTTGCATAAGGCACAAAACGCGCTTTTAAGTGGGCTAAAAAACTAGCCCTCATCAAACGCACATTAATGCAAAGCGACATTAAAGAAAGGGTGATAATGGGCAAGATATAACTGCTTGCGCTCAGTTCGTTAAAGGGCGAAAGCACTCCAAGCTGTAAGCTAAAAAACAAGATAAGCAAAAAGCCAAACCAAAAGCTAGGGATTGAAACTCCAGCAAAGGAAAAAAGTAAAACCCCCTTGTCAAAAAGCGAGTCTTTTTTAAGGGCTGCGAGTATGCCAACTATAATGCTTAAGCCTATCAAAAGAAGCATAGAAAGCAAGGTTAAAATCAAAGTTGTTGGCAAATAATAAAGCAAATCCGTCAAAACATCTCTTTTGGTTACATAAGAAATGCCAAAATCAAGCACAAGAGCATTTTTAAGCCAAGTTACATACTGCTGCAAAAAGGGTTTATCAAGCCCTAGCTCTATCCTTGCATTTTGCAAGGCTTCTTCTGTGGGTGGAATTTGTGATTGCACCAGATAAGAAAATGCCGCATCAACAGGGCTTAAACGAAGTATAGTAAAGACCACAAAAGAAACGATGAATAAGATAAGGGGCAAATACATTAGCCTTTTGAGTATAAACTTAAGCATTCTTTCCTTTCTTTTTGTAAATTTTTGCCTTTAAAGTTTAAATTTAGCTTGTTTGACTTATCAAAGGCACAGAGTTTTAATTCGCATAAATTCTAAAAATTTATTTATTAAGCTTTATTGTATGAAGCATAAACTCTGTTGCCATAGCACCAAATTCAAAATTCTCAATCTTACCCTTTTCATACACAGCAAAAACACTTTCATAATTGATAGGCAAATACACAAAGCTTTCTTGTAAGGCGTTGAGGATAAAGCTATAAATTTTTTTCAGCTCATTTTGGTTATTTGTGATTAAAAGCGTGTTTATAGCCTTGTCGATTTCGCCCTTATTTGCCAAATCTTTTTGGATAGCAAAATCAGCGTGAGAAGGTTTAAGCATAGAGCCTAAAAAAGAATGAGGGTCATAAGGGTCGCCCCAAGTTGCATTAAAGGTTAAATCAAAATTCCCGCTCTTTTGCCTTTGATAAAAGCTTACCTGTTCGCTGGCTACTAAATTTAAATGTATATTGATGCGTGCTAAATCTCCTTGCAAAGCTTCAGCAATGGCCTTTTGTATAGGATTTGTGCCTATATAAACTAGGTCTAAATTTATGCTTTTTTCGTAAGGTTTTACACTTTTACAAGCTGGAATTTCAGGTTTTTTTGTAAGATTTGCAAAGGGTAAAGAGGGGTGAAAAAGTGTATCAGCTCTTTTGTTGAGATTAAGCAAAATTCCACTTATGATTATATCTTTACAAAAGGCATTAATAATGCTTTTTCGTAAATTTTTATCCTTTGTTGCCCTGTCATTTGAAGCGTTAATAACAAGCATATTTGTGCCTTGAACCTTTGACTGTAAGGTTTTATATTTAGCATTTTGGCTTAATCTTTTAAAATTTTCATAGCTTATAATATCTTTACCCACAAGCAAATCAACAGCTCCGCTTTCAAGGGCTAAAACGCGTGAATTTGGCTCAGGCAAGACCTTTACTATGAGTCTATCAAAATTTGGCTTTTGTCCTCTAAAATAAGGGTTAAACTCAAATATATCATATTCGCCCAAACGAGTTTCTTTTAAAACCCAAGCACCTGAACCAATGGGTGCTTTTATGCCCTTAGCCGTATTTTCGTCCAAAAAGGCAGAGGGTGCTAAAATGCGAAAGGGACGAGGCAGGGATAATTCTTGCAAGGTCGCTACATAAGGGCTTGTTAAAACCAGCTCAAAATGCTCCTCATCAAGAGCTTTAAAGGCTTTGATTTTATTGATAAGCCCTAGCCAATCATGCCTTTGCTTGTTCATCATTATGGTTTTGAAATTCTTTTCCACAGCATAAGCATCAAGCTTTGTTCCATCAGAAAATTTTTGCCCCTTTGCAATGGTAAAAATGTAGCTTGTGCCGTCTTTGCTGATTTTCCAAGAATTTGCGATTAAGGGTTCTATTTTGCCATTGTTATAACGCACCAAGCTTTCATAGCTTAAAATTTGAGCAAACATTTCATTAGGCGAATATAAATGAGGATTAAGCTTTCCAACATTAACAGGGTGGGCTATGATTAAATCCTTAGCAAAAAGGACACTTAAGCTAAAAATACAACTTAGAAAAATTCTCATTCTTTTGCCTTTATTTTGAAAAAATTTAATTAAAGTATAAAGAAAAAAAACCTTTTTCACAAGCCCCCATAGGGCATATTTTTAAATTTTAAGTTCTTAAGAGTAAAATTTGATAAATAAAAACTTTAGACCAAATATCTTGAAATTGCTGGATTTTGAAAGAATTTATGAACGCGCATAAGCATTTAATCACCATATACGCCCTATTTGTTATTTTAATTTGGGATTTGATTGTAATTTTAAAGCTTTTTTGCTACAATACCCCTTTAAATTCAAGGCAAAATGATGACAAACATTAGAAATTTCTCTATCATCGCGCACATAGACCACGGCAAAAGCACGCTGGCTGATTGTATCATCAGCGAGTGCAACGCCATAAACGAGCGGCAAATGTCCGCACAGGTTATGGACACTATGGACATAGAAAAAGAGCGCGGCATAACGATAAAAGCGCAATCCGTGCGCCTTGAATACGAATTTAGCGGGCAAAAATATACGCTCAATCTCATCGACACGCCCGGACACGCGGATTTTAGCTATGAAGTAAGCCGAAGCCTAGCAAGCTGTGAAGGGGCTTTGCTGGTAGTTGATGCAAGTCAAGGCGTGCAGGCTCAAACCATAGCAAATGTCTATATCGCCCTAGAACACAACCTTGAAATAATCCCCGTCATCAACAAAATCGATTTGCCACAGGCTGACATAGACAAGGTAAAGCACGAGATAGAGCATATCATCGGCATTGACTGCGCTGATGCCATTTGCGTGAGCGCAAAAACAGGGCAGGGCATAAAAGAGCTGATAGAAGCGATTATCACAAGAATTCCTGCCCCGCAAAGCGATGAAAACGCGCCCTTAAAGGCTCTCATTTATGATAGCTGGTTTGACAACTACCTTGGTGCGCTGGCACTCGTGCGCGTGTATGAGGGTAGCGTGGCTAAAAACGATGAAGTGCTGGTGATGAGCACGCAAAAACGGCATTTCGTGCAGGATTTGCTGTATCCGCACCCATTAAGCCCTATCAAAACGCCTATTTTAAGGGCTGGTGAAGTTGGCATAGTAGTGCTTGGGCTTAAAACTCTGGGCGATGTGCAAGTGGGCGATACCATAACGCTCACAAAAAACAAAGCACAAGCGGCGATTGCTGGCTTTGAAAAGGCAAAAGCCTTTGTTTTTGCGGGACTTTACCCCATAGACACGGACAAATTCGAGGACTTGCGAGACGCGCTTGAAAAGCTCAAACTCAACGACAGCTCCATTACCTACGAGCCTGAAACCTCGCTGGCACTTGGCTTTGGCTTTCGCGTGGGCTTTTTGGGGCTTTTGCATATGGAAGTGATTAAAGAGCGCTTAGAGCGTGAATTTCACTTGGATTTAATCGCCACAGCGCCTACGGTTACTTATGAAGTGTATTTAACAGACGGGCAAATGGTGCAAATTCAAAACCCAAACGAACTGCCCGCCACAAACAAAATCGCCCTTATCAAAGAGCCTTTTGTCAAGGCTACCATCATCACGCCGAGCGAATTTTTGGGCAATCTCATCACGCTTTTAAACCGCAAACGCGGCATTCAAACCAAAATGGACTATATCACGCCCCAACGCGTCCTGCTTGAATACGACTTGCCCTTAAATGAAATCATAATGGACTTTTATGACAAGCTCAAAAGCCTTACAAAGGGCTATGCGAGCTTTGATTATGAGCCAAGTGGCTTTGTGGAGGGCGATTTAATCAAGCTTGATATAAAAGTAGCGGGCGAAAATGTCGATGCACTCAGCATCATCGTGCCAAACGAAAAGGCGATGAGCAAGGGGCGCGAGCTAGTAAAAGCGATGAAAGAAATCGTGCCAAGACAGCTTTTTGAAGTCGCCATACAAGCAAGCATAGGCAACAAAATCATCGCCCGCGAAACCATAAAATCAATGGGAAAAAATGTAACGGCAAAGTGCTATGGCGGCGACATCACGCGCAAACGAAAATTGCTTGAAAAGCAAAAAGAAGGCAAAAAACGAATGAAAGCCATAGGCAAGGTGAATTTGCCACAAGAAGCCTTTTTGAGCGTGCTTAAAATAGACTAAAATGAGCGTGAATTTTAACAACTTTTATGCTGATTTCATCGCCAAAAGCCTTTTTACACATTAAGGAGCTTTGGGCGTATCTGCGCAACTTTGTTACGCAGGCAAATTCAAAGACTAAATTCACGCTATAAACAACACCCATAAATGAAAAAATGCTCTAACTCACTAAAATTCACATTTTGATGAAAAAGTGTGAATTTTTGTGTTTGTGTCATTTTGTTATGATTGTTTTAATCTGCTTGTAGTCATCAAACAATTCAGGAAATCCCCTTTGTTTAGCCTTATTATTAGCATAAGGACTAATACTAGAAGTTGAATAAAGTGGAACAACCTTTAAATTCCATTTGCCCAACCAACTTTCAATATCCCATTTTAAAAAAGGGTGCTTTTTATTTTTGTTATAGGTTTTGCTTTTTGTGCTATTGCCTATGGTGGTAAATACTTTTTGAATTTTAGTTGCTGTTTTTAAAAGTTTGGTTAAATCAGCTTTTTGGCTGTCAGGTTCGGGCTTAATATCCTTATCTTTTGAGCTATTGGGATTTTCTTTGTAGCAGTATTCCCAAATATCATAAAGGGCAATTTTATTTTTCAATAAAAAGCTCTTTTTCTCATCAATTGATTTTTCTGCCAAATTTGGTTCGTTAAAAAGTGTGCCTAAAACGAGCCAAAACCTATTTGAGCTATCCGCGTAATAAAATCCACCCTTTTGTGAAGTATTTTTTGGTGGAAAAGAACCTAAAATCAACACCCTTGACTTCTCATCAAAGACAGGTTCAAATGGGTGTTTTTCAGCATTTGGGTGGTGTTTTTGTGTATTCATAATAATTCCTTTAAAAAATCTCTCACATTATACACTATCACTTACTTGCTCTCATTAACTCCCATTCAACGCCACAAATTTACAAAAATGTCATATAATTTTCTCTTTGTGTGTAATTTTTAAGTAAAATATAGCCAAAAATTTGCGAAATTCAAAAAGGACAGCCAAATGGACAAAGCGACAATCCAAGCCCACAAAATCAGCGATGAAGAGTATGATGAGATTTTAAAGATACTCGGACGCGAGCCAAACCTGCTTGAACTAGGCGTGATAAGTGCTATGTGGAGCGAGCATTGCTCTTATAAATCAAGCAAAAAATATCTGCAAGGCTTTCCTACAAAGGCAAAATGGGTGATTCAAGGACCGGGCGAAAACGCTGGTGTCATCGACATAGGCGGCGGAATGGCGGCGGTTTTCAAGGTTGAAAGCCACAACCACCCGAGCTTCATCGAGCCTTTTGCGGGCGCAGCCACAGGCGTGGGTGGCATAATGCGCGACATTTTCACTATGGGAGCGCGAGTTGTGGCGTCTTTGAACTCACTTAAATTTGGGGATTTGCACTCCAAAAAGCACGGCAAACACCAAAAATACCTTGTAAAAGGCGTAGTGGAGGGCATAGCGCATTATGGCAACTGTATGGGCGTGCCTACTATCGGCGGAGAGACGAGCTTTGATGAGTGCTTTAACGGCAATATCCTTGTCAATGCCTTTGCGCTGGGCGTTTGCAAAAGCAAGGATATATTTTACGCCAAAGCCGAAGGTGTGGGAAATTCAGTGATTTATGTCGGCTCAAAGACAGGCAGAGACGGGCTTGGCGGTGCTGTGATGGCAAGTGATAGCTTCAATGAAGCGAGCAAAGCCCTGCGCCCCACAGTGCAAATCGGCGACCCCTTTGCCGAAAAGCTCTTAATGGAAGCGTGTTTGGAGCTATTTGAAAAGGATTTCATCGTAGGCATACAAGATATGGGCGCGGCTGGGCTTACTTCAAGCAGCTTTGAAATGGCAGGGCGCAGCGGCAGCGGAATGCGGCTATACCTTGACAAAGTGCCTATGCGCGAAAGCGGTATGTCGCCTTATGAGCTAATGTTAAGCGAGAGCCAAGAGCGAATGCTTATCTGCGCGAAAAAGGGCTTTGAACGTCAAATCATCGACATTTTCGCTAAGTGGAATTTAGACGCGGCGATAATCGGCGAGGTAACAAATAGCGGTAAAATGGAGCTTTTCTGGCAAGATGAGCAAGTAGCTCTTGTGCCTATCGCGCCTTTGAGCGAGAAAGCTCCGATTTTAAGCCGTCCTACTACAAAGCCAAAGTATTTAGATGAGCTTAAAAACTATGAATTTAAGCTCAAAATGTCCGCTCAAAATGCCATTTTAGCACTACTTTCAAACGAAAACACAAGCGATAAAGCCTATATTTACGAGCAATTTGACTCATCAGTTGGCACAAATACCATAAAAGCAGACGGCGCACTAGGTGCAAGCGTGCTTCGTGTCAAGGAAAACGGCGCGATGCTTGCTATGGCTTGCGAGTGCAACTCACGGCTGAATTTCATCGACCCTAAAAACGGAGCGGCTTTAAATGTCGCAGCTGTGGGGCGCAAAATCGCTTGTGCGGGCGCAAAAGCTTTGGCGATAAGCGACTGCCTAAACTATGGCAACCCACAAAACCCCGAAGTTATGTGGCAGTTCGCGCAAGGCTGTGAGGGCATAAAAGAAGCCTGCAAAGCCCTAAACACGCCTGTTGTAAGCGGAAATGTGTCGCTGTATAATGAAAGCGAGGGCGTAAGCATATATCCAAGCCCTACCATAGTGGGAGTAGGGCTTAATGCAAACGCTCAAAATGCGCTCAAATCTTGTTTTAGCGATGAAAATATCCCTGTGTATCTTTTGGGCGAGACGAGGGGAGAATTTGCTGGCTCGTTGATTGCTAAGGTGCAGGATAGGGCTGTGGCTGGTAGGCTTGGGGAGTGCGATTACGCCAAAGAACGCGCCTTGTGGGACTTGCTCTTTGAGGCAAATGAGGCGAGAATTTTACACTGCGCAAATAGCGTTGGCGTTGGCGGCGTGGCGATGAGTTTGGCAAAAATGTGCGCGATTTCAAATTTTGGGCTTGAAATAGGGCAAATTTTTGATGATGAAAAATTGCTTTTTGATGAAAGCCCTAGCCGTGCTGTTGTGGGCGTTTTAAACGAGGAAAAATTCAAAAAACTTACCCAAAAATTCAGCCTTAAAGCGACAAAAATCGGCACAAGCACAAGGGCGCAAAAATTCATACTTGAAAAAAGCGTAAATCTTGACACCGCCGAGCTTAAACGCGTTTATTTTGGCGCATTTAAAGAGATGATGAGGTAAAAATGTTTGCTTATGTTTTGCTGATTTTGGCTGTGGTGGCTTTTTACTACTACTTTAAAACTTATGGCAAAGAGGACTTTTTAGGGCGAGCAAGTCGCGGTGCAAAGGGCTTTGGTAAGGGTTTTATGCAAGGGGTAATGGAAGAGCGGATGGATGATTTTCGCCGCAAGATGAACTACTATGTCGTGGCGCTTTTAGCAAAAATCGCCAAAAGCGATGGGCGCGTGAGCGAGCGCGAGGCTGATATGATAAGCCAAATTCTAAACGCTAACGCAAAAGATAGCCATGAAAGAGAGTTTTTAAAGACAAGTTTTAACGAGCATAAAGAGAATTTAAACGACACAGCAAGTGTGGCGCGTGAATTTGTGCGCGAAGTGCCGCTGCCGCACAACGAACGGCTCAATGTCCTTAATGTGCTGATTTTTATGGCGGGCATTGATGGGCAGTTTAATGAAGTGAAAATCACGCTTTTAAGCGACATAGCGCGTTCTTTTGGCATAAATTCGCGTGAATTTGAAACCCTGCTTAACAACATAAAAAGCTTTAAAAATGAGGGCAAAAGTCTAACTTTAGACGAGGCTTATAGCATTTTAGAGCTTGAAAAGGGGGTTGATTTGCCCCAACTTAAAAAAAGATACAGAGAGCTTGCTAAACGCTATCATCCCGACATTTTAAACGCAAACAATGTGAGCGAAAAAGAGCTAAAAGAGGGCGCGCGTAAATTTCAGCAAATAAATGAAGCCTATGAGCTTGTAAAAAAGCATTTGGAAGTTTGAGGCTTGGCTCTTTTTGTTGGTATTTTGTGTTTGGTTGTGGCAATTTACATTAAACAAACCCTTGCGTTCATCAATAATCAAAATAGCACAAGTTTAAGAATGAAAATGAGTAAAATAGGCGTTATTGAAGTGAAAGTTTGACAAAAGGAAGAGAATATGCAAGAAAAACAAAGGTTGCAGTTAAGGCAAATCAACGAGCAAATCAAGGGCGATGAAAAAAATTTAGCGTTTTTAGAACAAAAATGGGCGTAAATGCAGGACTTTGAGAAAAAGCAGCTTTTGCAAAAGGCTAAATTTTAGGACGCAAGGCTTATGCGAGCTTGCAAGAAGCGTTTAGTGATGAGGCTTTGAGCGAGTGTGGAGAAATTGACATTTTAAATGTTTTTCGCAAAAGCGAGGCATTGCAAGCGGTGGCAAATGAGGTTTTGCGCCTTTAAATTTATAAAAGCCGTAAAAAAAAAAAGAAGTGATAAAAGCGTGATTTTGTGGAGCAACAAAGTCTCTCAAACGCTTACTTGATAATTTTTCAAAAAGCGCAAACAAAGGCGCGCTAGCCATTTGCTCGCGCTCATAAAAGCTAGCTTAAAGCAAGGCGTTGAGTTTGGTTTCAAACACGCTTTTGCTTTGTGCGCCAACGATTCTTTCTACGACTTGCCCGTCTTTCATCAGCAAGATAGTAGGAATGCTTGAAACGCCGTGCTGCCTTGCTAGTGCGCGCTCTTCATCGACATTGACTTTGCAAATGCTTGCTCTGCCCTCAAAATCCTTTGAAAGCTCGTCCATAATCGGCAAAACCGCCTGACAAGGTCCGCACCAAGCCGCCCAAAAATCCACAAGCACCGCGCCTTTTGCGGTGTGTTCTGTAAAATTAGCTTCGTTTAGATTGATAGCCATTTTTTCTCCTTTCGATAAAATCAAGTTATTATAATCAAAGGCGCAAAATGCCTGTGTAACAAAGTTACTTTGCAAGGCAAATTTGCTTAAATTTAAAAAAGCCTTGCCCTTTGCGTTTTGTATTTTACACATTAAGGAGGTGGGGTGCAAAAGGCAAGGTAGATTAAGCTGAATTTAGCAAAAATAAATCCAGCTCAATTTACCCTAAAATCAGCTTAAATGCTAAATTTTAAGGGCAAAATGCAAAATTAAGCACAAATTGTCCTTAATCAAATTAATTTTTAAGCTCAATTAAGGACAAATAGCAAATTCAACTCTTTGTAGAGCATTGATTTTTCTTGCATAAAGGACATTTTGCAAGCATTTTATAAAGCGGGCAGTAGCCATAAACCGCACTTAAAAGCGGTAAAAGTCCCACAAGCCACCACCAGCTTTGGCACACAAAGCCGAAAGCAAAAAACCAAATTCCCGCGACAATCAAGCGGATAGTCTTGTCTAAATTACTCATTTTTTCTCCTTTGTTAATAAACCCACGCTAAGCCCTTGCGTGAATCATTCCTTTCATCACCATAGCCTTCATTGCGTAAATTTTCACAGCCCAGTTAAGATAACTCTCTCTTGTCGCTCCAAAGCATTCTAGCGTAGGCGCTGCGCCCTCATAATCAAACTCTACCATCACGGCTTTGCCATAGCGCGTTAAAAGCGGACAAGCGGTGTAGCCGCTAAATTTCGCCTCCAAAGGCTTGCCCTCTAAATGCGCGATGATATTTTGCGTTAAGACGGGATACTGCTTGCGTATGCTCGCGCCCGTTTTGCCCTTTGGCACACCCGCACAATCACCCACAGCAAAGATATTTTTGTAGGTTTGGTGTTGCAAGCTAAATTTATCCACATCAACCCAATTCCCAGCATTTGTGCTAAGCCCAGCTTGCGTGATGAATTTTGGCGCACTCATCGCAGGGATAACGAACATATAGTCAAATTCCTTTTCCACAAATTCATCAGTATCCACGCGCTTGCCATTAAGCATATAGCTTGTTTGAAAAGTCGCCTTGCCGCTTTGTTTATCCACGCTTATAAGCTGATGAAGTAGCTTGTAAGGCATTTCGCGCTCAACAAAAAACTGCTCTATCATTTTTGCGTGCAAGGGCGAAGAAAGCATAGCCCCACCGCCTGTGAAAAGCGTGGTTTTTACCCTGTCTTTGAGCGCATTTTGTTCAAGCAAATCATCAAGCAAAAAGTTGATTTTTTTGTTTGCCCCGCCGCATTTGTTTTGCGTTTTTTGCTCGCTAAAAAGCACATTGAGCTTTTCGCCTTTTTTGCCCCGTTCGATGATTTCATCAAAAAGTTTTTTAGCTTTCACAGCAGAATTTGGCGTGTAAATCGTGGCGATTTTCGCGCTTTCATTCACTAAATCATCTTCGCTAAGTCCGCTAACAGCGTTAAAATCATACTCCACGCCCGTTGCGATAAGCAAAATGTCATACTCAAAACTCTCGCCATTTTCGGCGATGATTTTGTTGTCATTTGGCAAAATTTGCGCGACATTTTGCTTTATCCATTTTACCTTTTCATCGATAAGCTCGGCTTTTTTGTAAAGCACATCATCAAGCGTGTAAATTCCAGCAGCGATAAGAGTAAAACCGGGCTGATAATAAAAATTTTCATCTTTATCAAACAGCGTGATTTGCGCCTTTGGCATAGCTTTGATAAGACTTGCGCTCATCGTTATGCCGCCAAGTCCAGCGCCGATGATGGCGATTTTAGGCGACAAATTTGAAGTCGCCGCGCTTAACTTTGTCGCGCCCACACCGCTAGCTACGAGTGCGCCTGCGGTGATGAGTTTGAGCGCATTTCTACGAGATTGTTGCATTTTAGCTCCTTTGCTTTAAATTTTCACAATTATAAATTTTTTGCCAAATTTGCTGTGTAACAAAGTTACGATTTTAAAAAATTTACGCTTTTTCTGGCACGCAAATTTTGCCTTTACTCATCGCTAAAAGCGTTTTGTAGCTCACAAAAAGCACGGCAAAAAGGGCTAAAATCAACCCTAAAATTCCAAAAAACATATAAAGCGGACTTTTAAAAACCATAAAGGTTTCAAAACTTGCTATGCCAAAGGCGCAAAGCGGAAAGGTAAAAGCCCACCACGAAAGTGCGAAATTCAGGCGCGTGAAAACCCTTGAAAGGCTCAGCATTAAAAGCATAAAAAACAAAGCGACAAAATAAAGCATAAGACTTAACGCGCTATGTCCGCCAAAAAGTGCCGCAAAATCCACCACAAAGATACTTGGCGGAGCGATGAAAATAAACAAAGTCGGCAAAAATTTACTCTCTAAACTTTCTTCAAAAATCAGCCTTGAAGTGATAAGAGCCGTTAAAATGAGCCAAAAAAAGCAGCCCACAGAAAAGAAAAAAAGCGAAAATTCAGGCGAAATTTTTGCCGAATGTCCTGCTAGTGGCACGATTAAATTGCCTACTATGGGGATAAACCACGCAGGGCTTAAAAGGTGCTTTTTCATCGCGTTGCTAAACCAAAAATTGATAACAAAAATGCTTAAAATGAGTTGCAAAAATGAGCTTAAATAAAAGATGATTTTAAGCAAAAAAAGCATTGTGCCATTGTCATTAAAAGCACCTAAAAATGTCGTAATGATAAGCGCGCCGATAGGAATGGCAGAGAGAAAATTTATTTTTACTTGGTGCGTGATTTCGGCTTTAAAGGCGTTAAAATGCGTGAAAATTTTTGCCACATAAAAGCCAAGCAAAAGCAAAAAAACCGCTATGCTTAAAAAGCCAAAAACAAAACTACAAACCGCAAAAACGGCGTTTAAATCCAAAAAATTCAAGCTATTTTTTACGCTAAAAGCAAAAGCCGCGCTTGCTTTTTTAAAGACAAGTGCCAAGCCACCAAGCCCCATAACGCTGGCAAAAAGCATTATGGGAAAGTGAGCGAGTTTAAAAAGCTGAGCTTCATTTAAGGCTGAATTTAAATTTGTCAAATTCGAATTTAACGCTGTGTTTTCGCCTAAATTTAGGGCGTTTGAGTTGTTTTTCATTTTTTGTCCTTTTGTGCTTTTTTGATGGCTTTTTCTGCTCTTTCGCATTCATCTTTGCTGAGCGTGTGGCGGTGCAAAATGTATTTTGCGCTCACTTTTCCGCTAAACATTGAGCTTAAAAGCGGGCGATTTGCCTTGAAAATAAAGGCTGCTAAATGCCCTATAATGCCAAAGATGATGAGAACAAAGCCAAGATTGTGAAGCTGAGCTACCCAAAAATACGCACTTTCGCTAAGGTTAAACCCAGCTAAATTTTTAAAACTTTTGATAAGCCCTGTAACGAGCAGCAAAAGCAGAGTAAAGCCGATGAAAGCGTAAGCTAGGCGTTGTTCGGGCAGGTATTTTTCACTAGGCGGTTCTTCGCCGTTTGTAAGCATTGCTTTGATGACTTGGGCGGATTTTTTAAAATCCCCGCGCTTTGGAAAAATGTCAAATTCACGCCTTGCAATGTGAAAATAAAGATGAAAAGCGATGAAAACACAAAACACCACAGCACCAACATAATGCGCCACAAGGCTAATGTGATAATCCCCGCTCCACGCCATCAATGGCAACTCGTTTATCATATAGCGTTTAGAAATAGGCAGCTGAAAAAGCCCTGTGATGATGAGTAAAAAAGTGCTTAACGCTATGCCCCAATGTACGGCGCGGTTTTGCAGGCTTTGCCTTTGGATTTTGATTTCGTCTAAATTTAAATTTGTGTTTGAATTTTCATTTGAATTTGCTTTCATTCTTTATCCTTTTTTGCTGAATTTTCATCTTTTTTCTTGCTTTTTGCCACAGCGATAGCCCCAGCGATAAGCCCAGCCACAGGCGCAAAAAGCACGCTTTTTACAAGCGCGGCATCATCGTTGATAAAATTTGGCACATTTAAATTTAAGTGCGGATGCCCGACTTTTTGCGTTTTGCCGTTAAATTCACTTTCAGCAACGCCGTATTTTTCGGCTATGGCTGCGTTTATGTCCTTAAAATCCACGCTTGAAATATAATAAGTGCTTGTGCCGCCATTTTGCTTGTCTCCGTAGATGAATTTCCCAGCTTCTCGCGCCTTTTGCACCTGCGCTAAAATCTTGCTTTTATCATCAAAAATCAGCGCATTTTTGGGGCATTTGCTTTGACAAGCGGGCTTTTGCCCAAGTGCGAGCAAATCCTTACACATATCGCACTTAAACATAGCCCCGCCGCCAGCGAGTTTTGGGGCGATTTTTAGGTAAATCCCAACTCCCGCTTGCCTTTGCGGTATGCCCCAAGGGCAAGCGTCTCGGCACTTTGCGCCCCCAAAGCAAAAGTTTTCGTCTATATCAACAGCGCCTTTATCGTCCTTGCTGATGACGCCAAAGGGGCAGATTTTTTGACAAGTAGGGTCATCGCAGTGCATACAGCGGCGCGGCACGAAAACGCTTTTGCCATCTACCTTTACGCTTTCTACAAAGGTAAAATTATAAGGGCTTAAACGGCTTATGTCATCGCGGTTTTTGGAGTAGTCTTCTTTGATTTTGCGCGGAAAATACTCAGGGATTTGCTCGCTTGGCTCGGGAAAGCGCGCTGAATTTTTGTCCTTGCAAGCACTCACGCAAGCAGGCACAGCTAAATTTACGCAACCATCGCATTTGTCTAAATCGATGATAGAAGCTATACCCTCGCCTTGTGGCTTTACTATCTTTGAATCCGCACTTAAAAGCACGGGGCTAAACACCATAATTTTCATAAAATTTCGTCTTTGCATTTTTATCCTTTAAATTTTTGTGCTATTATTGCAAAAACAAAAATGGCGCAGTGTAACTTTGTTACACGAAAATGGGGGTAAAATGCAAAAGGTAGAATTTATCAAAAAAATCAACGAGCAAATTAAAGGCGATGAAAAAAGTTTAGCGGTTTTAGAGCAAAAGGGGCGTTTTGTGCGCTTTGAGAAAAATGAGCGCAAATACGCTGATGAGCTTGGCTTTTTTCGCGTGCTTGGCGGGCGCGTGCGGGTTTTTAGCGTGGCTGAAAATGGCAAGGAAATTACTATTTTTTATATGACAAATGCCGAGTGCTGCATACTTTCAACGAGTTTTATGGCGCACATTCAAGATGAAGTGATGTTTGAATTTATGGAGGATTGTGAGATTTTCACGCTTAAAGATAGCGATTATCAAGCACTTTGCGCGAGCAACGCAAGCATAATGGGCTTTAACGCCCTGCTTATGTCAAAACGCTTTAAGCAGTCTTTGGACACTTTGGGCGATGTGGCGTTTAAGAGCCTAAAAGAGCGGATTTTGAAGTTTTTGCACGCAAATGCGCAAAATGGCGTGGTGCGAACGAGCCAAGAAAATATCGCCAGCAACATAGGAAGCGCAAGAGAAGCAGTAGCAAAGGTGCTTAAAGAGCTAAAAAACGAGGGCTTTATCGACACGAGGCGAGGGGAGATTTTGCTTAAAAGCAAAGGAGCGTAAATGCAGGATTTTGAGAAAAAGCAGCTTTTGCAAAAGGCGAAAAATATCGCTATTTTAGGACTTAGCCCAGATGAGAGCAAGGCGAGCAATGTCGTGGCGCGTTATCTCATCGCGCAAGGCTTTAATGTAATCCCCATTTACCCACGCGCAAACGGCGAAATTTTAGGGCGTAAGGCTTATGCGAGTTTGCAAGAAGCGTTTGGTGATGAGGCTTTGAGTGAGTGCGGTGGGATTGACATTTTAAATGTTTTTCGCAAAAGCGAGGCACTGCAAGTGGTGGCAAATGAGGTTTTGCGCCTTAAAAACAAGCCAAAATGCGTGTGGGTTCAGCTAGGGCTTTTTAATGAAAACGCAAAAGCCATTTGCGAAAATGCGGGGATTTTGTATGAGGAAAATTCTTGCATAAAACTTGAATTTGAGCGGCTTTTTAGCAAGGTAGATTAAGGCTTTGCGTAAATTTTTGTGAAAATCTGCGATAAATTTAAGCAGGTTCAAGCAACGCAATGAAAGCATTAAAGCGAGTTTGAATGCGTCTTAATGCTTTCATATAAGGCTTTAAAGCCAAAAGAAATACGCCAAAGTAGCGATGATAATGGCGCAGAAAATGTTGAGCCAAATGCCGACCTTTATCATCTGGCTTTGTTTGATGTAGCCTGTGCCGAAAACTATGGCGTTTGGCGGGGTTGCCACAGGAAGCATAAAGGCGCAGCTCGCCCCTATGGCGATGATGAGTGCAAGTCCAAGTGGTGGCGCACCCAAAGAATCAGCTATGGAGATGAAAAGTGGCACTAAAAGTGCGGCTGATGCGGTGTTGGAGGTAAATTCAGTTAAGAAAACGATGAAAAACGCCACAACAAGCCCGATTAAGAACAAATGTCCGCCTTGAACTATTGATATGACAGTATCTGCCATTACCTTGCTTGCCCCTGAGTCCTTTAAAAGCACGCTTAAAGTGATACCGCCACCAAAGAGCATTAAAACTCCCCAGTCGGTATTTTCTTGAACCTTTTTCCAACTCACCACCTTAAACGCACACACTAAAATGGCTGCAAATATAGCTATAACGCTATCAAAGGACGCCATTTTCTTTTCAAGTCCTAAAAATTCAGAAAAAATCGGATTTATTTGAGCACTAAATATCCAGCACAAGGCGATGAAAGCGAAAATTCCCAAAGTAAGCCATTTTTGACGAGTCATTGCGATTTTATCATCTATGTTAATGCTTACTTTATAGCTTAAATTCGGCTTTAAGACAAAGAAAAGCACGGCTATCATCAATGGCATAAAAATGATAACGATAGGAATGCCGTATTTAAGCCACTCAGCAAAGCTTATATGTAAATTTGCGGCGAGTATGGCGTTAGGCGGAGTGCCTACAAGTGTGCCTATGCCTCCTATACTCGCGCTAAATGCTATGCCAAGTAACACGAAAGCGTAAGTAGTAGGGCTTTCTTTAAAGCTGATTTGTGAAAGCATACCGATAGCAAGGGGCAGCATCATCGCCGCTGTGGAAGTGTTGCTCATCCACATCGACAAAAAGGCGGTTATGGAAAAGATATAAAGCACCGCTAGCTTAAAATTGCCCTTTGCGAAAAGCAAAATGCGTTGAGCGATGATTTTATCAAGCTCTTGATGGTGCATAGCAGCAGCAAGTGCGAAACCACCGAAAAATAAAAAGATAGTCGGGTCTGAAAAGCCGTGCAGAGCGGTTTTGGTACTCATCAGCCCTGTGGCTACGGCTAAAACGGGGATTAAAATCGCCGTAACAGTTGTATGCAAGGCTTCTGTGAGCCACAAAACAGCGATAAAGACAAGTATAGCCAAGCCTTGATTTACCTTTGTTTCAAAAGGTAGCACATAAAGCAGGGCGATAAACAGCACGATATCCACTAGCACAATGGCAGTTTTGGTAGAATTTGACATTGAAACTCCTTGAAAAGATTTGTCCATTATAAGACCTAAAATAAATTATAGCATTTAAGGTGGATTAGAATTTAAATTTTTGCTTGAATTTCAAATTTTTTGAAAAAAAGCTGTTTCAAAAATATACATAAAAATTTAGCGTAAAAAAAGATATTTTAAACTTTATCTTACAATTTTTAGTTATAATTAGGCAAAAATTCAAGGATAAACGATGATTCAAAAAATTTTTCTTTCTGTTTTGGCTCTTTTTTTTGTTGCGTGTTCGTCAAAAACTACCTTGCAAAAGGTGAGTGATTTGACTAATCAACAACCTTGTTATAGCTGTGAAAGCAACCAAGCTTTTGAAGCTAAGGTGAAAGGTTTGCTTTATATAAGTGATGTGGGCTTAAGATGTTGTGCTGATAAAAGGACTTTAGACAGTTCCGTAGCCTTAAAAAAGGTTTATTTGCATAGAATTTATGACCTTGAGGAAGAGAAAAAAGTATTTTATGCAAACAACAGTCAATATTTCATCAACGAGCAGTTTAATGCAGCCTTTTATGTGTTTTTAAAGCAAGAGCTTAAGGCTCGTGGTATGGTTGTCATTGATGAGATTAACAACTCTCCTTATGTTTTAAGACTTGATTTGCATTTTATTAACTTCTCGTCAAACCTTGACAGAACAGGACTTCATTCAAATCTTAGCGCAAAGCTTATCTTAAAAGACATTAACATAAATAAAGAATTTATCGTTAGAACTAAGCAAGATGTAATGGGATTTAATGATTTAAGAGAAATTTCTTTTTATACCTTTTTGCTTATCAAACAAATGGCGAATAAAACCGCAAGTGTCATTTCATCGCTTTGAGATGCTTTAACTGCGGTTCATTTACCTTACTTGACTTATGTGAGCCTTGTGTAGAGGAACTTGGTGAGTTTTCTCTTGGCACAAGACTCTTAAAAGATGACTTTAAGGTGTATTCTTTTTATAAATACAGTGATATAAAGCACTTTTTGCACTCTAAACATAAATTTTATGGCTATTTTGCTTTAAATTCTTTGGCTAAAATTTCTTTTGCAAGATTTAAGGAATTTTTTGCCCCTCAAAGTCTCATCAATGCCGTGCCGCTTGATGATAGAGTTGAAGGAGGGCTTTATTCACATTCTGCAATCTTAGCCAAACACCTAAAGACTTCTTTTATAAAGCCATTATATAGAGTTTTGCACTCAAATTCAAATGTCAAATACTCAGGCAAAACAGTATCCTTTCGCCAAAAACATAAAAGAAATTATAAGCTTTTAAAAAAGCCTAAATTTCCTGTGATTTTGGTTGATGATATTATAACAACAGGCTCAAGTTTGCTTGAAGCTAAACAGGTTTTAGAAAAAAATAAAATTTCTGTGCTTTTTGCTTTGGTTTTAGCTGATGCAAAGGATTAAAATGCTAAAATTTGATTTTCATTTTGACAAGGATATTTATGGATAGTATGTTTGATTCAGATATTGAAGTAGTGGATATAGAAAATTCCATTAAAACCAGCTACTTAGACTATTCAATGAGCGTTATCATCGGGCGTGCCTTGCCTGATGCAAGAGACGGACTTAAACCTGTTCATCGCCGAATTCTTTACGCGATGAGCGATTTAGGCGTTGGTAGTCGTAGCGCTTATAAAAAATCAGCCCGTATCGTTGGTGATGTCATAGGTAAATACCACCCACACGGCGATACAGCCGTATATGATGCGCTTGTTCGTATGGCTCAAAGCTTTTCTATGCGTTATCCTAGTATAGATGGACAAGGCAACTTTGGTTCTATTGATGGCGATGGCGCAGCGGCTATGCGTTATACAGAAGCAAGAATGACGATTTTGGCTGAGGAGCTTTTACGCGATATTGACAAAGATACTGTTGATTTTGTGCCAAATTATGATGATTCTATGCAAGAGCCTGATGTGTTGCCAAGTCGTGTGCCAAATTTACTTCTAAATGGCAGTAGTGGTATTGCTGTTGGTATGGCGACAAACATACCGCCACACAGCCTAAACGAGCTTGTTGATGGGCTTTTGCTCTTGCTTGATAATAAAGAGGCAAGTTTAGAAGAACTTATGGAATTTATTAAAGGACCAGACTTTCCAACAGGTGGGATAATTTACGGCAAAAAGGGCATTATAGAAGCTTATCGCACAGGGCGCGGGCGGGTTAAAATTCGTGCAAAAACTCATATAGAAAAAAAGTCAAATAAAGATGTTATAGTTATTGATGAGTTGCCTTATCAAACTAATAAAGCAAGGCTCATTGAGCAAATTGCTGAGCTTGTTAAAGAAAAGCAAATTGAGGGCATTAGTGAAGTGCGTGATGAAAGCGATAGAGAGGGCATTCGTGTTGTCATCGAGCTAAAACGAGACGCGATGAGCGACATAGTGCTTAATAATCTTTTCAAATCAACCACTATGGAAACTACCTTTGGCGTGATAATGCTTGCCATTAACAACAAAGAGCCTAAAATTTTCTCACTCATCGAGCTTTTAACGCTCTTTTTAAATCACCGCAAAACCGTCATCATTCGCCGCACGCTCTTTGAGCTGCAAAAGGCTAGGGCAAGGGCGCACATTTTAGAGGGGCTTAAAATCGCTCTTGATGATATAGATGCTGTTATTGCTTTGATTAAAGCAAGTGCTGATAATACTGTGGCAAGAGATGGCTTAATGGCGAAATTTAGGCTTAGCGAACTTCAAGCTAATGCCATTTTGGATATGAAATTAGGACGGCTCACAGGACTTGAACGAGAAAAGATAGAAAATGAGCTTAAAGAGTTGATGAAAGAGATTGAAAGGCTTGAGGGATTGCTTAAAAGCGAGGAATTGCTTGAAAATTTAATCCGCGATGAACTTAAAGAGATTAAAGGCAAATTTAATGTCCCACGCATTACCCAAATCGAAGATGATTACGAGGACATTGACATAGAGGACTTAATCCCAAATGAAAATATGGTTGTAACTATAACACACAGAGGCTACATAAAACGAGTGCCAAGCAGAACTTATGAAAAACAAAAACGCGGTGGTAAGGGCAAGGTAGCCATAACAACTTATGAAGATGACTTTATAGAGAGCTTTTTCACGGCAAACACCCACGACACGCTTATGTTTGTAACTGACCGCGGACAGCTTTATTGGCTCAAAGTTTATAAAATCCCAGAGGGCAGTCGCACCGCTAAGGGCAAGGCTGTGGTGAATTTAATCAACCTGCAAGCTGATGAAAAGATAATGGCGATTATCCCAACAAGTGATTTTGATGAAAGCAAATCCTTGTGTTTCTTTACCAAAAATGGTCTTATCAAACGCACGAATTTAAGTGAATATCAAAACATTAGAAGTGTTGGCGTTAAGGCTATAAATTTGGACGAAAATGATGAGCTTGTAACAGCCATAGTGGTTCAAAGAGATGAAAATGAACTTCCTAATGAGCCAGAAATTTCACAAGATGATGAAGTGAATGAAAAAGCAGGTAAAATGCTCTTTGTGGTTACCAAAAAAGGTATGTGTATTAAATTTAACCTTGCAAGAGTGCGAGAAATAGGGCGTGTAAGTCGCGGTGTAACGGCTATTAAATTTAAAGAAAAGAAAGATGAGGTTGTCGGTGCGGTCTTTATAGAAAATGACCAGCAAGAGATTTTAAGCATAAGCGCTAAAGGTATAGGCAAACGCACAAATGCTGGAGAATATCGTTTGCAAAGTCGTGGTGGCAAGGGTGTCATTTGTATGAAGCTCACTGATAAAACAAAGGATTTAATCAGCGTGGTTATCGTTGATGAAAGTATGGATTTAATGGCACTTACAAGCAGTGGCAAGATGATACGCGTGGATATGCAAAGCATACGCAAGGCTGGGCGTAATACAAGTGGTGTTATTGTTGTCAATGTTGAAAATGATGAAGTTGTAAGCATAGCCAAATGCCCTAAACAAGAAGATTTTGGTGATGATGAGGGCGAAGTTGAATAAGGACTTTTTAAAAAGTGGAACGGCTTTTGCTTATAGTTGTAAAATTAATATTTTGAAGGTTGAAATATGAAAAATCTAGTTTTAACGCTCTTTATAGCTTTACTAGTTAGTGCGTGTGTTTTGACTCCAAGGTCATCAACAAGAAACGCATCAGGTGCCTTAGCGGCTAATCCTAGCACGACAAATAACCCTGCGAGTAATAACACCACAGGTAACAGTCAAGATATAATCGTGCAAAAAGTCGATAAAGACGATGTTAGAGACATCATCAGACAAGAAAAAATGCTTGCGTTAGATGATTCTGAAAATGAGCTTGTTTTTGGTGCAGTGGGCGAGGGTATAGCTCCTTTAAATACTGTTTCTTCGGCTCAAGCTTTAGCTTTAGCTAAAAGAGCAGCGATAACTGATGCTTATAGACAGCTTGCGAGCAAACTTTATGGCGTGAAGATTAACGGTAAAGACACTGTTAAGGATGCTATGCTTGGAAGTTCAACTATAACCGCTCAGGTCAATGGCTTGATTAAAAACGCTCATATTGTTGATGAAAATTTTAATCAAGGTCTTTATAGAGTAAATTTAGAGCTTAAAATAGATGCGCAAAAGTGGAAAGAATTGTTTGCTTATTAGTATTCTTTGCTTTAAAGGTTTTCGCCCAAGATGAGTTCATCTTTTGGGCGGAACTTACGAGCAAAAATTTTATTCTTTCTTATCAAAATGAAAATGTCTCCTCAGCAATGACAAAAAATGCAAATGTTTTTGAGGAATATGTTTGTGATATTATTTACACTGATGATGATTTAAACTACTTACAAAAAACGGATTTAGGCGTAATAGATAGCCAAATGCCTAAAAAAATCAAACTTCGTTTTTTAAATACCCACAAAAACCAGCTTATAGAATGCTTTATCGGTAGCGACATTAGAGTTACAGATGTGGTTAAAAACTCTTTTTTGCAAGCTGGAAGTAAGACCTATGTCAAAATGTTGCCCTTGCGTTTTCGTGTGGATTTTGCCTCTAATAAGGCTTTGATTTATAGGCTTGTTAAAAAAAGATGATTTATTTTAATTTATCACGCTATACATTGATAGCTTATTATTTTAAGTATTTAAGTTTTTGCTTCTTCAAGCATACTGTAAATTCGTTTAAAAATGTTGATTCTTGGGTGGCTTTCAACCCATTTTTTAAATTCATCATCGCTTAAATTCTCATCAAAAGGATAATCCTCACTCGCCCACATATCTGGCTCATTATAAAGCTTTTGTATATACTCATCAAAGCTTTTTTGATAAAGTCTAAATCCTCACTGCTGATTTTAACGCCCTTATCAAGCAAAAATTGCAACCTATTAATTTCATCATCGCTAAGAGGAGGAAAAACGATTTCTATATATTCATCAGAATCATCTAGCGTTTCAATCCTAACGAAAGCCGCACTAGATTTTAAAAGAGCCTGATATTCTTTTTGCCTTTTTCGCTTAAAAAATTTAAAGAACATTTTTTAACTCTTAAATGCTAAGATAATATTCAATTTGTTCTTTTTTGAGGATATTTACAAGGTTGCTTGTGCCACGAACTCCAGCAGGAAAACCTGCTGTGAGTATGTAGGTTTTATCCTTATCAATCATATCAGCATCAACGCTTGCTCGAACGGCACTTGAGATGAGTTTTATTAGCTCATCATTTCTTTTAATAAGCACAGCAGGTTCAATCCCCCACACTATACACAAAGAATTCAGCACTCTTTCATTATGTGCCACAGCGATAATGGGCATACTTGGTCGGTAACGAGACATTTTAATGGCTGATTGTCCGCTACTTGTGAGCGCAAAAATGGCTTCAGCTTTTAAGTCCATAGCCAAAACTCCACTTGAGTGCATTATTTTGTCAGTATCATTGCAAAGCATAAAATGTGAAAATTTGTTGTAAGGATAATTTTTCTCTGTTTCAACAATGGTTTGACACATTATTTTTACTGCATTTGCTGGGTCTATACCAACAGCACTTTCCTCGCTAAGCATCACAGCATCAGTGCCGTCTAAAACAGCATTTGCCACATCTGAAATTTCTGCACGAGTGGCATTTTTAGCTTTTGCCAAAGAAAAAAGCATTTGGGTAGCGGTGATTACGGGCTTACTTGCTGAATTAGCCTTATGGATAATTTGTTTTTGAATGTTTGGCACTTTATAATAAGGCACTTCAATACCCAAATCCCCTCTTGCGACCATTATGCCATCGCTTGAATAAATAATTTCATCGATATTTTCAACAGCATCAAATTTTTCAATCTTGGCAAAAATAGCAATCTCAGCCTTATTTTGGGCTAAAATTTCGCGCACTTCATCTATGTCGTGAGCATTTTGCACAAAGGAAATTGCCAAAAAATCCACACTATTTTCAATGCCCCAAAGCAAATCTTTTTTATCTTTTTGTGTGATAATATCGATATTTATCTTGGTATTTGGGAAATTTACGCCCTTGTTGGAATTTAAAAAGCCATCATTTTTAACAAGGGTTTGCACGCATTTGTTTGAAATTTCAAGCACTTGCACCGCTATACTGCCATCATAAAGATAAATTAAATCATCTTTTTTAAGCATAGCAAGAATTTCAGGGTGATTTATGCTTATTTTATAGTGCTTTTCGCCTATTTTTTCGCCCAAAATTTGCTCTTCGTAAAAATCAAGCCTATCGCCACTTTTTAATTCAAAAGGCTCTTTAAGTTCGCCCGTTCTTATCTTAGGACCGCTAATATCTTGCAAAATGCCTATGCGAGTATTTAACTCTTTGGCAACCTTGCGTATATTATCAAGGTTCTTTTTGTGATATTCGTGCGAGCCGTGCGAGAAATTAAGACGAAAAACATTCACGCCGTTTTGTATCATTGCTTTTAAAACGCTAGGGTTTTCACTTGCTGGTCCAACTGTAGCGACAATCTTTGTTCTTTTAAGCATATTTATCCTTTCTTTCTCGCCATTGTAGTGCATTTTGGAAACAAAAAAACTACATTAACTCTTTAACGAATTTATCCTCGTCAAATTTCGCGCCCAAATACTGACAAACGCTTTGAGCATCTTTTTTGGCATTACCCAAACAGCTTGTAGCACCAGGACTTGGTGTCATATTAAAGACTATGCCTTCAATGTCATTGATGCTTGCTTCGCCTAAGATAATTTCTCCAGCTATTTTATCAACAACCTGTGGGCGCACTCCACCAAAACCTTCAGCATATTCTATATCATCAGCTTTTAAGCTTGGGACGATTTTTTGGACATTTTTTGCGAAAAATTTTCTGTTGATATAAGGAATTTCAAAAAGATAATTTGAAAGTATATATTTGCCAACAGTTTCATCTTTCATCATACTCAAAGTTATTTTAGCAACCCTGCTGTCAAATTTTAAGGTTTCAAAAAATTCTGGCACAGATTTAAGTCCGTGATACCGTTCAAGTTTTGGTATAACAAGTGCTGTTGGTCCAAAACGAGTATTCATATCTACAAGTATATCAGGGTCTCCGTGAAAGGCTGCAAAGGGTAATTTTGGATTTTGCACTGTATAAACCTTGCCTTTAAGAAGTTTTTGTTTGGTGATATAAAAGCTACCAGCCACTGGCCAACAAGACTTATCAAGCCCAACGCCCATTTTATGAGCCAAATAAAGAGAATGCGCTCCAGCATTTACCACAACAGCCTTAGCAACAAATTCCTCATAGCTTTTGGTGAAAATGTGAAAAACCCCATCTTTTCGCTCTATTTTATTAACTTCTTGGTTATAAGCAACAAAGGCATTTTTATCCTCTTTCAAAGCATTTTCTATCAAGCTTTGACTCATCTTGCCAAAGTCTATGGTTGTGTAGCTCTTACCCTCTAAAGCTCCCATAGCTACGACTTCTTCTGGTCTATCATTTGTGCCATCTTTACCCAAAACGACCTTTGGTTCAATTTCTTTGATTTTCTTTTTATCAAAAAACTGCACATAAGGATAAAGTTCCTTAAATTCCTCATACCTTTTTCGCATAAATTCGCACTCTTCTTCTCCAACAGCTAAAGCCATTTTTTGATGAGAATAAGCAAAGGTATTGCCTTTTTCTTTTTCTGCAAGAGCGTATTTAACGACCATATCAGCATTTGGTTTTACCTTTCTTGCCTTTTCAAGTGTATAGTTTGTTTCTATATCACCACAGTGTATGGTTTGCGAGTTGCTACTTGCACGACTGTTAAGCGTAGCAGGGGCGTGATACTTTTCAACCAAAGCGATATTTTTAATATCAGTATATCTTGCAAGCTCGTAAAACAAAGCCGCACCAGAAATCCCAGCCCCGATGACAACAACATCAAATTCTTTCATTTTTTGTCCTTTCAAAATGTAATTAACTCAACAAAAGTTGTGAATTTTCATCTATGAGTTTTTTCATTCCCCTAAAAACTAAGAGTTTGTCATAGATTGACTTTTCAAAAAAATTCGCTAAAAACTGTCCGTCTCCTCCTGTAAAATAGAGTTTTTTATTATGCGCTGCGTCTTTAATGAGAAGATAAATTCCCTTAAAAACTCCATAACTTACCGCATCAACCGTTCGTTGCGGAAGCGCTTCAAGGCTTATTTGAGTGTTAAATTCGCACTTTAAGCGAGAAGAAATTTCAGCATATATTTTTCTATAATAACTTATGCCGGGTAAAATAAAACCACCAAGGTGGGTAGAATCTGAGATTATATCCACGCTTACAGCACTGCCAGCATCAACAACCACACCATCATCTACTGTGTAGCAAGCTGCTATCCTGTCGATGCCTAAACCTGAATAAATGGTATCAAATTTAAAATAAGGCTCAAGATTGATAAAATTTTGCTTTGTCGCTACATATTCTTTGAGCTTTTCATTGACATTGATATAAAAAATTTTTTCCTCTTGGCTTGGATAATTTAAAAATTCTTCAATACTCAAAGAGGTAAATTTATGTTCTTGCAAGAAATTTACATTTGAATTACCTATATCGCATAAAATCATAATGCCTCACAATTCATACACTTGAATTTGGGTTTTAAAAACCAAGCTTTCAAAGCATTCTTGCATTTTTTCATCATAGCAAATTCAAAATTTTATTAGAATAATAAAATTTACCTTCCCTCATAAAAGCCTTTTCATTTACAGCATTTTTCAGTCTAAACACCTCTATATGCTCCAAATTCAAATCACTTTTAATCAAATATCCTGTTTTTTCAAAGACATATAAATGTCCTTTATATACATTGCTCTCATTATAGAGCGCAAATTTAAATTTTTTTTCAACAAGCTTATTTAATTTTAAATTTGTTTTAATAATGTTACCATTTTTCGCAAATATAAAAATAAAATTATCAGCCATTACCGCATTTTTAATGTCTTCGCTTAAAGAAAAGGTTTGATTTGGACTTACAACGACTATTTTTTTAGCTGTTGCGGCTATCATCGCATCGCCAACTATGTTAAGATAGATAATATTGTTAAAAAAATCCTCGCTAGAAACGACTACATCCTTAATTATCCTTTGACTTGTCCTATCAACGATGATTAATTTGCCATCTAAACTTGGATAGACGATTATAGTATCAAGAAAACAAGGAGCAGCCACACGACTATCTTGGGCAGGAGCTAAGGCAAGCGTTTGAGCCATTTTAATGCCTAAACTTCTATTTGCTAAAACTATGGTATTATCGGCTAAAACTAGGGCTAAATCATCGCCACTTAAATCAACACTCAATACAGCCGCATCAAATTTATAGCTGTAAAGTTCTTCATTTTCTTGAGTGAGTATCTTTAAATTTCCATTTTCATCAGCAACAACAAATTCATCAGCCTCGTATTTAAGTAAGGTGTAGCCTTTTTCTAAAACAAAACCGTCAATAAGTCCGCCATCGCCAAGAACTTGATTATTGCGCAATCTAGCAAAATTTAAATTTGCATCCACAATTTTTGAGTTCAGTTTTTCATCATAGCTTAATTTACTTTGTATTTTTTCTGGTTCAAAATACTGCCTTTTCGTGCCACAAGCGCTCAAAAGCAAAAGGCACAAAAAAAAAGAGAAAAGCCTCATCATTGAATGCCCTTATAATGCTTAAAATTATTAACAAGCTCCTTAAGTGCCGAATCTAAAGGAATTTGAGCTAAAAGAGTATCAGCTTCTTGAATTTTTCCTTGTTTAAGCAGTTCATAAGCTTGTAAAATGGTATTATATTCTCTTAAAAACTTAGAATCACTTGAGAAATTTGCCTTTACAATCTCCTTAACTAAAGGATTAAGCTTTAATTCATTTGCTTGTTCAAGTGCGGTTAAATCATTATTAGTCATTAAAAAAATGACATATAAATTTGGATTATTTTTTTTGAGTAATTCGATTTTTTTGTTGTCGTTAGGGTTTTCAAGCAAGCTTATGAAAATATTATTATTTTTTTGCACAGCGTTGCTAGAAAGTATATCGCTTGCATAATAATAAACAATATATGCAAACAAAAGACCTATCAAAGCAAGAAAAATAAATTTGTATTTTTTGATAAACCTTTCGCCCTTGATAAAATTTTCTATCATTTGTTCTTCAGTGCTTAGGCTGTTTTTTATCGCTTGTAAATTTTCTTTTAAGCCCATAGTTTTTCCTTAAAATAAAGAGTAAAATCACAGTGTTATTGTAGCATTAAAAAATTACAAATAACCTAAAATCGATAATTTTATAGAAAATTTGCCCAAACCAAGTCCTTTAAGAAATTTTAAAAATACAAAAACTCGCCCGCAAGATGATAATTGCTTGCTTGTGCTAAAAAATGCAAAATAAATTTAATGAAATTTTAAATAATATAAGGATTTGATATGGTAAAATATCTTTTTAAAACAAAAAATATTGATATTTTAAATGAGGAAAATTTTTGCGCAAAATGAGCTTGATAAAAAGCTTAAAGCCTGCAAAGCAAGGTGAGTGTGCGCGGTAAAATTATTCATAAAATTGAGTGTTTAAGGATTAATATGCAAAAACTTAAAGATTTAAAAGGCTTTAAATACCCAGATATAGAGCTTGTGCGTTGGTTTTTTAAGTCAAATTTAAGTGAGTTAGCGCACAAAAAAGTGCTTGAACTTGGCTCGCATAATGGCAATAATTTAAGCCTTTTTGCGGGTTATGATTATGAGTGTGTAGGTGTTGAGCTTGATGAAGAAAATGTGCAAAATGCCAAATTTAACTTTGACAAGGTTTTTGGATATGAAAATTTTAAATTTTTTCAAGCTGATATGAGAGTGTTTGCAGCTCAGCACAAAGGCATTGAAGCTAGTGTTTTGCTCGTGCCAAATGTGATAAATTATATAAGCAAAGATGATTGCAGGCAAATGCTGTCAAATTTACGCAAAAACCGCTTATACCGTTACGAAAATGGTGAATTTTCACACTTTTTTGTGCGGGCAAGAAGTGTGAAGGATTATCGCTATGGCAAGGGTAAGATGGTGGGTAATCACAGTTTTATCTTAGAAAATGATGAATTTAGCGGAGAAAAAGGATTATTTTGTGCGTGTTATCAGCAGTTTGAGCTGGTGAGGCTTTTACAAGATGAGCTAAATTTGTTTGATTTTGAAGTGCTAGAAAGCGAAAATTTAAACTCAAAGGCTAATGTTTTCATCAAAGATAGCGATATTATCGTTTATGGCAAGATAAAATAAAGGAGTAAAAATGTATAAAGATTTAAAGGGACTTAAATTCCCCGACAACGCCGTGATAAAATTTTTTTTCAAGGAGCATTTGCACGAAAAATGCGGCAAGGTTTTAGAATACGCTTGCTCAAATGGCAATAATTTAAGCCTTTTTGCAAGCTATGGCTGGGAGTGTTTGGGCGTGGATTTAAGCCAGCTAAACATTCAAAATGCTTTGTTTAATTTTAAAGAAATTTTAAAGGCACAAAAATTTAGCTTTTTTGAGGAAAACATTTTGGACTTTGCCAAAGCCCACAAAGGCGTACAAGCTGATGTTTTTTTAGTGCCAAATGTGGTTAATTACCTAAGGCGAGAGGACTTTTTAGCCCTTTTAAAAAGCGCGAAAGAATTTAAGGCTTATAAGGAAAATGCACTCTTTTTCTTGCGAACGCGTGGCATAAAAGACTACCGCTATGGGCTTGGAAAAAGGATAGCGCACAATAGCTTTTTGCTTGACTGTGATGAAAGCACAGGTGAGCTTAACTGTATCAACACGCTTTATCAAGAGTATGAGCTTGTGGGCTATTTGCAAGAGTTTTTGGGGCTTTATGATTTTAAGGTTTTAAGCTATGAAAGCACAAATGTGATGGGTGCTGATGAACGCCTTGTAAATGATGCTGATATAGTGATTTATGGGCGTATTCGATGAAAATCGCCATTATGCAGCCGACATTTTGCCCTTGGATAGGGTATTTTAAGATGATTGAGCTTGTCGATAGCTTTGTATTTCTTGACACCGTGCAATTTGAAAGGCGCAGCTGGCAAAATAGAAACAAAATCAAACTCGCAGGTAAAGAACAGTGGCTAAGCTTGCATTTGCAAAAAGCACCCCAACAAACACTCATCAAAGATATGCGCCTAAATAATGAACAAGCGTGGAAAAACACCCTTTTAAAAACCCTGCACCACGCTTATGGCAAGAGTGTGAATTTTAAAGAAATTTATAGCATTTTGGAATTTGGGCTTTTTCATTTTGAAAATTTAAGCGAGCTTAATATCTTTTTGATAGAGCAGTTTGCTGGGCTTTTAAAACTTAAAACACCTTTAATCAAGGCTTCATCTTTGAGCTTGCCAAAGGCTACAAGGGAGGCACTTTTGCTTGAAATTTGCAAGGCTTTAGGGGCAAATGAATATCTATCGCCTGAGGGTTCAAAGGTGTATTTGGAAAAAGAAAGCGCACAAGAGCTGTTTAGTAAGGCTTGTGTGAGCGTGGAGTATTTTGAGATGAATCACCCCGTTTATAAGCAGCTTGGCAAGGGCTTTTTGGAGTATCTTTCTGTGATTGATTTACTCTTTAACACCACAAACGCGGCACAAATTTTAGCCCAAAGCACCCTTGTAAATGAGACAAATGGGGGGGGGGGTCTTAATTTGCAATTTGGCTTAAATTTAAATAAGCATACTTTATTTATATCTTAATGATTTCTACCTTGCTTAAATTTTGCAAATTAAGCGTTATCGCGCTTATATTTATACCTGTGCCAAAGCTTGATAAAAGCACATTTGAAAGCTCTATTTTATCTTGTTTTTGCGGCATTAGTTCGCTAAAATCAAATTCCCCCCCCCCTCCCTCCCATCATATTAGCTTTTGAGTTCTTTGCTAGGCATATATTTAAAGGGATATTGTTACAATCAGCATTAGCAAAAAGCTTGTTTGCGCCATTAAAGCATAAATTTGGGGCTAAATTTAGGCTTAAAATGAGCTTTTTGTGAAAAAAATCATTCGCGCTGTTAAAGAAAAATTGCGTAAATTCTTCTTTTTTGAGTTTAAATTCATTTAAAAAATTTTCCAAAAAGGCACTTAATTCTTGTTGCACGACTTGAAAAATCAAGTTATTGTTGATATTGACAAAGTCGCTAAAACCCTTTCTATAAGCACTCAAAGGCTTTGTCTCATCAAGGGCAAATTCACTTAAAACTTCGCTTTTGTAAAAGCAGGGCGTTTTTTGTGTGCTTTTTTCAAGCAAAGCCACGCTCGCGCTGTCGCTTATGAAATTTAAGCTATCTTTTGGGTCTATTTTCTTGCTTTTTGCCGACACGCATACAAGGGCTACTTTGTTAAAATGCGGATTTTCAAGCAGTAAAAAGGCTTCAAATAGCGAATTTATAAAGCTCGTGCAATATCCAATCTTGTCAAAACAAAGCATTTTTTGGGGCAAATTCAGTTCTTTTGCCACAACAGAGCTTAAACTTGGAGCAAAATAATCAATAGTGTGCGTTGTGATGATGAGCGCGTCAAGCTCATCTTTTTGCACCAAATTTTCATCAAAAAGAGCCTTTAAGCCAGCCACACAAAGTTCGCTCGCATAAGTGTTTTCATCAGCGACATAAGCACTTTCATAGCCGTAATTTTCTTTAAAAAATTTGATTTTATTTTCGCTGTATCCTTGCTCTTTGAGCCTTTGCTCGCAAGAAATTTTGCACTTTGGCACGACACAAAATAAGGCTTTGAGCCTATGTTGATGAAGTTTGACATTCATTTGATTTCCTTTTTAAAGCAATAAAGCATTTTCATCGTTTTTAAACGCCTTTTCAAACTCGTTTAAATACTTTTTACTCTCTATAAGCGCAATAGGCGCACCGCCAAAGCGCACACATTTAAAATTATCAGTTTTTTCAAGCAAGGTTCTTTGCTTTTCTATGCTTAAAGTGGAGCGTTTATCAAGAGAACGAACAAAGTATTTTATGCTTTTTTGATGAGTTTTGCCTTTTTCATCTATCATTTTGCCCTTAAATTCTTTAAAATA
>CAKVDW010000017.1 GCA_934728065.1 uncultured Campylobacter sp.
AAACAGCCATTATTTCAGGGAGCATTTTTATTTTGCCTTCTTTTGCGTGTAAGAGACTGATAAACCAATCGCCGGGTGAAATATCTAAAAAATATTGTCTAGTATTTGTTTGGTTAAACATCCAGCGATAAACCACAGAAGTTGTTTGTATTAAATTTGTTTTAAGCAAAAGTTCAAATGTAGTTCCACTCTTTATCATCTTTTGCGTGGGATAAATTTCATCAGTTTTTTCAAAGTCAAACCCTTCATACACCACTTTAACAGGATGAAAACATATCGAGTAGTCAGGGTGGGTTTCTAAAAAATCAACCTGTTTTTGAAGTTTATATTCATCTATCCAATAATCATCGCCTTCGCAAATGGCTACATAAGGTGTTTTTGCGTTGCTATATACCTCTAATGAATTTTTGGTTGCGCCGATATTTTTTTTCCTAAAAATGGGTTTTATGATATCAGGATATTTTTTAGCATACTCTTTTAAAATATCAGTAGTGCCATCTGTCGAGCAATCATCTCCAACAATAACCTGAAATTTAAAATTTGTTTTTTGCATCAAAAAGCTATCTAATGCTTGTGCTATATAATCTTTGTGATTGTATGTTACACAAAGTATGCTTACTAATGGGTTTGCCACTTCAATGTTTGTATTATCCATTATATTAAGCCCTTTCAACTTGGTATTATCGAATTCTTACGAGCAGTCTTTTGCAAAGAAAATATACACAGCAAAAGTATAATACTATAAATCACACTTGTGGATTTGATAGTATCGCTTAGGATTTTATCACAATCAATAATCTGTTTAATACTTTGTAGTTTTAATTTATCATCTAATTTTATTATTGATAAAATATTTTTTAACTTAGTTTGATTTTCCTGCGATTCGAAAATTTGATATTCTTCGTCTTTTGGCGTTATTGATAAACAAGGAAAATATCTAATAATACTATATATTCTTTCATCAATTCTGTCAATAAAATCTAAATTAAGCAATTTTTTCATATCCAAAAACATAGCACTATTGTTGTTTTTATTGTCAATATTTTTTATAGTGCTAATTAAATCCGAGCGATTGTTTTCAAGGGTTGTCAGAATTTTTTCAAAATTGTCTATTTTTTTCTTGTCAAATAAATATGATAAAATATTATTTAACTCTATTTTGTTGGTAATTATCGTTGTCTTAACCGAATTTAATTCAGTGAAAGAAATATTATGCTCCTTTTGATACTCATTTAGCAATATAAAATTTTTTTGAGAAATTTTAGCTAAGTTTATAATAGTGCTTGAATTTAAATCACTGAGTTTGCGCTCAAATTTACTTTCAAAAAGTTTATCAGATGAAAAAATACCTATAAATGGGTTGATGAGCTGTGGTTTTAGGATGATAACGCCTAAAAATACCATATATGATAATACTCTTACAAAAAATATAATAATTTTTATTTTACAAATAAAGAAAATATAAAAAATGATTATGCCTAAAAAATACACCATCAAAAAGAAAACTTCGATAGGTTTTGAGTTTAGAAAAGTCATACTTTCAAAAAACAAAAAAGCAAATATAATGAAAAACATTGCGAGTGAGAGCATAAGAAATTTTTTTCGTACTATTGAATATGAAAATAATATTATTATAATAACACAATAGCTTGACAAAAATAGAAAGTCTGAAAAATCAATAGAATTTAAGATGTCTATATGTTTGATAAAAGCATAACAAAGTCCTGCATACAAAGTTATCATTCCAGCAGTAAAGTTTAAAATTTTAACAAAATTTGTATGATGGTCGCTTGTATTTCTATAAAGTTGTAACAATACACAATTAACCCAAGTAGTATAATCTTGCATATTTTTTCCAATACGATATATTTTTATGGTTTTATATTTAATAAATCTTGTCATAAACAATAGGAAATTTTCTTGAATTAAAAGATTAAGCGTAATGTAAAAAAAAATTGCAAAAAAACCTATTACAAGTTGCATTATAAAACCAAATAGAAACATTGGAAATAAGATGCAACAAAATAATAAACAACCAAAAAAGATTGGAATATGTTCTATAAAATAACCTATTTTATCTTTTACATTATTTAATATTGTCAATATTGCATTAAAAACCAATGCTAATGTTATTTTTTTAAATTTTTTCTTTTTTTCTAAACTTGCTCGATGATTGGATTGGATTATTTTTTCTAAGCTAATTTCAAGCTCTTTTTCCCTAGCATAAAGCTCAAATTTATGCCACTCTTGTGCTTCTAGTATATTATTTTGTTCTATCAAAACATCTTTGATAATACGAAAAGAATCCTTGGCATTTTGAGCATATCGTAGTTTATATTTTTGCTCCTTTTCTTCACTTTGATCTTCTTGATATGCTTTATCTTTGCAATAATTATCATCGATAAAATTTTCAACTTGTTTAAAACCCAAGCTATTTATATCTATATTTACGAGATTAGCAGCTTTTTGTTCTTTAAAATAACAAGCACTCAAATTTGGCACTTTTTTGAATTTTACTCCATAAAAACAAGCCACTTTTTCAAATTCACATTCGTGGAAATCAGCATAATCTTCAAAAGTAGAATTGTTAAAATATATATTATATTCAAATGAGCTGTTTGAAAAAATGACTTGCTTTTTAAAAGTGCAATTTTTAAACGATACTTTGCCCTTAAATTCGCATTTATCAAATTTCACTTTTTCTTTAAAAACTATATTCTCACAAGTAAATTTTTTAAAAGGAAGTAAGTTCTGTCGAATGTGTAATTGATAGAAACACGAGACATCTATATCAATCTCGGCACAAACAGCAACGATTTTACCATCTTTGTTTTTTTCAACCATACTTGAATCGCGCGTATATACATACTTTAAAAAGTCCATAAAACTCTTTTGAAGATTATTGTTGTCGCGAAAAAAATCATTAAATAACCGAGTATCTATACACGCCATTAAAACCTACTTCACAACCTCAGCTATCAAATTCGAAGCCTCGCCCCTTGTTTCTAAATTTCGCAGTTCTGGGTGTTTGCTTTCATTAAGCCTGCATTTTTCTATCTTAACACAACCAATATCTTTAAGCCTTCGTTCTAGTTCCTCCCAGTCATAAAGCCACTGATGTCCCCACCAACGAAATGCTATGTTTATAGCCTCCGCATTTGTTTTTATAAAGTCCAAACCAGCCTCTTTAAGTCCAGCTTTATTTTCTGTTAGGTGGTTTTTATTGAGATAATCTCTCACGCACACTTCTAAATCAGGCATTGCAATCCTCAAAACTCCATTTGGCTTCAACATTCGCATACATTCTTTTAAAAGCCCCCCCCCCTCGTCAGCTGTCAAATGCTCTAAAAAGTGTTCATTATAGATAAAATCCACACTATTTTCGGGCAAAGGCAAAGGTTTTCTCAAATCCCACATAAAATCCAGCTTTTTTATGTTGTTATCTGAGTTGTTGTCAATGTTTATCCAACCCTCCTTATAAACCGTCCCACAACCTATGTGCAACTTGATACACTCTTTTTGTAAAATATCCTTGACATTTTTGTAAGTAACGACAAGCTTTTGCTTTTTCCTCTTACCTCGCAGGGTATCGATGAACTTTTGTCCAGCTTTAAAACGCATTTTTTCTCCTTTTGGTTTAATTTATCTCACACTTGCATATAAAACGGTCTCCCATTCCATATCTGTATGGTGTTTTACATAAAGTTTGTATTCAGGAACGATTTGCTTGATATATTTTGGAATCATATAAAAATCCTCAATCTTGTGATATATGCAAATAGCCAAATTTGGCTTATACTGACAAATCGTTCTTTTCGCACCTTTAAGTGCTGCTAACTCTGAGCCTTCAATGTCCATTTTTATAAAATCCACCTTTTCAAGTCCTTCTTCTTTTACCAAATCATCAATGCTCTTTGTTTTTATCATATAAGGAGACCCCCCCCCAAGCAATCTTTTCCATAGAACAAAAGGTCCCAGGACCATTTTCATAAACATATAAATCTGTATTAGAATCTGAGTGTAAAGCGTTATTTAAAATCTTAATCCTATCTTTTAATCTCGGGTTTAAATCAAGCCCCTTGCGAAAAACACTTAAATTCTCATTTAAAAATTCAAAAGAGAAAACCTTGCCCTTTTCGCCAACCTTATGAGCGAAATAAAGAGCGGTATCGCCATAACAAGCTCCCCCATCGATAACCGTATCTCCATTTTTTATGTCTATATCAACGCCATCTCTTTGGTAAGAGTATTGTTCTGTGATAAAATAAACACTCATTGGCGATGAGTAGCATTTTACATCAAAGCCCAAAGCACTAAGGTTGATTTGTTCAAGCTCACTTTGTTGCCCCCAAACTTTGATTTTATCACTATCTTTGACACTGATTTTATCGATAACTTCTCTACTTGGGCTTTGTAAAGCACTTTCTAATCCAAAATTGTGATTAAGTCTATACTGCAAAACATTCAAATAAGTTTGTTTGGAGTAATCATCATCAAGTAGGTTATTATAAACATCTATGAACTCTTTTAACTTGAATTTCATATCAATTTCTTTTTCACGCCATTTTACCCTTATAAACGGCTTTCTAATCTTATCGATTATCTTTTGTCCTAACTCAAAACGCATTTTTTCTCCTTTTAGTTTTATCTAAACACATTCTCAATCCTTTCACATATAAAGCCAAGCACCTGCTCGCTCAAATCCCCATAAAAAGGCAAACACAGCACTTTCATCTTTATTTCATCAGTTACGCTCAAATCCGCTCTTTTAGCATTTTTATAGCACTCAAAATCGTGGCAAGCAGGGTAAAAATACTTTCGTGTCATTATATTTATGGCTTTAAATTTATCATACGCTTCATCTCTTGAAAGTGGATATTCATCATCAACGATGATGGGGTAGTATTGATATGAATTTGTTGTATTTTTAGGCATTTGCGGGACTTTAATGCCCCTTATTTTGCTTAAATTCTCATCATAGAATTTTTTGATTTTTTGTCGCCTTTCTTGCTCGGCTTTGTATTGCTTTAAGTTAAGTAGCCCCCAAGCCGCTTGGATTTCATTCATCTTGCCATTTATGCCGATTTCTTCGACAAATTCTTCATTTTTTATACCAAAATTGCGAAGATTGTGAATTTTTTCACTCAAATTTGTATCTTTATAAGCCAAAGCTCCGCCTTCTATGGTGTTAAAAAGCTTTGTCGCGTGAAAAGAAAACATAGTAATATCGCCAAAATTCCCTATACTCACGCCATCAAGCTCAGTGCTAAAAGCGTGAGCCGCGTCATAAATGACTTTTAAGTTGTGTTTTCGGGCTATTTTATCGATTTTATCGACATTACAAGGAAAACCATACACATGAACGCCCAAGATAGCAGAAGTTTTAGGTGTGATTAAGCTTTCGATTTTATCAGCATTTATAGTCATCGTCTGTGGCTCTATATCGCAAAAAACAGGCTTTAAGCCATTCCAGCTTATGCAGTGTGGTGTCGCCGCAAAGGTAAAAGGCGTGGTGATGACCTCGCTACCATAAGGCAAATTTAAAGCCTTAATAGCCGTAAGTAGCGCAATGGTGCCATTGTTAAACAGCTTAGCATTTGGCACTTTTAGCTCTTGTTTAATGGCGTTTTCAAGCTCATTGTGCTTTGCACCCATATTTGTAATCCACTTTGAAGCGTAAAGTTCTTGCAAACTCTCATAAACGCCTTGTATATCGGGCAACAAAGGGGAAGTAACGAAAATCTTTTGTGAAATTTCGACCTTATCATTCATAAAAAATCTCCGCTTTTTAATTTATATAAATCCATATTTTAAATCCCCCCCCCCCTTTCAAAAGACCAAATAATTTATTTTAAAAACAATACTATCATCAAATTTGGTGGAAGCGAGGGGTGTCGAACCCCTGTCCAAAAATAGTCCGTCATAGGCATCTACATACTTAGCGAGAATGAAAACTTCACCGCACAAGGCTCATTCTCCAAAGCCAGCTTGCACGGCTGAGACTAAAATTCGCTCAAACGCTCGTCAAACGCCTAAACTACACTATCAAAAGGTTACTCGCACACCAAGCTAGATAGTATCGCCCAGCAGCAAGGCTCGACCGCTACGCGATTTTAGCGTAAGCAGGAGCGAATTTCGCGTTGTTTGCGTTTAAATTTTGTCGGACTTTTAACGCTTTGTCCAAAGCGGTATGCCACCTAAGCCACTCTACTCCTGTCGAAGCCAAGTCGCTCCCAAATGTGAGCGTGATTATAGCACAAATTTCAAATAAAAACGACAAATTATGTAAATTTTTGCATTTATTTTTCAAAAATTTTACGCCTTTCCCCCATAAATCAAAATCTTTCTTGCGAAAAAGCTATAAAATGCCACTACAAAAGAAGTGAGAATTTTAGCAAACAAGCTTTCAAGCCCTATAAATTCAACCAAAATCCACAAGATAAGACTGTTTATCGCAAGTCCTAGCAAATTTATCATAGAACTTAAAGCAAATTTCAGCCTTTGCTTTGACAAAGTGGCTTGTTATGCTGATTTGTCTTGCCTATTTATTTTCCCTTTGTCATACCATTATTTTTTCTTGTCATACCGACACACTTTGTCATACTAACTTCTTTGTTGTCATACTGAGGCTTTAGCCGAAGTATCCATAAATTTAAAGCGCATCTTAACTTTCTTTGTGGATACTTCGCTTTCTAAAGAAAGCTCAAAATGACAGTAGTAGTGGATACTTCGGCTAAAGCCTCAGTATGACAACAAAGGAAGTCAATATGACAAAAGAGCCAAAGCACCCACAAACCCACTCAAAAAACCAAACCCACTCAAAACTTTCCTACAAAACACAAGCCCTCATTCAAAAAAATTCCCCAAAAGCACAAAAAATCACTCAAAAATTCCTCAAACCACACCCAAAGCTTTCTCCCTAAATCCCCCAAAGCTTTTAAAATTTTCCCTAAACCCCACTCAAAAAATTTCTCAACTTTTCCCCAAAATTCCCCAAAAAATTCCAACTTTCATCAACTTTCACCAAATTTCCAAAAAATTCCCAAAAAATTTCTAAAAAATTTCTCAAATTTGGAACAGCTTTTGCTTGTATCCTGCAAAACAATATTTTAAAAGAAAAGGATTCACTATGATGAGATCACTTTGGTCTGGCGTGTCTGGACTTAGAATGCACCAAATCGGTATGGATGTCGAGGGTAACAACATTTCAAATGTTAATACCACAGGCTTTAAATACTCCCGCGTAAATTACGCCTCTATGTTTTCACAGACTATGGCTATTGCCACTCAGCCTACCACCACAGGTTTGGGCGGTCAAAACCCTATGCAAATAGGACTTGGCGTGAATGCAAATTCAACTATGCGCGTTCATTCACAAGGCAATGTTTCAAGGACTGACAGAAACTACGATGTGGCTATTAACGGCAATGGTTTCTTTTTGGTAAGCCCTGATGGAGGCAACACTCAGTATATGACAAGAGACGGTTCATTCAACCTTGATGCAGCTGGAAATTTCGTAAATAACGCTGGCTATGTCGTGCAAGGCTGGTTAAGAGATTCCGTTACAGGTGTGATTGACACCGCTTTACCAGCGGGAAATCTTTCTTGGGACCCAGCGATGAGTTTGCCAGCTAACCCTAGCTCAGAAATTTCACTCACCGCCACACTCAACAGCGGACGCAGGATAGACCAACAAACAAGCCGTTTCATTTACAGCCTAGATTCAGTGCACGGTTACAGAGTAGATACAGGACAGCCAAATGATGAAAATGACCAAGGCAACACAGAATTTTACACCACTTCAAGAAATGCTTTAGATGTAACGGAAAAGGGTGTGGATTTTGCCTCTATTTATAACACAAACACTTATGAGAATTTAAATTTAAGGGAGGGGCAGGGCTTTTGGGTGTCTTTTAAAGACTCTGAATACACAACCAACCAATCAGGTGCTCAAACCTTTGACTCAGGCAACAACAACGCACAAAACGGTGTTTATTTTTGGGGCGATAGTGTGAGAACGGTGAATCTTAACATTACCATAAACGGAGTAAATATCCAAAATGCAAATATAAGAAGCCTTGATGCAGCGATGACTTATATCAACGAATTTACAACAGATAACGGCACAAGAGCTGGCACAGGCGTTAGAGCGCAAAAAAAGGCTGATGGCTCTGGTTTGGTTTTGGTTAATACCAATGCAAACGGCGAAACAGACAGTATGAAAAATATAAATTTAGTTGTCCAACCGGGTAACACCGCTGGAGAACTTTGGAATGTCCCACAAGTTGATGCGGCAACAGGGCAAAGACCTTTGGCAAACTATCAAGACACAGCAGCTGTTGCTGGTAACTCAACTTGGACAAACTTGGCTGATGACCCTAATAATCCGGGTAATCCTTTAAACAGAAGCACAGTGCAAGTTATCACCGCTCACAAATACACCTACACCGCTTCAACTGTGGATATACCAGCGATGATAAATCCAGATGGGGGTCCTCTTTTTGATGCTGCTGGGGCAAATGCAAACCCTCCAACTGATGTTGCTTCGGCAAATTATAGAGGTGCTGTTACAGGAAGCCTTTTAACCACTCAATCAAGGACCTTTCATTCAACTGAGGATTTAAGAGAAAGACTTCAAAGAGATGCAAGGTATGGGGTGGATTATAATGGAGACGGTTTATTCACCGCACTTAATGATGTCAATGAAAAATCCACTTTAACTGTAGATAGCACAGGTCGTTATGTATGGACAAATAGAAACGAACAAACCAACCTCCCAGCAGAAGCCACAGGAAATGGTCAGGGGGCTGTAAATAATATACAGGCAAAGGATATGGCTTTTCAAGTAACTTCTTATAAAGATGATGCTAATCTTATAAGCAGTAATGACGCCTTAGCAAATCTTTTTAGAGCTTGGCAAGGCACTTTAAGCACAGGAACACAGACAAAGAGTTCGAGCAAACACGCACTGAGTTCTTTTTCAACTTCTTTACAAATGTATGACTCACTTGGCACAAAGCACCTTTTACGCGTGCAATGGACCAAGCACAACACCACAGTTGATGGGGGTAATGAATGGCAAATGATACTTCGCCTTGATGAACCAGCCACCTTTAATGTAACAGGAGCTGGACGAAACAACATAATAGTAGGCTCTGTTCGCTTTGGAAATGACGGCGCTTTAATCGCTTATGACCCAGCAACCATTACCTTTAGTGGAAATAACGGCTCAGCTCCAAATCAAGTCGTTACTTTAAATTTAGGCGCAAATGGTGGCTTTAACGGACTTGTGAGCAATGACCAAACCTCAGCTTTGGCTAAACAAGATACAGACGGGTATCCACCGGGGGTTTTAAGACAGGGTATGGAAAATACTAGAGTGGATCAAGAAGGCAATATAATCGGCTCTTTTACAAATGGTATCAACCTTTACCTTGGCAAAATCGCAATGGGAAATGTTACAAACGATGCTGGACTTGAAGAAGTGGGCGGAAACCTTTACAGGCTCAGCTCAAACTCAGGCTCACTCACCATAGGAACAGCTGGCACAGGCGGGCGTGGGGCTTTTCAAACCTCAGCACTTGAAGCCTCAAATGCTGACTTGAGCTTGGCTTTAACGAACCTCATCGTTATACAAAGAGGGTATCAAGCCAACTCAAAAACCATAACAACAAGCGACCAAATGCTTAACACCCTACTTCAGCTTAAGCAGTAGTTTGGGGGGTTTGAGGGCTTTTAAAGAGCTTTTTGGAGCTTTTTAGTTAGGCTTTTGGTTTTAGTTTTGCTTTAAGGCTTTGGCTTGGCTTGTGCTTTAGTTTAGGGCTTTAAAGCTTTTTTTGGTGGGTTTGGTTTTAGAGAGTTTTGAGAGAGTTTTTCGGTGGGTTTTTTGTGGCTCGGTTTGCTGTGGCTTTAAGGCTTTTTTGGGCTTTTTAGTTAGGCTTTTGGTTTTAGTTTTGCTTTAAGGCTTTGGCTTGGCTGTGGCTTTAAAGCAACCTAACTTGTCATATTGACTTGGTTTTTGTCATACTGAGCCATTTTTCATTGTCATATTGAGCGAATGCGAAATATCCACAAAGAATTTAAGACAAACTTTTAAATTTATGGATACTTCGCTACGCTCAGTATGACAACAAAAGAAACTAGTATGACAATTTTATATAAGTATGACAATAAAGAAGTCAGTATGACAAAGAAAATAAGGTTTAGTTTTTAGTGCTTTTAACCTTGATATAAACAAGGCTTGAAAGCAAAACAAGCGCTAAAATGATGATGAGAATTTCGTCTAAATATTGCTTTAAAAGCTCTTCGTTGTCTCCTACAAAATACCCAAGTGCGACTAAAATGCTGACCCAAATAAAGCTTCCCAAAGCCGTAAAAAGCACGAATTTAAACAAATTCATTCTCACTAAACCAGCGGGCATTGAGATGTATTGACGGATGCCGGGCAAAAGGCGGCAAGTAAGGGTTGAAAATTCGCCGTGTTTGTTGAAAAAGGCTTCAAATTTGGCAAATTTTTGCTCATTTATGCCAAAGAATTTGCCCCATTTAAGCACAAAATTTCGTCCCCAAAAAAAGCAAATGTAATAATTTATCAAAGCCCCAAGCACAGAGCCAAGCACCCCGCAAAAGATTGCCACAAAGGCATTCATTTCGCCCTTGCTTGCTAAATACCCAGCAGGTATCATCACCACTTCGCTAGGAAAGGGGATAAAACAGCTTTCAACAGTCATTAAAAGCACTATGCCCAAATACCCCAAATCCTTAGCAAGTTCAAGGATAAAGCCCACAAATTCTTGCAAGAATTTAGCCCTTTATGATTTTGTTAAGCACCTTGTCGCTCTTTTCAAGTTCGGCTGAGCGGTTCATTACATGGGTAACAATTTGCATTGATTCTTTAAGCAGCTCATCTATACTTGCCATAGAGTCTATAATGCCCTTAGTTTGTTGAGAAAGGGAGATTGACTGTTCATTTTGCTTGTTAATGTTGCTTACAACCTCATCTATGTGTTGTTGAGTGGTGTTAAGGGCTTCTTGGGATTCTGCGCCGTCATCTTCAAGATTGACAAGTATGCCAGCATTTTCCTCTAAAGATTTGCTTATATTTGTAAGGTCGTTAATAACGCTTTTTATGTTGGTGCTGATTTCTGATATGCTATTATCCGTGCTTTCGGCAAGTTTTCGCACCTCATCAGCCACCACAGCAAAGCCCTTACCGTAATCCCCAGCTCTTGCAGCTTCAATGGCTGCATTAAGCGCAAGAAGGTTTGTTTGTTCGGCTATGTCGCTGATTAAAGAAAGGACATTATTAATTTGCGCGACATTGTTTTTTAAGCCGCTGATTTGATTGTTAAGCTCGGTTTGGTTTTCTATACTTGAGTTAAGCTGTCCTAAAAGGCTTTGCATAGCACCGCCTGTGGTGTCTATGTGTCCTTTGCTTTCTTGGATTTTATCTTGGCTTTCATTGGCTAGGTTGATATTATTATCCAAACCAGCCACTATGGTGCGACCTGCTTGAACGCTTTTTGAGGTCTTGTCGCTAATGCCTGATATGTGGTTTTTAAGCTGATTTGAGTAGTTTGAAAGCTTGATGATTTCTTGTGTTGTTTGCTCGGCTATTTCGATGATTTTGTTCATTTTGAGCACATAGGCATTGACAAATTTAGAGATGATTGAAAGTTCGTCCTTTTCGCCCCTTACTATGTTTAAAAAGCCTGTTTGTTTTGTTTCTTTAAGATAATTAACGATAATTTCTGAATCCCTTTGGAAATTCTTTAAAAGTTTATAAGAGAGGACAATGGCTAATAAATTTACGCTCAAAGAAACAATAAGCACAGCAAGTATAGTCCAAGCTAAGGCTTTAGCCTCATCTTTTAAGTTGATTGTCTCGCTTAAATCTATGCTGATGACTTGAAAATCATCGCTCATTTCATCTAAAGAGTGGGAAATGCTGTCTGTTCTTTTATAAGTTCTTTGGATAAGATCATCAAAGATAGCCTTAAAAATAACCTGCAAATCAGAACACATTTTTTTGACATTATCCCTTGCGATGATGTCTTTGATTTTATCATAATATTTTTTTGCATCCTCATCATTTTTCACAAAGCTTTCATTCCAGCTTCGTATCATTTGCACTGTGATTCTTTTTGTGGCTGTATCATCAGGGTTTAAGACAAGTTTGAGCAAATTCGCATCAACAGTGCCTATAAATTCTAACTGCTCAACCAAATTTTCATTACGACTCATAAAGTCTCTTGTATTAACCAAAGTTTGTAGTGTTTTGGTAAAGGTTGTATAAATTTTGTCCGTGCTTTGCTCTATTTTTGAGGCAAAGTCGTTAAATATATAAAAAAAGACGAAGAAAATCAACGCCATTAAAACAACAAAGAAGTTGATTGTTCCAAAGCTCATATTGAGCTTGGAACAAAGGCTTAAATTTTTAAAACCGCCTTTAAACATAAGGGTCCTTATTTACCCGCATAAGAAGCTTGGTTTGGGTTATCAGCCGCACCAGCTATCAGGCATTCTTTTAGGGCGGCTGCATCGTTTGCATCGCCTACTCTGTTATTGACCCATCTTTCTATTTGAGCCATAGTTTTTGAAGCTGGGTCTGGTGCTTGGTATTTGCTGCTTAAAGCCGCACAGTCAGCCCCAAAAACAAGCGCAGGACAAGCCAAAACAAAGCTTAAAAGTATCTTTCTCATAGGTTAAATCCCCCCCCCTCATTAAAATTTGACATTATATGTCAGCATTATATTATCAGCTATGCTTTCATAGCCTCTAACGCTATCTTTGCTTAAGGCTCCGCCTATTGGTAAGCCTCTGTTTGTATAGTCATTTTTGATATGAGTGTAGCTTAGTCTAAAAAATTGATTTCTATCAATTTGAGAGATGATATACACATCATAAGCGTGTCCTCTGGTTGCTCTTATGTTTAAAGGGTCATTGATGCTAGGTCGGCTCATAGTATACCAGTAGCGAGAGCCGTAGAAGTATTCACCGCCAAGCTTAAAGAACTGAGAAAAGTCAAAGCGAAGTCCCACATGTCCAGCCCAAGCGTCTTTTTCGTTAAAGATTTTTTGTGTGGTGTTTGTCTGTGTAACTACACCACCATTTACCATAGACATTTTTACATCTTGAGCATCAGAGCCTTTCATATAGCTTATAGAGCCAAAATAATTTATAGGCAGCCCAAAGATATTATAAGCTTCAAAATGAGCTGTGGTTGTGTCTGTGGTGCCAAGATTTTGAGTGCCGTTTATCACTATATTTTGAACAGGAGTAGGAATTTTGTCAAAATACACCGCTAAATCCTGCAAACGCACATAAGAAAGCATAAAGAGGTTATCAGCCATTCCCATAAAGCCTAAAGGCAATTTAGTCTCAGCTATGGCTATATATAAATTTGAATCAGCCTTATCCCCAGCAGGAGCAGTCCAGTCTCTTAAAATCCCTGAAGCCTCATCAAACTGATAAACCTTTCCATAACCACCTCTTAAAGCAAAGTTATAATACTCTAAAAAGCTTGGTTTATAAGTCAAAATGGCTGCATCGCCTAGCAAATTCACAGTCAAAGCTGGATAAGTGCTTTGTCTTAAGGCGTTGTTTCTTATGTTAAAACCAGGTCCTTCAGTTCCTGGTTGTCGTCCTAAAGTAAGCACAAGTTCCTTGCTCGCATACAAATCCACATAAGCTCTGGTTACATAAAGATACTGCCCACTTAAGCGAGTGTTGCGACCTGCTTCTACATCTAAGGCGTGGTTGTCATAAGTTGGGTCCATCATACCCCAATTTTTCGCCATAGAAAGTCGTCCGTGAAATTTGGTGTAGCTGTTAATGTCTGCTGAGAGGTTGAGGTTAAGCTCATTTGCCCATTTGTTGTGTCCGTAGTAGGAGCTGTGGTCTTGTGTGAGCTGTCTTCCGTTTCCTTTGGCTTGATATTTTGTTTCACCAACGCCTAAAGTAAAGTCAAGCCCTATATTGAGCTTATCAAGACTAGACTTAAATTCGTTTGAATCCACTCTATCCTCAAGCTCTGCTAATCTTTGCTCAAGGCTTTGGGTTTGTTGATAGCCTTGAAAACCTTGTGAAGCGCCCCTTTGTGGTGGAGCTGCGAACAAAGAAGTGGCTAAAACGCAAGCTGTTGTCGTTAAGATGGCATTCTTTTTCATCTTTTTCCTTTTTTTTTTTTTTTTCAAAGTTTAGACTGTAAATCGTCATTTTTGAAATTTATATTATAGCTAAAAAATCAAAGATTAAGATAAAATTAGCAAATTTTTACCACTTAAGCAAAAATTCACTCCCCTCGCCAAGCTTTGAGGAGCAAGAAATTTCTATATTATACTCTTTGCAAATGCTTTTAACTAAGCTAAGTCCTATGCCAAAACCGCCTTGGTCCTTGTTAAAACGGGCGTAGCGTTCAAAAATTTTTGTGAGATTTTTTTCATCTATGCCATAACCACTGTCTTTTATGCTAAGACTTTTTTCATCAAGTTTTACTGTTATGCTGCCGCCTTTTTTGTTGTATTTTATGGCGTTGCTGATAAGATTATCAAGCATTTTGTTTATCTTGCTTTTACTTGCCATTAAACTCGCCTCGCCCTTTAAATCAACGCTTAAGGTAAGTTTTTTTTGCTCAAAAAAGAGTTTAAAATACTCTAATCTTTCTTTAACAAGCTCTTTGATGAGAAGTTTTTGTTCCTCATTTGAAATGGTATCAGGGAAGGTTAAAAAGATAAGGTCTGAATAAGTTTGAGAAAGGGTTTTTGCGGCAAGTTTGATTCTGCCAAATTTGGTGTTGTCAAGCTGTTGTTTTTCAAGCTGTTCTATACTCAGTAAAATCACGCTTAAGGGCGTATTTATCTCGTGGGTGAAGTCTTTGATGAAAGAATTAAGCGTTGTGATTTTGCTTTCAAGGGGTTTAAGGGCTATTTTAACCAAAAGATAAGAGATGAGGGAGATGAGTAAAAAGCTTGAAAGGGCATAGAGTAAAATTTTAGAGCGGATTAAAAAAAGCTCCTCGCTAATGTCATCACCTTGAATGACAGTTCTTAATAAGCTTTCTTGGATTTGCTCTTCTTCTAGCTCATCTTGTTCATCCTCACCCCCTAAAAAATACGCCGATGAACGCATTATCCTTGTGTAAAAAACTACTCCTTTATATACGCCTCTGTTTTTTAAACTTGTTTGCATATTAAAAGGTTCAAGCTCAAGGGTCGAACAAAGGGGACTGTTTTTAGCATCAATGATAGCAAATTTAATGTTTGAAACAGAGCTTATATCTTTGCATACTTGATTTATAGGCGTGTAGCGAGAATTTACAACGCTTAAAACTATGGTTCTGTGAGTGTCTTTGAGCTTAGCTGTTTTGTCAAAAAGCAACTCATCATAAAGCTTTTCATACCAAAGCGTGAATAAAACGCCCAAAAATACGCCCGTTGTGCTAAGATAAATGAGTAAAATCCACCTTGATACCCATTTAGCTTCCAACATAGCAGTATCCTCGTCCTCTTTGATTGATGAGGCTGTCCTTGCCTAAAATTTTTCTCAAATTCTTTACATAAGCCCTTAAAGAAAGCTCACTTGGCTCCTCATCATAGTCCCAAAGCTCATCAAAAATTCTCTCAAGGCTGATAAAATCGTTTTTGTGCTGCAAGAGTAAGATTAAAAGCTTGGCTTCTTTGTAGGGTAAATTTATGGCTTTATCATCTTTGTATAAAATCCTTGAACGAAGTGAGAATTTAAAGCCATTGCCTAAATCCTCATACTCTTCATTTTTGTGTGTAAAGTTTCTTTTAAGGATATTTTCAACCCTTAAAGAAAGCTCGCTTAACTCAAAGGGCTTTTTGATATAATCATCACAACCCGCCTCAAAGCCCTCTTTTAAGTCCATAGCTGTGTTTAAAGAGGTTAAAAATATAGCTGGGGTTTCTTTTCCACTTTGACGAAGCTCTTTAAGCAAAGAAAAGCCGTCTCCCAAAGGCACTTTAACATCTAAAATCCAAAGGTCAAAATGATTTTCATAAGCTGCATCAAGGGCTTGTTGCGCATCTGTAACCAAATGCACCTCATAGCCTTCTTCTGTTAAATGTTCCTCAACAATTTCACTTAAATTTATGTCATCTTCAAGCAAGAGAATTTTTCCTGTCATCTTTTAAATCCAACTTTTTTGTAAATTTTTTGTTATTTTATCATTAAATAATTTACAAAAACTTTTTTTTATACTATAATACCCTTTTACAATTTTATTAAATTTTAAATTTAGATTTAAATTTAAAGAAAGGTGAAGTGATGATACCCAAATGGGACGATAGTTTTAGCGTTCGCAATGAAATGGTCGATGAACAGCACAAGGAACTTTTTAGACTTGCGGGTGAGATGGAAGAAATTTTTGACAAACCTGTAAGCCGTGAGCATGTCAAAGAACTTTTGGCTGAGTTTTTTAACTATATGAAAACGCATTTTGCTGATGAGGAAAAATATATGCAGGAAATAGGCTATCCTGAACTTGAACATCACAAAATGCTTCATAAAGACATAGTTCAAAAGATGATTGACTTAATCAAAAGCATTAAAACAACAAATGACTTAAAAGAAAAGCTTTATGTAGTTGCTAAAGAATGGCTTTTAGAACATATCTTGTATGAGGATATGAAAGTGGCTGAATTTAGAGGCGGCGGAGCTACTTTGGCTAGTGATAATGCTGCGAGCTTTGAGGATTTTAAGTGGGAGGATGAGGAGGAAAATGAGGAGGAGAAGTTGAGGTATTATTATACCTGTGGATGTGCTGGCAAAATCCACGATGTCCCTTATAAAATTCACAAGGGTTTAGAAGAGGGCGGAAAATTAGAGTGCAAAAACTGCAAGAAAAACATTAAATTTCACAAAGCAAGTTAAGGAGAACAAAATGAAAGAGGAAGTAAAGACCTTTTGTTTAAGAGTGCCTGTTAAATTAAAACAAAGGCTAGAAGAAGTAAGCAAGAGCAACCGTAAATCACAGTCAAAGCTTATCATCGAAGCTATCGAGTTTTATTTAGCCGAAAATGAAAATTTAGACCTTTCTTTTGCCATCGAAGGACTTGAAGAACTTAAAGATGGCTGTTCTGACAAGAGCTGCGTTAAGCTTGATGCGGCTGTAAAAAAACTCAAAAGCAAATGATATTAACTTTGTTTGTGTAGAATTTCTTTTCACAAAATTTTAAGGAAAATGAATGTTTAAAATTCTACACAAAAGCCTTTTTTTACTTTTTATAAGCCTTGTTTTTGGCTTTTCAAAGCCACTTGTAAGCGTAAGTGTCCCGCCACAAAAGCATTTTGTGGAAAAAATCGCCGCTAACACCCTTGACATAAATGTCATAATCCCAGCTGGAGCTGATGAACACAACTTTGACTTTAAACCAGCCACGATGAAAAAGCTTGAAAAAAGCGACATTTACTTTAGCATAGGGCTTGAACTTGAACGAGTTTTTATAGATAAATTTCAAAGCAATTTTAAAAATTTACAAATCATCGACACAGGCAAAAACTTGCGAAATTTAAAAAGCTCGCACACTCACAGCAAAGATGAACACGATGAACACCACAACCACGCAGGACACGATGACCACGACCACGATGAACACGCGCACGGTAAAGACAAACACCACACGCACAAGCATTCAAACTCACACGAAAGCCACAGCGAAAAGGACCCGCACATTTGGCTTGACCCCATTTTAGTAAAAACTCAAGCCGAGCTTATAGCCAAAGCCCTAATCGCCAAATATCCACAACACAAAGCCTTGTATGAGGCAAACTTAATCAAATTTCAAGCCGAGCTTGACGCTTTAAACGCTGAACTTTCAGCCCTTTTTAAAGGGAGCAAAAACAAAAAATTCATCATTTATCACCCAAGTTTAGCGTATTTTGCTGCTCGTTATCATTTGGTGCAAATTCCTGTGGAGATTGAGGGCAAAGAGCCAAAAGCAAAGGATTTACAAAGGCTTATAAGCATAGCTAAAAAAGAAAAGATTAAAACCATTTTCGTGCAAAAAGGCTTTGCGCAAAATGCAGCAAAATCCCTTGCCAAAGAGCTTAATGCAAGAGTTGTGGAGCTTAATCACTTAAGCGAAAATTATGCCAAAAACCTACGCCAAATCGCAAGGGAACTTTCTCAATGAAACGCCTTTTTGCCGCCCTTTTGTTTGCACTTTTTAGCACAAATGCTTACGCTTGCGCACTTTGTGCTGCTTACACGCCCACAACGCACATTAGCGTGAATTTCAAAGAAAATGAGGGCAAAATCACCGCCATAAATTTTGAATGGAGCTTTTCAAAGGAATTTAACGACACTCTTTTGCAAAATTACGACACAAACGCTAATAATAAAATAGACGCTCAAGAGCTAGAGGCTGTAAAAGCGGCTTTGCTGGATTATGTTTTGCCCAGAAAACAGCTCACACAGCTTTTACTTCAGGTTGATGATGACTTAAAGCCTAGTGAATTCGAGCTTGGAAACTATGAGGTTTTAACAAAAGATGAGGGTTTGATTTACCGTTATGAACTTTTAGTAAATATCAACCCAAATGAAAGATTTGGCTTGAAAATTGACGATGAGGGAGGCTTTTTTGCCTTTTTCTTTTTGCAACCTGAACCTTTCGCGCTCAAAAATGGCTATTTGGTAGGAAATTTAAACGCCAATACCATAGTCTTTGGCAAGGTGCTTGAAAACCCCTCTGAAGAGCCTTTAAGTGAGGAAAAAACCGATGATGAAAGCCTTTGGAGCAAGATTTTACAAAAGGCGCTTGAGCTTAATGCCAAATTTATCGCATTAATCAAGGCATACATTAGCGGTGATGACGGCTTTATAGGCTTTTTAGCTCTAATGGCTATAAGCTTTATTTACGGTGTCTTTCACGCAAGTGCGCCCGGACACGCAAAACTGCTTACCAGCTCGTATTTTTTAGCGCACAAAGGCTCTTACACAAAGGCTCTTAGCTTTGCCTTAAAGGTCGGCGTGGTTCATATTTTAAGTGCCTTTTTGCTCGTAAGCATAGCCCTTGTGGTGCTTAAAGTGGTGGTGCAAAACCTTGCAAATAACGCAAATGTCATCATCACGCAAATTTCAAGCGCGCTCATCATCTTTGTAGCCTTGTTTTTGTTAAGCAAAAAAATACTCAAACCACACGAAAAAGACTGCTGCTGCCCAAGTTGCAAGGGCGAAAGCTCAACAAATCCCCAAAACACCACAAACTTACAAGCTAAGCTCAAAAAGGGAATTCTTGCTAAAATGCCCTTTAAAAGCGTGGATTTTTCACAACTTGCCGTTATAATCGCCGCTGGTATCGTGCCTTGTCCCACAATGGTGCTTGTGTTTTTGCTCGCTTATGAAGTGAGTTTTAGCGCAGCCCTTTTCAGTGCCATTTTTATCGCACTTGGAATGACCTGCGTTGTATTTGCTGCCGCTGTTATCGCACATAAGGTGCGTTTGAGCGCAAAAACACAAAGAATTTCTAACGCTTTGGAGTATTTTGCCCTGCTCTTTATGCTCGCACTTGGAGCTTTCATCTTTTTTAACGCTCAATCAGGGGTCTTTTAATGCAAATTTTAAGCATAGAAAATTTAAATTTTGCCTATAAAAACGAAACCGTGCTTGAAAATATAAATTTAAACTACGACAGTAAAGACTTTTTGGGCATTATAGGACCAAATGGAGGCGGTAAATCCACCCTTTTAAAGCTGATTTTAGGACTTATCAAAAGCAAAACCGTGCATTTAAGCCTAAACAAACAAGCCCTAGCCTATGTCCCACAAAGCATTTTAGCGAATGAAAACTTCCCCATTTGCACACTTGAACTCGTTTTAATGGGGCTTTTAGACACAAAAAGCTTTGGTTTTTACAGCAAAGAGGACAAAGAAAAGGCTATGAAAGCACTTGAAAGAGTGGATTTGGCTAAATTTGCGGACAAAAAACTCAGCGATTTAAGCGGGGGACAACGCCAAAAAGCCTTTATCGCAAGGGCTTTGGTGAATGAATGCCAACTTTTAATCCTTGATGAGCCAACAGCGAGTTTGGATTCAAAAAGTGCTGTGGGCGTTTTTGAGCTTTTAAATAGCTTGCATAAAGAGGGCGTGGGCATCATCGTAGTGTGCCACGACATAAATTTGGTGCTTGGCTATGCTGATAAAATCGCCTATCTTAACAAAGAACTCATCTTACACGACAACGACAAGCAAAAAGGTGAGCTTATCAAGCATTTAAGCACCACACACCAGCACTTTTGCGCAGTTGAAATGAGCTTGCAAGAGTGTGAGTGCGAACACCACTCACTTAATAAGGGCTGAAATAGCCTTAAAATGAGGATTTTTACTATCTTTTAAAAGCCTAAATACTATGCTTTCGCTTGGCACAACGCTTATGCTTTTTGAAGCACCATTTTGCAAAGAGCGAAAAAAATCAAGAGCGTAAATTTGGTGAGTGGCGTTGCGTGAGCTTACTCCGTCCGCTGCTAACACGCATTCATAGCCAAGTGCAAGCGCATCAACTATGCTTTGAAGCACGCAAATGTGAGCTTCTATCCCAAAAATAACAAGGGTTTTGCACCCGCTTTGCTTGATAAATTCTTTTATGCCCTCATCATTAAAAATGCCAAAGCTCGTTTTTTCAAGCACTTTTGCGTTTTGAGGAATTTTTATTTGCTCGCAAGTTTTGCCAAGTCCCTTTGGATACTGCTCACTCACTAGGCTTTGTGCGCCTAAAATTTCAGCCACTTGCAAAAGCAAATTTGCATTTTTTATCACCTCATCTTTGTGCGCCATTAAGGGCAAAAGCCTTTCTTGTATGTCTATACAGATAAAAAGTGTGTTTTGTGGGGCGAGATTTTGCATTTTAACTCCTTTTTGTCATTATAGCATATTTATGGGGATATTTACTGTCTTTTGCTCTTTGTTTTTGCCACTCATAAACATTGACAAATTCATTAAAATTTGTTATAAATACGCTTAAAAAGGATAAAAAGGACAAACAATGACAGAAGCTTTAATAAAGCCTATAAAACTCGGTAAAGAAAGTAATAAGCTCATCGCAAAGGCTTTTTCAAAAGAGAATTTGCAAAGAGTAATGGACTATGAAAAAAATGTCCGTCCAAAATATGAAAGCTCGCCAAACCGCCAAAACAAAATGTCCATAAAAGAGCTTATGGAATCCTATAAATGACGAAACAGGACTTTGACGAGATAACTTCTCAATATAAACTTATGGATTTGCTTGCCGAAAATTCTACAAATCAAGTCAAAAAGTTACTCAAAACCTTTTCTTGTAAAATAAACAATGATTTACAAGACTTTTTACACAACAAAGCCATAACCTTTGAGCGAAATTTGCGTTCTCGCACTTATCTTTACGCAAACAACGAAAACAAGGGCATTGTGGCGTATTTTACCTTAGCTATAAATTACCTAGAAACCGATAAATTTAAAAGCGAAATTATCCAAATTTTAAATGGCTATGCAAGTTATACAGACAAAACAAATGCAATTCCTTGTTATCTCATAGGGCAGCTTGCTATTAGTGATGAGTATAGAAAGCAAGGCATAGGCAACTTTTTGCTTACCGATGCCTTGAAAATCGCCGATAATGCTCAAACTAGCTTTGGCGGACGATTTGTTTTAATCGACTCTGTAAATAATGACAAGGTTATCAATTTTTACGAGCAAAATTCTTTCATCGCCATAGAAAACGACAAAAGCCTTAAAAGCATAAAGATGATAAAGCCTTATTTTGAGTATCTTACTTAAGGGGTGTAGAAAATACCTTTTCTCACAGTTCATATCATCAAAAACCTACTAACTAAAAATTTAAAGATTTTTTGTATAATGACTGAAAAATTATATTAATGAAGTATTTTAGGCTGTTTCAAGGCTTGTGTAAAAAATTCTCAAGTCTTAAAAAGCACTACAAGGCAAAGGTAAAAATGCTAGAAATTTTACATTATTCATTCTTTCAAAATGCCCTTATAGCCACAGTTTTAGTAAGCATAGCCTGTGGGGTTATGGGTTCTTTGGTGATGATAAACCGCCTTTTTTCAATGGCTGGTGGCATTACTCACGCGGCATTTGGAGGACTTGGCATAGCTTTTTACTTTTCTTTGCCCTTAATGCTAAGCGTTGGCGGCTTTACCCTGCTTATAGCCTTGATAGTAGCGTATCTTAGCCAAAATTACCCGCACAGAAGTGATAGTATCATCGCTGTAATTTGGGCGTTTGGAATGGCTTTTGGGCTTATACTCATTGATATGAGTGCTGGTTATCAAAGCGACATTATGGCGTATTTGTTTGGCTCGATTTTAGCCGTGTCAAGTGAGGATTTATGGGTGCTTTTCATAGCTGATATAGTCTTTGTTTTTCTTGTCATAATCTTTTACAAACAATTTGTCGCCATTAGCTTTGACAAGGAATTTGCCCTTTTGCGTGGGGTGGCGGTGAATTTTTTTTATTACTTACTCATCATAATGATAGCCCTTTGTATAGTAGTTTGCATTCGTGCGGTGGGGTTAATCCTCATCATAGCCTTGCTTAGCGTGCCTTGTTTCATCGCAGAAAGCTACACCAAAAGGCTTAAGGCGATGATGATTTTATCTTGCCTTTTGAGCGCGTTTTTTTGTGTGCTTGGACTTTGCTTGAGCTATGCTTTAAATTTAAGCGGTTCAGCAAGCATTATAATGGTAGCGTGCTTGGGGTTTTTGCTTTCAGTGCTTGGCAAAAAGTTTCAAAATCAAGCTAAATTCAACAAAATTGAACCCTAGTCAAAAACACTCAGTTTTTCTAAAAACTGCTTTGTTCTGTTGTGTTTGGGCTTGGTGAAAAATAAGGCGGTTTGATTTTCCTCTAAAACCTCGCCCTCACTCATAAAAATCACCCTATCCGCCACAGCCTTAGCGAATTTAAGCTCGTGAGTAACAATGAGCATAGTTTTGTTTTTAATGTTTTTTATGACCTCTAAAACCTCGCCCACAAGTTCAGGGTCAAGGGCTGAAGTAGGCTCATCAAAGAGCATTATGCTTGGATTACAGGCTAAAGCCCTTGCTATACCTACCCTTTGAGCCTGTCCCCCACTTAACTCAAAGGCGTAAGAATGAGCCTTATCCTTAAGCCCTACCCTGCTTAAATGCTCAAATGCAAGTTCAAAGGCTTGTTTTTTAGGCATTTTCTTAACCACTATCAAGGCTTCGGCTATGTTTTCAAGGGCGTTTTTGTTGATGAAAAGATTGTGGTGTTGAAAGACCATAGCTGATTTTGACCTTAAAGCCAAAGCCTCTTTAGCGCTAAAATGGGCATAATCAAGTTTTAACTCATCGATGATGATTTGCCCTTTTTGAGGGGTTTCAAGCAGGTTGATACTGCGTAAAAGCGTGCTTTTGCCCGCTCCACTTGGTCCTATGATGGCGATGATTTGATTATCTTTTATCTCAAGGTTAATGTCCTTTAAAATGACCTTTGAGTCAAAGTTTTTATTTAAATTTGAAATTTTAAGCATAGTCTTTCCTAAATTTTTTAAGCCTTTCTTCAATCCTAAAAAACACCCATTCCAAAAACACGCACAAAGCCCAATACATAAGTGCTGCCATTAAATACACCTCTAAAAATTTAGAGCTTCTGCCTGATTCAATGTCTGCTAAGCCCATAAGTTCTGGCACGGTGATGATAGAGGCTAAAGAAGTGTTTTTAACCACCATTATGAAAAAGTTGAGTAAATTTGGCAAGGTTATCATAAAGGCTTGTGGCAAGATGATTCTTCTTAAAGCTTGAATATGAGTCATACCCACAGAAAAAGCGGCTTCTTTTTGTCCCTTATCCACAGCCAAAAGTGCTGAACGCATAATCTCAGCCAAATACGCGCTTGAATTTAAAGAAAAAATCACCAAGGCATAATAAATAGCATCAATTAAAGCAAAGTCAAGCTCAAAGCCCCAAGATTTAAGAAAGATAGGAATTCCATAATAAAACATAAAAAGCTGAACCAAAAGCGGTGTTCCTCTAAAAAAGGAGATATACACCACCACTAAAGGATAAAGCAAGGGCAGTTTGTAAAGCTTTATAAAAGCAAGTCCTAAACCAAGAATTAGCCCCACACCAAAGGAAAAACAAGCAATGAACAAGGTCATAGGAAGAGCGGGGGCTAAATTTATAGCACTTTGTAAAAAATATTCAAAATCAAACATCAGCTTACAAACTCTTTAAAACTCATTGTATCTTATCAAATTCTTTTTGAATGGCTTGAGCATAATCATCGCCAAAATACTGCTTGATGAGTGCTATAACCTTGCCATCTTGTATAGCCTTTTTCAAAGCCTTATCAAATTCATCAGCCAAATCCTTTGAATCCTTTCTAAAGATTAAAAACACGGGCGTTTCTTCAAGATAAATTTGAGTTGGGTTGATTTTCACATTTTGAGCCTTTGCATAATCAAGCGCGGCAATGGGGTCATTAACCATAGCTTGAACCCTGCCATTAGCTAAATCCGCCACCAAAGCAGGAGAGCTTTTGTAATATATGATTTCATAATTTAGCTCTTTATGGGTTTTAGCGTGATTTTCAAGGTTTTTGGCGTGGTTTGAACCCACTGTTACGCCTATTTTGCCATTTTTAAGCTCATCAAAAGAACTTATGTTTTTGTTTGCCCCTGATATTAAGGCACTTATGCCGTAAAAATAAGGATATTTTGAAAAGAGGTATTTTTCCTCTCTTTCTTTGCTTTTAGTTATTTGATTAGCGATAACATCAAATTTAGCACTGTCAAGCCCTGAAAATATGGCGTTCCAAGTTACAGAAACAAAATTTGCTTCAGCATTTGGTATGTAGCTTACAACAAGCCTTACAAGCTCGTTATCAAAGCCTGTTGCGTTGCCGTTTTTATCTATATAAGCAAAGGGCTTGTAAGCGTTTTCACTGCCTATGTTAATGCCTTTTGCGTAGCTTAAGGCTAGGCTTAAAAACAGAAAAAGAACTAATTTTTTCATTTTTTATCCTTTTCAAGTTGAGTGTAATCAACGCCAAAGTATTTAAGTGAAAGCTCTTTGAGCTTGCCACTTTTTCTTGCCCTATCCAAAGCCCTTGAAATTTTATCCTTTAAGGCGGTGTTGTCTTTAGCAAAGACAAAAAAGACTGAGGTTTTTTGTAAATTTAAATCAGTGATTTTGATATTTACGCCTTGAGCCTTAGCATAATCAAGCGCAACGATAGGATTATCAAGCAATGCGTCAATTTGTTTATTTGCAAGAGCAAGCAACTGTGAGCCATAGTTTTTAAAATAAATGATTTTTACCTTTAAATGCTTGTTTTGTTGCGCCCACTGTTCTATGCGTAAGGCTTGATTTGAGCCGACAACAGCACCGATTTTTTTGCCCACTAACTCATCAAATGATGAAATTTTTGAGTTTTCATTTACAATGAAATTAAGCAAGACATTAAAATAAGGCGTATCAGAAAAGATATATTTTTCCTCTCTTTCCTTTGTTTTGGCAATTTGATGAGCAAGCATTGTGAATTTACCGCCATCAAGCCCTACAAACAAAGCTGTAAAAGGCAAAGGGTTAAAATGAAATTCAAGGCTCTTGTCATAAGTGCTTAAAAGTTTTAAAAGCTCTATATCAAAGCCCACAGCCTCGCCATTTTTACTCACATATGCCAACTTCTATAAGTTCAGCCCTTAAAAAAGCCACGCACGCTAAAATGCAAAAAAGTAATTTTTTCATCTTTTATCCTTTAAAAATTTAATGATATGATTATAACTTAAATTCATTACATTTTAAAAAATGCTTTTTAAGCTCAAGCTTTAATCTTTATTTATCAAATAAATGCTACAATTTTAACACTCATACAAAAAGGTGATTTATGTTAGAAATAGGCATTTGCGGTGCAAAAGGACGAATGGGACAAGAAATAGAGCTTTGCTTAAAACAAGATGAACAAGCAAAGCTAGGGTATAGCTTTGATAGGAATGAAAATTTAAACAAGCTGTTTGAAAACTCAAGCGTAATTATTGATTTTTCGGCTTTAAGCGCGACAAAGGCTTTGCTTGACTTTGCGCTTAATGCTCCAAAACCCCTTGTCATCGGCACGACAGGGCTTGATGAAAGCACTTATGCACTCATCAAAAAGGCGAGTGAAAAAATGCCCGTCTTTTACGCGACAAATATGTCATTAGGCGTTGCGGTGCTCAATTTACTTGCAAAGCAAGCTGCTACCATACTCAAGGGCTTTGACATAGAGCTAGTAGAAATGCACCACCGCCACAAAAAAGACGCCCCAAGTGGCACAGCGATGACGCTAGCTCAAACCCTTGCCAAAGCGCGAAATTTAGACTTAAACAAGGTGAGAGTAAGCGGCAGAGACGGGCTTATAGGCGAGCGGGGCAAAGATGAAATTGCCGTGATGAGCCTAAGGGGCGGGGATATAGTCGGCAAACACACGGTAGGCTTTTACGAAAATGGCGAGTTTTTGGAGCTTTCACACACCGCTACTTCACGCACTACCTTTGCCAAAGGGGCTGTAACTGTTGCCAAATGGCTTGTGAGCCAAAAAAATGGGCTTTATAGTATGAATGACTTTTTAGGAATGTGAAATGTGCGCTGTTGTGGGAGTTATAAATTCAAGCAGGGCAAGTGCTTACGCCTACTACGCGCTTTTTGCTATGCAGCACCGCGGACAAGAAGCAAGCGGCATAAGCGTGAGTGATGGCGATAAAATCACCACTTTAAAGGGCAAGGGCGAAGTAAATCAAGTTTTTAGCGACTTAAAAGCCTTGCAAGAGCTAAACGGCGAGCTTGCCATAGGGCATAACCGCTACTCAACCGCTGGGGGTGCGAGTTTAAGCGACTCTCAACCTATCTTTGCCACTTGTGCTTTGGGCGACATAGCCTTAGCGCACAATGGAAATTTGGTAAATAAAGACGAAATTCGCCAAAAACTCATCGCTGAGGGGGCTATTTTTCGCTCAAATATGGACACGGAAAATGTCATTCACTTAATCGCTAAAAGCAAGCAAAACACGCTTAAAGAAAGGCTCATAGAAAGCCTTAAAGACTGCGTTGGGGCTTATTGCTTTGTAATGGCGAGTAAAAATCAGCTCTTCATCGTGCGCGATAGATTTGGCGTCAGACCATTGTCTTTGGGGCGTTTGAAAGACGGAGGCTACATAGTAGCGAGTGAAAGCTGTGCTTTTGACTTAATCGAGGCTGAATTTATCCGCGACATAAAGGCGGGCGAAATGCTTATTTTCACGCAAGGCGAGGACAAATTTGAAAGTATTATGCTCTTTGAAAGCCAAGCACCACGCATTTGCGCCTTTGAGTATATTTATTTTGCGCGCCCTGATAGCATTATCGAGGGCAAGAGCGTGTATGAAGTGCGGAAAAAAATGGGCGAAATTTTAGCGCGAAAATTTAAATCAAACCCTAAATTTAAGGCTGATTTTGTAGTCGGCGTGCCAGATAGTGGGGTGAGCGCCGCACTTGGCTTTGCAAATGCGCTTGGTATCCCGCTTGAAATGGCTATCGTGCGTAATCACTATGTCGGGCGCACCTTCATTGAACCCACGCAAGAGCTTAGGAATTTAAAGGTAAAATTAAAGCTCAATCCTATGAGCAAGGTGCTTGCGGGCAAAGAGATTGTCGTGGTTGATGACAGCATAGTGCGTGGCACAACTTCTAAAAAAATCATCTCCCTTTTACGCAACGCAGGAGCGCGTAAAATCCACTTTGCAGTGGCTTGCCCTGAGATAAAATTCCCAGATATTTACGGCATTGACACGCCAACCTTTGAAGAGCTTATCAGCGCGAACAAAAGTGCAAGCGAGGTTTGCGAGTATATCGGTGCTGATAGTTTGAGCTTTTTAAGTATAGATGAGCTTAAAGAAAGCATAGGCAAAGAGCGCGAATACTCACTGATAAGCTTTGACGGGGATTATTTCATTCATTAAAACTTACCCCCCCCCCCCCATTTATCAAATTTTTCTAAAATTTTTTTCAATTTGAACGATTTTTAAGATATAATTTTAAGACATAATAAAATTCTAAAATTAAACAAAAAAGGATAACAATGTTTTCTAAAATGACACTTGGTGCAAAGATAAGCACTTCTCTTTCTATCATTTTCATCGTTCTTTTTGCGATTATGGTGGTAACTTTGACTAATATTTCAAAGAGCATTCAGTTGCAAGAAGCCGATAAATTGCTTGATAATGCCTCAAGCCGAATGGCAAATGCCGCAGAATACTTTACACAAGAAGTCATTGTTTCCTTAGATATACTCAAAAATAATGTTCAAAAATACATTGAAACCGATGCAAGTCGCGAAAGAGACCTTTTAGAACAGCTTGAAGTTTCTTTACTTGCTAATGAATACGGCACTTACGCTTATGTTTATGTTAAAAATCCAAACCTTGTTGCCGAAACAGTTTCAACTCAAAACAAGCTCCCAAATGGCGAATTTTTAGCCATTATGAAACAAAATGGGGGCAAGGCTGTGAAAATGAACGCCACCACAAAGGTTTTAGAATTGCCATCCTTTAAAAAAGCCATTGAGGAGGCTAAACCCATAGCAGGACAGCCTGTGCATGTGGATTTAGGCGATGGCGATAATCTTGGCTTTTTCGTTGTTTATCCCCTTTTTGATAAAAGCAAAAAAGTGGTTGGAGCTGTTGGAATTTTCATCGATATAAGAGAATTAGGCGGCTTTATCTTGTCTGATAAATACTCAGTTTTTGAAAAAGATTATAGAATTTTAATCTCCAGCAATGGTAATATCGTAGTTCATCCTAATGAAAGCCTCATCACAAAGCATTTAAAAGAAATTAACCCTGATGCTTCTGCTGATGTGATTTTACAAAATATAGCCAACAAAAAAGACGGCAATTTTGAGTATGTCAATGTAAGAGGCGAAAAAAGCTTTGCTGGATTGACAAATTTCAACATAGGCAGTGCTGGATATTTAAGCGTTTTGCTTATCGCCCCGCAAGATTCTATCTTTGCACCTGTAAATAACTTAAGAAATACCATCATCGTTTGCGCCATTATCTTTTTACTTGTGGTTACTGTTTTTGTCTTTTTCTACATCAAATCCCAAGTTATCACAAGGGTTAAGAATATCTCAAACCAGCTTTTTGCCTTTTTTGACTATCTTAACTATAAAACAAAAACACCGCCTAAAGTCTTGCCTCCAAGAGCCTTAGATGAGTTAGGCGAAATGGCAGCAGCCATTAATGACAACATAAAAGCTACTGAACAAAGTTTAGATAAGGACACAAAGCTAGTCCAAGAATCCCTTGAAGTCATCAACCACACAAGAGGCGGCTATGCAAACAAAAGAATCACCCTTGATGGCTCAAATCCAAGACTCAACGCACTTAAAGACTCGGTAAATCAGCTCATAGAGCTTATCGCTAATGGCATAGGAAAGGATTTGCCAGAACTTAACCGCGTTTTTGACAGCTTCACCAAACTAGACTTTAGCACTAAAGTGGCTAATGCTTCAGGCAGGGTTGAACTTATAACCAACACCTTAGGCGATGAAATAGTAAAAATGCTTAAAACTTCAGCTGAATTTGCTGATTCTTTAGGCGATGAGAGCGAAAAACTCCAAACAGCTGTGCAAACCCTTAAAGAGTCCTCAAATTCACAGGCTCGTGCGCTTGAAGAAACCGCAGCAGCACTTGAAGAAATCACCTCATCAATGCAAAATGTTTCTACTAAAACAACAGAGGTTATCACTCAAAGTGAGGAGATTAAAAATGTAACAGGTATCATAGGAGATATAGCTGACCAAATTAATCTTCTTGCACTTAATGCCGCCATTGAAGCAGCAAGAGCTGGAGAACACGGAAGAGGCTTTGCTGTGGTTGCTGATGAGGTAAGAAAACTTGCTGAAAGAACTCAAAAGTCTTTGAGTGAAATAGAAGCAAATACAAACTTACTCGTTCAAAGCATTAATGATATGGCTGAAAGCATCAAAGAACAAACTGCTGGTATCACTCAAATCAATGATTCAGTATCTCAAATAGAAACTTCAACCCAAGATAATGTTAAAATCGCTAATGATTCTTACACCGTTTCTAAAAATATTGATGATATAGCCCAAAAAATACTTGAGGACACGAGGAAAAAGAAATTCTAGCTTTTTAAGTTTGATTTAAACTTAAAAAGTTATAATATTTGCTCACAAAAAATTCTAGTTTTTTTAAAGGAAAATTATGCCTAGCGGTTCTCTTTCAAGCAAATTCATTGTTTATATCGTTTCTATTTTTGTCGTTATTGTCGGCGCGAGTGGTTTTTTAAACTACAAAAATACCTCATCAGAAGTTACCAAAATCTACAACTCCATTCAAAAAGGTGCATTGAGTGCTGGTTTTACAACTATAAATATCACAATGAACACCGAAGGACAACAACATCTTAAGGCTATAAATGATAGAATTGCAAATTTTAACCCAAATGATGTAGCAGCTTACAGAAATGTTTTTGCCACTGTTGAAAGGGTTGTTAAATACCCATCAATTTATATCTTGTTTGAAAATGGCAAACTCATTATGCAGGACTTTGACCCAGATAATCCTAACCCAGCTCTTTCGCCAAATTACGACTATGAGGACCAAGACTTTCGCTCTCGTCCTTGGTATCAAGACACCAAAAATTCACTCAAACCCTTAGTTACGCCCACTTATGAAACAGCTGAGGGCATTTATAAGGGCAAAAAGGTTTCTACTATCACTTATCCTATCTTAAAAGACGGCAAATTCATCGCTGTTTTGGGTATAGATATTATTACTGATGATTTTCAAAAAAGATTTGCGAATTTTGAAAGAGAAGAGTTGCCAAGTATGGACATCTTTATGACTGATAATTCTGGGCGAATTTTCTCTCACAAAGACCCCAAAGTCGTAGCTGAAACAAAGCCTTTTCCTGTGGAAAATGAACTTAAAGAAAGGCTAAAAATAGCCCCTGAGGGACAGTTTAACTATGTAGATAGAAACGGACAAGAAAGAATAGGCTTTTACAAGCAATTTCCCTTTGGCTGGACTATGGTAGCAAGTGCTTTGGTGAGCGATTATACAAACGCTACAAATAAAAACTTCATCTACAATGTCATCATATCCTTAGTGCTTATCGCTGTTGGAGCTTTCTTGCTCTTTTTTGTCTTTAAATCCCAAGTCATCACAAGGATTCACAACATTTCAAACCAGCTTTTTGCCTTTTTTGACTATCTTAACCACAAGACAAAAATTCCACCAAAACCCTTACAACCAAAGGCTAATGACGAGCTAGGACAAATGATGCTAGCCATTAATGAAAACATAAGAAACACTCAACAAAGTTTAGATAAGGACACAAAGCTAGTCCAAGAATCCCTTGAAGTCATCAACCACACAAAGGATGGACACGCCACAAAAAGAATCAGCCTTGACGGTGCAAATCCCCAACTTAACACCCTCAAAAAGTCTGTTAATGAGCTTTTAGACCTGCTTTCAACAGCCATAGGCAATGATTTAATAGAACTTAACCGCGTTTTTGATAGCTTTACTAAACTAGACTTTAGCACTAAAGTGGCTAATGCTTCAGGTAGGGTTGAACTTATAACCAACACCTTAGGCGATGAAATAGTAAAAATGCTTAAAACTTCGGCTGAATTTGCTGATTCTCTTAATAGTGAAAGCTCAAAATTAAGCGAGGCGGTAAAAGCCTTAACTGAATCTTCAAATTCTCAAGCACACTCACTTGAAGAAACCGCAGCAGCACTTGAGGAAATCACCTCATCAATGCAAAATGTTTCTACTAAAACAACAGA
>CAKVDW010000018.1 GCA_934728065.1 uncultured Campylobacter sp.
ATATTAAGAGTCATAGAGGAATTAAGCATTGTAAATCCTTTAATGAGTGCTTGTTTGTTGGGGGGATTATAGCGAAATTTAACAAATGAGAACGAGGATTTTATGTTAAATGTCAAATTTAAACTTAATATTTTTGCAAAACAAAATTTTGCCTAAATAAAATATGCAAGCCGCTAAGGTTGCTGGTGTAAGAATTGACTTTATATTAATTTTATTAAAAAATAGTGCGCGACGACAGGCAAAAAACAAACAAATTACATCATATAAATTCCCAAAAATCAATACTTTGCGCAAAAAAACAAAAAAAAAAAAAACGAAATTTAAAAAAGTGTAAATACAAATTGTGTTAGAATTTTCAAGTTTTAGAAATCAAAAAATATTATCAATAAAAGGTTAATAAAATGTCTCTTTTGGATAAATACACTCTTAAAGCGAAAATTCTCATCTTGGTGGTTTTGCCACTTTTGGCAATGTTTATTTTAATGGCTACAATGTTAAATAAAAGCTATGAAGCCTTAAAGCTCAATAAACAACTTCAAACTCAAATCGCCGTTTCGACAAAGCTTTCTTTGTTGGTGCACGAAATGCAAAAAGAAAGAGGGCTTAGTGCTGGGTTTTTGGCGAGCAAGGGAGCAAGTTTTGCGGAGGAATTAAAAGGGCAAAGAGAGCTTACAGACAAGGCTTTGGCTGATTTTACTTTAAGCGTTGAAACTTCTGATTTGACAAAAGAGTATAAAGAGCTTTTGCAACTTGGCTTTAATGAGCTTAAAGGGCTTAACACCATTCGTCAAAACGCTGATACAAACAAAGATAACCCGCCAACAGCAACAACTATTAGTTATTACACAAAAACCATTGCCAGCTTACTTCACAGCATAGTAGAGTCTGCAAAACTTGTCGATGAAACGCAAATCACAAGGCTTATGTTTGCTTATATGAATTTTCTTTACGCTAAAGAAAGTGCGGGTTTAGAAAGGGCTACGGCTAATGCTATCTTTGCGGCAAATGCTCCCGCTTCAAACGCACAGTATCAAACATTTATCAGCCTTTTAGCCAAACAAGAAGTCTATAATAATGTCTTTTTAAACTTTGGAGATGAAAAGAGTATAACCTTGTTTAACAACTCGCTTAATAATAAGAGCTTTCAGCAAGTTGATTTAATGAGGGATAATTTAAAGCAAAATTACCAACAAGGAACTTATGGCATAAAGGCTAAGGAATGGTTTGACACCATAACAAGCAAAATCAACATACTTAAAAGCATAGAAGACAGCGCAGCAGCTAATCTTAGCCAAGAAATTCAAAACAAAACGCAAGAGCAAGAATCTTACTTTTTTAATATTCTTATCATAGAAATTATAGTTTTTATTATCACTATAATTCTTTGCGTCATCGTTACGAAAAATGTTTTGACAAATCTTAACAATGTCAATCACAAACTTAACTTCATCATCACCAACAAAGCCATAAACGAAAAGATTAAGATAAGTTCAAAAGATGAAGTTGGTAAGATGGCAGGCTCTGTAAATACCTTTTTGCAGTATATTCACAGCATTTTTTCTAAAATTTTCACAGCCATAAAAAGCAATGAAACAGCCGTTCATACCCTAACTCAAATTTCTCGCAATCTTGGACACAACGCGCAAGAAATAGAAAAAATTTCTCAGGGCAATGTAAAAATAGGCAACGAATCAAGACAGATGATTGATAAAAGTGTCGAACTTTCGGCTTTGGCTAATGGCGAGCTGCAAAATGTTTTAGTTAGTGTTGAAGAATCAAAACAAATCGTTGAAACTATAAGCCATAAAATTTTAGAAAGCGCAGCAAAGGAGAGGGATAATTCAGTAAAAATTCAAGGACTTTCAACAGAGGCTCAAAACATTCAAAATGTGCTTACAAATATCACAGAAATTGCCGAACAAACAAATTTACTTGCCTTAAATGCAGCCATTGAGGCGGCTCGTGCTGGTGAGTATGGCAGAGGCTTTGCTGTAGTGGCTGATGAAGTGAGAAAACTTGCTGAAAGAACTGAAAATTCAGTCAATGAAACAAGTGTTGTCATTAAAAGTATTTTGCAGTCCATTACTGAAGTTATTGTTGAAATGAATGAAAGCTCTGAGTCTATGGAAAAACTTTCAAAGGATTCTTCTCAAATGCAAGAAAATATCATCGCTCTTGCAAGCACCATAAATCAAACCATTCAAAGATATGCCACTTCACAAGAAATGATAAATAAAGTCAATGAAAGCGTTTCTATACTGATTAAAAACGGCATTGTGATTGATTCAAATGTCAAAGATTTAGCACAAATCAACAAAAAATGCCAAGAAACTTCTGATGAGTTAGAAACAAAGACAGATGAGCTGAGCAAATCTTTAAGCGAATTTAAGATATAAATTTACTTTCAAATCTTATAATAACGAAAATTTTTATAGGTTATTTGCTATGTTGCGAGTGATAAAACACAATTTGGGTGCATATTTTATGGTGCTAGCTTGTCTTGACTTTGCGCTTATCGGAGTTTGCGCGAAGCTACTTAGCAAGGACTTGCCAGCCATTGAAGTGGTGTTTTTTAGAAATTTCATCGCCGCCCTTTACCTGCTCTACCTTTACCAAAAATCCACGCTCAAACCACGCGAAGGTGGGCATTTGGGCTTGCTTGTTTTTCGCGGGGTTGCGGGCGTGCTTTCGCTTTATCTACTCTTTTACAATATCGAGCATATCACGCTTGGCGGAGCTTATGCCTTTCAAAAAACCGCACCTATCTTTACTACGCTTTTGTCGTTTTTTATCTTTAAAGAAAGCGTGGGGTTTCGCGGTTGGGGCGGCATTTTTGTGGGCTTTTGTGGCGTGCTTTTTATCGCTCAGCCTTGGGCGGAGGCTCAATTTCACACAGGCTTTGACATAAAAAATTCACTTTTGGGCGTGCTGTGCGGGTTTTTTTCAGCTGTTTCAGTAACGAGTGCTAGGCAGCTGCGCCACTACTACACCACTGAAAAAATCGCCCTTGCCTTTATGATAGTAGGCTCACTTGTGCCGCTTTGCTCGATGATAGTGGGCGAATTTTACGCTCCAAAGGGGCTTGATTTCTTGCTTTGTGAGTTTAAGATGCCAGATTTAAAGGCTTGGGTTATCATCGCCGTGATGGGCATTTTGGGCGCGGTGTATCAAATCCATCTTACAAAAAGCTACGGCATAGCTAAAAAAGCGGGCGTTGTAGCAGGGGTAAGCTACCTTGATGTCATCTTTTCGCTGATTTTGGGGCTGTTTTTAGGGGACGCTTTGCCTAGTGCTATGGTGTTTGCGGGCATTTTGGGTATCATTTTTGGCGGACTTATTTTAGTAGCGGATAAAAAATAAGCCTTTGTGTCCTAAATTTTCATTAAAGCGTGAAAATGCGGGATTTTATGATTTTTAAAAATACAAATTTTATCCAAAAATTCACGCATTTTTACTGAATTTCGTTATAATTTTGCCAAAAATTTGAATTACACAGCGGTAAATTCATAAGAAAGGACAAATCGCCTTGCTTCGTGTCATCAAACATCATTTAGGCATTTATTTTATGGTGCTTGCGTGTTTGGACTTTGCCTTTGTGGGCGCGTGCGCTAAACTTTTGAGCGAAGAGGGCTTGTCAAGCATTGAAATAATGTTCTTTCGCAACGCTATCGGCGTGGTTTTTATGCTGTATTTGCTTACGCACCTAAAATCGCACAAAGAGGGCGGACGGCTGGGGCTACTCATCTTTCGAGGCGTTGCAGGCACGCTTTCGCTTTATCTTTTTTTCTACAATGTCTCGCATATATCGCTTGGCGGGGCTTTTGCCTTTCAAAAGGTTTCGCCTATCTTTGTAACGCTCATTGCCTTTGTGCTTTTTAAAGAAAGCATAGGACTTCGCGGTGTTTGTGGCATACTCATCGCCTTTGCGGGCGTGCTTTTCATCTCGCAACCTTGGGCAAGTATTGAAACTCACACGGGTTTTGACTTTAAAAATTCAGCATTTGGGATTTTAAGCGGCTTTTTTGCCGCCCTTGCTCTTACAAGCGTGAGACAACTGCGCCATTCTTACAACACCGAAGTTATCGCCTTTTCTTTCATCTTTATCGGTGCGCTTATGCCGCTTTGCTCGATGATAGTGGGCGAATTTTACGCTCCAAAGGAGATTGACTTCATCATCGCGCCCTTTGTGATGCCAAGCGCAAAGGCGTGGATTTATATCGCTGTGATGGGCATTTTGGGAACTTTATATCAAATTCATATCACAAAGGCTTATGGCGTGGCTAAAAAAGCTGGAGTTGTAGCTGGTGTGAGTTATTTAGATGTGGTTTTTTCTTTGATTATTGGAATTTTTTTGGGCGATGATTTGCCAAGTGTTATGGTATTTATGGGTATAATAGGTGTAGTTTTTGGAGGACTCATTTTAATCACTAAGGATAAAAAATGAAAAAGATGATTGTAATTGCAGGACCTTGTGTCATCGAAAGTAAAGAGCTTGTTTTTGAAGTAGCAAAAGAACTTGCTGAATTTAACAAAGATGAGCGCATAGAGTTTTACTTTAAATCAAGCTTTGACAAGGCAAACCGCACGAGCATAGAAAGTTTTAGAGGACCGGGACTTGAAAAGGGGCTTGAGATTTTACAAGCTGTAAAAGATGAATTTAAGATGAAAATTCTCACCGACATACACGAAAGCGCACAAGCTGCACCTGTGGCAAAGGTGGCTGATGTGTTGCAAATTCCAGCATTTTTGTGTCGGCAAACGGATTTGCTCGTAGCTGCTGCAAGGACAAAGGCAAAGGTAAATATCAAAAAAGGGCAGTTTTTAAACCCAGCTGACATTAAATACAGTGTCAAAAAAATCCTACAAACTCGTGGCGAAAAAAACGAGGGCTATGAGGCAGCAGATAAAAATGGAGTTTTTGTTGCTGAGCGAGGGGCTAGCTTTGGCTATGGTAATTTAGTCGTGGATATGAGAAGCTTAATCATAATGCGCGAATTTTCCCCTGTCATCTTTGACGCCACGCACAGCGTGCAAATGCCCGGAGCCGCAAATGGCAAAAGCGGAGGCAAAAGTGAATTCATAGAACCGCTTGCAAGGGCTGCTGCTGCCGTGGGCGTTGATGGCTTTTTCTTTGAAACGCACATTAATCCTTGTGAGGCTTTATGTGATGGGGCTAATCAACTGACACCAAAACGGCTAAAAGACTGCGTTGAAACCTTGCTAAAAATTTCAGCTTACGCTTAAATTCTTTTTTAAACGCAAGGAATTTAACACCACAGCCAAAGATGAAAAACACATAGCAAGTGCTGCAAGGTGTGGAGTGAGTGTGAAATGCGCTAGGGTTTGGATTAAATTTGAGTTTGCGCCCATCAAAGCAGGATTTTTGCTCAATAAACTTGCCATAAGGCTTGGCACACCAGCTGCTATGGGTATGCAGCAAACATTATAAAAAAAAGCCCAAAAAAGATTTTGTTTGATGATAGCAAAGGTTTTTTTTGAGAGCTTGAGTGCATATTTTATGGCATTTAAATCATCTTTCATCAACACCAAATCCCCAGCACTCTTTGCTAGCGTGCTGCCTGAATTCATCGCAAAACTCACATTTGCAAGGCTTAAAGCAGCTGCATCATTTATACCGTCTCCCACAAAGGCGCAAATATCCTTTTTTTGATAGCCTTGTAAAAGCTCAAGCTTATCTTGTGGGCTTAAATTCGCACGCCACTCATCAACGCCAAGTAAAGTAGTTGCTGCACTCACGCTTTTTTCATTATCTCCGCTTAAAATCACCACTTTTTTACCTAACTTGCGTAAAAATCGCACCAAATCTTTACTTTCTTCTCTTAATTCATTTGTAAGGCACACTACACCAAGACACTCTTTTTCTCTTGAAAAATACACTACAACAGGTGCTTTGTCGGCATTTAAAGCGATGAAATCCTTATGTTTTTGGCTAATTTGCACATTATTTTCTCTTAAAAGCGTTTCATTGCCCGCTAGATATAAGATTTTATCTTGGTTGATATAGCAAATACCTCTAGCAGGTAGGCTTTTTAGCTCACCTTGCAAGCTAAAGTTTGCATTATTTTCATTCAATATGGCTTTGGCTATGGGGTGAGTGCTTGAATTTTCCATATTTTTCAATATTTCAAAGTCATTTTGGGAGAGATTGTTGGCAAAAATGCTTAAATTCGGTTTGCTCAAAGTGCCTGTTTTGTCAAAGATAAAAGTGCGAACCTTGCGTAAAAGCTCTAAAGAAGCGGGATTTTTGATGAGTATAAAATGTTTTGTTGCGTTATTTAAGGCAAGAACGAGTACTATGGGCGTAGCAAGCCCTAAAGCACAAGGACAAGATATGAGTAAAACCGCACTAGCGTGCAAAAATGCTGAATTTAAATCCAAATAAAACGCCCAAAACGCAAATACACAAGCAGCTAAAAGCAAAACTCCGCCGACAAAATAGCCCGCGACCTTATCTACAAGTTTAGCAATGGGCATTTTGGCACTACTTGCCCTAAAAATTAAGTCTTTAATGACTTCTATCTTGCTATCCATAGCATTTTTATGAGCCTTAATGATGAGTGAGCCATTTATTACTAAGCTTCCAGCCTCTATTTCATCATTATTTTGCTTGATAACAGGCAAGAATTCTCCATTCAACAAGCTCAAATCCACCTCAGCCCTACCACTTATCACTACTCCATCGACACTTACACTCTCTCCTTCTCTTACAAGCACTATATCTCCAGCCTTTATAAAAGATGAATGCCTTTTTTCAAATTCACCAGCTAAATTTTTTACGAAAGAAAATCTTGTATCAAGGCTTGAAAGCGAATTTTCACTTTGTTTTGCTTTAAATTTAGCATTTTCTTCTAAAAATCTACCCAAAAGCACGAAAGATACAATCATACTTGCCTCGCCAAAGTATAAATGCGCCTCAAATACCTCAAAATACGCCAAAAACGAATATAAAAGCGCACAAAAACTCCCCAAAGCCACAAGCGTGTTCATATCAAGGCTCTTATGGCAAAGGGCTTGATATGCCCTTACATAAAAACTTTTCCCACAATAAAACACGCCAACTGTGCCTAAAACAACTTGCCAAAGCACTAATTGTGGTAAAAAATTCATAAAAATCATAGTTGTAGCTGATATAAATGCACTTAAAATAAGATTATTGCGAAGTTCAACCAGCTCTTTTTGCTTAAATTTACTTATGTCCTCATCATTTGGTAAAATTTCATAGCCAAGAGATTTGATTTTTTCGCTAATTACATCTTTTAAATTTATATTATCAATTAAAAAAACGCCACTTGCATTGACATAAGATACGCTTGCATTGCTTACACCTTCTATTTTGTGTGTGATTTTTTCGATAGCATTAGCACAATTTACACAACTCATTTTGCCAATTTTCAGGCGTAATTCTTGCATCAAAGTTCTTTAATTACGCTAAAATTTAGCTCTTTAAGAGTTTCTTTGAGTGCTGAAATTTTGCCCTCATCGATATTTAAACCTAACACTCTTGGCTGGACATTTAAATCCACCGTAATCTCGCCAAATTCATCTTCTAAAGCGTTTTTGATTAAGTTAGCGCAGTTTTGGCATTTCACATTTTCTAGTTCAAATTTTCGCATTTGTGTCCTTTTTTAGATAAAAATTATTTTATTTTATCTAAAAATTCTTAACTTTAAGATTATTCTAAATTGCTTAATCTTAAAATCCATTCTAGCAAAATGCCTCATATATGTAACCTTAAATTTGAAATTTTGGGCTATAATACCCAAAAATTCACAAAAAGGACAAAAGATGAAATTTAGTGGCAAAAATGTGCTTATCACAGGGGCTAGCAAGGGCATAGGCGCGAGCATTGCGCGGGTGCTGGCGGGTTTTGGCTTAAAGGTGTGGATAAACTACCGCTCCAAGCCTGAACTTGCCGATGCCTTGAAAAAAGAGATAGAGCAAAACGGCGGTAGCGCGGCGGTGATTTGCTTTGATGCAAGCGATGAAGCGGCTTTTGAATCTGGCATAAAGGCTATTTTAGAGGCTGATGGCGAGCTTTCATACCTTGTCAATAACGCTGGTATCACAAACGACAAACTTGCCTTGCGTATGAAGTTAGAGGACTTTTCAAGTGTCATCAACGCAAATTTAAATTCAGCGTTTTTGGGCTGCCGCGAGGCGCTTAAAGCGATGAGTAAGGCGCGTTTTGGTGCGGTGGTAAATATCGCTTCCATAGTCGGTGAAATGGGCAATGCAGGGCAGGCAAACTACTCCGCAAGCAAAGGCGGTATGATAGCGATGAGCAAAAGTTTTGCCAAAGAGGGCGCGGGGCGCGGTGTGCGCTTTAACTGCGTAACGCCCGGCTTTATCAAAAGCGATATGACAGAGGCTTTAAGCGAGGAAATCAAAGGCGCATATATGGCAAATATCCCGCTCAAACGCTTTGCCGAGCCAGATGAGGTGGCAAATGCGGTGGCGTTTTTGCTGAGTGATTATGCTTCTTATATCACGGGCGAAACGCTTAAAATCAACGGCGGACTTTATATGTAAGCTTTCAAAGGCTTTGATAGCTTACAAATCCACCTGCAATGTAAGTCCGTGTTGCCAAAAGTTACATTCAAGGCGCGTTACGGTGTAAAAAATTTCACTAAGTTTTTCAAATTTTACTTCGCTAATGTCGCCTGCGTAAGAATTAACAAAGTCCTCAAATTCTTGTATTTCAGCTTGAAAAGCTGTTCCTGCGTAAGTGCGAATCCAGCTTTCATAAGGGTGATTTTTAAGCCCTTTTTCTCCAAGTCGTGCATAAATTTCGCGCCCTATGTAACCATAACCTATGGCGCACGAACTTAACGCAACCAGCATATCTATGAAATCCCCGCCACTTGCCACGCTTTGCATATAACGCGTGTAAGCGATATTAACAAGGCTTTCATCTTTTACGCCAAGCGCATCAGCGTTTATACCAAGTTGCAAGATACTTTTGTGAAGCTCTAACTCGCCCTCAACGATATAGTTTTGAAATTTCATCGCAAAGCGAAGTTCGCGCGCGGTTGTGGCGTTGTTTGCGAGCAAGGCATAGCATTTAGCGTAGTTGATTAGGTAAATGTAGTCTTGCTTTAAATAAAACAAGAAATTTTCCTGCCCCAAAACACCTTTTTCAAGCTGTTTGACAAAGTCGTGGTGCAAGTAAGCGTCCCAAACAGCCGCATTTTCTTTAACAAGCCTGTCAAAAAGTTTCATTTTTGTCCTTTGTGATAAAATAAAAACAAATTATAATTGCATTAAGTTAATGCCCTTTTAAATTCACTCATCTTTTATGATATAGCCATTTTTAAATATCCACCAGCTCAACGCTTTGGCTCGTTTTAAATTTTCAAACAAACTTTTTGCAAGGCTTTCATCATCATCTTGTGGCTTTTTATCCTTAAAATACTCTATTTTGTGGCTATCATACACAAAGCGTTCGTTTGCTGCGGCGTTGTATCCTAGCACGCTATGTGGCAAAGGGCTTTTTTTGCTGTCATTGCTTAAAAGTGGTGCGCCAAAACTTGCGTATTTGTAGGCATTTGGAGCGACTAGCTCTGTGATAGTTGGTGTTATATCAATGTGTGAGCCTATGTTTGCCAGCACCTTTGGCTTTAAAATAGGCGAGTAGATGATGAGCGGCACGCCATTTTGCACGCGTAAAGGCGCTTGCGGATACTCTCTATCATAATGGTCGCCTGTGATGATAAAAAGGCTATTTGGCAAAGCCTCGCTCATTTGTCGAATGAAGCGAGCGAGCATTTTATCTTGGTAGATGATATGAGCAAAAACCTTTTTCTTGCGCTCATCTTGGGCGATTTGCGGGTGATTTTTAAGCCACGCGCTTATTTTTTCGTCATTTATGTCAAATTGTTGCAAGGGAGCGTCAAAAGGCGGGTGATTTGTGGTTGTCATTATCATCGCAAAGCTCTTTGTGCCTTTGTTTTTAAGCGTATAATCCTTGATAAATTCGTAAAGATAGTGGTCATAAGCTCCCCAAGCGTTTTCAAAAGGCGGTGTAAAGCCATTTTGCTTCGCAAAATTCACTATGTGATTGCTGAATAAAATCTCATCAAAGCCTTGTGATTTCGTGTAGCTGTCAAGTTTTTGCCAAGTGCCAGAGCCTCCATAAAAAAAGCTCGTTTTATAGCCTAAATCCTTAAAAATATAGCCAGCTGACATTTCAAACACAGGATTTTTTCCCACGCTTAAATTCAGCGGAATTTCGGTTTGAAAAAGCCCGCTGATTTGCACATCAAGGCTTTTTATGGTGCTGCTTGCATTTTGCAAAAAAAGCTTAGCCTTAAAGGCGTTTTTTTCTTTGATGAGCGTTTTAAGCTCACTCATCAGCCCCAAATCCTTAAATTCATCATCAAAATGCCACTCGCTCAAACTCTCAGCGACTATGTAAAAAATGTGATTGATTTGCGCCTTGCTAGGATTTGAAACTTCTTTTTGCAAAAGCTCGCTCAGGTTAAATTCGCTTGAATTTAAGTCATTTAAGGCAAAAAATTTGCGCGTAGCAGTGAGCGGGCTTTCATCTGTGTAGTCTTTAAAGGCGGATTTGGCGATTTTAGCGTAGCTCATATACACATAAAGCAAGTCCCTAAATGCGCCTTGCGTGATTTGGCGCAAAAAGGCGTTTGGCACAGGCACGATTTCTTTGCCAAGCGAAATGCCTTTAAGCCCGATTTGTCCGTTGATTTCAAAAAGGCAAAGCAAGGCAAAAGCGACAAAAAGGCTTATGCGAAATTTTTTACCTTGAATTTTAGCTATTTGAGCGTGAAAAAACGCCCAAAGTGCGTAAAAAAGCACGCTCACAACAAGCCACAAAAGCACCTTATAAGTCAAACCATAATCCGCGCCCAAAGCCGTCTCAAAAATCGCCTTTCTATCATCATAAATGAGTCCCAACAAAGAAGCGTTAAAAACATCTTGATAAATGCCGTAAAAGCCTATGTTTGCAACGCTTACAAAGGTGCTGATAAAAATCACCAAAAAGGCGTAAATTTTCACAATTTTTTCTTTTGGCAAAAGGGCTAAAAAGAAAAATACCACGCTCATCACGCCGATGATTTGCCCATCATAACGAAAAGCATTGTAAAAAAAAAGCACAAATTCGCCCAAATTTACGCCATTTACGCCGTCTTTAAAACAAAGGATAAAAACGGCTCTTAGGCTTAAATTCAGCACAAAAAGCAAGCCCATAAAGAAAAAGGCTTGAAAAATCACGCTTTTAAAGGATTTTTGCATAGTTTTCCTTTGATGAATTTCACGCCTTGCCACAGCAAGATGGCAAGGCTAAACGCCCACAAATACACGCAAATAAGGGCTGTTAAAAAACTTTGCTCTGCGTTAAGGGCAAAAGGCATAAGCGCAAGAAGTGCAAGCAGCGCACAAAATTTATTTACAATATAAAGGGCGAGCAAAAGGGCAAAAACAAGGGCGCATTTGCTCAGCTCATACAAAAGCAAATCCCTTAAATACGCTTGTGTAAGGGCATTTGGCACATAAAAATCATAAGGCATTAAGTCTAAATTTCCTAAAAAAATCACAAGCCCATAAACAAACAAAAGCGCGAAAGAATCAGCCTTTATGCTTAAATTTAACTCAAAATTTGCAAAATCTTTTAAAAACACCTTACACACAAAAAAGCCCGCTAAAAGCACGCACAACACGCTTGGAGCGTCAAAAAAAGAATACATTAGCGTGGCTAGGCAAAAGCCCTTATACACAGGCACAAGGCAAAATGCGGTGAAAAAGAGCGTAAGAGCGTATTTTAAGGCTAAAAATTTAGGGGCATTTTTTGCGCTCAATTCTTTGTTTTTAACCTCATTTTTGCCTAAATTTTCGCCCTTAAATTCGCCTGAATTTTGTTTTGCGAATTTACTCTCAAACGCCCATTTTAAGAGTAAATCAAAAAACCATAAAAACAATGTAAAAAGCAAAAACGCACAGCCTATCATCACTCAGCCCTTTTTTCATCAATCGCCTTTTCAATGGCTCTCACACTTAAAATTTGCATTTTAATGTGCTTTCTATCAAGGGTGTAGCTGATATAAAGCTTATCATTAGGCTTGTTTGTGGTGTTTTTAAGACTTTTATCTTGTGCTAAAAGCGCAGGATAGCTCACTTCCAAGCCCTCATCAAGGGTAAAAAGTTTTACAAATTCGCCTTTTTCTTCATCTTTTAGCCAAAAAAGACTGAGCTTTGAGCGCGGATTTTCCTTGCTTCCGTCATTGTGTATCAGCACAACCTCACTTCTTTTAAAATCCCAATCCTTATAATCCACAAAAACAAGCCCCAAAATGCTCGAACTATCATAACTTTTAAGATTTGTCGCCACAGGCTCTAAAAAATAATTACCCCTGCCCGAACAAGACTGCAAAAACGCCGTGCTATCGTAGCTTTTGTGGTTTCGCAAAAAGGCAAGGCATCTTACACCGCTTACATTGTCGGCGATAATGCTTGGTTGGAGCTGATTTTTAAGCAAATTCAAGCGTTTGGTGTAGAGCAGCTTCGCATTTTTGTCAAAAAACGCCACAAGAGCGTATTTGCGGGCTAACTCGTGGTAAATAGGCAAGATAAAACCGCCATCATCAAGCAACACAGCAGGCGCTCGCACAAGATGAGAAAAATTTGCAAACGCGCCAAGTTTCAACTCGCCCTTAAATTTAGGGCGCAAATTCTCATCAAATTCAAGCTGATAAATCTTGCTTGTCGCCCAACCGCCAAGGCTTACGCCCACTACAAAAAAATGCACCTTGCCCGCTAAGTCCCTAAACGCCACAGGATTTCCCAGCTTTTTGATGAATTTTCCACTCATCTTTGAAAGTGTAGGCGCGTCTAAAATGCCCTTTGGCTCGCTCCACGCATTTGCGCACTCATCATAAAAACTTTGATAAATTTTAACATCACTTGCGCCCTCGCGCGTGCCAGCAAAAAAAAGCGCCATTAAACCACGCTTTGTTTGCACCAAAGTGCTTGAATGCACGGCTTTTGCGGGCGAATTTATGAGTGAGCTTATAGGCGCAAAATCCGCCCCGCTTTCCGCATTATCATACTCCATAAAGGCTTCATTTTCGTAAAAGTGGCTTTTTATAAGGCTTTGATAGCCTACTAAAAGGACAATACAAAGCGCACACAGCACAAAGACTAAAAATTTTAAAAATTTCAAAAACACCCTTAAAAACTCCAAACTTTGATAAAAGCTAAATTCTAGCATAAAAGATTAAAGCTAAATTAAATTTATGGATTGTCGCGCTCACTCTATGCGCTTGTTTGAAACGACAATGGGCGAAATTCAAGGCAAATTCACGCAAGAGCTTGAAATTTGGTTAATTTATAAGGCGAAAGATTTTAAGCTTTTTTGGGTTGTAAAGTTAAAAGCGACTAAGACTAGCTGTGTTGAGCTTTTAACTAGCTTTCTAAAAACTAAAAGCCGTTAATCCTTGATGATATAGCCGTTTTTAAATATCCACCAGCTCAACGCTTTGGCTCGTTTTAAATTTTCAAACAAACTTTTTGCAAGGCTTTCATCATCATTTTGTGGATTTTTGTCCCTAAAATACTCTATCTTAAAGCCATCATAAAGAAAGCGTTCATTTGCTACGAGCTTGTAGCCTAAGGCGTTGCGCTTTTCAAAGGCTTTTTTGTAGTCATTACTCAAAAGTGGCGTGCCAAAACTTGCGTATTTGTAGGCATTTGGAGCGACTAGCTCTGTGATAGTCGGCGTTATATCAATGTGTGAGCCGACATTTGCAAGCACTTTTGGCTTTAAAATGGGCGAGTAGATGATGAGCGGAATTTCATCTTTGCTTGTTTGTGTGTAAAATGAAGTGCCGCCGTGGTCGCCTGTGATGATGAAAAGGCTATTTGGCAGCACTTTGCTTGTTTCTTTCACAAAGCGAGCGAGCATTTTATCTTGGTAAATAAAATGCGAAAAAATCCGCCTTACATAATCATCTTGTGGCAGTTGTTTAGTTTTTAAGAATTTATCGATTTTATCATAATCCACGCCAAATTGCTCCACAGGTGCGTCCCAAGGTCCGTGATTTGAAACGCTCATCACCATAGCAAAGCTCTTTGTGTCTTTATTTGCAAGCGTGTAATCCTTGATAAATTCGTAAAGATAATGGTCATAAGCTCCCCAAGCTCCATCAAAAGGCGGTGTAAAGCCTTTTTCTTTGGCAAATTGAGTGATATGGTTGCTGAATTTTATCTCATCAAAGCCTTGCGAAATGGCGTAATTGTCGATTTTATGCCAAGTGCCAGAGCCTCCATAAAAAAAGGTGGTTTTGAAGCCTAAATCCTTAAAAATATAGCCAGCAGACATTTTAAACACAGGGTTTTTGCCTACGCTTAAACTCAAAGGAATTTCGATTTGAAAAAGCCCACTGATTTGCACATCAAGGCTTTTCATCGTAGCATCGGCGTTTTGCACGAAAACGCTTGCCCTGTAAGCACCGCTTTGTTTGATAAATTCAAGCAAATCGCTTTTTATGCCAAGTTCTTTAAAGGTGCTTTCGTCCAAATGCCACGCGCTCAAACTCTCCGCGATGATATAAAAGATATGCTGAATTTGGGTTTTGCTTGGATTAGAAACTTGCTTTTCTAAAAGCTGAGTAAGGTTAAATCCCCCCCCCCATTGTGCTTATCAGCACTTATGTGAAAGAAATTGCGCACCACTTGTTCTGGGCTTTCGCTGGTATAATCGCTAAATTTGGAGTTTGAAATATGCGCGTAACTTCTATACACATAAAGCAAATCCCTAAACGAGCCGTGCGTGATTTTGCGTAAAAAGGTGTTTGTAACGGGCGTTATCCTGTAACTTAAAGCAACGCCTTTAAGCCCGATTTGTCCGTTGATTTCAAAAAGACAAGCTAGGGCAAAGACTGCAAAAAGCACGAAGCGAAAGCGTTTGCCCTGAATTTGCGCTATTTTAGCGTGTAAAAACGCCCAAAGTGCGTAAAAAAGCACGCTCACAAAAAGCCACAGCAAAATTTTGCTGGTAAAATGATAATCCCCGCCCAAAGCCGTCTCAAAAATCGCCTTTCTATCATCATAAATGAGACCTAACAAAGTCGCGTTAAAGACATCTTGGTAAATCTCATAAAATCCTATATTTGCGATGCCCACAAATGCGGTGATGAAAAGCACCAAAAAGGCGTAAATTTTCACAATTTGTTCTTTTGGAACGAAGTTGAGCGCAAAAAATACCACGCTCATCACGCCGATGATTTGCCCATCATAACGAAAGGCATTAGCAAGAAAAAGCTCCCATTGAGCTAAATTTACGCCATTTACGCTATCTTTAAAATAAAAGATAAAAATGGCTCTTAGACTTAAATTCAGCACAAAAAGCAAGCCCATAAAGGCAAGACTTTGTAACAAAGTGGCTTTAAGAGTTTTTCGCATAGTTTTTCCTTATAAATTTATAAATTTTTTACAAAAAAAGCAAATTCTAGCACAAAAATTTATCTTTTTAAATAAAAATATTAAAAGATAAACCAAAATTTAAACTTTTTATAGTAAAATGCCTTGATTAAAAAAAATAAGGAGAAAAAAATGGCAACTTTTGATGATGTAAAAGCAGTCGTTGTCGAGCAATTAAGTGTTGATGGAGATTCTGTGAAAATGGAGTCTAAAATCATCGAGGATTTAGGAGCGGATTCTTTAGATGTAGTTGAATTGATTATGGCTTTAGAGGAAAAATTTGATATAGAAATTCCAGATACAGATGCCGAAAAGCTCATCAAAATCGAAGATGTCGTAAAATACATAGATAATCTTCCTAAAAAATAGCTCTTTGAAAAGGACTTTACTTTGAAAAGAGTGGTGGTTACGGGCATTGGAATGATAAATGCCCTAGGACTAGACAAAGAAAGCTCATTTAAGGCTATTTGTGATGGCAAATGCGGGGTTGATAAAATCACGCTCTTTGACACAAGCGATTTTCCCGTGCAAATCGCCGCTGAGGTTAAGGGTTTTGACCCTTTGAGTGTGATTGATGCCAAAGAAGTTAAAAAGATTGACCGTTTCGTTCAGCTTGGCATAAAAGCAGCAAAAGAGGCGATGACGGATGCTAATTTGAGCGAAGATATCGACAAAAACGAGTTTGGCGTGATTTCAGCCGCTGGTATAGGCGGTTTGCCAAATATAGAAAGAAATTCCGTTACTTGTTTTGATAAGGGAGTTCGGCGTATAAGTCCGTTTTTTGTGCCATCAGCCCTTGTAAATATGCTCGGTGGCGTTGTGGCTATAGATTTTGGGCTTAAAGGACCAAATTTAGCCTGTGTAACGGCTTGTGCGGCTGGCACACACGCTGTGGGCGAGGCTTACAAGAGCATAGTGCTTAATTCTGCTCAAAAAATGCTTGTCGTAGGCGCAGAATCAACGATTTGCCCCGTTGGCATAGGCGGTTTTGCGGCGATGAAAGCCCTTTCTACGCGCAATGACGACCCACAGCACGCTTCACGCCCCTTTGACAAGGAGCGAGACGGCTTTGTGATGGGCGAGGGTGCAGGCGCACTCGTGCTTGAAAGCTATGATGATGCGGTAAAACGCGGTGCTAAGATATACGCCGAGCTTATAGGGTTTGGCGAAAGTGCTGATGCGCATCATATCACTTCGCCAACCCTTGACGGACCGCTTCGCGCGATGAAAAAAGCGTGGCAAATGGCTGGCAATGCAAAGATAGACTACATAAACGCGCACGGCACTTCCACGCCCGCAAACGACAAGAACGAAACCGCCGCTATCAAAGAGCTTTTTGGTAGCTCTGTGCCTTTGGTAAGCTCGACAAAAGGGCAAATCGGGCATTGTTTAGGCGGCGCAGGTGCGATAGAAGCAGTGATTTGCCTAATGGCAATGCGTGATGGCATTGTGCCACCGACTATCAACCAGCTTGTAAAAGACGAAGAGTGTGATTTAGACTATGTCGCAAACCACTCACGCAAGGCAAATTTAAGCGTGGTAATGAGCAACAGCTTTGGTTTTGGCGGCACGAACGGCTCGATTATCTTTAAAAAAGTGTAGCGATGGCTTCGTATTTGAGTTTTGAAAAGGGCATAGAGCAAATTGATGAGGACATCATCAACGCCCAAATCAAAGGCGACAAGGACGCTGTGGCGATTTTGAAAAAAAATCTCGCCAAAGAAACCAAAAAGGTGTATTCAAATTTAAGCGATTATGAGCGTTTGCAGCTTGCTAGACACCCCGACCGACCCTACGCTATGGACTATATACAGGGCATTTTGAGCGATTGTTATGAAATTCACGGCGACCGCACCTTTAAAGATGATGCGAGCATTGTGTGCTTTGCAGGGTATTTGGGTGGCAAAAAGCTCATCGTCATCGGCGAGCAAAAGGGGCGTGGCACAAAGGACAAAATCGCGCGAAATTTTGGTATGCCACACCCTGAGGGCTACCGCAAGGCTTTGCGCGTGGCTAAACTTGCCGAAAAGTTTGAAATCCCTGTGCTTTTTCTCATCGACACTCCGGGCGCTTACCCGGGCATAGGGGCTGAGGAACGCGGACAAAGCGAGGCTATCGCCACAAATTTATACGAACTTTCCGCACTCAAAACGCCCACTATCGCTGTGGTTATCGGCGAGGGCGGCTCTGGCGGGGCTTTGGCTATCGGTGTAGCCGATAAACTCGCTATGATGAAAAATTCAGTTTTTTCTGTTATCTCGCCTGAGGGCTGTGCGGCGATACTTTGGAACGACCCAGCCAAAAGCGAACAAGCCGCAAAAGCACTTAAAATCACGGCTGATGACTTAAAAAGCCAAGGGCTTATCGATGAGGTGATAAATGAGCCTATAAACGGCGCACACCGCGACAAAGAGGGAGCTTACGCAAGCGTGGCAAGCTATGTCAGCAGCGCCCTTGAAGAGCTTGAAAAAGTGGATACAAAAGAACTCATCGCAAAAAGAATGCAAAAAATCCTAAATTTAGGTGCTTTCAAAGAAGCGCAGTGATGAGGATTTTGTTGTAAAATTGTAACTTTGGTTTAAAACAACAAAAGGAACTAAAATGGCTGAAATGTCAATAGACAAGAAAAGTATTAGGAATTTTTTATCAAGCGGTAAAACTTTCCTTATCCCATACTATCAAAGGCAGTATAATTGGAGAAAAGAACATTGTCAAACTTTGTGGGAAGACATAGAAAATTTCTTTGAAATTGCTATGAATGACCAAAATGAAGAGTATTTTTTGGGAAGCATTGTAGGTTTTATTGATGAAAAAGACAATAAATGTTTTGAGGTTATTGACGGACAGCAAAGAATTACCACTTTAAGTTTATTGTTTAGAGCTTTATACGAAAAAGCTAGCAATGCAGACTTTCAAACTGATGCAACAAAAGGCTTTGTTAAATCTTTTTGGAAAGTGTTTATGGCAATTTGATGAGGGTAGCGATAGACTTGATTTTCGCAAACCTTTTTTGCAAAGCAAGGTTGTATTAGATGCTGATAATGAAATTTTAGAAAAAATTTTAAGCGAAAAATACGACTTAAATGACAATGATAAAAAATCCTTATACGCTAAAAATTTCTTGTTTTTTTGCGAAAAAATTGAGGAATTTGTATCCAAAAATTTTGATTCTTGGAAAGATTTATGTAATACTATCCTTAATAAAATCATCATTTTACCCATTGAATGCAAAAATCAAGAAAATGCAATGAGAATTTTCACCACACTAAACGATAGAGGAATGCCGCTTAATGACTCTGACATTATCAAGGGTAAAATTTATGCAAAATTAAAAACAGACAACGAAAAAGAATGCTTTGCAAAAGAATGGAAAGAGCTGGAAACAAGTTTGATTGATGAGGATAGTAGGGAAAATATCTTTACTATGGATTTTTTATTCACTCAATACACCCACATTTTAAGGGCAAGAAATAAAGATACGAGCAAAGAAATTGGCTTGCGAAAATTTTATACAACAAGCAAATACAAAGATGCTTTGCAAAACACAAAGATTATGCAAGAAATAAAAGAATTAGCAAAGTTTTGGACTTTGCTGTATTATAATGATGAGCAAAAATTAAGTTTATCAGCTCGGCAAATGTTTGATGTTTTATGGATTTATCCAAATGATTATTGGAAAGCGTTAATTAGTGCGTATTATTTTTATTGCAAGGACAAGAAAAAGGACTTCTTTGATGATGGCACTTTGCTACCCTTTTTAAAAAAAGTGATTACAACGCTTTTTGTAATATATCTTAATAGACCCGAAGTGAATGCGGTTAAAGACCCTATTTTTAACGCTTATGCAAGTTTATATGATAAAAATGAGATGGATTTTAAAGCCAAAAAAGGAAGCAATAATGTTGCAGAAATTCTCAAAAATGTAGCTGATTTTAAAAAAGATTTCTTTAAAGCAAATAAACTTTTATCGGCACTTATAACACTTGATATGTATATTAAACATAAAGGGCAAAGTATTATAAATGGAGAAGTTGAACATATCTTTCCACAAAAATGGCAAAATACAAATTATAATGGCTGGAATAGACAAGATGCCAAAGAATTTTTAGAACATATTGGCAATAAAATGTGGCTTGAAAAGAAATTGAATATATATAAAATTTTATTAAAAATCAAAGTGAAAGATTTTTTACGCAAAGGTTGAATTTGTAGAGTTTTAAGGCGGTTTTTTTCAAAATCAAAGTGAGCGAAAAATTTTGACAAATTCAAAAGTTTTCTTTTACACATTTTGACATTTTCTTTGACATTGTTTTGACAAACGCGTTAAAAAGTGTCAAATGCTTTTTGCTCGCCTTGCGTTGTGGTGGGCTTTTCAAGCTGGTGCGTGGTGCAGCGAAAATTCACGCGTGCGGGTGCAAGGCGGCGTGAAAAGGGGTGCGTTTAAAAGAATTTACACACGCCTTTAAAGGTGTTTAAATAGCGTTTAAATCAGTTTAAAGCCTTTATAAAGCCCACTACTACGCTTAAAAGTTCATAGTCCTTGCCCACAAGTGCGATAGGCTCGTAGGCTTTGTTGTCGCTTAAAAGTTTGAGTTCGGGTTGCTTTTGCAAGCGTTTGACAAAAAGCTCATCATCAAGCCTACACAGCACGATTTGCCCCTCTTTAAACTGAGTGCTTGCTTGCACCAAAAGCCTAGCATTTGGGGGCAGGGTTGGCATCATCGAGTCGCCTTCAAGGCGTAAAAGTGCTAAATGCTCGGTGTTTGTGAGCTTAAAATAGCTCTTTAAAAAGGCTTTTTCAAAGTGTAGATAAAAGCTTATGCACTCATCGTTCAAACGCCCAGCCCCAGCACTTGCAAAGACTTCATCATAAACGGGGATAGCGATAGAAAGGGGGTTTTGGGGATTGAGGGACACTTTTTTATCATTCAGGGACATATTGAGGGACATTTTTTTTGATTGAGGGACATTTTCGCCAAAATAGTTTAAATCGACTTCCAAAATCCGCGAAATTTTAACTAAATTTTCTAATGTAATATTAGTTTGAGCTTTCGTTTCGTATTTTTTAATGCTATCTAATGACACACCGCTCATTTTAGCTAATTCGCTTTGTGTTAAACCTTTGATTTCTCGTGCATTTTTAATCTTTTCGGCGATTTGGTGCATTTTTTTACCTTTTTTTTAAATTTTACTCTTGACAAGTGTAAAAAATTACACTATAATTCTTTAAACTTTTAAAAAATTATAGTAAAATTTGCTATAAAAAGTCAAGGAAAGGAAAGAGAAAATGGCGAAAAATCAATCATTAGCCGAGTTTTTTGCGAGTAAGGGAATGAGACTTCGCACTTGGGCTAGGGCTAACGGACTGAGTGAAAATGATATGGCTTTGATTTATGAGATAAGCTACGGAAATACGCAAGGTTTGCGTGGGCGGGCAAAGGAGATAAAGGAGCTTTTGGAGAAAGAAGGCTTTGCAAAGCCCTTGGCTAAGAGTGTGAAGAGTTTTTCAAAATGCGCTGTTAGTGGTGTGGATACTATGGATACTTCGCCAAAGGCTCAGTATGACAACGCGGTGGGTGTGGATTGCCACGATTTTGCTGACGCAAAAGACACGAATTTGGCACAAGGCGACAAGATGGCTGTTTACAAGGGTGATAAAAAGGGTGCGTAATGTGGATAAGCTCGGCTGAATTTGCGGAAAAATTTGGGCTTGAATACGAAACTTTGAAAAAAGCTTGTGTTCGCGCAAAAAAGGCACATAAAAAATTTTGCAAAATAAAGTGTAATATATTGCTCTTTTCTTATATTCACGGCAAAGGCGGTAAGTCGGGGCAGGTATTGCGTTTGTGGGACGAGCCTTTTGAGAGTGAGAGTGCGGCGGTGGAGTTTTTGAGTGCGGAGAGTAAGGGGCTGGGTGTGGATACTTTGGCAAAGAATGATGAGAATTTAGGCGTGGACATTATGGATACTTCGCCAAAGGCACAGGACGACAAGGTGGCGGCACAGGACGACAAGATAGGTCAATATGACAAAAAAGACGAAAAGATTACAACATTAACAACATTTACAACATTACGAAATTTAGGGGATTTGAAAGGTTTAAATTTGGGCGTGGATACTTTGGCAAAGGATAATGAGAAATTAGGCGTGGATACTATGGATACTTCGCCAAAGGCTCAGTATGACAAGGGAGTGGCTCAGTATGACAAGAATTTAGGTGTAGATACTTCGGCTACGCCTCAGTATGACAAGATAAATCAGCAAACAAGCGCAAAGGCGCAAAATGTCGCGCTTGAAAAGATGAGCGTGGTGAAAGAGTGGGAAAGGGCGCGCACAAAGATGAGCGCAAAGGATTTCATCGCTAGCACAAATGCCAAAGGGGATTATAGCTTAACAATCAGCGAAAACAAGCTTTATGCGTGGCAAAGGGCTTATAAAAACGGCGGACTAGCTGCACTCATTGACACAAGGGGCGCAAATAAGAAAAGTGAGATAGAGAATTTAGGCTTAAAAGAGCTTGTGAAAAGTCTCATAATGGCAAGTCGTGGGCGCGTGAATGTAAGCTCGATACACAGGCTTTTACACGCTCATTTAGCCTCGCTTGATAGGTGCGATATGAAAGAGTTTTTAGCAAAAGAAAGCGAAGTGGTGAGTTATGGCGTGCTTGATAGGTATGTGCGCTCTTACTTGCGAAAAAATCCTTTGCAAAAGCTCATCATACAAAAGGGTGAGGACGGAGCGGTGAGTGCGTTTTTACCAGCTTTGGGCGTGAGCAATCACCGCGTAAATAGCATAAATCAAATCGTGGAAATTGATGCAACGAGCATTGATGCGATAATTGATACAAGCATTTTAGCGCGTGAGCTTGGTTTGGAAGTGCAAAGCGTGGAAGCGTGGCAAAAACGCTTTGTTTTAATCGGGTTAATTGATACTTACAGCGGGGTTTGTAGCTTTCACATAAGCGACACTGAAAATAGCTTGGGTGTAAGCCGCGCGATAGCAAAGTATATAATGAAATACGGCAAGCCTAAAATCATCAAAAGCGACAACGGCTCAGCCTTTGTGAGCCGCTACATAAAAGAAGTGTTGTTACGCCTTGATATACAAAGTGAGAGAACGCCTGCTTATAGTGGCTGGTGTAAGCCCTTTGTGGAGCGAAATTTTGGTAGGCTGCAAAATCACTTAACCGAGTGGCTTAAAGGCTACATAGGGCATAGTGTGAGCCAAAGACAAGCGATTGAATTCTTTTTTAGCAGGGCGCAAAGGCGTTTAAAGCGCGGACAAAAGAGCAATCAAAAAGACTTACACACTTTAAATGAAATAGCCCTTAAAATCGATGAGTATGCGGACAGCTTTATGAATAATGCTTATTTAGCGCGCATTGAAAAAACGCCAACACAAGCTTATAACGAAAAGGCGAGTGAAGCGGTGGCGATGAATGAGTATGAGCTAATGAGCCGTTTAAGCCCGCTTGAACGCAGGGCTGTGGGTAAAAAGGGCATAGCTTATGGGGGGCTTTATTTTTACTCCACGAAAATTTATGAATTTGCAAGTGTGATGGTGGCGCAAAATATCAACAACACAAGCGAGCTTTTTGTTTATGATGAAAAGGGTGCGTTCATAGACATAGCGCGCGAGCTTGACAGCGTTAAGGGCGTGAGTGCTGAGACAGCAAAAAGGGCGCAAAAAGCCTTTAAACAAAGGCTAAAAAATGAAAAGGCAAAGATGAGCGAGGCAAGGGCTTGGGTGGAAAGCACCACGCCTGCGATTTTAAGCGAGCTTGCTAAAAAGATGCCACGCACTCAAAAGCCAAAATACAAGGGCGTAAATAACGAGCTTTTAGAAAGTGCAAGGCTTAAAAGCGAGGCTTTGCGTGTGAGTGGGGAGTATGAGAGTGTTTTGGGGGACGAGGATACTTCGCCAAAGGACGACAAGAATTTAGGTGTGGATACTTCGCCAAAGGCTCAGTATGACAAGGGGGTGGCACAGGATGAGAAAAAAACAAAAAAGATTACAACATTAACAACTTTTACAACATTACGAAAAAATGGGCTTTTAAAAGGTGTCAAGGAAAATTTGACAAGTAAAAAGAATTTAAGCTGGGAGAGTGCTGTTTTGGGAGATAAAAAATGAAAAGGCGAATTTGGGAGTTTTTGAAAAGAAAGGAAAACGCCATCATCGAAGTGAGCTTGTGGGTTTTGATGCTGTGGGGTGCGGCTGGGTTTGTTTGGTGTGCGGTGCATTTGTTAAAGGCTTGGGGTTAAAAGGTTTTTAAAGTCGTTTAAAGTCCTTTTCAAACGGCTTTAAAAACCTTTTAAAAGGGGCGTTAAGCCCCAAAATAAAAGGCAAATTCTAAAAAAGGAGCAAGAATGAAAAAATTTCTTACAAGCAGAATTTTAGCGTTTTTTTCCAAAAAACGCAAGAACGAGCGCGTAAAAATGTTGCGCGGTGTGGGGGCGGATTATTCGCCGCTTTATTTTTGCGAGTTTGGAGGGCTTATCTTTCAAAAGAGAAGTAACAAAATCGTAGATACTTTAAGGAGGAGCGCGTGATTTGGGGAAATCAAATTTACACAGCACCAAGTCCGTGGAAAGAGACTTTTGAGGAGCTTTGTGCGAAATTTCGTGCGGCAAACACGGCACCTACTGATGCGAAAAAAAGGGCTTCGCTTGAAAATCTTAAAAAGGGTTGCGCGGTGCTGGCTGAAAGGGCGGCTAAAAAAAGAGAGGAAGAAGCCTTAAAAAAGGCTCAAAATGCCGTGATTGAAAGCTCTAATTTTGAGACTAGGCAAAAAGAAGAGCTGCGTGAGGTGCAGCGCAACACTTTTTTAGGCGACACCCGCGCACAAAAAAGACTGAGTCTTTATGTGTAGGCGGGTATGTTTTTGAGTTTAGGGGCGATGAGCTGTGGTTTTGGAAAATAAAGGATTAGCAAACACACAAACGCCTTGCACGCGAGCGGTAAGAAAAATTTAACGCTTGCGTGCGTTTTGTAAAAATGCTTTTAAAGCCTATTTAAACAAGTTTTAAAAGGTTTTAAAAGCCTTTTTAAAGGCAAAAATTCTTTTAAAAAAGGAGACGAAATGCAAAATTTCGACACAAACAAAATCCGCAAGGATTTAGAGGTGTTTTTAAGCGTCAATGAGGTTTCACAAAGTGCGCTTTCTCGTGCTTTGGGAGTAAGTGCGGCGGCAATTTCACAATTTCGCAAGGGCGAATACAAGGGCAAGGCTGATGAGCTTGGGCGTAAAATCGCCCTTTACCTTGAAAACTACAAGGCAAAGCCAAAGGCTGAAAGCGTGAGCGAGATATTTGAGAGCAAGGACTATAAAATGTCAAGCTTTGTCATCAATGAGGCTGTGGAAAATGGCGAAATAGCCATAATCACAGGCACGGCTGGCAGTGGCAAAAGCACGGTAGCGCGTGAATTTGCTAAAAAGCACCCAAATGCGATTTTAGTGGAAGCTACTCTACACACCACGCCTAAAATCTTACTTGAAGAGCTAGAAACGCGCTTAAATTTGCCCTTTGCGCGAAACTGCCACGAGAAAATCGCGCAGATTTCAAAGGAGCTTAAAAGGCGCGATGTGGTGATTTTGATTGATGAGGCTGAGCATTTGAGCGTGAAGGCTTTGGAGGATTTAAGGCGTATCTGGGACTTTTCTAATGTGCCTTTGGTGCTTTTTGGCACTGAAATTTTGCTTAAAAATTTGATGGGCAAAAATGGGGAGCTTAGACAACTTTATAGCCGCATAGGTGGGAAGTGGCATTTAAAGGGACTTGATGAGAGTGAGTGCGTGCAAATCACCACAAAGGGCGTGTTTGCTTACACACAAGGCAATTTTAGAAGTAGCGTGAAGCTTTACAAACGCGCCGTCCGTCTTGCTGGGCTGCACGAAGTGGAAATAAGCGATGAGATAATCGCCCAAGCTGCGAGTATGATTATCTTGTAAAGGGGGCGCAAATGAAAGACAAGATGTTTTTTAATAGTGGCAACGGCGAGCTGCGCCCTTACAGGGTGTATTATAAGAGCCTTTATATGAATTTTGAGCTGGCTTTTAGCTCACTTGAAAAGGCAAAGGACAGAGCGGACGAGCTGAACCGCCCCGTTTTTTACAACGGGCGCGTGGTTTATGAGGCGCATTCTCGCTCTTTGCAAGCGAAAGGATAAGCGATGATGAAAATTTTTGTGAGTTCGCCTTATGGTGCGGTGTTTGAGGAAGTAAAGGACGAAAAGCTCGCGCGCGAAATCGCGCTTAAAATGGCAAGGGCTGGGGCGCGTGCTGTGCTTGAAATGGGGCATTTGCCCCTTTCGCCTGTGCTGGCTTTTGATGGGGTTTATGATGAGAAAACCCAAAGAGAGCTAGCCATAGCCCACAGCCTTGAAGCTCTTAAATGGTGTGATGGCATAATGAGCGTGCGCTCGCCTTTGAGTGCTTTTAGTAAAGGTATGATTTTGGAGGAGGATTTAGCAAAGCGGTGCGGAAAGGTTAAATTTGAGTTTGAATTTAAGGGTTAAACGCCCGCCTGTAATAAGGCGGGCTTTATAAAAATGCTTTTAAAGCCTATTTAAACAAGTTTTAAAGGGTTTTAAAAGCCTTTTTAGGCTCATTTTAACACAAAGGAGAGGTGATGAAAATCACAAATTTTGATGATGTCGATGCGGCATTAAAGAAGCTTTGCGAGTGCGAGGTCGCGCTTTCAAAGCTTGAAGGGGAAGTAACGCTTAAATGCAATGACATAAAAGAGCGTTACAAGGACAAAACCGAACCGCTTGTCAATCAAATCGCCTTTATTAAGCAAGAGATAACAAACTTTTGTGAGGGTAATAAGGCTGAGTTTGCAAACAAGCGCAGCAAGGAGCTGGTGTTTGGCACGATAGGCTACCGACTTTCAAAGAGCGTGAGTTTGCCACGCGTAAAAGAAAAGGTGGAAAGCCTACTTAAAGCCATAAAAAGCTATGGTTTTAAGGACTGCATCAGCTACACTGAAAAGCCAAACGGTGAGGCTTTAGCCGAACTTGATGATGCGGATTTGGTAAAGCTTGGTTTGAAGCGAGTGGTAAAGGATAATTTTCGCATCGAGCCAAAACTTGAAAGCCTTGATAACTCACAAGCTTAAAAAGGCTGGGTTGCAAAAAGCGGTGTGGATACTTCGGCTACGCCTCAGTATGACAAGGGGGTGGCACAGGACGAGGTGGCAAAGACACCACACCGCTTTATAAAAAATGCTTTTTTGCTTCGTGCGATGCGCTCGCAACGAGACTTCGCTACGAGGAAAGCCTATTTAAACAACTCTTAAAGGGTTTTAAAAGCCTTCTTTTAAAGGCTAAATTCTAAAAAAGGAAAGTTATGACAAACTTAGACAGCAAAATACTTGATTGTATCGATGATTTTGCATTGAGCGAGGCGGATTTAAACGAGCGCGTGGAGTTTTTGTTGAGTGCTTTTTTGCCCCAAAAGATGATAACCACGATTTACGCTGATGGGGGCAATGGCAAGAGCTATTTAAGCGCGGCTGTGGCAAAGGCTTTGGCTGCAAAGGATAGTGTGCGCCAAATCATTTATGTGGATTTGGATAACCCTTTGTCAGCACTTTTAGAGCGTGGTTATAAAGAAAATCTACTCAATATCCCTAAAATCAAATACCTACACCGTGGCAAAATCAAAATACACCCCAACGAGCTTTTAATCCAACTTGAAAGCTGCGCTTTGGGGCGAAATTATGAGGGCGTGGTGCTGATACTTGACAGCTTGCGAAATTTTTGCGACATAGACAATGACAAGCAAGCGATGGAGCTTTTTGAAAGGCTTATGAATTTACGCGAATCGGGCGCGACTATCATCGCTTTACACCACTCAAACAAGGACGGGCGAAATTTCAAAGGCAGCTCAAACATACGCAACAGCACGGACATAATGTTTGCGCTTGAAAGGTTGGAGGGTGAGGACGGCTTGGTGAGCGTGAATTTAAGAGCTGAAAAAGAGCGCGTGGGTATAGAAAGCAAGGCTTTTGGGATAAGGCTTAAAGACTTGATGCTTTGTGAGATAAACCCGCTTGTGGCAAATATGAACGCTAAAACAAAGGACTTTGTGGCAAAGGCAAAGGCGCATTTAAGCAAAGGGGGCGCAAATAAAACGCAACTTTTGCTTGCTTGTGGCTTTGAAAAGGACGATAAATTTGCGCGGGGCGTGCTTGATGACTTTGAGGGGATTTTTTGGCGTGTAAGCAGTGGGGGCTACAAAAACAAAGCCCTTTTGTATGAGCTTATCAAAGGGGGCGAGAATGGAAGGGTATGAGGAATGTGTAAATTGTAAAGAACTTTTTGCGGTGCTTGAAAAAGAGCGCGAAAGGCTTAATGCGCAAGGAGATTTTATCACAATGGGTTGTCCGCAAAAAGTTTATTTAGCGCATAAAGATGAAATCGATGCAGAGTGTGAAAGGAGAAACAATGAACGCGAAAAGTGCAAATAATGCTAAATTTCAAGGCTTTGCAAAGCCTTCAAAGGCAAAGAGCAAAAGTGCAAATAATACTGAATTTAAGCTCGCAAGCAAGGCTAAAACGCAAGCAAAGTCCAAAAAAGCAAGGAGCGAAAAAAGCTTAAAATACAAGCTTTTAGCCCTTATCCACACTGACCCATTTTATAAAGAAATTTATGCGGCTGGTGCTTGGGAGGATTGGCTTGGTGTGCGTTTTGGGGTGAGTTCTTGCAAGGAGCTAAACGAGCGCGAGCTTGGCAACATTTTAGACATTTTTGCGGGTAAATGCAAGGATAGGGACTATGTTTTTAGAAGCGGCACGCTCTCAAAGGCTCAATCGTTAAAGATTTATGCTATAATGCGTGAAAGGAAGTTTGGTGTAAAGGGCAAAGAAGATTTCATCAAACGGCAAATCGGCGAGTATAAGCCTATTTACTTGCTTACAAAAGATGAGGCGAGTAAAATCATCACAGGGCTTGAAATGTTGCAACACACTCTACAAAGAAAGAAAGGACAAAGCGGTGGAGGATAAACACATTTTGCTTGAAATTTGTGAGCGGTTTAAAAATGGGCTTAGTTTTGAGCAAATTTGCCGCGAGTATGGAGGGGCGAGCCTTTATGTGCCAAAGGTAAGCCCTGATGCCAAAGAAAAGATTTTAAGCGAGTTTAACGGCTACAACACTTCTTTTTTAGCCTACAAATACAATCTATCTCAAAATTCGGTGCGTAAAATAATCCGCGAAAACAAGCAAATGAGC
>CAKVDW010000019.1 GCA_934728065.1 uncultured Campylobacter sp.
ATGGTGTTAAGGCGGTGAGCGATGATGATAAGGGTTTTATCGCTACTTATTTTATAAATTTCGCTCATTATTTTAGCTTCGCTTTCATTGTCAAGTGCTGAGGTTGCTTCATCAAGCACCAAAATTTGCGGGCTTAAATACAAGGCGCGCGCTATGGCGATGCGTTGCTTTTGTCCCACGCTTAAATTGCCCCCACCATCGCCCACAAGGGTGTTTGCTCCGTCTTTTAAGCTAGTGATAAAGCTTTGTAAATTTGCTTGTTTGATGACGCGTTCTAACATTTTTTCATCAAGCTCTTCGCCAAAGGCGATATTTTTAGCGATTGTGTCGTTAAAAAGGTAGATTTGTTGGGGTATGTAGCCGATTTTTTGACGAAAATTTTTAAGATTTTGCGCGCTTAAATTCCGCCCATCAACTAAAATCTCGCCCGAATTTGGGGGCAAAAGTCCCATCAGCATATCAACCAGCGTGCTTTTGCCAGAACCACTTTCGCCGATAAAGGCGATTTTTTCGCCTTTTTTTAGGGTAAAATTCAAATTTTCAAAGAGCAAGGGCTTGTTTTTGTAAGCAAAATTCACATTTTTTAGCACTAAATCCTTTTCAAAGCTTACCTTTTCATCGCCTAAATTCTCATCTTTTTCATAAAGTGCCTTATAGACAATGTCAAGCGAATTTTTATAATACAAAAGGTCGTGGTAGCTTGTGATAATGCGGTTCGCGCTTGGCATAAGGCGGTAAAGGGCTAGCACGAAAAGCGAAATCATCGCTAATGCCGTGTGTATGTCGCTTTGCCTTTGCCAGATGAGCGCTACTACGATAAAAACAAGCACGCAAAAGCCCACAGCTTCTAAAAAAAGGCGCGGAAAGGCGTTGATAGTCTCGCTTGTGATATTTGCACGCGAAAAGGCAAAGCTTTGCTCGCTAAAAAGGTGCGCGACACTTTCTTCTTTGCCTTTAAGTTTGATGAATTTAAAATTGTTTAAATTCGTGCTTAAAGTCTCAAAAAACGCACTCATCGCCACTTCTCTTTTTGCGCCTGCTTTTTTCATCATCGGCGAAAGCACACGCACTAAAATAAGCGCATTTGCAAGCAAAAAGACGCTCAAAAATAGCGTGATTTGATAATCCACCACAAGCATAAGCGCGTAAATGAGCGCCACTACAAAAAGCTCACTCATCATCAGCAAAAAGCTCGCAAGCATAGTGCTGAGATTAAAGGCTTCTTGCGTGATGGTTTTAAGCAAGGCAGAGTGCTTTTGGCGCGTAAAACTCTCATAGTCTAAATTCAGGTATTTGCGAAAAAGGCGCAGGGCAAAAAGATGATAACGCCCCTTTGAAAAGCGCGCTAAAAGGTAAAAATAAAGCGCATTTAAAAAGGCTCGTAGCACATAAAAAACGATGAGCAAAAGCCCAAAATACGCCACTAGCTCATACTTTGGCAAGTTAAAAAACTCATCAATTTGCCTTAAATAAGCATTGCGTTCAAACAAGCTAAAATCGCTCGCCACGCTCACAAAGGGCATTATAAGGCTTATGGCAAAGCTTTCTATGAACGAAATCAGCACGCTAAAAGCCAGCAAAGCGTAAAAAAAGCGTTTATCCTGCAAACTTAACACGGCAAAGAGTTTTTTGAGCATAACTTGCAACTCCATTTTTTGATGAGCATAAATTTTAGCTTGAAATTCTTAATGCCTTATCACTTTGCCTTTTAAGAATTTTTGCTTGCTTTAAAAAGCCGTATTGAGCTGAATTTTCTTTTATCCATTGTTGATTGAGAATGATAGCCTGTGCGCTTTCATCTATGCCGATGAATTTACGCTTTAAGCAAGATGCTTCTTGCAAAAAGCCCCCACCACCACAAAAACAGTCCATAACAAGCGAGTTTTCATTTGATGACATTAAGAGAATTTGCCTTAACAAAGCGGTGTTTTTTTGCGTAGGATAAAGCACCTTTTGGCTGTCTTTAAACTCCCAAATATCTTGGATTTTTTTGTATCCATAATCTTTGGCGTAGATTTTTTTGCGTGGATTGCCGTTTTTGCTCCACTCGATAAGCCCTTCTTTTTGCAAGCTATCAAGCTCACTCAAAGCACAACGCCAATGCCTACCTTTTGGGGGTTTAAGCCCATTCCATTCTTGCCCACTCTCGCCATTTTTGGTTTCTCCGGGTGCGTGCAAGGGTATAGTCGTGTAAGCACCCTTTTCATCGCGCTTGTTAAAGCGTTTGGCTAAATCACTCTGACTTACCTTTTGGCTCACTTCATTCCAAATAAAATCCGCTCCCTTGCTGTAAAATAAAATGCTATCTTTCACATTGCCATAGCCCTTTTTAGCGAAATTTTTAGGATTGCATTTGATGCGCGTAATGTCGTTGATAAAACGCTCTTTGCCAAAAATTTCATCAAGCACAATCTTCACATAATGCCCTATTTTGCTATCTGTATGCACATAAATGCTGCCCTTTTCACTTAGCATTTCACGCATTAAAATAAAGCGGTAATATAAAAATTCCAAATAGGTTTCAAGGCCGAATTTATCATCATAAGCGACATTTGCACTTAAACTTGCGCTTATGGTGCTACCCATTCTAAAAGTGTTGTTTGTGGCAAAAGGTGGGTCTATGTAGATTAAATCTAGTGCGTTTTTATAGGCTTTTTCTTGTAACAAAAACTGCATAGCGTTTAAATTATCATCAAAAATCAGCAAATTGTGCTTGTCAAAATCCCCTTGTAAAGTATTTTTATAGGGTTCTTGTAAAAATTCTTTTGGGCTTTTAAAATCATTAAAAATTTGAAACATTTCACACCTGATACAAAAAGTCGCGCAAAAATAGTGCCGAAAAGATATTTTTGTCTTTGTGGTGCATAAGCGTTTCAAACATTTTGCTGTGGTTTTTTATGTAGCAAACGCCGTCTAAAATGGCAACTTTGATGACATTTTTGTGTTTGCTTTGTGAATTTAAAAGCGCAAAAGCATCATTTAGCTGGGCGTTTTGATGTCCGCCAAAATCACTTAAAAACTTCGCTTCGCCGATAATGAATTTATCGTTAAATTTGGCGATAAAATCTAATCCCTTTTGATTTGTGTAGCCCAAAAATTCACGCGCATACTCTTGCATAGCACTATCTGTGGCGTTTAAAATGGCATTTTGTTTTGTGCTTTGAAATTCTTTAAGCGGCAAGGGTGTTAAGCCCAGCGCACCGCTATTTACCCATCTTTTAAAAAGCGGTCCTATTTGTCTGTTTGTTTCTTTGGGTTGGGAAAGATTTTTATAGATTTCATCAAGCCCCATTTCTTTGAGCCTGCCACAAAGCCTTGCGATAGTCATAGGGTTACGCAAAATGGCACTTTTATCACGGCGCAAATACGCTACATAAGAATCTTTTATAGGAAAAAGCTCAAAATCCAGCAAGGATTGTATGATTTTAGCTTGATTGTTTTGCTTAAATTCTTTCTCAAATGCACTCCATTTTTGAGCATCAATCTCACGCAAAGAATCAGGACTCATAGGATAGACACGAAACAGCTCATCAAGGTAGTTTCGGCTATTTGCTAGTTCTATGCTTTGGATAAGAAAATAGTTCATTTTAAGCCTTTTTATTTTGAAAAATTCTACCCCAAATTTCTTAACGCCAAATCAAGCCACAAATTTAGCTTATAGGCGCAAAAACATTATTTAATCAGCGCACTTATAAATTTCGCCCTCGACAAGATATTCACCTACTCCCCAAGTCGAATTCCAGCCTTTTTCCATATTTAAGACAAGTAAAGTATCTCCACCTAGATTTGCAGCCTTGTTTTTTAAATCATTTATAGCAGACTCTCTTAAATTTAAAAGACTAGTAGAACCCCAAGTATCTATTTTTTGTCCGATTTCTCGCCCTAAAAACTTACAATTTTGTGGTTTTTCGTAAATAGGTAGAGTTTTGATATGGCGAGCCTGTGGCAATAATTGAGTTTTACTCGTGCAAGCCACGCACAACAGAGCAAAGAGAACAGCAAAGAGACAATTTTTCATTTTAATCCTTTCGTTTTTTGTAAATTATACCTAAAATTTAATTTAAGTGTAAAATTTAATCTAGCCTTTCAACTCCCATTCATAAGCGCTTTTACATATCATTTCAAGGCTGTCAAATCGCGGTTTCCACTCGGTGAAAGATTTGATTTTAGCATTGCAAAGCATAGTGTTAAAGATTGAAAGCTCCAAGCCAACAGCGTTTAAGCCTAGCTCACTTGCCACAGCCAAAGTCGTGCCAGAGCCACAAAACAAATCAAGCACAATGTCGCCTTTTTTGAAAAAAATTTGCTCTTTGAGCGTATCTGTGTGGCTGTCTAAAAAATACTCCACAAGTTGCGGAATAAATTTGCCTTTGTATGGATGCAAACGGTGGATATGTTTTGTGGTTTGTGCTTCTTTAAACTGCGAAAAAGATAGTGGGTGTGCTAGCTCTTCTTTTGCGCTTAAAATGGTATCATAATACGCTTTTAACTCGTTTTTATCTATCAAATTTTCCTTTGGATTTGTAGCGTGATTAGCGATTTTGCCGTAGTTTATAAGGTAGATAATGTTGCTGCTCGTTACATTCTTACCCAAATACTCACTCGCCCAAAATGCTGCATTTTTTGGGCTTAAAAAACTATTTGCTTGAAAATGACCGAGCATATTACTTTCCTTTTATCTTTGCTGAATTCTAACTTAAAATTCTTAATGCCTTTGCGCTTGCTTTTGTTTAAAATTTAGCAAATTCTACCCCAAATTTTTAAATATTTGACATTTTCTCAAGTAAGCTTTTAGCCTCTTTGATGACAAGTTCGGGCTTTAAATCCTTCATACAAGCGTGGTGTTTTAGCGGACAAACGCGTTTCATACAAGGCATACAGGGCAAATTTAAATGCACTAGCCTTGCGTTTTCGTTGCGCCACGGGCTAGTTTGCGTAAAGCGAGTGGGACCAAATACCGCAATGGTAGGCGTTTTGTAAAAGGCTGCTATGTGCATAGCCCCGCTGTCGTTGCTTACAAACAAATCAAGTGCTGAAATCAGCTCACACAGCTCTTTTATGCTGGTTTTTCCGCAAAGATTGTGAGCCTTTACGCCCTTTTTAGCAAGCCAAAGCTCTATGTCATCGCAAATTTCTTGCTCAAAACTCGTGCCAAAAATCAAAATTTCGTGCGTTGAGCTAAATTCAAAGCCAACTTGCGCGAAATATCCTTTGTCCCAGCACTTTGCCAAGCCGTATTTTGCGCCTGCGTTGATACCAAGCCACTTTTTATCAGTGCTAATGCCGAATTTACCGAGCAAATTTTGCCTTTCTTTTGATGAAATGCCCTTAAATTCAAGCACAGGCAAAAAAAGCTCATCGCTTTGCGCCTTTGTGTTAAGGGCTTTTTGGACAAAAGCAAGGTATTTTAGCACTTGATGAGCGTTTTTGTCTTGCTTTTTGTCAAAAATAAATTTATGTTTTGAGCTAAGTAAAAAGAGCAAAATTCGCGCTGAAAACGCTGAGCGAAAGGAAAAAGCATAATCAAACTCGCCCAAATTTTTTGCAAGTTTGTATAAGTCCTTAAAGCGAGCAAGTGCGCCCAAAATGCCCCTTTTTTTAGGCGTTTGCACGCAAATTTGAGCGTTTTGATAATCCTTAAACAACTCGCAAGCCACAAAAGAGCCATAAAGAATGAATTTCAACTCTTGCTTGTCGTTAAATTTAGCGGAATTTGTGGCGTTTGGTGCGCTTTGAATTGTGCCATTTACAAGCCTTTCAAAATGCGAAAAAATGAGCCTTAACGCCGCACTTGCCATTACGCTATCGCCCAGCCAAGTGGGAAGATTTATAAAGATTTTCACGCTTCTTGCCTTTAAAAACTTTTTAAAAATAACAAATTTTTTACAAAGATAAACTTGATAAAAGTCAAATTTAATTCTTTGTTTGTATGGAGAAATTATAACAAAAATTAGCCCAAATTTACATTTTACTTTGCGCTAAGAATTTGCGTTTATTGATACTAACAATTCTTGATTTAGCAGTAAGGATAGGCAAATTTGTAACAATATTTAAAAATTTTTCACAAATACTATCTAAAATTCAAAAAAAAACGCTTTTTGCTAAAATGTTATGAAAAGGGTTGAAGTGTCATTTTTAATCCCTTAAAATCTCAATTAAAAGAACATAAAATGCAAAAACAAGGTTTTGAGTATAAAATAGAGGAAATCCCTTTTTACTTAAAGGCGAGTAAAAAGGAGATTTTAAGAGCTTTTCAGCAGCAAGATATAAGAGATGAAAGCTTGCTTAATGCTTTTTCTGGCGATGGAAAAGTGGTGTTGTTTTCTGTTTTAAATGCGTGGAAATTTGATTTTATTAATGAAAAAATGCCACCTGTGGTTGAAATTTTAATCGATAAATTCTTTGATAAAGTTGAAGGCGTAGAGGAACTTATAGAGGACTTTCAATATTATCTTGATGACTGTAAGGATAAAATTTATGAAAAACTAGCAACCCATACAAAAGCAGATGAAGACGACAAAAAGGATTATCACTATAAAACACCCCCCCCCATTTATCTGATGAGTTTATACGAGAGCTTTTATGCCTTGATGAGTGGCAACAGTTGCAAGAGCAAATGCGTGCTTATGCAAAAAAAGTAATGTAAAATTTGAAATATTCAAAGTAAAATAAGCTTTAACTAAAGCGGGCTTTGCAAATTTTATGGTAGATGGCTTAAATTATAAGTCCAAGCATTTATTAAAATGAGAGAAAATTTTGTCAGTTTTGATTTGGATTTAAAAGCCCTTCTTTGACTAAAATGTCTATGGTGTCTTTAAATATAGGCAAGGCACTTTGCGCAGCGTAGTAGCTGTAAGGCTTTGTTGGGTTTCGCACAAGCACGCCTATGGTGTAAGCATTTTTGTCATCATTAGCAAAGCCGAAGAAACTAGCATTATAGCGGTTACTCGTGTATCCACCTCTTTCAGCGATGCGTGCTGTGCCTGTTTTGCCACCAACAACAAGCCCCTTAGTGAAAGCTTTTCTCCCCGTGCCTTTTTCTATGGTGGTGATGAGTATGTTTTTAACTATGTCATTAGCGTTTTTGGAGAGAATTTTTTCCTTTTTTTGCTGTTGAATTTCTTTAAAACTGCCATTTTGGTATATTTTATCAGCGATTTTAGGACTTATGTAAAAGCCTTCATTATTGAATACATTATACCCAGCTAGAAGTTGTATAAAGGTGGTTTTTAAGCCATATCCGTAGCTAAGAACTGATTTTTCTATATCTCTTAATCTTTGAGGGTTTGGTAAGTCTCCATTTTGTTCATAAGGCAAGTCTATACCGCTTTTTTCCCCAAAATGAAAAATTCTCAGTCCAGCAACTATTTCAAAATTGCTCAACCTTTTGGCAATTTGTATCATTCCTATGTTTGAGGAAAAAACCAAAACTTCCTCAGGCGACATTTGAGGAGCTTTGTGGTCATCTTGTATGGTGAATTGTCCAAGTTTATAAGAGCCATTGTGGGTGTTGATTTTTTCGTTGATTTTGAGCTTGTCAAGTCTTAAGGCTGTCGTAAATACAAAGGGTTTGATGACAGAACCAGCTTCATAGCTGTATTCTATGGCGCTTGCATTAAGCACGGATAAGTCTTTGCTTCTGTTGCTTGGGTCATATCGTCTTGAGCTTGCTAGAGCGATGATTTTACCTGTGCGGCTTTGCATTACGCCGACTATGATTTCATTTGCTTTCAAATCAATATTTTTTTGGTCTATGGTTTTTTCTATCATTTTTTGAATTTTCAAGGAAATGTTAAGGTATAAATCACAGCCATTTATTTTTTTTTGTTGCACGGAGTCTAAATTCAGCACTATGTTGCCACCTATATCTTTAAGCCCTTGCACTTTTTCATCTTGAATAGCCTTTAAACACTCATCATAATATTTTTCAACACCCTTAACACCAAAATTTTTTAACACCCCATCTGCTTCATCTAAAGCTGCTCTTGTGTAGCCTATAATAGGCGTTAAAGAGTCTTTGCCCATATATGTTCTGTCCTCTTTATGCTCAATGATATTTAATCCACGAGTTTCTACCTTGTTGTTTGAATTTGTAAAAGGCTTGAAAAAACCTTGCAAATAGAGTTTTTTAGCAAGCTCTTTAAGATAGCTTGCCTGTTTTGAGTTTATATTTTGCAAAAGCACGAAGTTATAACTTTTTGGTTTTTTAACCTCCAGCCTTTTTTTGATGACCTTTACCGTTTCATCATTTATGCCACTGTAAATTTGAAAAAGCTTTAAAAAAAGTTCAAGTTTTGTCTTGTCAATACTCCTTAAATCAATTTCAGCTCGGTAAATTTCTTTTGAAGAAGCGATAGTAAAGTTATCTTGGGTGATAATGTTGCCTCTTAAAGCTATGTTATATTGCTCTTTTTCAGTGTTGGGGATATTTCTTTTTGAGGTAAGAAAAAAGGTTGAACTCAAAAATAAAACCATAAAAAACAAAGCCATTATAAAGGCAAAGGCGACCTTAGAGACTCTGTTTTTATTATGTTCGCTCATTAAATTTGAGTTCTTGTAATCTCTTTATAAGCGTTTATGGCTTTGTTGCGCACTTCAAGCATAAATTTCATACTTGCATCAGCTTTGTTTATGGCAATGGCAGCTTGGTGCAAGTCCTTTACCTCACCTGTGGCAATGTCAGTCATCGCTGCTTCAGCTGTTTTTTGAGTAGTGTCTTGTTCTTCGATACTGTTCTTAAGAAGTCTTGCAAATTCTTCTCCTATGCCAGCTGTATTTGAGCTTTTTTGCGTTGAATTTGAGCTACTTGTTTGGTTTATTTTGTTTATTTCATTCATCATTAACCCCTTAATAATTCTATGGCACTTTGCGCTATGGCTTTCGTGCTGTTAAATGCTGCTACATTAGCTTGATATGCCCTTGTAGCTTCTATTAAATCCGCCATTTCAACAACAGGATTTATATTTGGATAAGATACATAGCCCTCAGCATTAGCATCTGGGTGGCTTGGGTCGTATTTAAGCCTAAATTCTCTGTCATCTCGCACGACCTTATGCACTACAACGCTCATTATGCTTGGGTGAGCATCCTTTTGTGAGCTTGGGTCATTGAGTGGATTTTCATACTCCAAAAGATTGCTATCCTCTTTAACCTTTTTGTTGAGAATTTCGCTAAAATCAGTCGCCTTAAAGATGACCTCTCTTCTTCTATAAGGTCCGCCTTCAGCTGTTCTTGTGGTGTTAGCGTTGGCTATATTTGAACTTATAATGTTAAGGCGAAACCGTTGTGCGCTCAGTCCATATCCGCTTATGTCAAAATCACTTAAATAAGCCATTTTTCACTCCTAACTAAGCTTTGAGCTGGCATCTATTATGCCACCAAAAATGCTGCCTTGTTTTCTTAATACTCCATCAAGGGCATTTACCATAGCTACATTTTTACTCATCTCTGTTGTTTCAACATCTAAATCAACCGTATTGGCATCATTTCTAGCCAAATGTCCATCTCTTAAGTAAATGGTTGATTTTTTCGGGTCAGGGAATTTCCAAGGCTCTTGATGAGCTTCATTTGTCTGCGCGAGTTTTAGCTCTTTGTCATCTTTTCTTTTGAAAATTTCATTCGCTCTATTGACTAAAGCTGTTTCAAATTCTATATCGCGCGCCTTGTAAAATGGAGTATCAACATTAGCAAGGTTTGAATTTATCATTTGATTTCTTAAATTTCTACCTGCTAAAGCTCCTGTTACTAGCTCTTTAGACTTAAATGGAATTATCATCTTTTCCCTTTCCTCGTAAATCTTTTGCCAAAGATAAAGCAAAAACCGTTCCAAAAATTTTGAGCTTTTTCTTGCAGTATTTTACTACAAACAAGCAAATTTTGCAAATTTTTGTTAGAAATTATTTTATTTCAAGCTGTTTTTTGTGTTTTATCCTTGCTTGTAAGCTGTTTTTGTAAGGCTTTTGATGATATTTATTTAAACAAATTCAAATTCTCATCAAACACTTCGCTTTTAACGCCTAAAAACGCTAAAACGCTGTGAAAAACATAAAAATGCGAAAGTTCTTGTAAATTTTTGATTTTGTTTGCCTCAGAACTCCACACAAGAAACGGGATTTCATACTGCTCTTTTGGCGCAAAGGCTAGCGGTATGCCGTGCATATATACGCCGTTTTCGCCCAAGCTCTCGCCGTGGTCGCTCACATATATAAGCGAGCTTTGAAAGCCATCAAGCCCTTGCAACTCTTTGATGATGGAATTTAGCAAAAAGTCTGTGTAAAGGATAGTGTTATCATAGGCGTTTATGATTTCATCTTGCGAGCAACCCTTTGGCTCAACACTCTTGCACACGGGCGTGAATTTTTCAAATTCGGGCGGATATTTTTTGTAGTATGTTGGTCCGTGGCTCGTGCTGGTGTGTAAGATTATCAGCACTTTGGGGGAATTTGCTTTTTTTATTTCTTCGCTTAAATTTGCGATGAGCGCGCTTTCATAGCTGTCATCAAGCTTAGGGTATTTTTGTGAAAGCTCGCTATAACGCAAGACATTTTCGCTTGGCAAGTGAAGCGGAGGCTCACCCCAATTTGCCGAACGCCACACCACGCTCACGCCAGCACGCGAAAGATAATTTGGCAGTATCTCATACAACGCCGAAGTATCCTTGTGTGAGAGCATATTTTTCACAGACGCGCTCGTGTAAGTGGTGCTTGATTTGGCATAAAAATGCCTTAAACCTTGCACCTTTGAAAGAAGCGGATTCGTCTCGCGTTCATATCCATAAAGTGAGAAATTTTTTAAACGCGCCGACTCGCCTATAACCAGCACCACAACAGCTTTTTTGTCATTTGCAAAGCTTGCATCAGGCAGTAAAATTTCGCGTTTGTTTTTAGCAAGCTCGCCCCCAACAAAACGCGCGGAGTTGATAAGATAAGAATAAGGCATAACCAAAGCACCAAGTTGCTTTGAATGCTTGTCAATCCACAACAAATTTGAAAAATTGATAAAAGCAAGCAAGATGAGCGTTAAAAGCGATAAAGTGCTTAATTTAGCAAGTGTTTTGCGGGCGGGTTTTGCAAGCTTTAAAGCAAACAAAAAGCAAGCAGGGACAATGCCTAGCACAACTATCCACAAAGCCATTTTTAAGGACAAAAACTCGCCCGCTTCTGCTGGGTTGGTGTTGAAAAGGTTGCCCATCATTGTCTTGTCTAAAAACACGCCATAAGTTGAGACAAAATACACAGCCAAAGCGTTTGTAAGCGTGAAAAGCACAAAGTAAATTTTTGTGAGTTTAAAAGAAATAAGCGCGAGCAAAAGGGGCAAAAGCAAGGTGAGCATAAAGCAAAAAAGCACAAGAGAAACAAAGAGCAAAGCCCCACTAAATGAGTTAAATTCAAGGTTTGAGTGCAAAAATTCAAGCAAAGGAAAATGAAAAAACACTATCCAAAGCGCGCTGATGATGAAGATAAAGGCTATGGGATTAGCCTCGTTTTTTGAATTTAAGCTGCTTGAAAAATACGCCCGAAGTGTGGCAAAAAGGCAAACAAACGCACAAAGAAGTGCTGGGTAAAAGATAAAAAGGTTAAATTTATTTATGTGTTTGAGCATCATCACCACGCCAAGCGCGCTCATAAGGGCAAAAACAAGCAAACCATAGCGAGAATTGAGCCACGCAAAAAGACGCGTTTTGCCCGCTACAAGCACGCCAAAAAGCCCACACACGCACCCAAGAAGTGAGCCGCCTAATACATCAAGCGGATAATGCGCCCCAACGCCAATGCGCGAAAACCCTACAAGCACGCCAAGCAAAACAAGGCTTATAACAAAGGGCAAACGCCATTTGAGCGTGCGTGGCATAAAGGCAAAAAGCAGCACGCAAACTGTGGTAAAAATCGTTGTTGTATGCCCTGATGGAAAGCTATTTACGCCCATTAGCTTGTCGCCGATGATATAAAAGGCATTGTCCCCAAAAGCTCGTGCAGGGCGTGGCATAGCGTAAAATGCTTTAAGAAAAGGCGTAAGCACGACAGAGAGCAAAGAAGCGGCAATGAGCGCCTCCCAAAGTTTAGGCGCAATGAGCGCAAAGCACAGCAAAAGCGCAAGCACCACGCTCGCATCGCCTAGTTGAGTGAGATTGTGCGCTATGGAGGGCGCGTTTTGCCAAAGCGCATTAAGGCTTAAAAAAATATCCCTTTGAATTTGCGGATATACTTGTGGTTCATCAAAGCCAAAGAAATTAAGCGCGGTTAAAAGCAAGGCTAAAACGCCTACTACTAGGGCTAAATGCCAAAAACGAGCCTTGTTAAAATTGTCATTTATTTGTTTATTCATAGCGCAAATTATACACAAAATTTATCAAAATTTGCTTTTTTGTTTGAAACATTTTTTTTGATAGCGTTAAAAAAGTTGTTAAAGATACACACTATTTACCCCTTTGCGCATCAACGGCTTTGTTATGGTCATTTACATTTGTTGTAAATATGTGCTTGCCTGTGCTTTTATCTCTCATAAAGTAAAGATAATCAGTCTTTGCGGGAAATATAGCTGCTTTTATGGCATTTAAAGAGACATTACACACAGCTTCTTTTGGCAAACCCTCAAATTTATAAGTGTTATAAGAGCTTTCATCGTTTCTTATGCGTTCTGGCGTAATTTTGCTGTGCGAGTAAAGCCCATAATTAAGCGTGCCGTCCATTTGCAGCTTCATACCTATTTTAAGTCTATTATAAATAACTGATGAAACTATGGGCATTTCTTCATTATTTGCAGCCTCTTTTTGTATAACAGAGGCTGTGATGATATATTGATGCCATTTTTTTTCATTATACTCGCCAAAAATTTTTTGAGAAGCTTGTTTAAAAGCGTTTTGTGAGTATTTTAAAAGCATATCTATAAGCATTGCTTCGTCTATGCCCTTTGGAATTTTGTAAGTTTCTGGGTAAAACATACCCTCATTATGAGGCGTTTGTTTTTTGTATTCACTTAAAAGTTTATCTTTATCAAGTTTGAGCTGTTGGGCAAGTTGTTCTAAAAAAACTAGGGTGGTTTCACCGGGGATTAAAGTGATACTTTCAAGGGCGGCTTTGGCTGTGGTAAGTTTGTATAAAAAATCTATCCTGCTTAAATTTTCATCACCAATTTGTATCCAGCCTGCTTGAGGTTGTCCTAAAAGACGCAAGGTAAGTGCGTCAATTTTGCTCATTGAGTGGAGATTGTTATCTAAATTAGCTATAATATTAGCAATACTTCCTCTAGGGACATAAACAACGGTTTCACTTTTAAAGGGTAGAGTGAGGTAGTATAAAATTCCTATAAAAAATAAAAGAAAGACATTGAATATGAAAAAAAAGATTTTATGGTTTTTAACAAGTGTTTTCATCGTTTTTTTAATCCTTTTTGCCGTGCTTAAAATAGGCTTTAGCCTTGATAGCATCCAAACCCATATTTTTAGTATTGATGAATTATATATTAAATTAGATAAGAAACTCACAATAAAAGCAAAAAAAGTTGAAATTTTTGACAAAAAAAACCAAGATGAAGCCTTAGGCTTAAATGATATTTCCCAAGATATAGCAAGATTAAAATACCTTTACTTCTTTTTTCAAGAAATTGACATACAAAATCTTCATATAAAAGGACACGATGTTGCCCTTTTGTTTAAAGATGATGAATTTGTAGCGGATAATGACTTTATGTATTTAAAGTTAAATTTAGGCAAAAGTGAGCAAAATATCAGTGCTGATGTCAAGGAGCTTGTTTTAAAAGGAGTTGATGCAAATATTAGCGCAAATATCAACATAGACACAAAACAAGAAAGCTATGTTTTTAATGCTAAAGCAAATTCTGATAAATTGCGTTTTGACTTTAACCTCACTTATGATAACAAGCACCTTGAATTTAAATTTGACAAACTTACTGTAAAAAATATGCGAGAAATTTTTGCCTTTCTTGATAAAAATACCAAAATAAATAAAAATTTAAGCAAATGGGTAGGGCAAAGGGCTGTGGCTAAACTTTATCATTTTGATTATATACAAGCTAAAGTTGATTTTGGTAAAAATACAACTGTGAGCGAGCTTTCAGGGCTTGGTTTTGCAAGTGATTTGGTGGTGAAGTTAGATGAAAACATTACAGGCATACAAATTCCTTATGTGGATATAAATTTAAGCAAGGAAAAGCTTGATTTTAACTTTGATAAAGCAAGTTTTAATGGAAAGGATTTAAGCGCAAGTAAGGTATATCTTTATGATATAACTCAGCCTAAAAAGGTGGGCATTTGGCTTCATATAGTATCAAATGAACTCTTACTTGATGAAAAAATGCAAGAATTATTAAAAGTTTATAATATTACCATTCCATTTGTCCAAGATATAGGCACTGTGATGAGTGATTTTAATTTAAGCGCACCCTTTTCAGACCTTAAGAAAATGACATATAGTGGGAATTTTCAAATAGAAAATTCTCATTTTATCACCGCGAATTTATCGGTGCAAAAAGGCAAGGTTTTGCTTGAAAAAGGCAAGGTTTTGCTTGATGGTTTTAAGATAAAGAATGATTTTTTAGAGGCTGATTTTAATGCAAGCATTGATTTGGTCCAAAAAAGCGGTGTTTTTGATACTGAGCTTTTTAAGCTGTATTTTAAAGATATTTTAAATTTGCCAAAACAAAGTTTAAAGCTTGATTTATCTTACAAAAATGGTGTTTTTGTCGAGGCAAAGGCTTTGAATTTAACATTAAATTTTAGCAATGGTTTGAGTTTTAACCTGCTTAAGCCAGAAAAATTTAAAGAATATTCGCCTATAATGCAAGAATTTGATATTCAAAGCATTGAAAATCTTGCTTTTGAAACTAAGGATTTTAAAGAATATATCATAAAGCTCACAAAGGCTTATTTTAAAAGCGATTTATTGGTAAGAAGTGATGGAAAAGCTTATGATAACGATGATTTTACGATAAGAAAAAAAGATGATTTGCTTGAGATAAGTAATTCAAGCACTTTGTTTAATTTTTCTTTAAGGAAAAATAATATCAAAATAAGGGCTAAAAACCTTTTTTACCGCGTAAAAAATAGCTCCAAAGCGGATAAAATTAATTACAACATAGAGCTTAAAGGGTCAAATTTTGGTGTCTTGCTTGATGATTTGGATAAAAGTTTGCATTTTGATGAGGTGGATTTTAGTTCTCAAAAAGGTAATGTAAAGTTGCAAGCAAATAAAGGGCAAACTTCATTTGAATTAAAGAAAAACAGTAAAGAATTTTTAATGAATATAAACAACATAAGCGACACTGTGGCAAATGATTTTTTCCGCAAAAAAATGTTTCAAAACGGTGTTTTTAGTGTCCATATACAAGGCGAGAGCGAGAAAAATTACAAGGGTAGGATACTCATCAATGATACCTTTATGAAAGAGCTTAAAATTCATAACCAGCTCATCAGCTTTATTGATGCTATACCGAGTTTAGCACTGTTTAAAGCTCCTACCTTTAATGAAAAGGGCTTGAATATCCAAAAAGGAGCGATACTTTTTGAAAGAACAAAGGACAATATACACATAAGCGCTCTTACCTTTGATGGAGATAGTGTTGATGTTTTGGGTTCTGGAAATATTGATTTAAACAAAAGCACTATAAATATAAAGCTTGAGCTACAAACCCTTAAGTCAGCATCCCAAATCATCGATAAAATTCCCATTATAAATCAAGTTATACTTGGAACAGATAGGGTTATAAGCACTCAAATTTTAGTAAGTGGAAATTTAGACAAACCACAATTTCGTTCGCAAATTATCAAAGAAGCCATACAGTTGCCTTTCAATCTCCTAAAAAACATTATTGAAATGCCTTCAACTTGGTTTAAATAAACTTATAAAATGCTTAAATTGTATTTTTTTGATTGAATTCAAAATAATATTTTCTCAAAATAATCCTTTTTGGTGTATAATCACAAATGAAAATATTCTAAATGAAAAAGGAACAAGATGACTTATACACTCACAGACGAATCACCAGCCCTAGCGACTTACTCCTTTTTGCCTATTGTTAAGGCTTTTTTAGGCAGTGCAAACATAGTCGTAAAAACAGCCGATATTTCTTTATCGGGTAGAATTTTGGCAAGTTTTAATGAAAACTTAACTCCCGCACAGCAACAAGAAGATGCTCTAGCTAAACTTGGCGAATTGGTGCAAAATCCAAATGCGATTTTGATTAAAACACCAAACATTTCAGCCTCTATTCCCCAACTTAAAGCAGCCATTAAAGAGCTTCAAGAAAAGGGCTATAAAGTGCCAAATTACCCTGATGAGCCAAAAAACGAAGATGAAAAGAAAATCAAAGAAAAATACCAAAAAGTGCTTGGTTCAGCTGTAAATCCTGTTTTAAGGCAAGGAAATTCAGACCGCCGTTGCACAAAAGCTGTAAAAGAATACGCCAAACACAATCCTTACAAGGTTGTGCCTTTTGAAAAGAATTCAAAAACCAAAGTTTCTTATATGAAAGATGGAGACTTCTTTTCAAACGAAAAAGCCATTTTGGTGAAAAATAATTGCACTGCGAGGATAGAATTTGTTGCAAATGATGGCACTGTAACTGTTTTAAAAGACAAGCTTAATTTGCAAAAAGATGAAATTTTAGACTGTTCTTTTATGAGTGCTAAAAAGCTTGATGAGTTTTATAAAGAGCAAATTGAAGCCAGCAAGAAAGAAAACTTGCTTTTGTCTTTGCATTTAAAAGCCACTATGATGAAAGTAAGCGACCCTGTGATTTTTGGACATTGTGTAAAGACTTATTTTAAGGAATTGTTTGATAAATTTGAAGCTGAATTTAAGGCTTTGGGTGTCAATGAAAACAACGGTGTAAGCGAGCTTTTAAATAAGATTGAAAACTCAAGCAAAAAAGATGAAATCTTAAAGCTTTATAATGAAATTTTAGGCAAAAGTGCTGATTTATCTATGGTTAATTCTGACAAAGGTATCACAAACTTACACATACCAAGTGATGTTATAGTCGATGCTTCAATGCCAGCTATGCTTAAAAATGGCGCAAAACTTTGGGATAAAGATGGCAAAGAAAGAGATACAAACGCTTTAATCCCTGATAAAACCTATGCACAAGTTTATGAGGCTGTGCTTGAGGACTTGCATAAAAACGGCACGCTTGAGCCAAGCAAACTAGGCAGCGTATCAAATGTGGGTTTAATGGCTAAAAAAGCTCAAGAATACGGCTCACACGATAAGACCTTTATCCTTAAAGATAGTGGCACTGTTCGTATAGTGGCAAATAATGAAACCTTGCTTGAGCAAAAGCTTGAAAAGAATGACATTTTTAGGGCTTGTCAAGCAAAGATTGATGCCATTATGAATTGGATAGATTTAGGCATAGAGCGAGCAAAGAGTTCCGGCGAAGAGGCTATTTTTTGGCTTGACAAACAAAGAGCAAGCGACAAGATAATGATTGATTTAGTTCAAAAAAGACTTAAGGAAAAGGGCGCGAATTTAGCCATTTTAAGTCCAAAAGAAGCTTGCTTAAAAAGCCTTGAGATAATAAGAGCTGGTAAAAATACCATAAGCATTACAGGTAATGTTTTAAGAGATTATCTTACCGACCTTTTCCCTATTTTAGAGCTTGGAACGAGTGCAAAAATGCTTTCTATCGTGCCTATGTTAAACGGTGGGGCTATGTTTGAAACAGGAGCTGGCGGCTCTGCACCAAAACAAGTTGAACAACTTGTGAGTGAAAATCACTTGCGTTGGGATAGTCTTGGTGAGTTTTTAGCCTTGCAGGCAAGTTTGGAGTTTTTTGCCGAAAAAAGAAGTAATTACAGGGCAAAGGTTTTGGCTGAATGCCTTGATGAAGCCATAGGACAGTGGCTAGAAAGCAACAAAAGTCCATCAAGAAAGGTTAAAGAAGATGATAACCGCACAAGCCATTTTTATTTGGCTATGTATTGGGCTAATGAGCTTGCAAGACAGGGAAATGAAAAAGAATTGCAAAGCATTTTTAAAGAAGTTTCCATAAAGTTAAGCTCAAATGAGGAGCAAATAAGAGCTGAATTCATTGATGAGCAGGGAAAAAAGGTTGATTTGGGCGGATATTATAAGCTTGATGATGAAAAGACAAAGAGTATTATGTGTCCAAGTAAAAGTTTTAATTCTATCATAGCGAGCATTGTGAGAAGATGAAAATAACAGTTATAGGCGGAGGAAATGTCGGCTTAAGCCTTGCTTATGCTTTGATTTTAAGGCAAGCTTGCGATGAGATTGTTTTGATTGAAAGAGATGAGGATAAAATCATCGCTAGGGATTTAGAACTTAGTCAAAGTATAGCCGCTTTAAATCTTGACATATCCTTAACCTGCACGAGTGAGTATGATAAGTGTGTGGGAAGCGATATAGTCGTTTTTTGTGCTGGCTTTCCAAGAAAGGCTGGACAAAGCAGAAATGAGCTTTTGCAAACTAATGCGAACATTATGCTTGACTGTGCTAAAAAGCTTAAAAATTTCGTGCCAAATCCTCTTTTTATCATACTTACAAACCCTGTTGATTTTCTGCTTAATACTCTTTATGAAAGCAAGATTTTTGATTCTAAAAAAATCATCGCTATGGCTGGAACGCTTGATAATGCGAGATTTAAATATGAACTTGCTAAAAAATTTGAATGCAGCACTTTGGATATAGACACCAAACTCATAGGCTTTCACAATGATGATATGGTACTTTTAAAGTCGCATTCTTTGTATAAAAATCAAAAAATATCAGATATTTTAAGCGAGAATGAATTTGAGTATATAGAAAATGAAGTCAAAACAGGTGGCGCTAAGGTGATAAAACATCTAAAAACATCAGCTTATCTTGCGCCAGCTGCTGCTTGTGTAAGAATGATAGAATCCATTCGCACGGGTGAATTTTTGGCAATGAGCGTGATACTTCACGGCGAATACGGTATAGAAAATAAAGCCTTTGGCGTTTTGGCAAGGCTTAATTTAAACGGCGTTGTCGAGCTTTCAAATTTGCATTTAAGCGAGGATGAAAAAATAAAGCTTGATGAATCTTTGAGGAAAAATGACTATTTGTAAAGGAAAAATGATGAATTTAACTTGTAAGGAAGAAAAATGAGTATAACTGCTCCAAAAGATACACCCGTTTGGGTGAATGAACACAGGTGCAAGGCTTGCAATATCTGTGTAAGTTATTGTCCTGCTGGTGTTTTAGCTATGCGCGATGATGTCAATGCTGTTTTAGGGAAGATGATTGAGGTCATTCACCCTGAATCCTGTATAGGTTGCACGGAATGTGAAGTGCATTGCCCAGACTTTGCTATTATGGTTGCTGCAAGAACTGAGTTTAAATTTAACAAGCTCACTCCAGAAGCAAAGGAAAGAGCTTCGGCTATCAAGCAAAATAATTATAAGAAAGTGTAGGTAATTACGATGAGAGAATTAGTAGCAACAGGAAATGCCTTAGTCGCTAAGGCAGCGATTGAATGCGGTTGTAGATTTTTTGGTGGTTACCCTATAACGCCAAGTTCTGAAATAGCTCACGAGCTATCCAAGCTTTTGCCAGCAAATGATGGCACTTTCATACAAATGGAAGATGAAATTTCAGGTATTAGCGTAACCATAGGTGCAGCAATGAGTGGAGTAAAGGCGATGACGGCAAGTTCGGGTCCGGGAATTTCTTTAAAAGCAGAGCAAATAGGCTATGCTTTCATTGCTGAAATTCCACTTGTTATTGCTAATGTTATGCGTGGGGGACCATCAACAGGACTTCCTACACGCGTGGCGCAGGGGGATTTGTGGCAGGCAAAAGCACCAACTCACGGTGATTATGCAAGTATAGCTTTAGCTCCAGCTTCTTTGGAGGAATCTTATAATGAAACCATAAGAGCCTTTAATTTAGCCGAGCAACTAATGACACCTGTTTTCTTGCTTTTAGATGAAACTGTTGGGCATATGAATGGTAAGGCTAAAATTCCTGATTTAAATGAACTTAAAATCATCAACAGAGCTAAATTTAGCGGAGATAAGAAAGATTATAAGCCTTATGCAGCAGCTGAAAATGAAGCTGCGGTGCTTAATCCTTTCTTTGAGGGGTATCGTTATCACATAACAGGACTTCATCACGGCGACATAGGCTTTCCAACTGAGGATGGCGACATTGTTAAAAGAAATATAGAAAGGCTTTTTGGCAAGATAAAAAGTAGGGTAGATGAAATTTGCACTTATGAAGAGTTTATGCTTGATGATGCAGATTTTCTCATTATCGCTTATGGTAGCGTTAGCCGCTCTGTTAAAGATGCTATTTTAAGATTAAGAGAGCAAGGTGTTAAGGTGGGCTTGTTCCGCCCTATCACCTTGTATCCTGTTGCCGAAAAGAAAATCGCTCAAGTGGTTAATAACTTCAAAAAAGTAATGGTTTGCGAGCTTAATATGGGACAGTATTTAGAAGAAATTCAAAGAGTGAGCAAAAGAGATGATTTAATCGCTTTTGTTCGTGCAAATGGGCGTCCTTTAACGCCAAGTGAAATTATAGCCAAAGTAAAGGAGAACATATAAAATGGCTTTTGATTATGATGAGTATTTAAGAGTAGATAAAATGCCTACTCAGTGGTGCTGGGGTTGTGGTGATGGCGTTGTGCTTAAATGTATAATCCGTGCCATTCAAAAGATAGGTTGGAAAATGGACGATGTGTGCCTAGTTTCTGGCATAGGGTGTAGTGGTAGAATGAGTTCTTATGTTAATTGCAACACCGTTCATACCACACACGGCAGGGCTATTGCTTATGCTACGGGTATAAAGCTTGCAAATCCTAGCAAACATGTTATCGTAGTGAGCGGAGATGGCGATACACTCGCAATCGGTGGCAATCACACCATACACGGTTGTCGTAGAAACATTGATTTAACACATATAGTCATCAACAACTTCATCTATGGACTTACAAATTCCCAAACCTCGCCAACAACTCCGCAAGGTTTTTACACTGTTACAGCACAAAAGGGTAATATAGACCCAAATTTTGATGCTTGCGAGCTTACTAAGGCTGCAGGAGCTAGTTTTGTGGCAAGGGGAAATGTGATTGAAGCAGCAAAGCTTGAAAATCTTATCTTTAAAGCTTTAAACCATAAGGGTTATAGCTTTGTTGATGTCTTTTCAAACTGCCACATAAATTTAGGTCGCAAAAACAAAATGGGAGAGGCTGTTCAAATGCTTGATTGGATTAAAAACCGCATTGCTGATAAATCAAGTTTTGAAAAAATGGAGCCTGAGGAAAGAAAGGATAAATTTCCAACGGGAATTTTACACGAGGACAATGAAAGAGCAGAGTATTGCCACGCGTATGAAGAAGTGCGTAGGGCATTTAAAGAAAAAAGAATGGTTGATTTAGGAGCTTTAAAATGAAGTATCAATTAAGATTTGGCGGTGAGGGCGGACAAGGCGTTATCACTGCTGGGGAAATTTTGGCTGAGGCTGCCATAGAGGAAGGGCGTTGCGCTTTTAAGTGTTCAACTTATACTTCTCAAGTGCGTGGAGGACCTACAAAGGTTGATATTATCATTGATGATAAAGAAATTTTGTTTCCTTATGCTATTGAGGGCGAGGTAGATTTTATGCTTTCAACTGCCGATAAAGGCTATAAAGACTTTAACAAGGGCGTAAAAGATGGCGGTATCATTGTGATAGACCCAAATTTAGTTCATCCTGCCCAAGATGATTTTAAAAAATGGAAAATTTACAAAATTCCTATCATCACCATAGCTAAAGATGAGGTGGGTAATGTCGCCACTCAATCAGTCATTGCCCTTGCCATAGCTGCTTTTATGAGCGAGTGTATAGACTTAGAAAAACTTCGCACTGTAATGCTTGAAACCGTGCCACCTAAAACTAAAGAAGCAAATGCTAAGGCTTTTGATTTAGGGGTTAAATACGCCAAAGAAGCCGTAGCCTCTTAAGCAAGCTTTTTGAGCTTGGCGATGAAAAATCCCTGATTAAAATCATCAGGGATTATGCGTTTAGTTTTTGTTTTTATATTTTCATCTTGCGAAAAGCCGTTTATATGCTTGGTGTTGCTTAAATTTAACTCTAAAAGCTCAAGTTTAAAATCGCTCTTTAAAGCATTTTCTATAACTTCTTCATTTTCTTCTCTTAAAAAAGTGCAGGTGCTATAAACAAGCTCACCTTTTATTTTAAGTGCTTGTAAGGCAGAATGTAAAAGCTTTTTTTGAAGCAAGGCTATACTTTTGAGTTCTTTTTGGCTTTTTTGAAGCTCAAAGCCCATTTTAGCAAAACTAGAACAAGGCGCATCAAGCAAAATTTTATCAAATTTTAAAGGGCAAAGTCTTCCCACAGACTTCGCATCTTTAAGAAAGCATTTTGCATTAAAAACCCCATAATTTTTCAAATTTTCTTGCAAGGTAAAAAAACGGCTTTTACTCGTTTCAACACAGGATAAAACTCCAAGATTACCCATAAAATTTGCTAAATTTATGCTTTTTCCGCCAGGAGCTGCGCACATATCCAAAACAGTTTCACCAGCCTTGACATTAAGATTTTTAGAGCAAAGATAAGAGCTATAATTTTGCAAATAAAAATGCCCCAAGCCATAAATTTTAAGCCTGCCAAGTCGTTTTTTAAATTCAAAGGGTATCTTATAACAATACTCATCAAGCTTTAAAAAAGGGATTTCATTTGCTTTAAGTTCTTTGCTTAAGTCCTCATCTTTGCATTTTAAGGAATTTAAAAAAAGACAAACGGCTTTTGGCTTATTAAAAGAGGCGATAATTTGCTCATAAATATCCTCATCATAAAGCTCTTTAAGGTATAAGCTTAAATCAAAATAAGCCAAAATATTCCCTTATCATCACTAAGGCTGCAAGTGAGTCTAATTTACCGTCTTTTTTTCTTAACTTAGCCACGCCAAAATTTAAGGCTTCTTTGCTCGTAAAACTCTCATCAACAAAATGAATTTTGCCGTTAAACTCAAGCAAATTAATAAAATGCTCCACTCTTTTTCTCATTTCATTTTCGCTGCTTGCACCTTTTGGCACGCCTATGATGAGCGTTGAAATGCTGTGTTCATTTAAAAGCATTTTTATTTGAGCGGCTGCTTGGTTGCGATTTTTGCGAAGCACAGCATTTAAGGGCAAGGCAACCTTTTCATCTATGCAAAGTGCTACACCTATGCGTTTTAAACCTATATCAAGCCCTAAAGCATTCATTATTTTGTCCTCACCAAAACACCTTCTATTTCAAGTTTGCCCTCTAGCTCATATTCATAAATTTTTTCGCCAAATTCAGCCAAAGCCTTATCTAAACTCACCCCATTTTTGCAAAATTTTAAAATTTTATCATCATTTTCACTGTCTTCAACTAGCCCAAAATTTGAGGCAAAAGCTTTAAAATCGTTAATTAAACTCACCTTTCCTTGCTCTAAAAGGCTATTTGTTCCATCGCTTTCGCCTTTTCGTTGTGGCAGGACAAAGACCCTTTTGCCAAGCTTAAGAGCTAGATTTGCACTGTGCAATGAACCGCTTTTAAAGTCTGCTTGAGCGATGATAATAGCTTCGCTTAAAGCGATAATAATGCGGTTTCGCAACAAAAAATCTTCAGGACGAGGCATATAATCTGGCTCATTTTCACTCAAAGCCAAGCCATTTTCATAAATTTGTTTGATGATTTTTTCATTATTTTTAGGATAAATTTGATTAAGCCCATTAGCAAAAACACCTATGGTGCAAGGCATTGCTCCTTGATGAGCGTTAATATCAACACCAAATGCCCCACCGCTTATCACGCAAACACCCACTTGTTTTAAAACTCTTGCAAGCTCTAAAACGCAGTTTTTAGTATAAACACTCATTTTTCTTGAGCCAATAAGAGCGACTTTTGGTTTGTTTAAAAGAGATAAATCTCCCTTGTAATAAAGTTTTTTAACAGGCTTTTTAATGCTTAAAAGTTCAGCAGGCAAGTTTTCAATGATATTCATACACTTCACTCAAATAAACAAGCTCCACACTTTGAAGCAAATCTATGCTTTGAGTTAGGGCTTCAAAGGTGTTTTTTTTGGGGTGGGCTATGGCTATGGCAAAGCCATTTTTATGGGCTAAATTTACAGCTTTTTTGATTTGGGCTTTGATTGAGTTTATATCATCTTTGTTGTCCAAAAAAATATCCCTTTTTATCGGCACTTGATTAAATTCTTTAGCGAGCAAACTTCCCTTTGATGAGCCTACGGTAATGGAATCTACAAAGATTAAATCATATTTTTGAAAGGCTAAAAATAGCTTTCTCATCGCCGCAACATCCCTTGTAAAAAGGCTACCTGTATGATTGTTGATGAATTTTACCCCAACAAAATCCTTAGTGATTTGTTCAATTTTGGCTTCAATTTGCTCTTGAGTGTCGTGTGGTTTGAGGGTTTGAATTTCTTCTCTTTTAAAATTCATAGCTGCTAGTGGCAAATGCACCATAAAAAACTCAAATTCACGCGCATAATGATGAGTGTTTGGGTGATTTTTATCTACGGGAAAAAAACTCGGTGTAAGCTTAAGACCTGTGGCTTTAAGCCTTCTTACTTGCTCCTTACTTGCCATATCATCGATGATGATGCTTAGTTTTGGTTTATTGCTATCATAAATAGGCGTTTTTTTGCTTATATTTTGTTCCTTAAAACTCTTGTTATCATCTTGGAATTTAAGCCCCTTAAAGAAATTTAAAAAATCATTTTGTTTGTTGAAAAGCTGATTTTTATTAAGCTTAAAATCAATCAAAGCACTAGGATTTTCCTCTTTTTGCGCCTCATTTTTTTGGCTAGGCGTTAAATTTTCCTCATTAAAACTCTCAGGGTCATAATCAGCAAACAAACCCTTGACAAGTTTTTTCTCTTCTAGCTTTGGTATCGGCATAGCTTCAACAACTTCACTTAAGTTTTCATCACCACTTGCATTAACTTCTAAATGAGGTGTTTCACCTTGTTTCATCAGCAGAAAAAAAACAACAAACACAGCGATAAGACAGAGTAAAAGTAGCCCAAAAAGGCTATTTGTTAAATATTTCTTCAAAAATTTCACTTTCTTTATATATAAATTTAATCTGCATTATAACAAAAACAAAGGATATTTTTCAAATGTTTTGCGAAATTTACTCATTTTTTAAGACGGTGCTTTAAATGGATTTTTATAATTTTTTTTGTAAAATGAGCTTATAAGTTTTATCTCAAATTTAAAGAAAAAAAGTGAAAGAATTTTTGCGAAATTTGGCTTTTGGTGTGCGTGCTGATGAGGTAAGTAGCGATTTTAAGCAGCTTTTAAGAGAGCTTTTTGAAAGCAAAATCATCAGCGAACACAAGGGCAAATTCTATC
>CAKVDW010000020.1 GCA_934728065.1 uncultured Campylobacter sp.
TTGTGGGCTTTGTAGTCATTATACGCCCGAATGGTTGCTAGCTCATCGATGATTTCTTGCATTTCACTTTCGCTAAACGCACTTTCAAACAAAGCAAAAAAGTGTGTTGCCGCCACAGGCATTTGCTTGGCGTGAATGTCAAGATTAACAAGCTCTTTTTTGAGTTTCTCTATTTCATTTTCAATGCCTAAGGATTTGTTAGCAAGAGCTTGCATAACTCTATTTTTACTCTCTTGCACACGAGAAGTATGAAGTTCTATTTTGCCATTAAGTTTAGCAGTATAAACATCTATCTCATCATAGCCCATAGTTTCGGGGCTTTGTTCGAGCAAAAAACTATCATAAAGTCTATCCGCCCACTCGTAAGAAAGTGAATTTTTTGGTAGGGTTTGCATAAACTCTTGCATTTTTGTCGCCAAAGAGCTAACAGCTCGTTCATACTTGCTTTGCGACACTTCACCAAGTATGCTTTGGCTTTTTTGATACACCTTGCTTGAAAATTTTTCCATACACTTGGAATTTATAAATTCTTTAACATTAGTATCATAGGCACTTGGCACTCTTTGTTTGTTAAATTTATAATCAGGCGACACATAAAAGGTATCATCAGTAAATGTGCGAAACTCTGGGCGAGTTTGCGCACTTTGCTGTGTGCTAGTTTGAGCGTAATTTGCATAGTAGCCTTGTGAATTTAGAGCATTTATCATCGCTTAAACCTTTTTTGAATTTCACTTTTTTTAAAACTAAATTTTTTGTAAATTTACAAGCAAATTTCATTCCAAATTCCTATTAAATGCCTTTCAAACACTCTTTAAAAGCTCTTTCAAAAGGCTGTCATTTGAATTTGTTTTGCTTAAATTTGCGTTTGAATTTTGCACGCTTATTTTTTCTCTTTTTTCAAAAATTCCAAGCAAAATTTCAAATTTTTTACTTTCAAATTTGTCGCTCGTGCTGTTAAAATTTATATCGCTGAATTCTATATTATCAATGTTAAGTTTGGTTTGATAACGCTTTGTTTTTTCATTAAAAATTTGGCTTAAACTTAATTTTTTGCCATCAATGACAAAACCTTGCTCTGTGTTGTTGTCCCAATACCCCTTAACTATGCTTAAATCCTGCACGATTTGTGCCACAGGTAAATTTTTTATCTTGTCGCTTGCGTAGTCAAAAAATTTAGCGATATAATGCATTGCCGTCTGTCCGCCAAAGGCAAAGTAGCTTTGCATAGTGTTGATGATAAGTTTGTCATCGCCGTTGTAATTTTTGATTTGACTTTTTAGCATATCAAGTTTTACGGAGTTGCTTTCCATTTGTGCGGTAAAATGCTTGTCCATTTGGTCTAAATTAAAGCCAAGCTCGCTATCTGCGCCTTGCTCGCTGATAGCAAAAGACACTATCTCGTCCATCAAGTCCTTAATCCTACTCAAAGCTTGATTGTATTCACTCTCGCTTACAGCAGGTTGTGCGGCACTTACGGCATTTGAAAATGGTGTGTTTGCATTTTGTGGATACTCGAATTCATAACTTACACCTTCTCTAACACTTACTTGTTTTCGGGGTGTGTTTATAGTGTAGCTTGCTTGTAAATTTGAATTTTCTTTTAAATTTTGCCACCACGCTGGATTTTGGCTTTCAAATTCGGCAACTTTTTGCCCAAATAAATCTTTATAAGATTTTTGCGATGAAACTTTTTTTGAAGTTGCAGTGTTTGCGTAAAGGGTGTCAGTAATTTGCATAGCTTGAAACCTCACTTTAAAGATTTTGCAAGATTTCAAGCAAATTTTGTGCCAAACTTCATCACAAATACCCATAAAGATGAGAGAAAACCAACCACAAAACAAAGGCTAACGCCATCATAGCCATTATGCAAAAAAGCCCCATTTTACGAGCTTTGCAACCTACTATGCCCTCTATGATTTGTGCTATTAGATTTTCAAGCATCAATACCGCCAACCCTTTGAGCTAAAAGGGTATCTTTCGCCAAAAATGCCCAAGTCGTATATCTTACGCCCCACATAGCCCCTTGTCTTGCAAGCCAATAACCTCCACTGACTAAAAACGGAGCCATTCTATTTTGTGCGGCATACCCGCCCACAACGCCTTTTAGCTCTTCATCATTAAGTTTTTTAACTCCGACAGAGTTTTGATTTAAAGCCCCATTTGAGGCTTTAAACAACAAATCATTAGCATAAGCTAAATTTAGACTTACAAGTAAGCCAGCCACAACGAAAAGTAATCTTTTCATTTTTTCTCTTTTTTTGTAGAATAATTTTGTGTCATAATTGTAACAAAATAAACTTTAATTATCTTTTAATTTTTACATTTTTTGAATTTTTAATACATTTTTTATCATTGTGAGATAAGCCCTTTTTCAAGGGCTTATTGTGTGGCTTAAATTTTGCTAAATTTAAGGCTTATTCAACTTCTGCATCTATGACATCATCGTCCTTTTTGCCTTTGCCACTAGCTTCGCCATCAGTTGAGCCGTCTTTTTTATACATAGTTTCGGCGATTTTGTGCGAGGCATCGCTGAGCGCTTTCATCTTGCTTTCGATTTCTTCCTTGCTGGCATTTTCGTTTTTCAGCACCTCTCTTAACTCGTCCAAAGCCTTCTGTATGTTTGCCTTGTCCTCTTGTGGTATCTTTTCGCCAAGCTCGCCTAAGGATTTTTCCACTTGATGAGCCAAAGCCTCAGCTTGGTTGCGCGCGTCTATGACTTCTTTGCGCTTTTTGTCCTCTTCTTTGTGCAGCTCAGCATCTTTTACCATTTTTTCGATTTCTTCTTCGCTCAATCCGCTCGAACCCGTGATTTTAATCTCCTGCGCCTTGCCTGTGGCTTTGTCCTTTGCTGAGACGGTGAGAATTCCGTTTGCGTCTATATCAAAGGTAACTTCGATTTGTGGCATTCCGCGCGGGGCTGGGGGAATTCCCTCCAAGTTAAAATTCCCTAAGGACTTGTTGTCGCGGCTAAATTCGCGCTCGCCTTGCAAGACATTTATGGTTACTGCGCTTTGATTATCCTCAGCGGTTGAAAAGGTTTGTTCTTTTTTGGTAGGAATTGTCGTGCCTTTTTCGATGATTTTTGTCATCACACCGCCCAAAGTTTCTATGCCTAGCGAAAGTGGCGTAACATCAAGCAAAAGCACATCTTTGACATCACCACGAATCACAGCACCTTGTATCGCTGCGCCTATGGCGACAACCTCGTCAGGATTTACGCTTTTGTTCAGCTCTTTGTTAAACGCCTTTTTTACCTCATCTTGCACGAGTGGCACGCGGGTAGAACCGCCAACCATAACGATTTCTTTCACCTCGTCTTTTTTCAGCCCCGCATCTTTTACGACTTCGTTGATTTTGCTTATAGTTTCGCTTACCATCGACTCTATCATACTCTCAAATTTAGCGCGGGTGATTTTTTTCACAAGGTGCTTTGGACCGCTCGCATCAGCCGTGATAAAGGGCAAATTCACCTCTGTTTCAGTGGCTGAACTTAACTCTTTTTTCGCGTTTTCAGCCGCTTCTTTTAAGCGTTGCAAAGCCATAACATCTTTTTTCAAATCAATGCCTTGCTCGTTTTTAAATTCACTGGCTAAAAAGTCGATGAGTTTGTTGTCAAAGTCATCGCCGCCCAAAAAGGCGTTGCCCCCTGTGGCAAGCACTTCTACGACATTGTCCCCTGTTTCAAGCACGGTTACATCAAAAGTCCCGCCGCCCAAGTCATACACCACTATCTTTTCGCTTTCTTTTTTGTCAAGCCCATAAGCAAGTGCAGCAGAAGTCGGCTCGTTGATGATTCTCAGCACATTTAGCCCTGCTATCGTGCCTGCTTCTTTTGTGGCTTTTCTTTGAGCGTCATTAAAATACGCTGGCACGGTAATCACCGCATCAACCACGCTTTCGCCCAAAAAGGCTTCGGCATCTTCTTTGAGTTTCATCAGCACTTTGGCTGAAATTTCTTGCGGGGTGTAAATTTTGCCCGCGATTTCAACCGCACAAGCACCATTTCGCTCGGTTATGTGATAAGGAAGGCGCGTTTTTGCTTCTTTTGCAGCGTCCTCGTTTATCATAAGCCCCATTATTCTTTTGATAGAATAAATAGTCTTTTCAGGATTTGTTACAGCTTGGCGCTTTGCGCTGTCGCCCACTAAAACCTCGCCCTTGTCTGTGAATGCCACGACAGATGGCGTGGTGTTTTTGCCCTCTTTGTTTGGGATTACCTTGCTTTCGCCGCGCTCATACACGGAGATACAAGAATTTGTTGTTCCTAAATCTATACCTATAACTTTACTCATTTTTTATCCTTTCAATTCAATTTATTTTGCGACACTGACCTTTGTCGGTCGTATCACTCTGTCATTCATTTGGTAGCCTTTTTGCAACACGCTCACAATTTGTGAGCTGCTGTGTTCTGGGCTATCAACATTCATCATCGCTTCGTGTAAATTTGGGTCAAACTCATCGTGCTTGTCAATGGGCTTAACGCCGTGTTTGGCAAGCTTTGCGAGAAACAAATCCAAAGTGTTTTTCACACCCTCTTTAAATTTTACACTCGCTTCATCTGCTGCTTCCATATTTGCTGCCGCTTCAAGCGCATCAAGCACATCGAGCAAATCTTTCGCAAAACTTTCGTTTGCGTAGGCTAGTGCAGACACTTTTTCCTTTTCTAGCCGTTTTTTAATATTTTCAAATTCAGCATTTGCTCTCATATACTTGTCTTTTAAATCAGCATTTTCAGCCTTCAAGCTTTCAAGTTCCTCTTCGCAAGTTTGTGTTTCTTGGCTGAGTTCATTTTCTTCTTTTAGGCTTTCTTGTTGGCTTTCGTGTTCTTCTTTCACCTTACCTCCTTTTTAAAAAATTTTGGATATTATACAACATTGAGCGTAACAATGTCAAGTATTTTTTACAAAAAATTAAAAAAAAATATTTAAAAATATTTAGTCTATATGACTAAAGTTTAATAAGTGAATATAACTAACATATATACAAAAGCTTTATTTTAGTCAAATTTTAATAAAAAATACAAAACTTATGCTATAATTTCGCACAGCAATTTTAATTGAAGGTTTCAAAATATGAAAAATGTAAGTTTCCAAGAAAAAAATGATTTAAACTCGCTAGTTTTTAACACTTTGGGGCAAAAAAAGCTAAGCTTTTTGGCTATTTTTTGGGCAAAAATCAAAAATTGCTTAAAAAAAATTTTTAAGTAAAAAGCTCTTTTTTGTGGATTTTAAGATATTCAACCACTTCTAAAATTTCATCAACGCCCTCTTTGTCTGAGTTTTCAAGCACCTTGTCGATGCACTCTATGTAAGCCTCCACAGCCTCTTCAAGCCTTTGGCGCTCTACGCCCGCATAAAGCAGCATAGCCTCCAAAACCACGCTTAACTCATACTGCAAGTCCTGCAAATCTTCATTCATTTTTGCACCCCCATTTCTTTACTTTTAATCAAATCCTCAACTTGTGCCTTTACAATAAAATAATCACTGCTGTCCTTAAAGCCAACAAAAAGCCCTCCACTTGCATTTTTATGCCCACCGCCGCCTACGAGCTTTTGCGCCATTTGGCTCACATCAAGCTTGCCATTTGCCCTAAAACTTAATGTTTTTTTAGAGCTTATGTCGATAAAAAAGTCAAATTCAGGCTCTTTTAGCAAAAAGTCGTTACCAATAACTGAGGTGTTGCCTATACTGTAAGTTAAAATTCCCTTATGTCCGTTATAATGAAGTGTTAGTTTTTCTTTGTTGTCCCTTAAAAGCCTTACCACAAAGGCTGAAAGTAAATTACCCAAAGTGTCATTTTTTTCGCCCTTAAAAAATTCTTTTTTTAAAAAATGCAAGCTATCCTCTAATGCGATATTTGAATTTGCCTTTCCTATAAAGCTTTGAGCCTTTTCAAGCAGATAAAACATATAATGAATATTTTGCTCATTAAACATTACCCTGTTAATTTCTTTAGCCGTAGAAATCATCATCAAACACACCTTGCCAAGCTCGAAATTCTCATCATTTTTAAGCCAAATATCAACAGCATTTACCACAGCGATAAAACGCGCCAAAGGCTCATTTTCCCCGCAAATTCGCGCAAAAAATTCATACACGATTTTAGCAGCGCACCTTGCATTGTCTAAAAAATACCACTCATACTTTTGCGAACACTCCAAGCCACTTTGATGATGGTCAAGCAGCAAGAGTTTAGCATTTTTGCCCTGCAAGGCTTTTTCAAAGTCCTCGCACTGGGTTAAATTTAAATTCAAATCGCTGATTAAAACCAAAAATTTCTCGTTTGGATTGTGCGCTAAATCCTTTTCAATGCGCGAAAGTATCATCGCAAAGGTATCGCTGATTTCACGCCCGTAGTTTGAGTTGAAAAACACGACATTTTTAAAGTAAAAATTCACCACAAACTGACAAGCATAGCCGTCTAAATCCGTGTGCGAAAGATGATAAATTTTCATTATAAATCCACCTTTATGACGCCTTCTGTTTCAAAATTTGTGTTTTCAGCGATTTCTGCAAAGCTTAATACTACGATGTTTATGCTGAAATTTGAGCAAATATCTGCGATAAATTTACGCAAAGGTGGCTCAACACAAAGAACAAAAGGCTTGATTCTTGTATTTGTAACCTTAGCAAGTTCAGCCTTAAGCGCATCAACTAAGGCACCTGTTTGAGCTACATTTATCATCAAATGATAGCCATCATCTCTTAACTGCAAAGCCTCCATAAGTTTAGCCGAACTTGCAGAATCCAAAATATAAATGCCCAAATTTCCCTTTTCATCAACATATAAATTTGTAATAACCCTAGCCAAAGCCGCACGCACATGCTCGATAATCATATCAAAGTTTTTGCTTACCTCAGCAATGTCTGTTAAAGACTCAAGTATGGTAAGCATATCTTTGATAGGAATTTGATGTTTAAGCAAGTCTTTAAGCACCTTTTGAATAAGCCCAACAGAAGCCACTTTCAAGCAGTCCTCAACGATAATAGGATAATCTCCTTGAGCTTTATCAAGCAAGCCTTGAACTTCTTGACGCGTTAAAAGCTCGCTAGCGTGGGCTTTTATAAGCTCACTCATGTGTGTAGAAATAACACTTGCAGGGTCAATGACTATGTAGCCATTAAGGGTGGCTTCATCTTTTAAATTAGCATCTATCCAAAGTGCATCTGAGTTAAAGGCTGGTTCTTTTGTGGCTATGCCCTCAACCTCCTCAGTAACAAAACCACTGTCCATAGCTAAATATTTTTCAGGGTAAATTTCAGCACTTGCGATGACTACGCCTTTAAGTTTAAAGCTGTATTCATTTGGTTTGAGCTGGAGATTGTCTCTAATTCTGATTTTTGGCATTAAAAAGCCTAAAGCTTGTGCAATACTACGGCGCATAGAGCGAATGCGCTCGGTAAGCTCGCTTTCTGCAAGACGAATCAGCCCATATCCTAACTCAAGTTCTAAAATTTCAATTTTCAAAATATCATTAATCCTATGTTCTTCTTCTTTGAGTATATCAGCTTCACTTTTCTTTGGCGCACTAGCACTTGCTTTAACCTCATCTTGTGCCTTAGTCTTTTTAGTGTTCATAATATCAATTCCGCCCTCTTTAACCTGCTTGATGATAAAGCCAAGTGTCAAAAAGACAAAGGCGATAAAGCCAAGCGAAAAGGTCGGCAAGCCCGGCACCAAAGCAAAGATAAACAAGATAAAGCCTACAATCAAAAGGGTGCGGTATTCACTTAAAAGCTGATTTAAACTGCCCTCAGCGAAATTTTCCTCATCTTTGCTTGCTCTTGTGATGATTATAGCAGTAGCAGTAGCGGTGATGAGTCCTGGAATTTGAGAAACAAGTCCATCGCCTATGGTTAAAAGTGTAAAAGTATTTGCCGCTGAGCCTAAACTCATATCGTGCTGAAAATAACCTATAAGAATCCCACCTATAATGTTAATAATAGTGATGATAATCCCAGCAATAGCATCGCCTTTGATGAATTTACTCGAACCATCCATAGCTCCATAAAAATTAGCCTCAGCAATGATTTCTTGTCGTCTTTCCCGAGCAGTTTGCTCATCAATCAAACCTGCATTTAAATCAGCATCAATAGCCATTTGTTTGCCCGGCATAGCATCTAAAGTAAAACGCGCCTGCACTTCACTTACACGAGTTGAACCCTTAGTAACGACCATAAAATTAATCAACACAAGTATAGAAAAAACAACGATACCTATAACTAAATTTCCGCCCACAACAAATTCGCCAAAAGCTCTTATGATATGACTTACAGCCCCAGGTTGCACGGCTTCTTGAGGACCATTTGTTAAAATCATACGCGTAGTAGCCACATTTAAAGCCAAGCGAAAAAGAGTAATGACAAGCAAAAGGGTTGGAAAAGTTGTTAAATCTGTTGGTTTAGGTATGTAAATTGATATTAAAATAATAAGCACCGAAATGGCAAGACTCAAGGCTAGAAAAAAGTCCAGCACCAAAGATGGCAAAGGAACGATGATAATAGCCAACACACAAACCAAAAAAGCCACAACAGCAAGGCTTTTTGCTTTGATAACAGGTCCTATTAATGGTCCTAAATAAGGAGCGACCAGCTCGGTGATATTTCTTCTTGCCATTAATTACTTTTTAACAACATCAGCTAAAGTTACTGAACGCAAATGCCCATTCATCTTTTCTTGCAAATCTTGCAAAACAGGCAACATATAACATTTTGAACCCTTGTTTGTAGGACAAACACCTTGAGAACACTCAAAAACGCTAATTTGTTTTTTTTCAGCACTATCAACAATCTCTTTAAGCGTGTATTCCTCAGGTTTTTTCACTAAAGAAAAACCTCCTTTTGCACCCTTGTATGAATTTAATAGTCCATCTTTTGCAAGAACTTGCAAAATTTTAGCCAGAAAACTTTTTGATATATCAAGCTCCAAAGCCATAGTTTCAACATCTTGCGGTTTCTCTTTATCAGAGATATAAATCAATGCGAGTAAAGCATACTCGCTAGCTCTCGTAAAAAGCATAAAGCTCCTTTTCATAAAAATCAACCCTTAATTATAATAAATTTTTCCTTAACTTTTGATTTGCACTTAAAAAGCTTTGAATTTTAAATGCAAATAATGATGATTTGAGTGGAAATTTAGGCTATAATTAAAATTTTTACTGTAAAAATAGTTGGTGATTTTTACCGAATTTAAAGGTATTTTTGCTATGATAAGGCAAAAATTTTTTAGGATTTTTAATGGATATAAGAAAAGAATTTTTAGAATATTTTGCAAGCAAAGGACACACCATAGTGCCATCAGCTCCGCTTGTGCCTGATGATGCGAGTTTGCTTTTTACAAATGCTGGAATGGTGCCTTTTAAAAGCATTTTCACGGGCGAAATTCCGCGCCCAAACCCGCCACGCAACACAAGCTGTCAAACCTGCATAAGAGCTGGGGGCAAGCACAACGACTTAGACAATGTCGGCTACACCGCACGGCATCATACTTTTTTTGAAATGCTGGGAAATTTTAGCTTTGGAGATTATTTTAAAGAAGAGGTTATTGATTATGCGTGGGAATTCATCACGCAAGTGCTTGAATTTCCAAAGGACAAGCTCTATGTAACCACGCACGAAAACGATGATGAAGCCTTTAAACTCTGGCAAAAGCATTTAAGCAAAGAGCGAATTTACCGCTTTGGCGACAAGGACAACTTTTGGCAAATGGGCGAAACAGGACCTTGCGGACCTTGTAGTGAGATTTTTTACGACCAAGGCGATGCGCATTTTCACACGAGCGAAGATTATATGGGCGGGGACGGAGACCGCTTTTTAGAAATTTGGAATTTAGTTTTTATGCAGTTTGAGCGAAGTGCTGATGGCAAGATGAGTAAATTGCCAAAGCCAAGCATTGACACGGGAATGGGACTTGAACGCGTTGTAGCCTTGAAAGAGGGAAAATTCAGCAATTTTGACAGCTCGCTTTTTATGCCACTCATCAACGAAATAGAAGCACTTTGCAAGAAAAAATACCTTTATGAAAGCGGAGCAAGTTACCGCGTCATCGCAGACCATATTCGTTCAGCCGTGTTTTTGCTCGCACAAGGGGTGAGCTTTGACAAAGAAGGGCGTGGCTATGTCTTGCGGAGAATTTTACGCAGAGCCTTGCGACACGGATATTTGCTGGGCTTAAAAGAGCCTTTTATGTTTAGGCTGGTTGATTGCCTTTGTGCGCTTATGGGTGGGCATTATAGCTATTTAAACGAAAAAAAAGACTTTGTTAAAACCCAAATTCAGCTTGAAGAAGAGCGTTTTTTAAGCACCATAGAAAATGGCATTGAGATTTTTAACGATGAGCTAAAACGCACCAAAAGCCTTTTTAGTGGCGAGGTTGCCTTTAAGCTTTATGATACTTACGGCTTTCCGCTTGATTTGACCGCTGATATGTTGCGTGAGAAAAATTTAAGCGTTGATGAGGCTAAATTTGATGAGCTAATGAATGAGCAAAAAAAACGCGCCAAAGCAAGCTGGAAAGGCAGCGGAGACAAGGCTGTAAATGGGGATTTTAAAATTTTGCTTGAAAAATTTGGCGAAAATGAATTCATAGGCTATGAAAAAATGGAAAATGAGAGCAAAATTCTAGCCTTGCTTGATGAGGATTTTAAGTGCATAAATGAGCTAAAAAGTGGTGAGATAGGCTGGGTGATGCTGGATTTTACGCCATTTTACGCGATGAGTGGCGGACAGGTAGGCGATACGGGCTTTTTGGACAATAGCGAAGTGCTTGATACTCAAAAATTCTTTGGGCTGAATTTAAGCGCGGTGCGAGCGAGCAAGACTTTAAAGGCAAATGACAAGGTAAAAGCGCACATTGATGAGATTAAACGCGCTCAAATCGCTCGTCATCACAGCGCAACTCATCTTTTGCATTATGCTTTGCGTGAAATTTTAGGCACTCACATAGCACAAGCTGGCTCACTTGTCGAATTTAACAAACTCCGCTTTGACTTTACTCACCCAAACGCCCTTACAAACGAAGAGCTTGACAAAATCGAAAAGCTCGTCAATGAATGCGTGATAAGGGCTGATAATGCTATTTTAGAAAAGATGAGTTTAGATGAAGCCAAAAAAAGCGGAGCTATCGCGCTTTTTAACGAAAAATATCAAGGCGTTGTGCGCGTTCTCACGCTTGGGGCAAGCAAAGAGTTGTGCGGTGGCACGCACATAAAAAACACCGCTGAAATCGGCTCTTTTTACATTACAAAAGAAAGTGGCGTAAGCTCTGGCGTGCGAAGAATCGAAGCTGTGGCGAGTTTAGCAGCTTTAAACTACGCAAAATCCTTTATCAACGAAGTCAAAGAGCTTAAATTTGAGCTGAAAACAAACGACATTTCAAACGCGCTTAAAAAGCTCAAAGAACAAAACGCTGAATTTAAAAACAAGCTCAAAAACGCCGCTAAAAGCGAGCTGGTAAGCATAGACATAAACAGCACGCGTGTGTGCGTGGCTAGGGTTGATGAGGGCGACATAAAGATGATGATTGATGATTTTAAAAACGCCTATGAAAAGGCTGTCATCTTGCTCGTGCAGGTAAAAGATGGCAAGATAATGCTCGCAGCTGGCGCAAAAAACGCTCCCATAAAGGCTGGCGAGCTTGTAAAAGCAGTAGCAGCCGTGCTTGGCGGCAGTGGCGGTGGGCGAGATGACTTTGCCACAGCTGGCGGCAAGGACATAAGTCAAATTCAAAACGCTTGTGAGCTTGCTTTGAAGCTCATCAAGGAAGGTTTATAATGCTTTATCTTGCTTCAAGCTCATCATCTAGGGCAAAGTTGCTTAAAAATTTGGACTTTGAGTTTAAACAAGTGCAAACAAATTACGATGAAAGCAGTCCTTTAGAATGCGAAAAGCCCGAAAATTTCGCTCAAAGAATTGTTTTGCAAAAAGAAAAGCAGTTTTTAGAGCATTTTTTGCCAAAAGAATTTGATGAAAATAAAGATAAACTTTTATTTGCCGATAGTATAGTAAGCCTTGAAAAAGGCATATTGACTAAGGCAAAAGATGATGATGAGGCTTTAGAAATGCTACACTTGCAAAGTGGCAAGGAAATAAGCATTATCAGCGCGATGATTTTAAGCTCATCGTCAAAAAGACTTTTTTCGGTCTCTAAAACAAGTTTGCTTTTGGATAAGTTTGAAAAAAAGGACATTCAAAGCTATATAAAAAGCAAAGAATATCAAGGAAAGGCTGGTTGTGTTATGTGTGAAGGTTTTCATAAAAAATACATCAAAAAAATGACAGGTGATTTAAATACGGCTTTAGGGCTTGACACCAAAACTTTGAAGGCATACTTATGAATATGATGAAATTAATCTTATCCACAATTTTCGTTGCAGGACTTGGCGTTGTGATTTATGTGCTTTTTCTTTTCACAAATTCAGGCGTGGAAAATTATACCTTTAAGGATTTTAAACCGCCTTTAAGCACGCAAATTTATGACAAAAACGGCAATTTAGTCGCCAACATTTTCGACAAAGAACACCGCTTTTATGTCGAGTATGAGGACATTCCTCCAAGAGTGATAGAAGCCTTAATCGCCATTGAGGACACGGCGTTTTTTGAACACAACGGCGTGAATATAGATGCCATCATAAGAGCTGCGCTTAAAATGCTAAGGGCTGGACGAGCTGTTGAGGGCGGTTCAACCCTTACTCAACAGTTTATCAAAAACACAGAGCTAACCCCTGAACGAACTATAAGCCGTAAAATCAAAGAAGCCTTGCTTTCTTATCAACTTGAAATCAAACTCTCCAAAGAGGAAATTTTAGAACGGTATTTAAACTATATCTTTTTTGGACACGGATATTATGGCATAAAAACAGCTTCTTTGGGGTATTTTCGCAAGGAACTCAATGAGCTTAATCTCAAGGAAATAGCCTTGCTTGTGGGTTTGCCAAAAGCACCAAGCAGCTATGACCCTACAAGAAACTTAAATTTATCGCTTTCTCGGGCAAATAATGTCATTCAAAGAATGTTTAGCATAGGGTGGATTTCAGAAGCTGAATACAATAAAGCCATAAAATATGTGCCAAAAATTTATGATGATACGCTTACAAAAAATGCCGCGCCTTATGTTGTTGATGAGGTTATTAAAAGATTAGAGCCAAATTTACCAAACCTAAAAAGTGGAGGTTATAAGGTTGAATTAGCTGTTGATTTAGAGGTGCAAAAAATGGCTGAGGAAGCCTTGCGTTTTGGCTATGATGAAATTGTAAAACGGGATAAAGATGCGAATTTAAGCACTCTTAATGGGGCAATGGTTGTTGTTAATCACCAAAGTGGCGATGTTTTAGCCCTTGTTGGTGGGGTGGATTATAACAAAAGTAATTTCAACCGTGCCACGCAGAGTTTAAGGCAACCGGGAAGCTCATTTAAGCCTTTTTTGTATCAAATCGCTATTGATTTAGGGTATTCGCCTATGAGCGAGGTGGCTGACATTTCAAGGACTTTTGGAGCAGGAAAAGATGCTTGGAGACCAAAAAATTTCGGCGGAAGTATAACAGGCTTAGTTACGCTTAAAGATGCTCTTACTCGCTCCAGAAATCTTGCCACCATAAATTTGGCTATGGATATAGGGCTTGATGTTGTTTATAGCAAGCTTTTAAAATTTGGTTTTAGTGATAAAATTCCAGCTGATTTGTCAATAGTGCTTGGAAGTTTTGGAATTTCGCCTTTGGAATTTTCTAAATTTTTCACAATGTTTGGGGACTATGGCGTTGTGAAAGAACCCATTTTAATTAAAACCGTTAAGGATAAAGATGATAATGTGGTTTTAAACTATGAAAGCAATAGCACAAAGGTCGCAGAACCTGAACAAGTCTTTCTTACCTTATCTATGATGGAAAATGTAGTCAATCGTGGCACAGGAAGCAATGCTAGAGTGGGCGGCATAGCCATAGCGGGCAAAACAGGCACGAGTAATGATAGTATAGATGCGTGGTTTGTTGGCATAACGCCTGAGATAGAAGGCATTGTGTGGTTTGGCAACGACAACAACAAACCGATGAAAGCCACTGAAGGCGGTGCAAGGACTGCTGCACCTGTATTTAGAGAGTTTTTAACAAAATATGTTCAACAATTCCCAAATACAAGGCGTTATTTTAAAGTGCCAAGTGGTGTAAGCAAGGGTAATTACAAGGGCGAAAATGAATTTTACACACCCAAATCGCCTTTCCCGCAAAAAAGTATATACCAAACTCAAGATGAAATGCTCTTTTAAAGAGCATTTCATCATTTTTAGTTACCTTTAACTATGGTAGTGTAGGAGTTGATGATGCCAAGTATGCTATCAACACGAGTATCTACGCTTTGAACTTGGAGGATAAATAGAAAGAATTTATTATGAAAAAAATGAGCAAAAGTAAAAAAAACGCCCTTAAAAAGAGCGTTTGAGCAGAGGGTTTAGTTGCCTTTGACAACAGTGGTGTAAGTGCCGATTAAGCCAAGAAAGTTTGTTGCTTCAAAATCCACGCTTTGAATGGTGCTAATGCCACCATTTTTAGCCGCTGTTGATACCGAACAATCTCCAGTAGCAAGCACGCCAAGCAAGCTCATACAAGAAGCTTCACCTGTTTTATTGCCACTAGCACCTTGATTGCCCGAAATAGGAAGTTTTACGCCTGTAAAAAGCGCACCTGTTGGCGTTGAACTTGCACAACCAGAAAACAAAATGGCAGCTAATGCCGCAACACTTAAAATCTTTGTCATCTTTGACTCCTTTGATAATAATCTTGCAATATATTTTGCGAAATAATTTTAACTTTTTATAGTTAAAAACAACTTAAAAATTCAATAAACTGTTTTTTTTTTTTTTTGTATGTTATTGAGTTGAAAAATGGGAATTTAAGCTAAAAATAAATCCTAAATTTATTTCTTTAAAAATAAAAACGAAAACCTTAAATTTTAAAACAAATAAAAGCTAAATTTTGAAAATCAAAAGCAAAATTAAGCATTAATTTTCTAAAAAAGCGCGAATGTCAGCGGCGATTTTATCGATAGCCACGCTTGCTTTTTGCGTGTAGCATTTTTCAAAATATCTTTCTAAATTCTCATCAACTTCAAGATTGTTTAAAATGCTATGCTCGCAAGCCCTTGCAAAATGCCCCACAGGCAACACAAAACCGCTCGTGCCCATGCAAACAAAAAGCGCACTCTCATCAAGTGCAGCATAAAGCGTGGCATACTCGGGCGCAAGCTCTTCAAACATCACTATGTTGTGGCGCAGGGCGTTTGTGGCGCATTTTGGGCAAAGTGTGCTTTTGAGCCTTTCATAGCCTATATTTTCCTTGTAGCCACACTTTGCGCAATAAATTTCAGGCAAAAAGCCGTGCAGATGAATGACATTTTCACAGCCCGCCCGCTCCAACAAATCATCGACATTTTGCGTAATGATGAAAATTTGCTCTTTAAATTCGCGCTTTAACTCGGCGATAACCTTGTGAGCGTGATTTGGCACGACATTTTTAAGCTGCATTCGCCTTTCATCGTAAAATTCAAGCACCTTGCGCGGATTTTTAGCGTATCCTGTTGCCGAGCAAACTTCCATTACATCGTAGTTTTCCCAAAGCCCACCGCTATCTCTAAAAGTCTTTAAGCCACTTTCAGCCGATAAACCTGCCCCGCTTAAAATCATCACTTTTTTGGATTTTCTCATCATTTGCCTTTAAAATTCAAATTCAACGCTGAATTTTAGCGCAAATTTCGCTTAAAATTCAAAAATTTGCTATAATCTCACTTGAATTTATAAATTTAAAGGCAGATGAATGAAAAAAGCATTGATGATAACAACTCTTATTTTGTGCGCACTTATGTTAAACGCGTGCAGCAGGGCTTGGCTTGATGATATGAGCTTCAATCAAACCGCCGAATTTAAAGAACTAAAATCCCTTGCCTACACCTACAATGGCGAATATATCATCGAGCCAAAGCTTTACGGTGAGATGAGCGCGATAGATGAAAAAAGGACAAAGGCTCGTAATGTGCAAAGCGCAAAGCAAAGGCGCGCCGATAAACTCAAAGCGCATTTTGGCGATGAGTATGAGAGTTTGCAAACGCAGTATGATGAGCTGTTTGAAAAAGGCATTGATGACTTTTGTAGGGGCTTTTTTAAATGTCCGGGCCACCCAAGAGGACATTCCAGAGCGGCGCAACGCTACGCCATAAAAAATGGCGCACCAAAAATGAGCGAATTTGTCGAAAAGTATAACGAATTTACCGCCCAAAGCGAAAAAGAAGAAGATGATGAAATCGCCGCAAATTTAGCCAAAGTCCCACAAATTTTATCAAACGGCAAGGCATATAAATGTGAGAACTATATCAAAGAGGACGAATTTGGCGGGACACTCTCTACAATCAAAGCTGATATTTACACGGACATAGTGCAAACAAGTGGCAAGGGCAATTATGGCAAATTTAAGGAAATTTTAAAGGTAGACAGTGTTTGCTACACACACGGAGCGAGTTTTGCTTTTGGCAATAAGATTTTAGTCTTTCCTGATATGCTTGTGATTATCTCGCTAAGCGCGGGGTTTGATGAAATCCCCATAAATGAGGCAAATTTAAAACGGTTTTGGCGCATAAAGCCTTATAAAGAAAAAAATGGCAAGTATAATCGCTCATGGTATTGGTTTATAGATAGCTACTTTGATGAAAAGTTGATGAAAGAAAGCAAAGTGCAAAAGGTGAAAATTTTTATCAAAGGCAAAAACGGACATTTTGAGCGTTTGCAAATAGAGAATAAGCCTTGACATTTACTCTTTAACCTTGCTTAAATTTTGCATTTTTTAGTATTCTTGTTCGTATTTATTGATAAAGTCATTTAAAAGTGCATCATTTACCGCTTCAAGCTTGATTTTGTGCTTTTTGTCCATTTCATCACGCAAAGCACGGTAGTAAATGAGTGGCTCGCCCACCTCATCAAGTCCATCATCTAAAAGCTGTTTGCTGAATTGATGCAGATAAAATTTATCCTTAATCAGCTTAAAAGTTAGGTATTCAAGGCTGTTTTTGCCCTCACCCTTTGGCTCTTTAAGCGAAGTGATAGTAAAATACTCATCTTTACTTGGCACTTCGCCTATGGAGTTGCCCCAGCAAAAGCCTTGTGAGTCGCCGTTATCATCAAAGATATTTGCGCACGAAAAATCCTTTCTGTTCCAGCCCGTGCCGTCTTTATCCTCCCAATTTCGCAGCACTATGATGACAAATTTTTTGCCCCCTATCTCAAACTCCCCAACATCAAGGGCAAGGTTCTTGCTATCATAACGAAGTGATGAAAGATACATTTCTTTGGTGCGTTCTTGTAGCGCATAATGTGATAATTTATAAATTCGGGTAGAGAGCATAAGCACTAAAGCGCTTTTTACGCTTCTTTCGTCTAAATTTCGCTCGCCTGCTTTGCGCAAATATCTTAGCCACTCTCTTTGTTTTTTCAAAAGTTTTTGTTTGCCTGCTTTATTAAGGCTAGCTCGTGCTTTTTTATACGCTTGTGCCATTTCTTTGTCAAGTGCTGCAAGTTCTTTATCGCTACAAATGAGTTTTTCGGCATTTGTCCTAGCTTTTTTACAATCAAAGCTAGGACTTATAATGCTTTGCTCACTTTCTTGCTTTGTTTTGGTAGTTTGCGTGGAATTTGCATAAGCACTCACACACAAAACAAGCCACGCAAAGCCTAAAAATTTGCTTAAATTCATTAGCTTTTACTCCTTACACTTGCCGTTTTTGTAGCATTGTTTGACAAGATTATCCATAAACTGCTGATTTGCCACGCTTATAGGGATAAGCACGGATTTGCTTTTATCATCGCGTGGTTGGCGGTAAAAAATGTCCGTTTTATCAAGCACGAACTGCCCTTTTTTATCGCCCGCCTTAAAATACTCCCTGCTGTATTGATACAGATAAAAATCATCATCGATGAATTTATAGGTGGTGTAGTCTTTATACACATTTCTATTTCTAAAATCATTGATTTCAAAGACTATGGTAAAGTATGCGCGCTTAAAATCAATGCGCGCTTTCTCGTTGATACCATAGCTACAAATCGCATTTGCATCGGCTTTGTTTGGTAAGTATTTGATGACAGCGGCGCAATGGGCTTTTTGTTCGTGTGTGTTTTTTGGGGCTTTCTCATCAAAATCTTCCTTCGCTTCTACAAGGGCAAAGCCGTATTTTTTGCCTGAGAATTTTTTGTTTTCACTAAGAAGTATGTGCGCTGTATAATACACATCAGATTCATCTAGTAAGTGATTTTGTAGATATTCTACGACTTTATCCATAACGCAATCCTCATCGCAACCCGCGCTTGATTGTTGGATAAATTCAGCACATTCTTCTACGCTATCGCACTCTATGCCCTCGCCATCTGAATTCGCCCTTGCATTTACCGCTCCAAATGCTAAAAGCACAGCAAACGCAAAGATTTTAACCTTACCTAAATTTTTCATCATTTGCCTTAAAATTCAAAATTCAACGCTAAATTTTAGCCCAAATTCAGTAAATTTTAGCGACAAAAAACACAAATTCAGTTAAAAATGCTCTCATCTAAATTTTCAAGCTCTTTTGGGCTTAATCTCTTTATAAAGCAGCTTGGATTGCTTGCCGAGCAAACATTATCATCGCCATCAATGCAACATTCACAATCATCAACACCACTATCACAATCCTTAGTAAAGTAGTGCTTTGCTTTGGCTAAATTTCGCCTTACTTCTTTATCACTCACATATTCTCCCCAAAGATAAATTTGCGCTAAACGCATACAACCCACGCCCAAAGCACACGCCTTATCATAGTAATGCAAGGCTTGTTTTTGGTTGATAAGCTCAGGCATATCATAATGCCCATAACGCTCTTCCTCGCCCTCATCATAAATAACTTTGGCAAATTTGTGGCACACCACACCGCTTTGCAAATCATCACAACCCGCCTTAAAATAATCAAGCATATATTGCTTTCGCTCCGCTTTGTCATTTTTATCATCAAGCGTAGCTTCTATACGCGCCAAAGTAGCGAGATATTCAGCGTCTTTTATGTTAAGTTTGCCTTGAAATTTAGCTTTTTTAAGCAATAAATGCAGCTTTTTGCCAAATTCCCTTGCCACCGCATAATCTTGCTTTGGTTTATAAAAATAATAAAAAGCCGCCCCTTGCATACAACTTTCTATCTTGCCCAAATCGCAGGATTTTTGCGCTAGGGCTTTAAATTTGTGCGCATAGATTTTATCAACTTCTCTATCATATCTATTAAAAGGGCGTAAGTGAATTTTGAACTTTTTTGTTAAAATTTTATCAGCTTCTCTATCATATCTATTAAAAGGGGGACTATCTTGCAAATAATCATAAGTCCAATTCGCCAACAAGCCATAGTAGGCAGAAACAAGTATAGCACAACTTTGAGCCTCATTTGCGTTGCAATCTTTTTCGTATTCGTTGATAAGCTCATCACGCGCCGATGAAGCCATTTGCAAGATTTTCAGATTTAAAGAACTTGCTTGGCGGGAGAGTGAATTTAACTTTTCAACATAATAAGAGCCTTTTTCATCTTTTGGCAGTGCCAGCACGGCGCGGATATACTGCTGTGCTAGTTTGTCGCGCTCATCGCAAGCTTGGGGGACAATGGAGCTAAATTTATGACACATAGCCCGAAAATCGTTCATAAAATCCCACAGCTGATAAGGCTTTGGCTCATTTAGCTCGCTCAATTCTATCTTTTTTAGCTCAAAACAAGCGGGTTTGTTGTCATAAGAGTTGCATTTTTCTTCAAGTGAGCCTTTTAGGTTAAAATCAGGGTCTTTTTTTGCAAATTCCACAAATTTTGCGCAAGCATCTGGCATAAGTGAGCTAACCTTAACACAAGCCCTTATATAATGCTCTAAGGCTCTGTCAAAATTGCCCGATTTTTCCTCTAACTGTGCGAGTTTAAGGCATTTTGTGTTGTCTTCATATTGCTTTTTGGTGGCTCTGTTGTCATTGCTGTGTATTTCATCATAATAGCACTGCTCATAAAGCTTGCCTTTGCTTTCCTCAATGCCAAACATTAACGCCAAAGCTATGCCAAGCACATTTAACGCTATTAAAGCAATGATGAGTTTTTTCATCTGCGCTTTGTCCTTTTGAAAATTTCGTCAAATTTTACCGCAAAAGTATAAATCAAAAATTTCATTCACCCTCACACTCATCACATTCTAACGCCACCCAGCCAAAGCCATCGGCAAAGACGCTCCACTCTTCACGGTCGCTCTCAAAGCCATTTTCATAAATATAAAAACGCCCACACATATCATAAAAAAATGTATAATTCCTAGTAAAAGTGATGATATGCTGAATTTTCACCCCATTTTGCAGCTCAAAATACACCACCGCATTGATACTCTCATCAGTATCAACTTGTATCAGCACTTCATCGCCCTTTTTTAAACGCTCTTTATGAAAGACGAGCTTGCCATTTTCTAGCACTTGCGCTTCGTTGATGATAGGATTTGGGCTGATGACAACGCCATTTAGCCTAAGTAGCGATTTGTCAAGCTTTTCGCCGTTTGTGATTTGAGCGGGCTTTGGGTTGGCTTCGTTTGTCCAGTCCTTTATGCTCGTGCCACCATTTTTTGCCACAAAAACCCTAAAATCCTTTGCCTTTGTGTTGAAACGAAAATGAAAAAAATCATCGTGTGCGTTGTCATCGCTCATTTTTACCCAATTTTGCTTTTGTAGTTTTGGAAAATTTTTCGCCACCACTTCATCTATAAATTTAGGATTTATCCACGATAAAGATAATTTTACCGCATATTGCACATCATCTCTTATGAGCTTAACGCTTGGTTTTGGGCAGTTTGGGCTTTGCTCTGACACGCCCACACTTATAAAAATACAAAGCGTAAAAATGAATTTTGTATTAGTTTTTCTTTAATCACAATGTTCTCCCAAATCACAATCATCAAGTTTTTGCAGCTCTTTGAAAGTCATCTTTTTTGCCCTACAACTCACAGGGCATTCATCACCGTCCGCTTGACACTCATCGCCAAAGTGGTGAGAATATTTTTTTTCACAATCTTTGGCAAAGTAATGCCTTGCTTTGGCTAAATCCCGCCTTACTTTATCATCGCCCACATAGCGTCCCCAAAGATAATCTATGGCTAGTTTTTTGCAGGTGCTACCGTCCATCTCACACGCCTTATCATAGTAATGCAAGGCTTGTTTTTGGTTGATAAATTTTTCATCAAGATGATATGGCTTCCGCCTATTAACAACTCCTTCATCATAATGCTCTGCAAGGGTTTGACACGCCTTAACATCGCCCAGCTCATCACAACCCGTTTTAAGATAGAAAAGCATATTTTTCACCCGCTCATCATCATTATCTTTAATATCCGTTTCAAACTCAGCAAGCCGCACGCATTTGCCCGCATCTTTTAGCTCCGCACACACTCTTTTGCCAAATTTTCTTGCTTCGCTTAAAGCCAGCTCGTCTGTTTTGTTTTCTCTTTCATTTATCAAATCTAAATAACCATAATAATACTTCGCCAAAAGATAGCAAGCGTTAGAATTGCCCAAATCACAACCCTTTTGCGCCGTCTTTTTAAAAGGCTCTAAATAAAATTTATCGTTGTATAGGTTTTTTGTTTTATTTGACATATAAAAACTAGCCAGCAAAACGCAGCTTTCGCCGTTTGCCTCGTCTGTTTGGCATTCTTTGTCAAATTGAGCAAGAAAACTTTCCTTTGCCTTGCACGCGCTTTTTGCATTGAATTTAGCGCAATACTTATCAAAATTTGAGATGATATACCACCTTTTATCAACTTCAAGGCGAGCATTTTTGATTCTATCAGCCACATATTTATCCACAGCCTTATTGCGTTCAGTGCAAGCGGGCAAAAATATATCCCAGCACATTCCAGCCATCTCTTTGATAGCGCTCGGTATGTCTCTATCGTTTTTTACATAAATCTTTTGCAGTTCAAGGCAGGCAGGATAATACTCTTTTTTGCGAAAATTTTCCCTGCACGCCGTGAAAAAGGCATTTGCAGCGTTAAATTCAGGCTCTTTTGGCGCAAGTTCGCTTATTTTAGCGCAAGCCTTTGGTTCTTGAAACTCACACGCAAGGGCGTAGTAAGTAAGAGCCGTGCTATACTCTTTTTGCGTTTCAAACAAAGCTCCAAGTGCCGAGCAGGCGTATTTTAACTCAGGCTCATTTAAATGCGTGTAAGCATTTGCCGAGCAAGCGCGTGCATAATACTTTATGGCGTTGTCTGTGTCCTTTTCGCGCTCAAAAATCTTGCCAAGTTTAAGGCAGGCTATTTCATCGACTTCCTCAGCTTCTACCGAACACTTTGCTTGCAACTCTTGCTTTTGCGTGGTGTAATTGTCAAATTTCACCTCAAATCTAAGCCCAAGTGCTTGCGCGATAATCACGCCCACTACAACCACAACGACACAAGCCACTATGATAAGGGCTTTTGCGTTTAATGATGGCGACTTTTTTAACGGACTTTGCATAATCAAAAATTAAAATTTCTTTTGATGAAAAGAAATTTGAGAATTATGTATATAGCCAAAAATGCCATCATTTGGCTTTTTTGCTTGTGGAGAAAGGTAATATACATAAGTCCAATTCTTATTTCCATACCCTACATACAAAATAGCCGCCCTGCCATTTTTTATGTCATCTGCTTGAATTTGAGCTTTGATGCTGGATTTTGTATCGTGATAACTCCTTAAATTAACATAGCTGTCCTTTGACTTATATTTTAAAATATTATAACTTACTCCGCTTATAACGATATTTTGTTTGGTGTAATCAGCCTTGTTAAGTGGAGTAGTATCCTCATAGGTCTCACCCAGTTGCTTAATTTCTTTTATACTTACACCAGCGATTTTGCCTTTACTGCCTTCAGAATAAAAATAATAATCTTCTATCAACACCTCAGCCCTTGCGCCTGATTCGCCAAGACCCACAACAAACAAATTTTTCGGCAAAACATAAGTGTCTCTAATGATTGCGCCAAAATCTAATCTTTCATAAGTAATATTACTGCAATCATACTTTCTTGTCTTTTTATCATACACCGCACCATAAAATTTCATCGCATTTTCATCGCAAGATGAGTGGTATAAAAAGGGCAAATCCAAATTTTTATCAGGGTAAAAGAACACCTGGCTTTCATATTGAGCTTCTCTGTCTTGCTCTGTTGATTTTTCCCAAGAGTGAACAACCACGCCCGTAAGCCTTGCCTCACCGCTAAAGCAGCCAAGCTCATTGCTTTCATTTGGGCAAGGTATGGGTTTAAGTGTGTTTTTGCTCATTTTTCCATTATTTTTTAAATGCTCTTGCCAAAGTCCATCTTGTGGCGGGTCGCCAAATGCCACTTGCACAAAAAGCACCAACATAAACCCAAAAGCTGCACTAAGTATTTTTTTCATCTTTATCCTTTCAAAAAAATAACACCAAATTTTAGCCTAAATTTGCAAGATATTTAAAGAAAATAAATAAATTTTTCTCAATTTAAAACCTTACGATTTTTGCGCCAAAGCCACCTTGATGAGCTGGAGCGTCTGCGAAACTTTTCACGCTTTTGTGCGCTTGTAAAAACTCTTTTACCACTAATGCAAG
>CAKVDW010000021.1 GCA_934728065.1 uncultured Campylobacter sp.
AAAAACAAAAAAAGTTTAAAGAAAAGAAAAACAAAAAAAGTTTAAAGAAAAGAAAAACAAAAAAAGTTTAAAGAAAAGAAAAACAAAAAAAGTTTAAAGAAAAAAGAGAAACAAAAAGAAAAAGTTAAAAATTAAAAAAAAGCAAAAAGAAAAAAATTAAAGAAACAAAAAAAGAAATCAAAAACAAAAAAAGTTTAAAAAGTCCAGCAAGCTGGGCTTTTGTGTTTAAGATTTGTGCTTAAGATGTGCATTTAAGCTTATTCTTAAAATTTTATTTTAAATAAGAAATTTTATTCTTAAAATTTTATTTAAAGTTTGTGTTTAAGCTTATTTTTAAGATTTTAGTTTAAGATTTGTGTTTGGATTTGTTCTTAAGCTTGTCTTTAAGGATTTTGCTTAAAAACTTATGCTTAAGAACTTCTTAAGGACTTGCGCTTAAGAGCTTGTCCTTAAGATTTGCTTAAGAGTTACTGTAAGAACTACTGTAAGAGTCTTAAGACATATTGAGTTGAAGCGTTTGATTGCGCTAGAGCGTAAGCACCACTTTGAGCAAGTATGCTTGACTTAGAGTAGTTTGCGCTCTCAGAAGCAAAATCCACATCACGAATCACACTTTCAGCAGCCTTAAGATTAACTTGAGTAACGCTGATGTTGTTGATGGTTTTGTCGATTTGTTGTTGAACAGAACCTATGTCAGCTCTTAGTTGGTCGAGGTTGAGTATAGCCGTTTCAGCCACATCCATAACCGCCATAGCACCCTTAAGTGTCGTTACACCAGCGGTTTTGTTTAAAAGCTGCACATTTGCACTTGCTCTACCTGAACTGCCTACTACCTGAGTAACTTGAACGACAGAGGTTGCAAAAGCACCAAAATCAGCATTTTTAAAGATACCCTCTACTGAAGCTAGACCCAGATTTCTTGATGAGACAAATTCAGAGTCAAATAAGGCAGCCCAACTTCTATACTGACCAACTGCACTTCCATAATCAGCAAAGCCTTGAAGTTGAGATACACCAACAGCACCAAAAAGAGCTGACAAACCTGCGGAACCACTTATACCACCTGAAAGCACCCCATTGATGAATATTTTACCAAATCTGTCTCCATTCATACCCATAGCATCACCAGCATAAGCAGAGGTTAAAGCCTTAGTTTCTCTTAAACTCATAGAGTATTGAGAAATCACACTTGCACCGCCAAAGCCTATCATACCAGCACCACTTACACCTACACCACGATTTACACCACCAGAAAGAAGTATGTCTTGTCCGTTGTTTTTCACTAAAGAAAGTCGTCCAAAGTTGCTATACATAGTAGAAGCAACCCCAGAACCAGCACCTATACTTCCTGTGATATAAACAGCCCTGCCCTCAGTAGAGGTCATCACCAAACGACCGTTAGCATCTATGCTCGCGCTTACGCCTGTGGTGTCTTTAACGGCGTTGATGGCTGAGATTAAGGCACCGTTTTGGTCATTGGCTTGATAATCGATACGACCGATATTTACACCGTTAATGGCAAAGGCATCAGTGGTGTTACCAGCCTTAATCGCCCAAACACCTGTGGTGGTTACATTGTAAGAAGCCCTAATACCTGTTTTATCGGAGTTTCTGTTGATTTCTTCAGTCAAGGCGCCAAGCCCTGTATTTACGCTGTAAGAAATTTTTACTTCGTTGAATTTAAAATCAGATATACCGTTGTAGTTTTTAACGGTAAGTTGGACTGTGTTAGCAGCGGTGATTTTGTTGCCTGTTTCAAACCTTGAAACACCTATTTTAGAACTTTGAGTTGAACCGATAGAAGCCTTAACAACTTGGTTAGAGCTTACGCCGATTTGAAACTCTTGGTTAGAAAAACCCCCACTTAAAAGCTGTTTGCCGTTAAATGAAGTGGTGTTAGCGATGTTGTCAAGCTCCTCCATCAAGCGGTTGATGTCAGCTTGAAGCATATTTCTTGTTTTTGTGGATTGACCGTCTTGAGCTGCTGCAGTTGCCTTAGTCTTGATAGCATCAAGAATTTTAATCTGCTCGTCCATAGCCTTGTCAGCTGTGAGCATAAGCGAGTTAGCTTGGTTACCATTGCTGATAGCCTCACCCAAAGTTGATGCTTGTGTTTTAAGTTGGTCAGCAATAGCAAGACCAGAAGCATCGTCCTTTGCTGCGTTGATTCTAAGACCTGAAGAAAGTCTTTCCAAAGAAGTGTTCAAACTCCCTGTGTTGAGAGTTGTAGCGACCACGCCGTTAAGCGCGGCAACATTCGTATTTATACGAAATCCTGAAGCCATTTTGCATCCTTTCAGATAAAATCAACGATATCCTTATCGTTGTTAATGCTAAATCGAATTTTTTGCTAAAAAGTTTATAGTTTTTGGGGAAATTTTTTAAAAAATTTACTCGGTATGATGAAAGTTTGGAATTTTTGTCAAATTTACTTTGTCATATCGACTTGCTTTGTCATATAAAATTATCATACTGAAGTGCTGTTTTCTTTGTCATACTTATAAAATTGTCATACTGACTTCTTTGTTGTCATACTGAGCGCAGCGAAGTATCCAAAAACTCTTTTTCTTGTCATACTGAGCTTTCGCAAGAAAGCGAAGTATCCATAAGTGCAAAGTATGTCTTAATATTTCTTTGTGGATATTTCGCTAACGCTCAATATGACAAGAGAAAATAACTCAATATGACAAATGACAGCAAAGAGATTTTTCGCTACACTCAAAATGACAAGGTAAAGGCATCTCAAAATGACAAAGCCTTTGTCATTTTGACTTGTCTTGTCATATAAAATTGTCATACTGAAGTGCTGTTTTCTTTGTCATACTGATTTTACTTGTCATACTGAGGCTTTAGCCGAAGTATCCATAAATTTAAAGCGTGTCTAAAATTCTTTGGAATTTAGCAAAGAAGCAAAAGCCGTCTTTTATGGCTTTTTGCGTGAGTAAATTTAAGGGCAGTGGGGCAAATAAATTTCGTGGTTTTTGTGAAATTTATGCAAAATTAAGCCCAAAAACGCAAAAATTCACTTTTTTGGGGTAAAATTCAGCTTGATTTATTAAGTGCTAAATGCGGTCGTGGTGAAATGGCAGACACGCTACTTTCAGGCGGTAGCGATTTAAGTTTTACTGACCACACCAACTCCACAAATAAAGGAATATAATGAACGGGGCGGACATTTTTAAGTTTTTGTGCGGCTTAAAACTTGAATTTAGCGAGTTTGACTGGCTGGAAAATCGGGGTTTAAGCGAGTTTGAGCTTTTAATCTCCGTGATTTTAACGCAAAATACAAGCTGGAACAATGTCTTAAAGGCATTAGATAATGTTAGGATAGCGAAAATTCAAAGCCTTGAAGCACTCAACGCACTTGAAACGCAGCAAATAGCCACACTCATCAAACCAAGTGGCTTTTACAACCAAAAGGCAAAGCGGCTCAAAGGCTTTGTGGGCGCACTTTTTAGTGAGTTTGGCGATATGAGCGAATTTAAGGCGCGAGTCAGCAGGCAGTGGCTTTTAAATGTCAAGGGGCTGGGCTTTGAGAGTGCGGACAGCATTTTAAACTACCTGTGTCAAAGGGAAATTCTCGTGGTAGATAGCTACACAAACCGCCTTGCAATTGCGCTTGGCTATGAATTTGAAAGCTATGATGAGTTAAGAGAGTTTTTTCAAAGCGGCATTGAAAGCGAACAAGAGGCTATAAATGCGTGCTTGGGTGAGTTTTTTAAGGGCAGAAATACCATTTTTACGGACGAAAACGGCGAAAATTCAAGCACAAAGAGCAAAAATTTGAATTTAAACAGCATAAATTCACGCCCAAATTTAGCCCTTTATGAGCTTTATCAAATTTTTCACGCCCAAATCATCGCCTTTGGCAAGGCTTATTTTAAGGGCAAAGCCTTAAATGATGAGGGAAAAAGGGTTTTGGCAAAACTTAAAGAATAGAATTTGATTTTAATTCTTTGAGTTTGCTTTTGTTTGCGATTTTTTCTAAATCCTTGCCAAAGATGAAACAAGCCTTTATCTTGCCATTTTTGCACGCTTTGGGTTGCAATATTTGTTGCTATATCCTGTAAGATTTTTAAATTCACAAAAAATTAAATTTAAACTTTATTATGATAAAAAAGCTAAAATTTTGCTTGGTAAGATTAGAAAAAGTAAAAACCAAAAATTTGAAAAAGGATACGCGATGAAAGCGATAGGTTCAAATTTAACGCCGATTTTAAGCATAGCTGGGAGTGATTGTAGTGGCGGGGCTGGAATTCAGGCAGATTTAAAGACATTTAGCGCGCATAAGCTCTTTGGAATGAGCATTATCGTAAGTGTAGTGGCTGAAAACACCGCACGCGTCATCTCTTGCTTTGACATATCAGCGCAAAGTGTCGATGAACAAATGCTTGCCGTCTTTGAGGACATAGTGCCAAAGGCTACTAAAATAGGAATGCTCCCTTCAAAAGAGCTTATGGCGTGCATTGCACAGAATTTAAGGCGTTTTAAGCCCGAAAATGTCGTCATCGACCCTGTAATGTTTGCCAAAAACGGCTACGCGCTAATGCCTCCGCAAAATTGCGAATTCTTTGCTCAAACTATGCTTGAATTTGCCGACATTCTCACGCCAAATATCCCTGAGGCTGAGTTTTTGTGCGGTTTTGAGATAAAAGACGAAAACGCGATGATAAAGGCGGCAAAAGCCCTTTGTCAAAAGGGCGCAAAAGCCGTGCTGCTTAAAGGCGGACACCGCAAGGACAATGCAAATGACATTTTTTTTGACGGACAAGAGATACATTTGCTCGAAAGCAAGCGCATAGACACCAAAAACACGCACGGCACGGGCTGCACGCTAAGCTCTGCCATCGCTTCAAACCTAGCACTTGGCAAGGACAAACTCAGCGCGGTTAAAGCCGCAAAAGAGTATGTATTTGGGGCGATTTTGCACTCTTTGAGTCTTGGCAAGGGCTGTGGTCCTACAAATCACTTTTATAAATTCCTAAAAAATGATTGATTTAAGCCTTTATCTTGTCGCAAGTCGTGGAAATTTAGATGATGAGAGCTTTTTAAATCTCGTCAAATCCGCCATAAAAGGCGGTGTGAGCGTGGTGCAACTGCGCGAAAAAGCCTTAAATTCACGCGAATTTTACGCTTTGGCTTTAAGGCTCAAAGGCTTGTGCGATGAGTTTCAAACACCCCTAATCATCAACGACAGAATGGACATCGCCCTAGCTATAAACGCGGCGGGCGTGCATTTGGGGCAAGAGGATTTGCCTGTAAGCGTGGTTAGAGCGATTTTGGGTGAGAATAAAATCATAGGTTTGAGCGCAAAAACCCTTTCTCAGCTTGAAAACACAAGCGGGGCGGATTATGTAGGCTGTGGAGCGGTGTTTAAAAGCCCTACAAAAGATAGCTCTATCATCGGCATAGATGAGCTTAACGCACTTTGCGAGAAAAGCAAATTGCCTGTGGTAGCCATAGGCGGAATTTGCGAAAAAAACATTGCCTTGCTAAAATCCTGCAAAATCGCTGGTGTAGCGGTGTCAAGTGCCATCTTAAACGCACCAAATCCTTACCAAGCAAGCCTTTTGTTAAAAGAAAATTTAAAAGGATGATGATGATTTATCTTGTAGGCAAAGAACGGTTTATCGGTGTAAAAAATATCATTTTAAACAAAATACTTTTTTTTGATTTTTCTGTGAATTTAGATGAATATCAAGCCTTGATAGTGAGTTCAAAAAATGCTCTTAGAGCGTTAAAACGCAGTAAAAATAAACTCAAGCTTGATTTGAGCTTATATGTTGTGGGAAAAGAAAGCGCAAACTATGCCAAAGCGTTAGGCTTTACAAATATAAAAATTCCACCAAAAGCCTATGGAAAAGACTTGGTAAAAGCCTTTAAAGAGGAATTAAAGGGCAAAAAATGCCTTTATCTTAGAGCCAAAGAAATCGCTTCAAATTTAGATGAAAAGCTGGTAGATTCTGGGGCGATTTTAGAGCAGATTATAGTCTATGAAAACGCTTACACTCCACCGTCTTTACCCATAAAACTTGAAAGACCTGCTGTTATTATATTTACTGCTCCTTCAAGCATAAAAAACTTTCTTAAAAACTTTCGTATAGACAAAAAGGATAAAATCGTAGTGATTGGCAAAACCACAGCAGCAGCTTTAAATCAAAAGAAAAATATTTTTATGCCGACAGAACAAAGTATAAAAGCTTGTGTGGATTTGGCAAGAGCTTTGGCGTGATTATTTTAAAAGACTATCAATAGCCTTTTTAAGCTCATCTACCCTTTGCGTGTCTTCTTTTTCTATGGCATCAATTATACAGTGGCTTAAATGCTCCTTTAAAATAGCCTTGCTTGTGCTCATTATTTCCCCACGCACTGCAGCAAGCTGTATCAACACCTCAGAGCAGTCTTTGCCGTTTTCTATCATAGTTTTTATGCTTTGCAAATGCCCTATGCTCTTGCTTAAGCGATTTATCATCGCTTTATCGTGTCCTTTAGAATGTATATGAGAGTATATTTTTATCTCCTGAACTCAAATTAATTTTGTAAGAAAATTGTAGCGAATAAAATCTTAACTTTTTTATAAATTTAGGTATTATTTACGAAATTTTAAAGTTTTTTTACTAGAATTTGTCTTTGAAAATTATTTTGGAGCTATATTTTGAAAACAAAACGAACCTTGATGAGTCTTTTTGGCTTTTTAAGCACTCTTTTGCTGTGCTTTTTACTCACAAGCAACTCTTATGCAAAAGAGGACAAACAAGAAGAAATCAACAAGCGACTACAAGCGCTTGAAAAATACACCAAAACTCTAGCCATAGTCGAGCAGTATTATGTAGAAGAACAAAATATTACGGATTTAATCGACAAATCCATATCTGGCTTGCTCTCAAATTTAGACGCTCACTCATCTTTCCTTGATGAAAAAAGTTTCAATCAAATGAAAATGCAAACAAGTGGCGAATTTGGAGGACTTGGCATAACTGTTGGTATGAAAGATAATGCTCTTACAGTCATCGCGCCCATTGAGGGAACTCCTGCTGATAAGGCTGGTGTTAAGGCTGGTGATGTGATTTTGCGCATCAATGGCGAGGCGACCCTAGAAATGAGCCTTGATGATGCTGTTGATAGAATGCGAGGCAAACCAAAAACCGAAATCACCATAACCATATACAGACCAGCCAGAAAACCTTTTGACATAACGCTTAAACGCGACATTATCAAGGTTGAAAGCGTGTATTCAAAAATGATAGAAAATGAAAATATCCTTTACCTGCGCGTAACAACCTTTGACAAAAATGTCGCCGAACAGGCTCGCAAAGCCATTAAGGCAAATCCAAAAGTAAAAGGCATAGTGCTTGACTTGCGAAATAACCCTGGTGGGCTACTTGACCAAGCCATTGAACTTACAAATTTGTTTGTCGATAAAGGCGTTATCGTCTCTCAAAAGGGAAAAATTCAAACAGAAAATAGAAATTACGAAGCTGTAAAAAACAAAAAGCTTACAGATGCCACGCTAGTAGTGCTTGTAAATGGCGGAAGTGCGAGCGCGAGTGAAATCGTAAGCGGTGCTTTGCAGGATTTTAAAAGAGCTGTTGTTATAGGCGAGAAAACCTTTGGCAAGGGTAGCGTGCAAAGCGTGATGCAAATTAACAAAACCCAAGCTCTACGCCTTACTATCGCTAGATATTATCTGCCAAGTGGTAGAACCATACAGGCTGTGGGCGTTAAACCAGATATAGAAATCGCCGCTGGTAAAATAACCACGCAAGATGAAAATTTTTCCATAAAAGAAAGCGACTTAAAGCAACACTTACAAGGCGAACTTGAGAAAATAAACACGGATAAAGAAGAAAAAATTCCTGCAAAAGTTGATAAAAACATTATTAATGCCCAACAAATCAACGATGATGCGCAACTTAAAGCTGCCGTTGATGCAGTAAAAATCTTAAATATCCAAAAAAGGCTGGAGAGCAAATGAGAAAAAAAGAACTTCTTTACGAGGGCAAGGGCAAAAGGCTTTTTGCTACTGATAAAAAAGACGAGCTAATCAGCGAGTTTAAGGACGATTTAACCGCCTTTAATGCCGAAAAAAAGGGCAGTGAAAAGGGCAAGGGCGCGCTAAATTGTAAAATCTCAACCGAGCTTTTTCACTTGCTTGAAAAAGAGGGCATTAAAACGCACTTAATCAAAGTGTTAAATGATAACGCTCAGCTTGTCAAAAAATGCGAGATTATTCCCATCGAAATCATCGTCCGCAATGTCGCCACAGGCTCGCTCACAAAGCGACTTGGCATAAAGGACGGCACACCGCTTAAATTCGCTTTAGTGGAGTTTTGCTTAAAAGATGATGCTTTGGGCGACCCTTTCATCAATGATGAACATTGCGTGCTTTTAAATTTAGTGCGACAAGAAAGAGACATTAAAAAAATCAAAAAAATCGCCCGCAAAATCAACGCCATTTTGCTTGACTTTTTTGCCCGCAAAAAACTGCGTTTGATTGACTTTAAAATCGAGCTTGGCTACGATAAAAAGGGCAAGATTTTGCTTGCTGATGAGATAAGCCCTGATAGTTGCCGTTTTTGGGACAAAGACACAGGTGAAAAGCTTGACAAAGACCGCTTTCGCCAAAATTTAGGAGACGGCTCAAGCAAGGGTAAGGTAAAAATGGCTTATGAGGAAGTGTTGAGGCGAATTTTAAGCTAAAATAAAGCGAGTTTGAATTTGCCCTAAATTTAAAGCTCAATGAGCCTAAATTTAAAAGCAAATTCAAGCTCAAAGGCTTAAAAATTTAAGAGCTAAAAAAAGGATTTGTGATGAAGGTTGCTGTAAATATCTCTTTAAAAAATGGCGTTTTAGACCCGCAGGCAAAGGCGGTAGAAAAGGCTTTGCACGCCTTAAATTTTGACAAGGTAAAAAATGTCAAAATGAGCAAGCAAATCATTTTAGAGCTTGATTTAAACGATGAAGCAAAGGCAAACGAGCTTGCAAGGCAAATGTGCGATGAGTTGCTTGTGAATTCGGTTATTGAAGATTACACCTTATCGAGCGTGCGATGAAAGTGGCGATTATCCGTTTTTTAGGGACAAACTGCGAATTTGACACGGCTTATGCCTTTGCGAAAATCGGCATAAAGGCTGATATAGTGTGGCACGAAGAGGCTGAATTTAAGGCTGATTTAGTGGTGTTGCCGGGCGGTTTTTCGTATGGGGATTATTTAAGAAGCGGAGCCATAGCAAAATTCGCAAAGGCTATGCGTGGCGTTTTGGCTCACGCTCAAAAAGGCGGCTTTGTGCTTGGCATTTGCAACGGTTTTCAAATGCTTTTAGAGCTTGGGCTTTTAAAAGGCGCGATGAAACACAACGAAAATTTAAGTTTTATCTCCAAAAACCAGCCCCTAAAAGTCGTCTCAAACGACAACGCCTTGTGTAAAAATTTCGCTCAAAATGAGCTTATCTCTTTGCCTATTGCGCACGGAGAGGGGAATTTTTTCGCAAATGAGAGCGATTTAAAATACTTGCAAGATAAGGATTTAATCACGCTCAAATATAAGGGCAACCCAAACGGCTCGCTTGATGACATAGCAGGCATTTGCGATGAAAAAAAGCGCATTTTTGGGCTGATGCCTCACCCAGAAAGAGCCTGTGAGCAGCTTTTGGGAAGTGAAGTGGGGCTAAAAATGTTAAAGGGTTTTGTATGAAAAAGTTGTTTGTATCCTTGCTTTTGTCGGCTTTGGCTTTAAGTGTGAGTTATGGCGAGCTTGATGAAAAGGGCAAAAGAGTTTATGAAAATATCGCTGAAAGCGATGAAAGGGGCGATTACACGCAAAACATTTTAGACCCCTTTGTCGCCACTAGCTCTTTGGTGCTTGATGCTAAGCCCTACAAAGGCGAATACTTCGTAGGCGAGGTGTTTAGCATAGAAATAGTGGCAAAAACCACCGAAAAAACGGACTTTGAATTTGAACTTGACTTTAATAAAAATGAATTTTTAAAATTTTTAAATCCAAATGTGAAATGGCAAAAAAATGGCGATGAATACACGGCTTTGCTTTATTTTGAAGCCAAAAGCGTCAATGCTGAACTGCTTCAAATCATTCTTAAGCTAAAACGCAACAAAGAGGTTTTTCAACAAGCGAGTTTAAATGTCAATCCCTTGCAATTTAAAAATGTCCCTGATGATAAAATTTATTCAGGCATAGTGGCTGATGAGCTTTTAATTGAACATTTTAAGAGTGATTATTTTGATAATAAAAATCTCATTATGGTGGTTGAATTTAAAGCGCAAGGAGCGAATTTAAAGAATTTTCACCTTAAAAACAACAAAATCATAGAGCAAAGAGTAGATGGTTTAAAGGGGGATTTTAACAGCTCAAGTGCCTTTTATTCGGCTATTTTTGAACCAAGTATGAACGAGCTTGATTTTTCATATTTTAACACCAACACCCAAAAACTTGAAACCATAAATTTACAAGTTGAAATTAATGACGAAAAAATCAGCACTCAAACAGATTTAAACCCTCAAAATAATGATTTAGACTTTTATAAACAGCTTTTCTTTTGGGTTATTGCTGGTATTTGTGGGGCTATTTTCGCATTTAAACGAAGTTATATCTTTCTTGGTATAGCCCTCATTGCTTTTGCTGCAAGTTTTTTTGTGGTTCAAGGTGGCACACAAACAGGGGTTTTAAAAGCTAATTCAAAGGTAAAAATCTTACCAACCACACAATCAACATTTTTTTATACGAGCCAAAAAGATGTTGATATTGAAATCTTGGGGAAAAGGGATAATTATTTCAAAATCTTACTCCCTGACGGTAAAATCGGCTGGGTAACAAGTGAAAATTTACAAAAGAATTAAAGCAGCACTTTATAGCGTTTTTTTTATACTCACCGTTTTGTTTGTCATTTTGTGTTTTAGCTTTACAAATGAGCAAACAAAAATTTGGAAAATTCGGCGAATTTGGGCAAAAATTCAGCTTAAAACAACAAGCGTGAGGGTTGAGTTTATAGGCGAGTTAAACCCTGAAGCAACGATGATTTTGATGAATCACCAAAGTATGCTTGATATTATCGCCCTTGAAGCCTTTTATCCTAAAAATCTCGCGTGGATAGCCAAAAAAGAGCTTAAAGAGCTGCCCATTTTTAAGCAAACAATGATAAAACCAAAGCTTTTATGTGTGGATAGAAAAAATCCCCGCTCCCTAATCACACTTTTAAAAGAAGCCAAAGAACGCTTAAGCGAGGGAAGAGTTTTGGCTATTTTCCCTGATGGCACGCGCAGTAAAACAGATAAAATTCTTAAATTTCAAGTGGGTGCAAAGGTTTTAGCAGATAAATTAAGCCTTAAAGTTCAACCCTTGCTCATTGTTGATAGTGCAAAACTCCTTGATAGCAAGGAATTTACTCTAAATGGCGGTGTGCTTAAAATCATCTGCCTTGATTTAGTGGATTTAAGCGATGAAAAATGGCTTGAAAAAACCCACGATTTGATGCAAAAAAGACTTGATGAAGAGCGTAAAGTGCTAAAAAGCTAAATTTCAATCCTTATAAAAGCCTTAAACTTGTTTGCAAGTAAGCTTTCTTTAAGGACTTTTTAAGCTTCTTTGTTAGCAAAACATTAAAATTCACATTTTAAAATTCAAGCAAAAATTCACACAAAAGGACAGCAAATGCAGTTTAAAACCGAAGTGAGTCAGCTTTTGCAGCTGATGATTCACTCTTTATACTCAAACAAAGAGATTTTTTTACGCGAACTCATCTCAAATTCAAGCGATGCGCTTGATAAACTCAGCTTTTTAAGCGTGAGCGATGATGCTTACAAAAAGCTTAAATTTGAGCCGCGCATAGACATAAAATTTGACGAAAAGGCTAAAACGCTCATCATCAGCGACAACGGCATCGGTATGGACAAAGAGGACTTAAAAAACAACCTTGGCACTATCGCTAAAAGCGGCACGAAAAGTTTTTTGGAGAGTTTGAGTGGGGACGCGAAAAAGGACAGCCAGCTCATCGGGCAGTTTGGCGTGGGCTTTTACTCGGCTTTTATGGTGGCGAGTAAGGTTGAGGTTTTAAGCCGTAAGGCACTTGATGAAAACGCTTATTTATGGACTTCTGATGCAAGTGGCTATGAGATAAAAGACGCGAAAAAGGACACGCAAGGCACACAAATCACCTTGCATTTAAAGGACGAGGAGTTTTTAAATGCTTACCGTATCGAAAACATAGTGAGTAAATACTCAAACCACATTCAATTTCCTATCTTTTTGGAAAAAACGCAAAATCTGCCTTTGAGCGAAGAGGACAAAAAGGCAAACAAAGAGCCAAAAAGTGAGGTGAAAATAGAGCAAATCAACGCCGCTACCGCACTTTGGAGGCAAAACAAGGCTAAAATCAAGTCTGATGATTATGAGAAATTTTACGAGCAAAATTTCCACGACAACGAAAAGCCACTGCTTTACATTCACACCAAAAGCGAGGGTAAATTTGAGTATAACACGCTCTTTTTCGTGCCAAGCCGCGCGCCTTTTGATTTGTTTCGTGTGGATTATCAAAGTGGCTTAAAACTTTATGTCAAGCGGGTTTTCATCAGCGATGATGATAAGGAGCTTTTGCCTACTTATTTGCGTTTTGTGCGTGGAATCATCGATGTGGAGGACTTGCCCTTAAATGTAAGCCGTGAAATTTTGCAAGAAAACACCATTTTACGCGCGGTAAAAGAGGCAAGCGTAAAGAAAATTTTAAGCGAGCTGGCTAAGCTCAAAGAAAAGGACAAGGACAAATATGCTGAATTTTTCAAGCTTTTTGGCAAGGTTTTAAAAGAGGGGCTTTATGGCTGGGGCGCAGAAAAAGAGAGTTTGCTCAAACTTATGCTTTTTAAAAGCTCTAAAAATGGGGCGTTAAACTCTTTAAGCGAATACAAAGAGCGAGCAAAAGGGGAACAAAAAGAGATTTTTTATATCACGGGCAGCAACGAGGCACTTTTGCGAAACTCACCCTTACTTGAAAGCTACAAGGCAAAGGACATTGAAGTCTTGCTTTTTGATGATGAGATAGACACGCTGATTGCGCCAAGTTTGGGCGAATTTGAGGGGCTAAAATTCACAGCGATAAATCAAGTAGAAAGCAAGGACGAGTTGAGCGAGGACGAGAAAAAAGCCTTTGCACCGCTTTTAGCTAAATTTAAAGAGCTTTTAAAGGACGAGGTTGAGGATGTGCGCGCTACTTCTAGGCTAGGAGATAGCGTAGGCTGCATAGTTTATGACAAAAATAAGCCAGATTTTGCGATGCAGCAGCTCTTAAAGCAAATGGGACAAGAACAAAAGGTGTTGCCGATTTTGGAGCTAAACCCCAAACACGAAGTCTTTGCAAAGCTTAAAAGCAACGAAACCTTTACGCCAGACATAGCTCAAATCGTGCTAGGTATGGCAAAACTGAGCGAGGGCATAGGCATAGATGAGCCAAGTGCCTTTAACAAGGCTTTAAACAAAATCATCATCAAGGCTTTGAGTTGAGAATGAGCGAGCCTATACGCGAGGACATTTTGAAAGATTATCAAATCTTTGACATACGAAACAAAGATGAATGGCAAGAAAGCGGTGTGATAAAAGATGCTGTTTTGTTGAGCTTTACCCTTGACAATGGCTCAATAGACCCTGAATTTATCGATAAATTCAGCAAACTTGCTGATAAAAATAAAGAAATAGCCTTTGTTTGTGCCACAGGACACCGCTCATCAGCCGCAACATACCTCATAAAATCTCAACTTGGGCTTGACACCACGAATTTAAAGGGCGGAATGTTCTCTTTAATCGAACAAGGCTACCAAACCACGCCTTACAAGGAGTAAATTTTGGCTTTTTATCTTTTAATCGCTGCTTTAGCTTTTTTAGCCCTTTATTTTGCGGTGAAAAAACTTACCTTAAACATTGATGAGGGTGTTCTTTTAGAAGGTCCAAAGGCAAACATTTATCCTGAATTTTGCGAGTTTATTAACGATAAAATTCAAGCCTTTAAAAAGGAAATTGAAGATGATGAAAATGTCTTGCTTGAAAAAGATGATAAAGACAAATGCCTAGAAAAGCTTGGGGATTTGTCGCGCAAACTTACCTTTATCCAAACGATGAATTTAAGCAAAAAAAATGACAGCATTTGGCAAAGTGAGCTTTTTAGCTTTTTGAGCGAATTTGAGGGCGTGATAAATGCTCATTTTAAGGACGGCGAACAAAAAAGCGATGAGTTAAGAAATGCGCTTTTGAGCGAATTTGAGCGTTTGCAAAAAGGCGTTTAAGGCATAATCATTTGCCTAAAATCTGCTTTACACAGCAAACAAAAATTCAAGCAAAGAGTTAGCTCACAAGGCTAGTTAGCCAAACACCTTTTCGCCTTTGATAAAGTGCGCTTTTACCTCGCCTAAAAGCTCATCTTTTGCGTAAAGGCTGTTTTGCGGGGCTTTGCTTTTAGCGTTTTCATCAAAGAGTATGAAATTTGCTTCCTTGCCGACTTGTATTAAGCCCGAATTTAGCCCTAAAAACGCCGCTTGATGAGAGCTTGTAAATTCGCAAAGCTCTTCCCACGAAAAAACGCCCTTTTTCACCAAAAATGAGTAGCAAAGGCTGATATACTCGCAAATAGAATGCACTCCAAAGCTCGCCTCGTCAAAGCTCACATCTTTGTGGGTGATGGATTTTGGGCTATGCAGTGAGCTTAAAAACTTGATTTTGCCAGCTTTTAAGGCTTTTTGCAAAGCCAAAGCGTCAGTTTTAGAGCGAAGTGGTGGCATTAGCTTTGCAAAGGTGTTGAATTCACGGCATTCCTCATCGCTTTTTAGCAGGTGATGAATGCTCGTTTGGATTAAATCCACCTCATCAAGCAAATTTAAAGATTTTTCAAGGCTCAAACACTCATAAAGAACTTTTGCGCCGTAAAATTCAGCGATTTGCTTGATTTTAGCCACTTCACTGAATTCACTCACCGCGCTAATGCCGATAAGTCCTAGCTCAAAGCTAGTTTGGCTATCATTCATCACGCCGTTATCATCAAAGCCAGCCTCAAAGCAACGCACGAAAATCGTTTTGTCTTTCATCAGCGCATACTGCATACTTTGGCGCAACACACTTGCCTTGTGTGAGCTTTCACACTCTAAGGCAAAAGCGCCTTTGTTGATGAGCGTGGAAAGATTTTTAAGCTTGCCCGCACTATCGCACACGCGCACATTTGCGAAAACTTTGAGCCTTAAGCCCTTTAAATGCTCCAAAAAAAGAGCAAAACTTTCCTCATCAAAGTCCATATTGTCTTTAAGCACCACAGCACAAACGCCGCTTTTTAGGCACTCTTCTTCTAAAAGCCTTAAATTTTCTATGCTAAAACGCTCGTTTTTAAGGCTCACATTTAAGTCGATAAAAGATGGCAAAAGCGTCAAATTTTTTGCGTCAAAGACTTCATCTTTATTTGCACCTTTTGGCGTTAAATTTGCCCCTATCTCGGCGATTAAGCCCTTTTCTACTCTCACATCAGCAGGTTTGTTTCCGTAAATTTTAGCGTTTTTGATGAGCATTTTCTTTCCTTTTTTGAGATTATAGCATTATTTTTGTAATTTTTCTTTACCATAAACATTGATGAGATAAATCGCAAAAATGGCTAATGCCGTGCCAAAAAGCGTAAGCAAACTTGGCTTTTCATCAAGTATGATAAAGCTACAAAATAACGCTATTGCGGGAATGAGAAGCAAAAAAGAATTTGCCTTTGCCGAGCCAAGCTTTTTAATGCCTAAATAATAAATGCTCGTGCCAATAACTGTGGATAAAAAAGACAGTGCCAAAATATTAATCCAAAATTTTAAATCCGCCTCAAATAAAAAATAAGTCTGCTCCATAAACATTATAGGTGTAAAGGCAAAAACGCTTATAATGGTTATGTAAAAATTCATCACCAAAGCGTTCATTTTTATCTTTTGAGTAACAATGCTCATCAAAGCCCAGTCAAAGGCGCACAAAACAAAAAAGGTGTTAAATTTTCCAAAAAGCTCATCAAAACCGCCCAAATCAAGCAACAAAATACCGCTCATTATGCCCAAAACCAGCCCCAAAATCTCGTTTTTTGGCACTTTTGGCTTATTTTTTGTTTGATAAAAGATGATGAGCATAACAAGCAAATAAGTAAAAACAGGCGTAAGCGTAGTAGTTAGCACTCCGCCCTTGCCCGCTAAACCATAGTTTAACCCAGCAAAAAAGAACAAAGAATAAAGCACATTGAAAACGCTTGCAATAAGCAGCCATTTGAGATTTTTACGCTCAAAACTTAAGGGTATTTTTAAGACTAAAAGCAAGAAAAAAAGCCCTATGAGAGTAAAGAAAAAACGCCAAAAAGCGATGATATAAGCTGGAGCGTAAGAGACTAAAATTTTTGAGCAAGGCCAAGAAATGCCCCAAAAAATCATAGCCAAAATCATCAAAACGAAAAAGAATTTTTGTGTATTCATAAGAGTGATTGTATATTTTTTTGCCTAAAATTTCAATATTTTTTGAACTTTTTGAAATATTTTAAAAAATTTAGAATTTTAAGCTTCATTTTTTTTTTTTTGTTATAATTCATCTCGTGTTGCAAAACACAAAATTTCACATAAAGGAAGTGCGATGAAAAAGCTACTTGTTGCAACTCTTGTTGCTTTATTTGGTATTTCTACTTCTTTAGTCGCTGCTGAAGCTAAAAAAGCTCCTGCAAAAACAGAAAAAAAGGCTAAAAAAGAAGAAGAAAAAAGTATGAAAGATACAGCTAAAGATGCTGTAAAAGACAAAGCAAACGAAAAGCTAGACGGATTACTTAAAAAATTCTAGTTTTTGCTTAACCTTGCAACGAAGTTTTTGTTGCAAGGATTAAATCCTCAATTTATCACAAAACCCTCTCCCAGATGGCTGCGGCACAAGATATCACAAAATGCTCTGCTGTGTTCCCACCCTGAAGCTCTGTTTCACAACACCCTTGCACAGGTCTGAAAAAGGGCAAAGAAATTATAACAAATTTAACTTAACGCTTTATATTATAAACCACAGGAATTTGTATGCGGATATTTTCTTTATAGCTTGGAAACTCATTTGAAGCCCTTGATAAAACCCGCAAAACATTATCATCTAAAAGCTTGTAGCCTGAACTTTTGAGTATCCTAGCAGCTTGTAGTTTTCTGTTTGTCAGCCAAACAAATTCAAGCAAAACCTCGCCTGTAAGCCTCATTTTAATGGCTTGATGCGGGTAAGTTTCCCTTGCAGCCTTATCTATGGCTTGTTTAATCTCTCTTAAAAAAGGATTATCAGTCTTTCCATAAGCAAGAGTGCCTATTTGCATAGGGGCGTTGTTGTTTATTTGTGCGCCACCTGAATTTGAGCTTTGTTCTTTTTGTCTTTCTTGCTTTTTGTCGCCTTTTTTAAGCTCGGATATTTTTTCTTTGTGGTGTTTGTGGTGTTTGTGGTGCTTTTTTTGATGATGTGGGCTTGGCGGCACTGGAGAAAGCTTTGGTGCAGCAACTTGCCCTTGCGCGATAAACTGCCCCATCACTAAAGATATGCTTTCATCGCCTTTGATTTCAACCTTAAAAATATTTCCCCAAAGACCGTAAGCAAAAAATGGCGAAAAAATGAGGCAGGTTAGGATAAAGGCTTTTTGCTTATGAGAAAACATTTCTTTACCTTTGTTGGGTGATGATTTGAAAATTATAATGCTCTTTGCTTTTAAGCATAGTGATGACCTGAATGAAGCTGTCAAATTTAGAGTTTTTATCAGCCTTTAGCTCAACTAAAACCTTTTCATCAAGCTGAGCTATCTTTTCTTCAAGCTCTTCTAAACTCACAGTTTTATCATCAAGGTAAAAAATGTCTTGCTCATCTATGCTGATGAGAAGTTTTTTGTCATTATCGCCCAAACTTCTTGCGGACTGTGATTTTGGAGGCTCAACCTTAATGTGTCCATAAGCAACAAAGGTTGAAATGCTTAAAATAATAGCCAACAAAACAAGCATAATGTCTATAAAAGGCACTATGTTTAAACCCTCATTTTTAGGCAGTTTAAGCATCACTCTTGCCTTGAGTTTTAAATTTTGAGCTTAAAAGTGAGACCTTTCTAAGTAAGGCATTATAAGCCATTAAGGCAGGTATAGCCACCAAAAGCCCTAAAGCCGTAGCCTTTAAAGCCAAAGAAAGCCCGATGACTATGGATTTTACATCGATATTGCCCGATAAACCCATATCATAAAAAACTATCATAATGCCCACAACAGTGCCTAAAAGCCCAACATAAGGGGCATTTGAATAGATAATGTATAAGGTGGTGAGATTTTCACTAATGGCATTGTCAAAATCTTCTTGGTTTTGATAATCTTTCATATTTATTTTTTTAAAAAAAAGCATTCGTTCTATAACACAGTAAAGAGCTATAAAAGCCATTAAACCAAGACCACCTAAAATAACATAGTCTATGTAATCTTTTAAAATTTCCATATAAAATCCTTAACATTTTTTCTAAAGATTATCAAAATTATATATCATAAAAGCTGAATATTAGCTGAAATTTTCTCCAAACAATTATAACAAAAATATTATTTTTAAACATAGTTTATAAACACAAATTTAAATAATGTTAAAAAATACTTTAAAAAATGGCTAAAAAATTACCAAATTCTAGTATAATTTTGCTATTTATCTTTTTTGGAGGGTTTTGATGAGGATTATAGCGACACTTTTGCTTGTTTTTGCTTTTTTTGCTTGTAGCGATGAAAAGGAAACAAAGCCCAACATAGAAATAAAAGAAGAGGTTCTCATCGAACAAAGCGATGAGAAAACAGAGGTCAATGACAGCAATATCCCCTTGCCTGTTGGCGACACCTCAAAACTCCACAACACTTCAAGCCAAACCTTTGCATTCAACGGGGGGGGGGGGGGTAGAAAGTGTATGAGTTTTTCCTAGCCATTCACCTTTATAGTATTTATGCGAGTGCTTTTTTAATGTTGGTTTATCTTTATTTAACTCAGGGCAGTTTTAAAACTGAGTTTGATTTTATACGCCGAATTCGCTTGTTTTTGCCCATTTATTATACCTTTTGGGCTGTGGTTTTATTTACGGGTTCTTTGTTGCTCTCGCTTAAAAACTTTGAGCTTAATGGGTCTAACCACTATATGATAAGCTCTTGGGTATTTATACTTGCCTTAAATATCGTTCAATTCAAGCTTTTTAAAAGAGCAAGACAAACAAGACATTACAAGGTCTTTAGAGCCTCAAGCTTCTTTATTTTAGCTTTTAACCTGTGCTTAATCATTGCAGGGTTTTTGTATCTTTATGGATTTTAATGCAGTTTTTATATGATGAAAAGGCTGGAGAGAGCAAAATTTATCTCAAAGATGAGGCTTTTCATCATCTTAAGGTTCGCCGCATAAAACAGGCTCAAGGCTTAAATGTGCGAAATTTAAGGGATGAATTTTTATATCATTATGTTATCGATGAGCTTCAAAAGAACTCTTGTGCTTTGATTTTGCAAGGAAAAAGCCTAAATTTAAAGGCTACAAATAAAACAAGCCTTGCCTTAGGCGTTATTGACCCAAAAATTTTGGAAAAAACCCTACCCTTTCTTAATGAACTTGGGCTTTATAAGCTCATTTTGGTTTTTACAAATTTTTCTCAAAGAAATTTCGTGCTGGATTTTGACCGTTTAAAGCGAATTTTAATCAACTCTTGCCAACAGTGCGGGCGTGGGGATTTAATGCAGTTTGAATGCTTTAACAGCACGCAAGACTTTGCAAATGCTTATAAAAACGCCATTATGCTTGATTTTAGTGCTAAAAGTGATGATTTTAGCGTTATTAGCGAAAAAGATATTCTTTTTGTTGGTGCTGAGGGCGGTTTTAATGACAGCGAAAGAGCGCTTTTTGAGCGAAAAATCAAGCTTAAAAGCCCTTACATTTTAAAATCCCAAAGCACAGTCATCGCTGCGGTGGCAAAAATCTTGCTTTAAATGATATTAAAGGCGTTGCTGATTTTTTCATTATCAGCACCTTGTGCAAGCAAAAGCATTAAAAGCACCCTTGCTTTTTGCGGGTTTAAGCACCCAGCCTGTATAAAGCCTGAATTCCTATCCTCTTGACTCAAGCTCACAAAGCCCTCTTTGACCCTTGAGCTTACAACCACCTTTAAACCCTTTTTTAAAAGCTCTTTAAGCACTGTTTTTTGAGCTTTATGTATGTTTCCGCACCCACTACCAGCCACAACTATGCCTTGAGTGCCATTTTCAAAAAGGGCTTTTGCCGCAACGCCTAAACCGTCATTTGAGTAAGTGTAGAGTATATCGACCTTTGGCAAGGATTTAAGGCTTAAAAGTTCAAAATTTAGGCTTGTTGGGGGTAGATTTTGGCGGTGAAATTTTACCTCATCGCCTAAAATAAAGCCAAGTTCGCCAAATTCAAAGGCATCAACATTAACCGTGTGAGTTTTACTCACCATTTTAGGCGAAAAAATCTTATCATTCATCGTTATCATCACGCCTTTAGCCTTAGAATTTGCCAAAACAAAAGCGTTGTAGATATTTTTTGTCCCATCAAAGCTTAAAGAGTTATAAGGACGCATAGAGCCTGTAAGGATAATGCTTTTTTCAGCCTTAAGCACCAAGCTCAAAAAAAACGCCGTTTCCTCCATAGTATCAGTGCCGTGCGTGATGATGATACTTTGCACCTTTGGCAAAAGTTCCTCGCATCTTTTGGCAAGTTTGAGCCAAATTTCATCATTCATATCGCAGCTGTCAATGTTTGCTATTTGTTCGGCTTGAATTCTTCCAAATTTTAAAAGCCCATCAACGCCTTTTAAAAGTTCATCAACGCCCAAAACTCCAGCTTTATACTCACCATTTAAATCCTGTATGGCTGATACTGTGCCACCTGTTGCTAAAAGTGCTATCATCATTTACCTTAAAATTTTGCCTTACATTATAGCATTTAAGCATAAATTTGCTATACTTTTGTGTATGGAAGAAAGATTAAAACTTTTATGCGAGGAAATCTTTGGCGCAAAGCGTTTTGAGATTTTTCAGCTTTTATGTCAAAGGGCTGATGAAAACGGCTTTTTGTTAATAAGCATTGAAAATATTATGCAAGAATGTGGCGTTTCAAAGCCAACAGCCATTAATGCGCTTAAATTTTTACAAGAAAAAAAGCTTTTAAAAAAGCTTAAAAATGGCTTTTATGAGCTAAAATTAGGGAGCAAAAATGACGGTTAAAAATCCTTTAGATATGCATCTTCATTTAAGACAGGGCAAAATGCTTAAGCTCACAGCACCCTTTTCAGCAAAGCAGTTTAAAGCTGGACTTATAATGCCAAATTTAATCCCGCCCATCACCACAAAAAAGGCTTTAAAAGCGTATAAAAAAAGCATTGTGAAAGCTTGTGAGGGCGAGGATTTTACGCCTTTAATGAGCCTATTTTATCAAAATTATGAAGCCAAATTTTTAGAAAAATCGCGTGATGAGCTTTTTGCCATAAAGCTTTATCCAGCTGGCATTACTACAAATTCAAGCTCTGGGGTAAAAAGCCTTGACATAAAGGCTTTAAAACCAACCCTTGAGGCGATGAGCGACTTACAAATTCCCTTGCTCATACACGGAGAAACAAATGACTTTGTTTTGGACAGAGAGGCGAAATTTGCGCCCATTTATGCTAAACTTGCACAAACTTTCCCAAAACTTCGCATAGTGATGGAACACATTACCACCAAAACCCTGTGCGATTTGCTTAAAGAACACGAAAACCTTTATGCAACCGCAACTTTACACCATTTAATGCTTACTTTAGATGATGTTATCGGGGATAAAATGCAGCCTCATCTTTTTTGCAAGCCCATAGCCAAAAGAGTTGAGGACAAAGAAGCCCTATGTGAGCTAGCCTTTAGTGGCTTTGAAAAGCTAATGTTTGGCTCAGACTCAGCCCCTCACCCAAAAAGCCAAAAAGAATGCTGTGGATGCGCAGCTGGTGTGTTTAGCTCCCCTGTTGCCCTGTGTGCTTTGGCTGAGCTTTTTGAAAAATATTCAAATCAAACAAATTTTCAAAAATTTATAAGCGACAACGCCATAAAAACACACAAACTTGAATTTAAAAAGGATAAAATCATCAAATTAACAAAAAAACAGTGGCAAGTGCCAAGTCATTACGGCAAAACAGTGCCTTTTATGGCGGGCAAAACGCTTAAGTGGTGTTTAGAAGATTAAAAGTTTGATTTTTGACTTAACCACTTCTATTATGGTATCTGTTTTGATAAATTTTTCAAGCTCTTGAGGGCTTGGCTCAAGTCCAGCCATATTCAAGTGCCACAAGGCATTTTCAAGCGCGTCTTCTTTGCTCTTTTCGTTTCGTCTTGTTTCATCAAAGACTTGTTTTTCAAATTTTATGCCCTCTTTTTTAAGATAGCTTTCTATATCATCATCGTTAAAGCATTTTTGCCTTGCGCCTAATGCCTTAAAAATAGGCTCTAAAAAATCACTCTTCCTGTATTCTTGCCAACCAAGATAAATTCTACAAGAAGCTAAATTCAAAAAAGCCTCATAATCCTCTTTTTTACTAAGTGCTGGAGACATAGAGCTAAAGGCTATGTCAAATTTATCTTTAAAGCAGGTGTAAAAGCCTTCAAAGTCTGAGTTTTTACAAGTAATGTTGCTTAAATTAAGCCTTAAGCTATCCTCTTTTAAAATTTCAAGCATAGCAACTGAAGCATCAAGGGCTAAAACTGTTTTTGCCTTTTGAGCTAAATGAAGTGTCCAAACTCCCGTGCCACAGCCCACATCTATAAGACTTTTACCGTTAAAATCAAGCCCCAAAGCCTCAAAAATGCCAAAGCTTTCTTTTTGAATGACGCTTAAATCCTCTTTATATCTTGGAAAGGTCTTTGCCTTTTTATCCCAAAGATTAAGCTTGTTCATAAATTATCCTTTAAGAACAAGCTTTAATTTTAAAATTTCTTTTTCTTAGCATCTTCATAAATATTTTTCGCTATCAAGCTCACACTATCTGAGATGATTGATGAGTCATTAGCGATTTTAACATTATC
>CAKVDW010000022.1 GCA_934728065.1 uncultured Campylobacter sp.
TGAAGCGGCAAAGGTGCTTGAATTTGAAAAAGCCGCTTCGTTGCGTGATGAGATAAACAAGCTTAAAAGCTTGTGAGTTATCAATTTTGCAAATTTTTAGCTATAATTAACAAGATAAAATAAAAAATAAGGAAAAAAATGACACTAATTATCGAAAATGCGAGCGAAAATTTGGCAAATGCCATAAAAGGTATAGTCAAGCTTGAAAAAGGCGCAAGATACCGCAAGGCAAGCCAAGAACCAAGCGATGAACTTTTAGAAGCAATCATACAGGCAAAAGAGATGAGACAAAATCCACATTTATACAAGGGTTACTCAAACGCCAAAGATATGTTGCAGGCGTGTCTTGATGAGTAAATATGAGATAAAATACTCCGCAGCATTTAAAAAGTCTATTAAGGCTTTTAGGCACGACAAGCCAACTTTAGCTGAAATAGAGCGTATCATCGACAAACTTGCAAATGATGAAACTCTAGAACAAAAGCACAAAGACCACGCGTTAAGTGGAAGTTTGGCAGGATTTAGAGAGTGCCACATACGCCCTGACTTGCTTCTCATCTATGAAAAGCAAGACGATTTGCTGATACTTACGGCGATTAACATAGGCTCGCATAGCAAGCTTTTTAAGTCGTAAGGTAATGTTATTATAAGCATTTTAATAATATTTTTGAAAATATAATTATTTAGCAATAAATTTGAAAGAAAAAGCGTGATATAATACTACAAAAAATTGAGTGTGAAAAAGAAATGGCAAAGCTGAAATTCTCTAAATATCAATTTTGTAAAGAGGGTTAGAATTTGACCTTAAAGAGTAAAGTTTTTTGCCGTTTTGTTGTCATTCTTTAAGCAACAAAATGCAAGCAGTTTTTATGTTATCATTTACTAAAAGCTTATTCATTTAAGCTTATTTATAAATAAAATGAGTATAATAAACTCTTAAAAAAGGACAACAATGCAAAATCTAAACCCTATAAAACCTCCATTTTATAAACTAAAAAAATTTACATACCCTTTGTGCTTTTTATAGCTTTATTTGTGATTTTAGCTTCTTTAGCTCATAGACCTTTGGAGCTTGTGTTGTGGCAGGAAGAATACTTTGAGAAAGAACAAGCAATGTTTCAAGAATATAACCATATATATTGGAATAAATACTTTCACTCGATAGATAAACAAGAATTTATTGATTTTCGTCAAACTCACAATATAGAAAGTAAATATAAAGAACTAAGAAAAGAGTTGTTAAAATATATGTATAATTTTGAATTTGATTTTAAGATAGCTAAAATTTTAAATTTAGAACAATTTTATTTTCAAGCTTTGAATAGTAAAGTAAAAATTTATTCAGATATTATGGATGTGGATCTTCATTATTTGGGCGGTAATGAGCAAATAATAAATGATGCTTTGAATTTTATGAAAAACTATGAAATTTTTTTGGAAAATATAAACAAAATAAATGATGATGACACAAGCTATTTCCAACGGGCAATAGTGGCGAATTGGTATTTTATATTAATGAATGCTTCATTTTGGAATCTTGTTCCAAAAGAGCAAACTTGTTTTATTGATTATAGAAAAGAAATTTTAAGCAAACTTAATATGATTCAAAATAATATATACAAGCTTTACGATGCAATAGATAAGACAAAAATATTAGCGCCTAAAAAACTTCTTGATACAAATGTAATAATAAACTTATTGGAATTTAGACTTAGAATGGATGAGTGCAAGTGAAAAGAGTGGGTTTAAGATGAAAAAGATAAAAGGTGTTTTAAAGGTTGGTGTTTTTGTTTTGGTGTTGAGTTTTTTTAGTGCTTGCACTTTGGGCAATCCTTTGCCTTATGTTGTTCAGCCAAGTTATCATAAATTTAAAAGTTTATGCGATTTGCCGACAGAGCCAAAGGGCGAAGAGCTGTATAATAAAATACTCGCTCATTTTGGTTTAAGTTTGGATACTGTTGATTGGGAATATCTTAATAAAAGAATGATTAAATTTGTTGATACAAGAGATGACAAAGTAGTATATAGAACTGAGTTAAGAATAAAAACTTTAAGAATAGTTACAACATTGCGCTTTTACACTAAAGAACCCGTTATAAACAAAACAAATATCATAGAAATATCTTATTATGACCGTACATATTGGTTTCCATACACAATGTCAATAACAGAAAGAAATTACCTTGATACTTTGGGTATCGCTTGGAGACAAGATGCTATAAGTTGCCTTGATGATTCCCTTAGGAGAGCAAGGGAAAGGGGGTGGTAAGAGTGTGCTGAAATTTTAATAAGATTTATAAAACTTAATGCAAGGGCGTTTGGTTTGTCCTTGTTATTTTTTGTAAAGATAAAATTGACTTTAAAGAGTAAAGTTTTTTGCAGTTTTGTTGTCATTCTTTAAGCAACAAAATGCAAGCAGTTTTTATATTATCATTTGCTAAAAAGCTTATTTATTTAAGCTTATTTATAAATAAAATGAGTATAATAAACTCTTAAAAAAGGACAACAATGCAAAATTTAAACCCTATAAAACCTCCATTTTATAAACTAAAGAAATTTTACATACCCCTTGTGCTTTTTATAGCTTTATTTATAATTTTAGCTTCTTTAGCTCATAGACCTTTGGAGGCTTTATGGTGGAGTAAATTTGAGGCAAATGATATAGAACAAAAAGCTACACTCAATCAATATACAATAATGTTTTCAGGACAATGTTTAAAGCAGGGTAAATCCACTTGCCCTCATGATGTCCAAGATGCTATAGACAGCTTGTATAAAATTAGAAAGGAAATGTTAAGGTCTATGAATGAGCATATAAATAATTTTGAATTTGATTTTAAGATAGCTAAAATGTTAGATTTTGAGCAAATATATTTGCTGAATTTTTTATCCAAAGCCGAGATTCAAAGTATAGCTATGTCAACTCTTTTTGAGCTTTCTCTCACTAGTGCCATTAAAGAATATAAGAGCCAAGAAGATATAGAAGAAATTTTAGCTTTTTTTGACAAGCAATATAATTATACGCTAAGGATAAATGAGCTGTTTAATGACAGTAAATATACATTTGTTAAAGCGATGACAAATGGTATTCTTATAGCAACTTATGCAAAATTAGTAGTTTTTTTACTTTCAAAAGAAGAAGGCTGTTCTTTAGAAAATAAAGATATAATTATATCAAGAATCTTTACCTTACAAGAACATTTTACTCAACTAGCGTATAATATGAGCGATGAAGAAATTGATGAAAGTTTAAGAGAATTGTTTAGACAAGGATTTGTGCAAGCAGATGAAAAAGATGAAAATTTTATTACAACATTTATAAAATGGTTCAAGGAGGAAGCTCCAAAGGGTAATGATAAATTATTAGAAGCTGCAAGGAAGCTATTTAATGAGTGTGAATGAAAAGAGTGAGTTTAAGATGAATAAGATAAAAGGTGTTTTAAAGGTTGGTGTTTTTGTTTTGGTGTTGAGTTTTTTTAGTGCTTGCACGATATTGTATGAAACACGAAGCAACCCTTTTCCTTTTTATTATATTCCTCACTTCCTCCAACCGAGCTATTATCAAGCTAAAAGAATGTGTAGGGTTAATAATATGCCAGATGGAGAGGAAAAAATTAATAAAATAATGAGTTATTTTGATGAAAGTTTTGATGATATTGATTGGGCAAAATTTAATAAATTTCATTATGATTTCTTTGAAGAGAAATATTTATCTGGTAAGCTTTATTATGCCATTTACTTTATAGTTAAACATAATTGGAGGATTGATAAACAAGTTACTTTTTATGCAGACAAACCTGAGATTAAAACCAAAGAAGATGTTAAAAAAATTAAACTTTCTGTTTATTGGGATACAAATACAGGATATTATGCTTCAGGAAGACTTACTTTAGGAAGACTTGTTGGTGGGATGGAAAAAATATATTTAAACTGTTCTGAGCTTTTGCCAGATTAAGCGAAGATGAATTATAATTAGGCTAAAATTTAAGAGATTAAAGGCTAGTATATTAAAAACAAAGTGAGTTTAAGATGAATAAGATAAAAGGTGTTTTAAAGGTTGGTGTTTTTGTTTTAATATCAATCTTTTTTAGTGCTTGCAATGTATTTAATCTTTATTCAGTAAAAGGAGACCCTTTTCCTTATTCTTTCATCCCTGATACTCTTCAGCCAAGTTATCATACATTTAAAAATATGTGTAAGTTAAATTTTTTGCCTGATGGAGAAAAAAAATATAACAAAATGCTGGCTTATTTTGGTTTAAGTTTGGATACTATTGATTGGGAAGAATTTAATAAAAAAGTAAAAAAATACTATGCGGAAGACGAACATTCTTATTTGGAAGGTGATATATATGGAGTTTCTTTAAAAGATAAAAACATTAACGCAAGAGTAAAAGCAGACATATATATTTACTCTAATGAACCCATTATAAACAAAACAAATATCATAAAAATGTATGTGTATGCAGAGTGGCTTCCATATACAAAATCACTTATAGTAAAATCGTTAAGCGGTTTAGAATTTTATTATAATAAAAAAGGAGATAAATTTACTTGCAGCACAATATTAACACTTCCATATTCAAGGATTAATCGATGAAATATAAAGATCTTGTAGTAAAGCTTATTCATTTAAGCTTATTTATAAATAAAATGAGTATAATAAACTCTTAAAAAAGGACAACAATGCAAAATCTAAACCCTATAAAACCTCCATTTTATAAACTAAAGAAATTTTACATACCCTTTGTGCTTTTTATAGCTTTATTTGTGATTTTAGTTTCTTTAGCTCATAGACCTTTGGAGGCTTTATGGTGGTTTAAATTTGATAATGAGGAGAGTGTTTTAAATGACAAGGTTATTTTTCCTTGGTTAGATTTTGAGGATAAACAAGGATTTATTGATTTTTATCAAACTCACAATATAGAAAGTAAATATAAAGAACTGAGAAAAGAGTTGTTAGAATATATGTATAATTTTGAATTTGATTTTAAGATAGCTAAAATTTTAAATTTAGAAAGGGTTTATTGGCATACTCTTATAGTCAAGGGCGATATGTATCAAAATGCTATGGCAGCCATTTTTATAGCTTTTGAACACGACTTTAAGCAGCTTGATGATAAAGATGTGAAAGAAATGCTATTTGTATTAGATGAGTATTATAATTTTGCTTTGAAAATAAATGCACTCAATAAGAATGGATATGCGGCTTTGCAAGCACTAATGAATCAAACCATTAAGACAAGTTATTTTACAACTTTATGGGTGTTATTGGGAAATAAAAAGTCTTGTTCGTTTATAAATACCGATGAAATAGTGTCCAAAATTTCAACACTAAAAGAAAATATAGCTCAATTTATGTATAATACAAGCGACAAAGAACTTAATGAAGAGATAAAAAGGTTTTTCAAGCAAACCTTTGTGCAAGCTGATGAAAAGCTTGTTGTAACTTTCAGAGAAACACTGAAAAAAGATATAAAACAAAGAGAATTTGAGGATGATGATAATTCAATAGAGCTTATAAAGAAAGTTCGCAACAATGAGTGTGAATGAAAACAATTTAAGCCAAGAGGATATAAAGGGTATAGAAGAGGCTATGCTTCATCAAGGGGTTTTTTCTGATGAGATTGATAAAATATATAAAGATTTTCAAGCTAAAATAAAATTATCTAAAGATATCCTTAATACGGCTCAAAATAATATTTTTTTCGTGGAAAATCAATATCCATCCATTAAAATTGCAACTAAACCTATAACTATCATTATTAAAAGAACTGAAAATACCTTAGAGGCTATCGACCTTATGCTTGAATATCAAATCAACGGACAAGAGGAGGTTATTATAAAGGCTACGGGAAAACTAGCTGGAAGCATTGCTTTTTATATAGGAGCAACAGTAAGTGGCTCTCTTGCAAAGGCTACTGCAGCTCTTGTTGCAAGGATTTACCCTCCAGCTGCTCATTTTGCTGCATTTTTTGTTTTTGAAACAGGCGTAATCATTAGCAATTATATAGCCGAGAAATTTGAAAGCTATGTGATTGAGTATTTAAAAACGAGCAATAAATTTGTTTGCCCTGAAGTTATTCAATTTGGCGATAAATTTTACAACAACAATAAAAGTCAAGAAGAAATTTATCAAGAGCTTTTTAATGTCTATTCTCTTGCCTTGCCAACTTATCCTCAAAAACAAATCGCCTCTGTGAAATTAGCAAGCAATGAATATTTGCGTAGTGATATTTACGCAAGATTGGAGCGTGATGCTTTTAAAGAATTATCGCTCAAACAAGAATATTATGAAAGTGATTATAAAAAAGAGCTTGAAAAATACAAGAAAGAGTTTAAAGAAAAAATAAAATTTATCAATATACTTTTTGAAAATCTTAACGATATGCTCATTCCTCATCTTTTTACCTTTAGTCAAAGAGGGCAAAAGCCAAGATTAAATCAAAGCTTTGCGCTTATGTCTAAACGCAAATATGCCTTAAAAATGCTTAGTGAAGAGGAGTTAGAAAATGTTGATTTAAATTCAAGTTTTGCTCATAAAAGAGCCTTGTTTTTATGTCAAAATATCATCGTTGTAGATGAAAATAACGAGCCTGTTTTAAATGAAAAAAATGCCCATACTTATTTGGGCTATAAAGATGAAGCTTATATCGCGCTCATTCGTCAAAAAGATATACTTACGCAGGATTACTTTTTGGCTAGAAAAGCCTTGTATAAAAGCTTAATGCTCATTAAAGAAGAAATGTTAAATTCTAATAATCTAAATAATGCCATAAAACTTCAAACAAACAAAGCTTTTGACAAGCTTAACGCTTTAATAGATAAAAAGCTAAATATTAACAACTCGGTTAAAAACCAAGTGAGCGTTTATGCCCAAAAACTTCAAGCAAAAACAAATGAATTTATTGATGAGGTTGTGATAGAAAATGAACCCAGCAAAAAGATACAAGATAAATACCTTATCTTAAAAAGTAAAGACAAAACAAGACAAATCATTTTTTTAGACAGTAAAGCAAGTCTTACCTTAAAGGATAAAAGCGCTTTTGCTATGCCTTCTATGTCTAATCTTATTCATCTTTATGATGATAAAAGAGATATTTTTGCTCAAAACAATACAAATTTAGATTCTAAACAAATAGAACAAGACTTTAAAGTAAATCTTAGTGAAATTCCAGCTAATGTCTTTTTTTATAGCTTACTTCTTAGAGGCGGAGAAGAGGATGAAAATAATGCTGGGTTTTTTTATGGCGAAAATGATGAAGTTTATATTACTTTGAGTGATGATAATGTAAAAATAATTTATGGTGATTATGTTATGCAAATGAGTAATTACTACTACCACGCTTATTGAGCATTAAGGAACGGTTATGCCTAAAGATATAGAGCAGATTAAAGAAATAAAGCCCATAGACAAGAGATTTATTACCACGCTACACACTAAAACAAAACCAAGCAAAGAAAAAGAAGCAAAACACAGACTTGCTTTAGATAAAAAACTTTCTAGCACTACTTCATCTTCAAGCAAAGCCTCTCTTTATGCCGTAATAGAAAGTGATATAATAAAATGTCCTCATAATGGACAGGTTATACTCAAGTCAAACAAGGGCAAGAATTTTAAATCAAATGGAGTTCCTTTAATCTTAGAATCTGATTATATAAACTCAAACATACTAGGCTGCACTAACACAGTAGCAGGTATAGCAGCACCTTGCACCAAAGTAGTGAGCATAAAAGGAACAACTTCTTTAAAAAAGGTCAATGGCGAGGGCGTTATACTCCAAGATTTAGTTGTAAATTCTTTAAGCGATAAGGGTTTTAATCTGCAGTGTTTAAGCAAGCCAAATAAGTTTTTGTTTGATTATAGTTTTAGCGTTAAAGATGATGATGAGGGCAAGGCAAAGGAGCTTAATCATTCTTTTAACAATGCTAAATTAAGACTGCATTATAAAATCAATAGCCAGCAAAAGGATAATTTGCCCTTATATGAAATCACTCTTAATGATAGCCTTTTAAGCTCTATTTGTGAAAGCTTAAAGCCTTTAGATATAGACTTAGAAAAAGATACTGAGGACTTAAAGCAAACAAAGACTAATCTTTTGCAAAGCTTAAAGGCTGAATTTAAAAAGGATACAGTCTTTAAACAGCTTAAATTAAAAATAGATACTAATCTTGTATATATTTATCTCATTGTTCCTCAAAATATCCCCAAACCTTACAAACAAGACTTTAAAAACTACGAAAACAAAGATTATGGTGTAGCAGAATTTAAACAAATACATTCTTATACAAGCATAAAGGCTTTAAAACCAAGCGAAGAAGAGCTTAAGAAAGAAATGCCAAATTACACCGAATTTAGCTTTGTTTTTATGACACCTTATAAGGCAAAGAAGTTAAGGCTTGAGTTTGCCTTTGGGCTAGATAAACACATACAAGAACAAGATGAAAAAGAGCAAAATAGGGTGCAAAGCTTTGTTGTGGCAAATGGTGGAAGGTAATGGAAGTTAAAAATTTTAAGATTATTGATGAGGGGGCTTTATTTTCCCAAATAAGTTTTCTTATTGCTGGTGCAAAGGAAAAAATAACCCTTATACAAAATGATTACAACGCCTTTATAAATGAAACAAATCCCCTTTGTGCTCACATAAAAAAAGAACTTTACAAGAAAAAAGACACTCACAAAAATATACAAATAGAGCTTAATTTTTTGCAAGGCTTAAGTGAGATTAGTCAAGTTGATGAGAGCGACACAGATAAAAAGCTTGATGATTTTATTGTTAATTTTAAAGACTCTTTTTTAAAAACAAGGATAAAACAAATCATTGATGAGTTAAAATCATTAGAAAAAAAAATTGATAATGAAATGGTAATAGCTGAAGGCAAATACACCATTAGCGAAAAAGCTCAAAAACCCTTAAAGGATTTGAAGTCTGGTTGGGAAAAATTACTGTTTAACAATATGCTTGATAATTTTCAACAAGACATTCTTAGCAGTTTAAATGATATACAAGAATCAAAATATTATGAGGAGAAAATAAAGCCACTAGCCAAAGATAGCATACAAGTTACTATAAATTCTATCAAACAAAATGTGTTTATCTCTTATGATGAGGGTGATTTCAAACAACTTATAAAGTCGTTTTTAAAATTTTTAATCAACATAGCAGACGGTCTTACGGATTTAAGAAAAGAAGCGCTATTTAAAAAGCAACCTTATGTTTTTGCTTCTTGTGCTGTGTATGAAATGTATAAAGTTATAAAGGAATATCAAGAATATAAAGATAAAAAATTTTATTATGACTTTGCTGTTCCTTTGCTTAATATCATTACAACTAAGTTTTATCCAACACTTGCCTTTTGTAATGAGGAATTTTTATCAAATGTTTTGATTGTAGATGATGAGGTTTTGCTTGATTTTTCATCTTATTTTGATTTGCCAAAATTCAGCTTATACAGAAATGTTTTTTATAAGCTGAATTTAAACCAAAAGGCAAAGGGGTTTTTTGATTCTTTTTTCCATAAAACAAAAAAAGCGCAGATAAGTTATTCAAATAACGAGCTTTTATATAGCGACAAAAACAACATAAATTTAAAAGACAGCATTCAAAGAAATTTACAAAGTTTGAATCATTTTTTTTATGCTGAATACCCTGATTTAAACTCTGCCTTACTTGTAGAGATGATTTTGGATAAAAAAAATAACAAAGCCTCCAAAATGGGCAAAAACTATCTTTTCATCACTAATCCACCACAGCTATATAATGCTGGACTTTGTGAATACCTTTACAACAAAAAATTAAAAGCTGAAATTTTATACCGCCCTAAAGCCCCAACAAATGTTGAAAAACTAGCCCTTAAAAAAAGTGCTTTTCCTACTAAACAAGATTACAGTTCTTATGCCATTAAAAGAACTGTAGATGATGATAAGCCTTATATTTTACAGCTTTGCCCCTTTGTGAAATTTCCAAAACAACTTTATGATGAATGTAAAAACACTTTAGATAAAGAATCAAACACCTTATTAGCTTTTTTAACCAACAGTCAAACCAAGCTTTTTTATGAAAAAAATTTGCAGTATTTGGATTCTTTTTTTCATTCTCCAAGACAAATAGAAGACATTACAAAGGCACAAAAGGAAAATGCTAAGGCTTATTTTGAAGTTTTTAAGTCATATTTTTATACTTTTTGCGAACAAAGCGTAAAAAAAGAATATCAATACTCTGTCTTTAGTATTTTTCTTATAAGTCTTGGTTTTTATATCTTTAATAAAGAATTTCAAGGCAAGAGTATCTATAAAATCAACACGGATAGAGGTCTTTATTATTATCAAAGTATAGAAATTTTACGCGTATATGTTTTAGATGTTATTCGCTCAAAAGCTTATTATTTGAACGAAAGTGGCGAAAAAATCACTGTCTTTTTAAGCAAAGATTTTCAAAAATCGTGGCAAGAAAATGATATTTTATTTTTAGATGAATTTATAGAGGCTATTTTTGAGGATAAAAAAGAGGAGTTAAGTTGCTGTGAATTTTTAAAAAGCTTGCTTGATGATGAGCTTGCAAAAGAGCTAAAGAGCAAAAAGGAGCTTAATGAGGCTTTAGACAAAATGCTCAAAGATGAAAATCTTGCTAAAATGGTTCTTAATGCAAGCCTTTTTAATCTCATAGAACGGTTTTGTCCCTTTATGTCTTTTTTTAGTCATTACCCTGAACTTTTTTACCAAATAACAAGATTTTTTATAGGAACAAAGTCAGACAAACAAACTGTAGTGAATGATTTTAAAGAATCCTTAATAAAAGAGATGAGTTTGCCCACTTTTACAGAGTTTAACGATAATAAGGCAAAAACACAAGAGTCAAAAGGCGTTTTAAACAAAAGAAATTTTTTGTATATGCTTGTAAATGCTTGTTGCACCTTTAGCAAGAATGAAGAATTTGTAGGGGAATTTGCGAAAACAAAGTCTTTGAATAAACTCGATAAACAAGAGCAAATGTTGATTGCTTTGCAAGCAAGTGCTAAATTTTCTTTTAAACACTACAAAAGCGTTGCAAAAGGTGTGAGTATAGAATTTGCCAAAGATATGGCTAATAGTGCTTTACAAAAACTTATACCCACTCATTATGATGATTTAAAAGCACAGTATGAATACATAAGGTATCAAAAACTAAATTATAATTTTGATTCGCCTTTGGCAGTGCAAAAAGATGAATATATAACTTATCCTATGTTTGTCAATTCAAGATTTATGAGCTTTGATTTGGCTCAATTTATACTTGGTTCTTTACTTTGCACAGGAGGACTGAGTTGTTTTACCAGCATAAGTTGTGCCACCATTTCACCTGAGATAAAAAAACTTGCCTTGCAAAGACTTTTGTCTTATTTGGTTATAGATGAAAAAAGAGCAAGTCTTTTTGCGCAGGATTTAAGACAGGGTAAGGATATGATAGATGATATAAATTTTTTCACCCACTCAGCAAGCATAGAGCTAGAAAATGCCCATATTTACAAACTCATCGATGAAGAAAAAGAAAAAGAATATAAAAAATCAGGCTCAAAGACTAGAGAAGAACCCATACTTCTTTATAACGAGGCTATCAGTATAATTTGCGAATACGCTAATGGCATAAGCGCTAATGCGAATAAAAATAAAAAATTAGAAGATAAGCAAAAGGCAAGAAGATTGATAAAGGCTTTAGACAGCATAGGACAGCATAATTTAAAGGTTATGTATAGTGGCTTAGAAAAAGCTGAAGAACAAGATGATGGCAAAAAAAATAGTGATTACACGCAAAATCCAAGCGATGATAGCGCAAAAAATAACAATAAAAAAAACCAAAATATTGGATTTATAGGCAGACTTGCAACTGTTATCATAGTGGAAAATGGCTTATGGATGGGATAAAAGGAGAGATAAATGAGCGATACTTACACAGTAGATATATTTAATGGGACAGAGGCTGTTTTTGACAAAAAAACAAATTTATTAGTCAGGGGAAATGATAGTATTTATATTGAAGAATACTCCCAAGCAGTCCTAGAGGCTGATGAAATTAGAAGAAATTCCCCTTATAAAGACTATAAACCTATTCATTTAGACCCCACACTTCATACAGGAGCTAGCTCAACCTTGCTTGAATTTGAAGCTTGGAAAAGTTTATATTTTAACGACCCTGTTAAGGCGCGCATTGCGCCTTGGACAAAAAAAGAAAAGGCTTATTATGAAAGCTTAAAGACTAAAAGACAAAGATATAAATATCTTGTTATAAGAAGTGGGATAAGAAGTGCTGTTATAGATATACCTTATGAAGCTTATGCAGGAGTAGATGAAAATGGCAAGCTCATAAATGATGAGTTTGAGGAGCTTTATGCCATAGTAGATAGCAATAAAAATAGCTTAAAAACTGCTTTATTTTCTAATGAATGGGGCATAGCAGCAGGTATTTTGGGGAATCCTGATTATTTTGGAGCCGACAAACGACACGGCTTAAATGCTAGATATATACAGTGCATTATACTTCATATGCAGCTTACAGGAGGAAGCAGTGGTTTTAGCAGGACAAATTTGCTTGGAGGGATTTATGAGTATGCTGAAAATATCTTAAGATTTGGACTTTTAGGCGTGCATCGAAATAAAATACGAGAACAAGAGGTAAAAAAACTTGCTACTACCCTCAAACCTGATAAATTTGGTATGTTGCCTTATATAGATGAGATAATGGGAGTGGATTGGGTGCTTAATTTTAGTGTGCATCCGTGGTTGGTTGATATTGATGGAGAGGCTTTGGATACACTAGATAGTCTTGTTGATGAGGGCGAACTTAAGGACCCAAGAGATAAAGACTCTACGCCAGAAAGCAGAGATGAATTTTTAAAAGATGCCTACGCAAGAATAAGAAAACAAGATGCTTATGGGAAATGTCCCTCAAGTGATTGGACCAGTAGTGAAGTTCAATTAAGAATAGACAGCCTAATCTTAAAAACTAAAATAGCAGCAATTACCCCACCTCAAAGCTATCCTAATGCACCAACTTATTTTGCGCCTGAACTTATGGATAATTTTTACAAAAGAAAGCTGTTGGATAAAAAATGTAATCCCACAATACCCGCAATATACAGAGAAAACTTCCCACAATACCTAAGACAAGAAATAGAAGATTATGCTAGAAAGCATAATATAAAGGATTAAAATTTAAAATGCTTTATCACTCATAAAGCTTAGCGTGTATGGAGTAGTGGTTGTTCTTTGGCTTGCCTAAAATAAGCCCCCAACCAAGCTTAGCTTGAGCCTTATCTCCCAAAGTAAAGTGCATTCTAGGGCTAATATTGACCTTAAGATATAAATCCACGCAAAACTCATCATTAGTAAGAAAAATAATACTCTCTTTAAGTTCTTTAAATTTAGCCTCATTAGGCAGATATTCTAAGGCTTGAGCGTAGTCAATATCTTGTATGTAAATGGCTATTTTACTTTGATGAGAAAGAAAGGTTTTGCCTAAGAGGACATTTTTGCCTAAGATATGGTTTTTTCGACCAAGTTCATTTTGTTGTTTTTTTGAAATGGTGATTTGATGAGGGATATACTCAATAATGCTTAATTTCCCTTTGAGGTTAAAATTACTTTGCAAAACCTTTTCTATGTGGTGTTTTGGACGCCTTAAGCTTAAGAGTAAGGGCGCAAAGGGCAGGTATTTTTTAGCCACTTCTTTATCATTTATGCCAAGAATGGCAAATAAAATTTTAGAGATAGTATCATCAAAGTCAGCTTTAAAGGACTTTGAATAAGTTTTAATCCCCACAATCTCGTAAAAAAGCCATAGGATATGGTGGTTAAAAAAATCAAAAAACAAGGTCCAACCCATATCGCCTTCTTCTTTCCTTGAAAGCTTATCAAGCATATAGTTAGGAAGTTGAGATGTGCTTCCTTGCAAACCCATAAAATTAACCATTATTTGAACTAAAAAGTCTTTTTCATTTTGACTAAAATTTAGGCTTTCTATTTCTTTATTAGGGTGTTTAAGGCTTTTATTTGTCCTTAAAAATATCTCTTCTTTGTTGTATTTTTTAAGAAGCTCGCATAAGAGCTTGTAAAAACTATAATTTGTCATAACTTTGCTTTTTTACCACCTTTTGCTGGATATTCAAAGCTTTCCCCACAGTCAAGGCATTTGATTGTAAGTTCGCAAAAAGAATTTATACTCGCAAAGGAAGTGAAAAAATGCGATAAAATGAGTCCTAGCTTATAAACTTCTCCTAAAGAATAAAAATTTGAGTCTTTAACGCTTATGATACACCTTATGCCCTTTTTTGTAATGTATTCATCGATGATATAAGTAGAATGGGTTTTTATGTCTATTATGCTTTGTTTTAAAAGCTTGCAAAGCTCTTCACTTTGTTTATCACCCTCAAAGCCATAACTTTCTAATACATTAAAAAATGCGTTTTTGCTTAACATAGTTTGATAAGAAAAAGAAAGTATAGATACAAGTTTCCATACTAATTTCCCATTTATTTGCACCCGTCTTAAGACAGTTGGAATTTTGATATTTTTTGTTTGCGCCTCTTTTATATTTGAAATTTTGTTTATATCCCCTATTTTAAGCAGGCTAGGAATGTTTTGATTAGAACACAAGGTGTCAATGCTTATGGTTTGAGAACTTGTATCTTTTGAAAAAAAAGATATGGTTTTATAAACTTCACCCTTTAAATTTGTCTTTGTATTTAAGCTATAAAAGTCCATTTGTTTATCTGCTATAAATTCAAATCGTTCAAAATTTTTGTAATTTTTAAGCACTCTTAAGCCCGTGTCGCTATTGTGTGCTTTTACAGCCTCAACTTGAATTATCTCATAAGCATTTAAACGCATTCTATCCACAAAAATAGGATAAGTTTCTTGTTGTCCATCAATCACAAAGGGTTCAGCACTCTTTGAAAAGGCATTGATGATAGGCGTTACACTCAAGGAAAATAAATCTTTGCGAACAATACAGTTTTTAGGAAAGGCTCTATCAAAGCTAAATTCTATGCCAAACCTACTCCCTCTTGCTCCTTGCAAAGATTCAAGTCCCTCAAGGGCAATAAAATTAAATTTTTCGGGCAAGAAAAAATACTCCCTAAGAAGACTAAAGGCTTCAAAACCTAAATCATTGTAAGAAAATAGCGTTTGAGCTTGATTAAAGCCTATATCTTTAATGTGATAAGGACTAAGCTTAAAAATTTCCCCACTCTCATAAGCAATAAGCCTAATATCTTGCAAATATAAATGAAAATACAAAAGCAAGGTGCTAGAGGTGTATATATCATCTCCTAAATAAAGCAAAAGCCTTTTTAAATCAAGCTCTTTAAATTCTAAATTCTCTTTGGTAACGCTTAAATTTAAGGTCATCGTGTAGGATTTTTCTCTATTTGCAAGAAAAACCTCATCTATTTTTAAGGGGTAAAGCTCTAAATCATAAACAGTTTTAAACTCACATTCTACGCCGTTTATGGACTTTGATTTAAGGCTTGAGTTTTTAGGGATATGCACCTTATTTGCCTTAGAATTTGTATCAAAATAAAACTCTTGCATACACAAAGAGGGAATGCTGTTGGTAAAATTTGGCGAGACTATGTTGATTAAAGATTCTGCTATGTGCGGGAGATTTTCATCAAGCTCTCTGCGAAGTTTTGAAGTTAAAAGGGCTAAATTTTCGATAATTCTTTCTATATCAGGGTCCTTGCTATCAATGGACAAAAAGGGAGCTAGTTTTGGAAATTTGCTGACAAACTGTTCTCTTGTCTCATATAAAGAAGCAAGCTCTTTTTGGTAATAATAAATATCCTCTTTCATACAACCTCACAGTATCGGTTGTTTTTAAAGCTTAATTCTATACTCAAATTTTGAAATTTATCATTTGTCAAAACGCAACCAAGCAAAAAGGATAACTGCCACGGACTTAAAGAATTATCATAACTCATAGTTGTGATTTGAATTCTTTTTTCATATTTGCCAATAAGATTGCAAATTTCTTTTGCCATAGACGAGCAAAGTTCATTTGAGTTAAGATTCATTTCAAGGATATTACTACTCATTCCCGAGTCATTTAAGATGATGCAGTCATCAAGGCTGGTATTAAGCAAGACCTTTATATTATTTTTAATGTCCTCAAGGTCATTTTGATAAAAAGGGGTATTAGCATTTTGCTCATCAAGTTCGTATATAATCTTATCAAGCAAAGACATTTATCATTCTTTATCAAGCTTACCCACTAAAGACAGCTCAAAATTACCACCCATATATTTAAAATGAGGACGAACGCTAAGTCCTATCTTATACCAACCCGGCTCTCCTGCTACATCTTCAACCTTAATTTGTGCCTGTCTAAAGGGTCTTCTGCTCCTTACTTCAGCTGGAGGATTATCTTGGTCTGATATATACTGTCTTACCCATTCATTAAGTCCTTTTTCTATATCACTTCTTTCTTTCCAAGAGCCTATTTCCTCTCTTTGCAAGACCTTAAGATAATGAGCTAGCCTTGATATAAGAAAGATATAAGGAAGTTGCGTGCCAAGCCTATAATTTACCTCTGCTTCTTTGCCTTCTGGGGTGTTTGGAAATACCTTTGGTTTTAAGGCTGAATTAGCCGAGAAAAAAGCAGCATTGTTGCTATCTCTTCTTAGTGTTAAAGTGATAAAGCCATTTTCAGCAAGTTCAAATTCTCTTCTGTCTGTGATTAAAACCTCAGTAGGAATTTTAGCCTGCATAGTGCCAAAACTTTCATACATATAAGTTGGCAAATCCTTCACGCTACCACCACTTTTTGGACCTATAATGTTTCCACACCATCTATACTGTGCAAAACTTTCAGTAAGCCTTGTAGCAAAAGCATAAACTGAATTTCCCCAAAGCAAGTGATTGTGCGAAGCGTGGACATTTTCTTTGTAATTAAAGCTTTTAACAGGATTTTCCTCAGGGTCATAAGGCGAGCGAGCCAAAAAGCGAGTAACCATTAAACCTGCGTATTTGGAGTATTCATTTTCTCTAAAACTTCTCCACCTTGTGTATTGAGGACCCTCAAGCAGGCTTTGCAAGTCTTGTATATTAGCAAGTTCTGAATAATCCTCTAATCCAAAAAATTTTGGGCTACAACTTACAAGCACAGGAGAATGGCTCATTGCCGCAATGCTTGATATTTTATTTAAAAAAGTCATATCAGGGCTTGTTGTATTAAGCTGATAATCAGCTATAATAGCTCCCACAGGCTCACCACCAAACTGCCCATACTCTGAGGAATAAATATTCTTATAAGCTACACTTTTTGTAATGTCTGGATTATTGTCAAAATCCTCTAAAAATTCCTCTTTTTTTGCATCAAAAATGTTGATTTTAATATTTTCGTTAAAATCAGTTCGTTCGACTAGAAAGTGTAAGCCTCTCCAAGTTGATTCTAGGGCTTGAAATTCCTCATTGTGTAAAATTTCATCAAGCTGTTTTGAAAGCAAGTCATCAATGTGAGCTATCATCTCATCAAGGGCGAATTTGTTGATTTTATCCTCGACCTTGTCATCTTTTACGATAGCTGATATAAACTCGGCTACACCCCTTTTGGCTATGCTGTAACTTTCATCATTTTTAGCATACTTGCTTTTTTCCATTATGCTTTCGATGATTGGTGTTTGTATTGTTTTTTCTTTTGACATTATTTATTCCTCAACCGCTTCATTTTCTTGTTTGATTTCTAAAAGCAATTTTTCTTTCGTCTTTTCATCTTTCAAAGCTTCCAAAACAGCCTTTCTAAAATTTGGTATGTTGCCCATCGGTCCTTTTAAAGCCATTAAGGCTTCTCTAAGCTGCAAAAGCTTGTTAAGTTCTGGCACTTGCTTTGCTATACTGTCTGGAGCAAAGTCTTTCATGCTTTTGATATTAAGCTTTATATCAAGCTCTTCAGCCCCTGTGCCTAAAGCATTTTGAACGCTAAATTCAGTGTTAATATCTAATTTTTGCATAACTTGGTTGAAGTTGTTTTTATTAATTTGCAACACTTCCCTTTCTTCAAGGCTTTGCTTATTATCTCCTGTAAGATTTGCAACAACCATTAGCTTTAATGGAAGCTCCACATCAGCACTTTGTCCATTTGTTTTAGCTTTGTAAGTTATATTTATACGCTCTTTTGGAGCTTGAGAATCATCAAACATCAGCAGTCCTTAAGTAAAAAATACCCTAAATTATAACAAAAATTAATTAAAAAAAAGGTTCAAAAAGATTATTTTTTTTCACTTTTTTCTTTGGCTTTGAGATAATCTTCTAACAAATACTCTTTAAGCAAAGTGTTTTCCATTAAATTTTTAAGTTGTGTGTAGATGATTTTGGCATTTTTAGACATTTTTTTCTCATCAAAAAGCTTTGCCATATCAAGCAAGGCATTTACATTGCAAAAAAGTGAATTATCATAGTTTTCGTTGTTTATGTCAAGTAAGAGTTGCTCAAATTCTTTTTGCTCTTTTACAGGTTTTGACTTTTGGCTGTATTGATGAGTGTTGCTTGGCTCTTGTTTTACAAAATAATTAAAAATTTCTTCTCTACACATAGGCTCGCCACTTTCAAAACGAAGCCTTGAAATATCTTTAAATTGAGTGATAAAATCACCAACTAAAACAGTAAGCAACTTTAAAGCTGTGGTTTTTTTGTGTTTTTCCAAAAACTCGCAAAAAAGCTTAATGCCCTCTATCCAAAAAGGATTTAAGGCAAGATTTTCCATAAAAATTTTAATATGCACCAGCTCATCATCTTTGGGTTCAAGCAAGAGTTTTATCACGCTTTTATCTACAAAACGAATTCTTGTGATATTGTCGCTGTGTTGAGGCATTAGCTTTATCCTGCCCCACATAGCTTCTACAAACAAAGCATAAGCATTTATATCATCTTTATTATTTTGTAAAAGTTCAGTCGCTAAATTTAAAAATAAAGCCCTGTATTCTCTATCATTTAAAGAATTTAAATGAGTGCTTTTTAAATCAATGCTTACTTGTTTTACAGGAGAGCTGGCATTATCTGTTTTTGGCATAGTTTGTTCTTGTTTTATTTGAAGTTTTACAAAATGATGCCCCAAAAGCTCTTCTAAATTTTGAAAAATATGAGCAAGGTTTAAGCTTGTTTTTTGAGAGATTGCAAGTTCGTTTTTGTTAAGCTCATCGATAAAATGCTCGCTCATATTTTTAAGCTTTTTCTTTTGTGAATTTTGGCTTTGTATTCCGCCTAATTTACTTGGATTTTGGGTTAAAATTTGAATGAAAAATTCATAATATTGAGCCATTTTTTCAAAACAAAGCTCATTGTTTAAAACAAGGCAAGCAAGCATAAAATAATTAGCGATTTTAACATCGGCAGTGTGTTTTTCCAAAAGCTGCAAAGCATACTCATAAACCTTATCCCATTGAATGCTATCGTGGTTTAGTGTTTTGTATTTTGACATTTCATTTTCTAAAAGCTGATAAAGCTCTAAATCTTCTAAATTTTCCTCAAGCTTTTCACAAAAAGACATAAAATTCTCCAATTTTTTTCCTAAATTATATTGAATTTTAAACAAGTTTATGTTAATTTTACACAAAATTTTCAAGGTTTTATTGACCTTAAAAATTTTCTAAATTTTACACAAAAAGGTGAAAATGCGTTCAGTAGTTCTTATTTTACTTTCAAGTTTATTTTTTTTTAGTGCTTGTTCAAGGACAGTGAGTATAAATTTTAACAACACTGAAAATTCAAACCTTAACAACAGAAATGATGATGTGCCAATCACTCTTATCATTTATCAGCTTAAGGATATAAAGAAATTTGAAAAAGCGGGCGAGGAAGATTTGATAGCTAGAGAAGATGGAGTTTTGGGTAAGGATAAGATTGATTCTTTAAAAATGCAGCTTGCTCCACAAGATGAAAATGTATTTGCCATTAAAGTAGAGGATAAAGAAGTGAGCTATATAGGAGTGCTTGCCCTTTTTGCAAATAAAGTTGGAAAGATGACAAAAATTTGGGTAAGGACCAAAAAAGCTGATGGAATTTTTACTAAAAGTTTGAAATTTGAAATCACCAACGAGGGCATTAAAAGAGTGAAAAAATTCAGCAAAAAGATAGAGAAACAAAATGGCAGATAAGCTTAAAGTCGCTTGGTTTAATGGCTTGAATATAGATAAAATTCATTTTGAGCAACAAGAAAGATACTTACAAGGGTATATAGATGCCAAAACTATGGCAGTAAGTAGCAATTTATATGGGGTTATGGACTTAGATTTTTCTAAAGAACTGCTCATTGAGGGCAAGATAGCCCTTACTAAAATTTCAGGCATAGCTAAGGACGGAAGCGTGTTTAATGCCCCAGAACAAGACTTATTGCCAGAGCCTTTGGAGTTAAAATATGATTCTTTAAGCAATTCTATCATCACCTTAAAAATTCCTTTAGGCTTTACAAGTCTTGCTGATATATCTTTGCTTAATAACATTCCAAATTCTAAATACATAACCCTTAAAAGTATGATTAGCTCAAGGATTTATGATGATGTAGCCAAAGATGAGGTTGAGAAGTTAGACGGTGCTAACGAACAAAACATAAGTTTTACCCAAGAAAAAGAAAATCTTAGCCTTGCAAGCTTAAGGCTTAAGCTTGGTATATTAGGAGACAGCACGAGTGATGAGCTTGAGTTTCCCATTGCTAAAATCAAAAACATAGACAACAACCAAAAAATAGAACTTGATGAGGGCTTTATCCCAACCTGCCTTGATATAAGTAAAAATTCTATAATAAAGGCTTTTTTAGAAGAGACTTTGTATTCTATAAAATCACACAAAGAAACGCTTGGCAATATCTTTAAAGGCATAGACCAAACCAAAAATACGCTTGATTTTAGCACTTATTTGGCTTTAAATTTACTTAAAAAATACTATCTTATATTTTCATATCTTAACAACAAAGACAAACTTCACCCCGAATTTTTGTATGAAAAACTTGTAGAATTTCAAGGCGAACTTGGAATTTTTAACGAGGACGGTGCCTTTTTGGAATTTATTGCTTACAAGCATCAAAGTTTAAATGAAAGCTTTATCCCGCTCATCAACAACATACGCATTTTATTTGCTAAAATCACTTCACCTCGTTATACTATGGCAAATATCATCAGTCTTGGCAACGGCTTTTATGATATGCTCTTTGATAATGCAAGCATAATAGAAGAAGCTGAACTCTTTTTAGCCATAAGTGCTGATGTAAATTATGAATATTTGCTTAAAAACTTTAAATCCCAAAGTAAAATTCACACACAAAGCAAGATAAAAAACATAGTCGCCACCCAGCTTAAGGGCATAAACATAGAACAAATTCCAAATATCCCCTCAGCCTTGCCTTATCTTAATGGTTATATTTATTATAAAATCGACAAAAAAGACCCCTTGTTTGCTGATTTTAAAGGCGAAACTGTGTTAAGCTTATATCTTACAAACAATATCAAAAGCCCAGATATAAAAGTATGGGCTGTATTTTAAAGGCGCAGTATGCAAGAAGAAATTAATGAAGAAACCAAAGACATAAGCTTGCTTTTAAGCTCTGAGCTTAGCGGACTTAAAAATAATAAAGTTGTAGATTATTCATTAGAACTTCTTTTACTGACCTTTAGGCTTTGCAATGTAAGCTCACTTGAAACAAGCACGATAGAAAATCTCAAAGAAAAGCTTGTCAATGACATTTTGGTTTGGAGCGCAAAATTAAGCGGCTCTAAAGAATATGATGAAAAAGATATAGTAAAGCTTAGATACTGTCTTTGTGTATTTATAGATGAAAGCTTGATGAAAAATGAACTTTTTATGAGCAGCTCTTGGGCTAACAATACCCTTACTATCAGGCTTTTTGATGAAACATTAGGAGGGGATAATTTTTATGATATTGCTCTTTCTTGGCTTAACAATCCTGCCAAAAACAAAGATTTTTTAGAATTTATCTATGCCTTGCTTGTGCTAGGATACAAGGGCAAATACTCAAACGATAAAGATGTCAAAGAAAGAATACTTTATCTTTGCAACAACATAGCCTCATCTTTAAGCCCTCTTTTAAATGCAAATGAAGAACTTGCCTTTACAAAAGCCTATGTCAAAGAAGCCAAAGAAAGTTTTTGGCAAAGATTTCAAAGAAAATACCTCAAAACAGTGCTTATAGCACTGCCCTTGTGTATCATTTTCATCATATACGCTTATGTCTTGCTTGACCTTGGGACAAATAATGCAAAAATTGATGAAAATATCAGCTCATTCATAGAATCCACCAAAGTCAGCAAATAAACAGCTTATATCCCTCACTCATTTTTTGTTCTACATTTGGAACGGTTTTTGCTAAATTCATTCATAATTTTAGATTGTAAGGGTAATCAATGTTTAATCACAAAAATGTGCTTATCACAGGTGGCACGGGTAGTTTTGGCAAGACTTACACGAGAATCTTGCTTGAAAAATTTAAAC
>CAKVDW010000023.1 GCA_934728065.1 uncultured Campylobacter sp.
TGAGCATTTGCATAAATTTTTAGCGCGCGTGTGAGTTTTTAGCACTTGAATTTTTAGTGTGTTAAATTTTATGCGTGTGCTTGATTGAGTGCGATTTTGCGTGCGAAAATTGAGAGCAACTTTCTCACACGACACACTAAAATTTTTTAGAGCATACTTAAATTTTTATATAAAAGGTTTGAATTTAGGCATTATTTCTTACTTGCGTCCTTGATAACCTCAACCATTTCATCAAGTCCGTGGATATTTTTCATTATAATGAAGTATTTACCATTTACCAAAAAAGCAGGTGTTCCGCCGTATTGCGAAGTGATAAATAAGGCTTTGTCGTATTCATTATAAATGCGTTTGCCCTGAGTGCTTGCTAAAAATTTATCAAGCTCGCCTTGAGATATGTTTAAGGTCTTAAGCCCTAACTCATAAAAGCTTTGAGAGTTTTGCCAGCTTTGTTTTCTCTCAAAGATAGCCACAAAATAAGCATCAGCAAGTTTGTGTTGGAGGGAATTTTGAGCCGAACCATCAAGCCCTTTTGCCCTATCTTGAGCATCAGCATAAGCATAAAGCCTTGCAAATTCCTCTCCAAATTGAATATTTTTGTAAGGATAAATTTTATAACTCAGCCAAGGCAGTTTTTCTTTGACCTTAGCCAAAGTGCCAAATTTATGGTGGTTATAGCAGGCTCCACAAGCAAACGAAAAGGCTTCAATGAATGAGTTTTTTTCATCTTGTAGGGGCTTATCTAAACTTTTGTAATTTTGTGCATTTGCTATAAATACGGCAAGACACAACAAAAAAAGAATTTTCAAGCTTTTCATCAGTTTGTCCTTTTTAAAGAGATTTGTAATATTACTTTAAAATACTTAATCAAAGTTAAAAATTTCCCAAACGAACTATATCATTATAAGTGGCAAATATCATCACCGTTAAAAGCAAAGCCATACCACCATAGCTTAGATATTCAAAGGCTTTTGGTGGAACTTTTTGTTTAAAAATCAGCTCGTAAAGATTAAAAACGATATGACCGCCATCAAGCATAGGAATAGGCAAGAGGTTAATGATGCCTAAATTTATAGAAATAAGCGCGCTGATGAGAAAAAGCACCACTATTCCACTTTCAGAAGCCTTGCTCGTAAAATCAACCATAGTTATAACCCCACCTAAATTTTTAGGGTCTATATCGCCAACTATAAGCTTAACAAGTCCTTTAAATATAAGTAAAGACGCTTCTATGCTTTGCTCATAAGCATAGCTTAATGATTCAAAGCCTCTGTGATAAATTTTTTGCACCTCGCCACTTGGACTTATGCCAATGAGTGGCTTTTGCACCTCTTGCATAAAGTCATTATAGCCTTTGCCAAGTTTTGGCGTAAGCGTAACATTGAAAATTTCATCATTTCTTTTTATGCTTAAAAGCAAGGGTTGAGTGCCAACAAGCTTTAAAATTTCATCAAAACTTTGAATTCTTATCCCATTGATTGCCAAGATAAGGTCTTTTTCTTGCAAATTTGCCCTTTGTGCGGCTGAGTTTTCTTGTATAGTGCCAATTTGCGCTATAAGCTTGTTTTCGCCTAAAAAGGCTATGGCAATATAAAGCAAAAAGGCTAAAAAGATATTAAAAAATGGTCCAGCAAGAAGTATATAAATTTTTTGCAAGGGGTGTAAAATAGTGTAAGAACCTTCCTCAAATACCTCTTTGCTTGGATTTAAATCATCTTGCCCCTTAAGCTTGACATAGCCTCCAAGCGGTAAGGCTGAAAGGCAGTAAGTTGTGCCAGCAAATTCCTTTTGCACTAAAGCCTTGCCAAAGCCTATGCTAAAGGTTTCAACCTTAACTTTTAAAGACTTTGCGGCTAAAAAATGTCCAAGTTCGTGAAAAAAGATGAGAAAAGAAATAACCAGCAAGGTTACAAAAAAGTTAAAACTATAAAAATACACGCCCAAAACAATGATGGCAAAGAGCAAGGCTAAAGATTTCATTTTTTTCCTTTAATCGCTTTAAGATAAACAAAAATATATTCAAAACCAGAATACAGCGTAAGTATCAAGGCTATGAGCAAAAGTTCATTTGCAAAATACCACTGCATCATTAAAAAAACCACAGCAACAATTTGAAAAGCCGTTTTTAATTTCCCTGCAAAAGAAGCGCTCACATCGACATTTTCAGCTACCATAATCACCCTAAATCCCGTGATAAAAAACTCGCGCACCAAAATAAGATAAATCACCCAAGCAGAAGCACTTCCTTGTAAAAGTAAGCCCAAAAATGCCGCTAAAAGAAGCATTTTATCAGCTAATGGGTCTAAAATAGCTCCTATTTTGGTCTTTTGTTCCCAAGCCCTAGCGATATAACCGTCAAAAAAATCCGTAATAGCCGCTATGCCAAAAACTAAAGCAGCAAAATAATTCACCCAACTTTGATGAATGTCCGTAAATTTATGAGTCAGCAAAAAAAACAGCACAGGCGCAAGCACTATCCTAAAACACGCAAGTATATTGGGCAAATTCATCAAAAGCCTTAAATTTTTTTTGCTTATAATAGCTAAAAATGTCAAATTATGAGTTAAGAAAGGGTAAATTTTAGCAAGTTTGGGTGTAGCATTTTTAATTTTACAAGTTCAGCCTTGATTTAAGCGCAAATTATGAGCTTTTCAAGGGCTTTTTGCTTAATGCTGGAGTGGGTAATGTAACAGATAGGGATAATTATCTCATTTGGAACAGCTCCCAAAGCCACCTTGCAGGTAGAAGGTATTTTATTGGCTTTGATTACAAATATTAGCCTTGCGATGAGTGCTTATAAATTTATGCAAATTTTATATAAAATGAACTAATTTTAGATATAATTAGTTCATTTTACAACTTAAATTTAAGGAAAAACGATGAAAAAATCCTTTCTTTTTGTCTTTATTTTTATCTTTGCTTTTGCGATTTTGCTGAATTTTTGCGCCCCATTAGCGATGAGGATTATGAAAGATTAGGGGGCAAATAATGCAAATTTTGCGTGAAAATTCACATTTTATCAAAGCGATAAATTTAGCTGTTAAATTTGCACTAAATCTTAAAAGCCCTTTAAACACCACGCTTAAAATGAGAAAATGCGGTAAAAATTTACAAAATTTATTTAAAAATTCAAGCATTTTTGTAAAAATTTACGCCTTTTTAAATTTAAAAAATTTCTTGCAAAACAAGGCAAAAAGATGATAAAAAGCAATGCGCATAAAATTTATTTTTTAGTTTTTACCGCTGTGCTTTTGCTTGCTCTTTGCCTTGTGGCTATGCACCTTGGCGCTGTTAAATTTTCTGTGGCAAAGGGCTTTGAGCTGCTTTTTTCGCCTGATAATTCTAATGAAAGTTTCGTGCTTCATCACACAAGAATCCCGCGAATCATCGCCGCACTCATCATCGGCGGAGCATTAAGCCTTAGCGGTGCGCTGTATCAAGGGGTTATCGGCAACCCTTTGGTGAGTCCGGGCATTTTGGGCGTGTTAAGCGGGGCGAGTTTTGGCGCGGTTTTGGCTATGGTGCTTGGCTTCAATCTGCTTGGCATTGAGCTTTTTTGCTTTATCTTTGGGCTTGTGGCTATGGGTTTTGCGCTCTTTTTGTCCTTTGCTTTTGATAAAAACAAAACGATTTTAATGCTGATTTTAGGCGGTATCATCTGCTCGTCCTTTTTCAGTGCTGGTGTGAGCGCGCTTAAAATCCTTGCCGACCCTTACAACACCCTGCCAAACATTGTTTTCTGGCTTATGGGTTCGCTTGCTTACATACAAAAACTGCCTTTGCTCTTTGTGGCTGTGGTTTTTGTGGCGATTTTTGTGCTTTCGGTGCTGCTTTCGCGGCAAATTGACATTTTAAATTTAGACGAAGAAAGCGCAAAATCGCTTGGCATAAGTGTGAAAAAAATGCGAATTCTTTTCATTATCTTTGCTACCTTGCTGGCGAGTTCAAGCGTGGCATTAGCTGGAATGATAGGCTGGATAGGGCTTGTGATGCCGCATATCTCGCGCTTTTTGCTCGGAGCAAATCATCGTTTTATGATTGTAGGCTCTGTTTTGCTTGGCGGGCTTTTTTTGCTCTTTTGCGACACCATAGCGCGAAACGCCGCGATGAGCGAAATCCCCATAGGCATTATCACAAGTGTGTTTGGCGTCATCATCTTTTCTGCTGTGCTGCTTGTATCAAGGAAAAAGTATGATTGAGCTAGAAAATTTAACCGTTTGCGTAAATGGCAAAATTTTGCTAAACAATATCAATTTTAGCCTTGATAAAAATCAAATTCTTTGCCTTTTGGGAAAAAACGGCTCAGGCAAAAGCACGCTCTTGCGGACTATACTAGGAAATTTAGACTATGCTGGCTCTTGTAAGATAAGGGGCGTTGAAAATTCAACACTTTGTGAGAAAAAACGCGCTCAAATGATGAGCTATGTGCCACAAAATAGCCACATAATCTTTCCTTTTACCTTGCTTGAAGTCGTTTTAATGGGAAAATTTGCTAAATCAAGCCTTTTTAGCTACTCAAAGGCGCAAAAAGATGAAGCAAGGGCTATTTTAGAGAAATTTAACATAGCGCATTTAGCAAACCGCCTTTTCTACTCGCTTTCAGGCGGTGAAAAACAGCTAGGACTCATCGCCCGCGCGCTCATCAGCGACAACGAAATCATCATTTTAGATGAGCCTGTAAGCGCGCTTGACATTTCATACAGCTTTAAACTGCTCGAACTCATCGCAAATTTTAAGGACAAAACCATCATTTTAAGCTCGCATTTTCCAGAGCAATGCTTTATCGCCGATAAAATTTTGATGATAAAAAATGGCGAAATCTTTAAATTTGCCAGCCAAAAAGAGTGCTTGCAAGAGCCTTTTATTAACGCTTTGTATGATATAAACACGCAAGCAGCACCCTTGCCAAACAAGGCAATTTACTTTTGTCCTTGCAAAAGTTTGTGAGAGAAATTTAATGTATCAAAAAAACATTTCAGGTTTGAGTTTTGTCATTAGCATAAAGCTCGCCAAAACCGCTTGATGACGCACGAAATTTCTATCTCCATTAAAACACAAACTTTCTTGTAAAAAAGAACCATCCTTATACATAACACCAATGAAAACGGTTCCAGCCTTTACGCCTTTATCATCGCTATCTCCAGCCACGCCACTAATAGCTAATGCAAAATCACAATTACTCGTTTTAAATGTGCCTTTAAGCATAAAATACACGCATTTTTCGCTGTATTCATTTTGTAAGATTACTTCACTAATGCCTAGCCACTCGTGCTTTAATCGGTTTGAGTAGCTTATAAGTGAGCCTTCAAAAATAGCTGAAATGCCGTTAAATTTGGCAAGTTCTGCTGCGCAAAGCCCAGCCGTGCAGCTTTCAGCAAAGGAAATTTTTAATTTTCTTTCTATGAGTTTTGAGGCGATAAATTCAAGTGGGTCCTTGCCCCAAATGAATTTTTGTTTGAAGAGATTTTCTGCTGCTTGCAAAAAGATTTTAAGATTTCCAAATTTTGTTTCAACAGCCTTGATAAGCACGAGATTTTCCAAAAGAGGACTACTTAAAATGTCTATTGCGTAGGATTTTGCTATGGTATCAAGTAAAATAGTCGCGCTTTCTTCATCAATATCTTGCAAACAAAAAAAGTCAAAATTATTTTCCACTTCGGCAAGCAAAGAAGGAAGTTTTTGACTTGTAGAGGTTTTAAGCACATTTACCTTGCAATTATTAACCTTCACCAAAAAGCTATTTTCAACCCATTTTAAAGCCTTGCTCGGCACTAAAACATCATTTTTAAGCACTAAAGAATCCTCGCTAAGTGTAGCCACTATCTTTGCATTTGTCCCATAAAGCTCATTGCTCGTAAAAATGGTGATAAAGTCGTATTCATTACTCCAAGTTTCAAGAAAAAATGGCAGTTCTTTGGTGCTTTTATCAAAGCAAATACATTCTTTTAGTTCTTTGAATGTGTTTTCATAGCTTTTGACTATGTATTGTCGGTAATTTTTATTCAGCGTTAATTGACTGCCTATAATTAAAAGCAAATGTCTCATTTTTTCTCTTTTTTCTGCAAATTATATCAAATTTAAAGTGAATTTTAAAGACAAATGCAGTAAAATTATATATTCAAAATAAAATCAAGGTAAAAATATGGATTATAAACAAACTCTTTTACTCCCAAACACCAGCTTTGAGATGAGGGCTGATTTGGCAAACAAAGAAAAAACCCGCTTTGAACGCTGGTTTAAAGACAACTATGCTTACAAAAAGATGATAAGCAAGCGTTTGAACGCAAAAGCAAGTTTCATCTTGCACGATGGACCGCCTTATGCGAACGGACACATTCATCTAGGACACGCGCTCAACAAAATCCTTAAAGAAACGATTATCAAAACGCATTATTTTAACGGCGAACGCGTGGCTTACACGCCGGGCTGGGACTGCCACGGCTTGCCGATAGAACAGCAAGTAGAAATCAAACTTGGCGAAAAGAAAAAAAGCACGAGCAAAAAGCAAATCCGCGCCCTTTGCCGCGCTCACGCACAAGAGTTTATAGACATTCAAAAGGCTGAATTTAAGGGGCTTGGCATTTTGGGAGACTGGGACAAGCCTTATGTAACTATGGACTTTGCCTTTGAAGCAAGCATTTACCGCACCTTGTGCGAGGTGGCAAAAAAAGGGCTTTTGATAGAGCGAAGCAAGCCTGTGTTTTGGAGCTGGGCGGCAAAGTCAGCCCTTGCTGAGGCTGAGGTAGAGTATGAGGACAAAGAGGACTACTCGCTTTTTGTGGCTTTTGATTTGGCTGAAAATGCCCTAAAAAAGCTAGGCGTGAAAAAGGCAAGCGCGGTGATATGGACAACTACGCCTTGGACCTTGCCCGCAAATCAAGCCATAGCCTTAAATCCAAACGAAATTTATGTTTTAAGCGGCGAGGGGTTGATTTTCGCAAAGCCCTTGTTTAAAAGTATGGTAGAAAAGGGCTTGTCAAAGGACAAGGTGCAAAAAGAATTCAAGGCAAGTGAGCTTGAAAACCTACACGCGATAAATCCTTTAAATTCAAGGCTTTCGTGCTTTATTTTAGGCGAGCATGTGCTTATGGACGGGGGCAGCGGCTTGGTGCATACGGCTCCTGGACACGGAGAAGATGATTATTATGCTTGTTTGAAATACGGCATTGAAGTGCTTATGCCTGTTGATGATGGGGGTTGCTTTGATGAGAGCTTGCGCACCAAAAAGCTAATGCCCGAAAGTGTGCTTGATGAGTTTGTGGGGCTTCATATCTTTAAGGCAAATGAGCGAATTTTGGAGCTTTTGGGTAAAAATTTACTGCAAAGCTCGCGTTTTACGCACTCTTATCCTTTTTGCTGGCGCACGCACAAGCCTGTGATTTACCGCGCCACAAAGCAATGGTTTATCGCAATGGACGAGCCAAAGCTAAATGGCAAAAGTTTGCGTCAAGTAGCAAATGAGCAAATTCAAAAGATAAAATTCTATCCGCAAAGTGGCATTAACCGCATAGGCTCGATGATAGAAAACCGCCCTGATTGGTGTATCTCGCGCCAAAGGGATTGGGGAACGCCCATAGCTTTTTTTAGGGACAAAAAGACAAAAGAGGTGATTTTAGATGAGGCTGTGCTTGAAAATATAGCGCAAATCTTTGAAAAACAAGGCGCTGATGCTTGGTGGGAGCTTGACATAAAGGACTTGTTGCCCGCAAATTCGCCTTACAAAGCGCAGGATTTAGAAAAAACTCTTGACATTTTAGATGTGTGGTTTGACAGCGGCAGCACTTGGAACGGGGTGCTTAAATCAAAGGCTTTTGAGGGGGCTGAATTTCCTGCAAGTATGTATTTAGAAGGCTCAGACCAGCATAGGGGTTGGTTTCAAAGCTCGCTTTTACTCTCATCAATCATCAATGAAAAAGCCCCTTACAAAACTATCCTAACGCACGGCTTTACCATAGATGAAAAGGGACAAAAGATGAGCAAAAGCAAGGGCAATGTCATCGACCCGCAAAAGGTTGCCAAAACCTACGGCGTGGAGGTTTTGCGGCTTTGGATTTTACTGAGTGATTTTTCATCTGATTTAAAAATTTCAGAAAACATTTTAAAGCAAGTTGCCGAGCAATACCGAAAAATCCGCAACACCATTCGCTTTTTGCTTGCCAACACTAACGACTTGGAGTTTTTGGAGACAAAGAATTTCACGCTCATTGACAAGTGGATTTTAAACCGCGCAAGTAGCGTTTTTAAAGCCGCTAAATCAGCCTTTGACGAGTATGAATTTGCCAAGGGTTACAACGGCTTGATGAATTTTCTCATCGTGGATTTGAGCGGAATTTACCTTGACATTTGCAAGGACAGGCTTTATTGCGATGAAAAAGGCTCAAAACGCCGAGTGAGCGCACAAAGTGCGATGGCACTCATCGCAAAGCAACTTTTACAGCTACTTGCGCCGACACTGACTTACTCAGTTGATGAAGCTTTGGAGCATTCAAACCCTATCATCAAAGGCAAGGCAAAAGATGTCTTTGATTTGGTGTTTGAAGATGACTTTGACTTTGAATTTAAGGGCATTAACGATGAATTGTTACTCTCATCGCGCGAGAGTTTTTTAGAGCAAATTGACGCGCTTAAAAAGGACAAAATCATCAAATCCACTTTGGAACTTTGCTTGCAAACGAGCGCAAACGAGCTTTTGAGCGAAAATTTAGAAGACATTGAGGACTTTTTTATGGTGAGTGAGATTAAAAGCCTTGACAAAGATGAGGGTTTAGCGAATTTTAGCGTGGGAGCGCACGAATTTAAAATCCTAAAAGCCGCTCACCACAAATGCCCAAGGTGCTGGAAATTTAAGGCAAAGGACGAGGATAGCCTTTGTCCGCGCTGTTTAAAGGTGATGAAAAATGTTTAGCGAGCCTTTACCCCAAAGCGTGATTTTTACGACACTTGTCGTTGTGGGCGTAGTGTTTTTGCTGGTGCTTGCCCTTATTAAAAAACGGAGGATATGATGATTTTACAAGTTGAAGTGAGCCAAAATACAAAGCAAATCATCAATGCTATAAAGCTCTTAAAGGGAGTAAAAAGCGTGAGTGAGCAAGGTTTAATGCCTAAAAAAAAGGCATTTAAAGAGGTTGCAGAAAGCAAGGCTGACCACAAAGCGTGGTTAAAGGCTAGGGAGGATTTAGCAAAAGGTGATACAATAAGCCACGAAGAGCTTAAAAGAAAGTTAAATTTATGAAATACCGTTTAGAGTATCATAAGGATTTCATCAAATTTCTTGCAAAGCACAGCGATATTAAGGATAAAGCCTTGAGTGCTTTTGAGCAGTTGGCTCAAAACCCCTATGAAAACAGCCTTGATATAGCTAAACTCAAGGGCGAAATCAACAAATATCGCCTAAGACTTGGTAAATATCGCTTTTTGTATGAAATTTTTGAAACACAAATCCTCATCTATGCGTATAAGGCGGATTCTCGTGGTGATGTGTATAAATAATAATAATAATAAAGAAAGGAAAAAAATGACTTTAAAGGAAGCCTTAAATTTAAGCCAAAATGAGCTTGTGGAGCTTAAAAAAGAGTTAAACGAAAGGGCAAAGGCGCAGAAGCATTTGGGCGTTTATGTCGAGCAGTTTTTGGACAAACCTTTGAGCGAGTGCGATTTAAGTGGCGAAAATTCAGCCGTGCCTGTGGCGATAAAGGACAATATCAGCGTGAAAGGCTGGGAGCTTACTTGTGGCTCAAAGATTTTGCAAGGCTATGTCGCGCCTTACGATGCCACAGCGATTGTAAATCTTAAAAACGCTGGTTTTACGCCTTTTGGGCGGTGCAATATGGACGAATTTGCGATGGGAAGCACCACAGCGAGTTCATTTTATGGCAAAACCTTAAATCCTTTGGACAACACAAAGGTTCCAGGCGGTTCAAGCGGCGGCAGCGCAGCAGCGGTAGCAGCACAGCTTGCACTTGCGAGTTTAGGCTCAGATACGGGCGGTTCTGTTCGCCAGCCAGCAGCATTTTGCGGGTGCGTGGGCTTTAAGCCAAGCTATGGGCGCGTAAGTCGCTATGGGCTAGGCGCTTACTCATCGAGCTTAGACCAAATCGGCGTTTTAGCGCAAAATGTAGAAGATGCGGCGATTTTATACGATGCTATCAGTGGATATGATGAAAAGGACAGCACGAGCGTAAAGGCAGAGTATGAAAAAACCGCACCAAATTTAAACGCAAACCGCAAATTAACAATAGCCGTTATCAAAAACTACATAGAACAATGCAGTGATGAAGTAAAAAATGCCCTTTTAAAAAGCGTTGCTATGCTTGAAAACAGCGGACATAAGATAATTTACAAGAGCTTGCAGGACAGCAAATACGACATTGCGGCTTATTATATCATCGCCACAGCCGAAGCGAGTGCGAATTTAAGCCGTTATGACGGGGTGCGTTATGGCAGACGAAGCGAAAATTCACAGCATTTAAAGGATATGTATGTGAATTCTCGCAGTGAGGGCTTTGGAGATGAGGTGAAACGGCGCATAATGCTGGGGTGCTTTGTGTTAAGTAGCGGGTATTATGATGCTTACTATATAAAAGCGACAAAGGCTAGGGCTTTAATCAAGCAAAAATATAATGAAATTTTAAATGAGTGCGATTTGATTTTTATGCCCGTTACGCCGACAAGTGCCTTTGAATTTGAGGCTTGTAAAAGCCCTATGCAAATGTATTTGGAGGATATTTTTACAATTTCTGTGAATTTAGCGGGGCTTGGAGGCATTTCAGTGCCACTTTGCAAGGACAAAGCGGGCTTAAATATCTCAGCCCAACTTGTTGCTTACAACGAGCAAAGCCTACTAGACGGGGCTTTGAGTTTAGAAAAAATCATCAAAAATCAATAAGGGGGAAAATAATGAAAATAGTCAAACGAGCATTGACCTTTGAAGATGTGCTGCTTTTGCCAGCCTACTCGGACATTTTGCCAAAGCAAGTGGATATAAGCACAAAGCTTAGCAAAAACATTACTCTTAATGTCCCGCTCATCTCAGCGGCTATGGACACGGTTACTGAGCATAGAACCGCCATAATGATGGCAAGGCTTGGCGGCATAGGCATTATCCACAAAAATATGGATATAAATTCACAAGCCAAAGAGGTAAAACGCGTGAAAAAAAGCGAAAGTGGCGTCATCATCGACCCTATCTTTGTAGGCGCAAAAGCCAAAGTGCAAGAAGCCCTTGACATAATGGCTGAGTATCACATATCTGGCGTGCCTGTGGTTGATAATGAGCGAAAACTGATAGGAATTCTCACAAACAGAGACTTGCGTTTTGAGAGCAACGGCGAAAATTTAGTAGAAAATGTGATGACAAAACCCCCTTTAATCACGGCGCACAAGGGTTGCACTTTGGACGAGGCGGAAAAGATTTTTTCTAAACACAAAATCGAAAAGCTGCCCATAGTGAGTGAAAACGGCTATTTGGAGGGACTTATCACTATAAAAGACTTGAAAAAACGCAAGGAATTTCCAAATGCAAACAAAGACAGCTACGGCAGGTTGCGCGTGGGTGCGGCTGTTGGCGTGGGGCAGTTTGACAGAGTCAAAGCCTTAATCGAAGCTGATGTTGATGTGCTGGTGCTTGACAGCGCACACGGGCATTCTAAAAATGTGATTGAAAGCATAAGGCAAATCAAAAAGGATTACCCACAAATCGAGCTTATCGCGGGCAATATCGCCACAAAAGAAGCTACAAAGGCACTTTGCGAGGCTGGGGCTGATGCGGTGAAAGTTGGTATGGGACCGGGCAGCATTTGCACTACTAGAATCGTCTCTGGTATGGGCGTGCCGCAGATTTCAGCTATTGATGAGTGTGCTTTGGAGGCAAGGAAATTTGGCGTTCCTGTCATCGCTGATGGAGGCATAAAATACTCAGGCGACATAGCCAAAGCCATAGCAGCAGGGGCGCACAGCGTGATGATAGGTTCGCTTCTTGCTGGCACGGACGAAAGCCCAGGGCAGCTTTTTAGCGTGCAAGGGCGGCAGTATAAGAGTTATCGCGGTATGGGTTCGCTTGCGGCTATGCAAAGAGGCAGCTCTGATAGGTATTTCCAAGAAGGCACAGCGAGCGAAAAGCTTGTGCCTGAGGGCATAGAAGGGCGTGTGCCTTATGTGGGTAGCTTAAAAGGCGTGATTCATCAGCTTTTGGGGGGCTTGCGTTCGTCTATGGGCTATGTGGGCGCTGCTAGCATAGATAAATTTCAAGCCAAAGCCGAATTTGTCGAAATCACAAGCGCAGGACTTAAAGAAAGCCATGTCCACGATGTAACCATTACCCAAGAAGCGCCAAATTATAAGGTTCATCAATGAAAAACGACAACCAAAGCCTGAATTTAGGCTTAAATTTAGACGAAAATTCAAGCCAAAAAAGCGACAAGCAAAAGGGCGAAAATTTTGATACAAATTCGCAAGATTTAGCTGAAAATTCGTCAAATTTTGAGGAAAATTTAAAAAAGGCAAACGAGGCGTTAGAAAGGCTAAACAGCAAGGATTTAAGCCTTGATGAGAGTGTGAAACTTTACAAAACGGGGCTTAAATTTATAGAAAATGCCCGCAACGCCCTTGAAAAAGCTAAATTTGAGGTGGAAAAAATCGATGAGTAAGATAGCAGCTTTACAGCTTCCAACGCTTCCTTTAAGCACTTCGAGGCTTGATTATTATCTTAATGCTTGCAAGGAAGGTGGGGCGGATTTGGTAGTGTTTGGAGAATATGTGCTAAACAGCTTTTTTACCGAACTTATCAAAATGCCTAAAAATATGATAAAAGAACAAAGTGAGAGCAAAAAGGCATCTTTGCTTGAATTTGCTAAAAAATACGAACTTGAAATCATCGCCCCTTATGTGAGCGTGGAAAACAAGGGCTTTAAAAAGCTTTGTTTAAAGATAAGTCCCACAGAGATAAAAAGTTATGAACAACAAATTTTAATGCCTTATGCACATTGGAATGAGGAAAAATTTTTTTGCAATCATAGCGAGAAATTGCGGCTTTTTAGTTTTTCGTATCAAAATCTTAAATGCGCCTTGCTTTTTGGCTTTGAGGCACATTTTGATGTCTTTTGGCAACTCATTTTGCAAAAGAGGGTTGATTTGGTTATAATCCCTTGTGCATCGACTTTTAACAGCGAACAAAGGTGGAAAGAGCTTTTGAAAACTCGTGCATTTCTTAGCAATACAGCCATTTTAAAGGTCAATCGCATAGGCAATGTGAGTGGAGATGAGGAATGGAGATTTTATGGAGATAGTTTTTTTGTCAATGCTTTTGGCGAACTTTGCGAGAATTTAAGCGATAGAGAAGAAATGCTCATCATCGACACACCAAAGGCGAGTGAGGCAAAGAAGTTATGGGGATTTGACAAGATAATAAAAAACTATGAATTTTAGCGTTTAAATTTTTTGCTCATTTTGTGAGCTTGAAATTAAGCCAGCTTTTCGCAAAAAGCACTTTTTGCAGAAAATCTTGCGCCTTAAATTAAGCGTTAAATTTGGCAAATTTTTCGCCATAAATTTGAAATTTAATTTTAAAAAAAGGATAAAACTTGAAAAAAATTCATTTCATAGGAATCGGCGGCATAGGCATTTCAGCCCTTGCTCGCTTTTTAAAAGAAAAGGGCTATGAGATAAGCGGGAGCGATTTAAAGGCGAGTAAAATCACTGCTGAGCTTGAAAAAGAGGGCGTTGCCATCAGCATTCCACACGGCGAAAAAAATGTCATCGGCAAGGATTTAGTGATTTACTCAGCCGCGATAAAGGCGCAAAATGCTGAATTTAAAAAGGCAAAAGCACTTGGCATTAAAACACTTTCGCGCAAGGAAGCCTTGCCGCTCATCTTGCGCGACAAACAAGTCTTTGCAGTCGCTGGCGCACACGGCAAAAGCACCACTTCAAGCATTTTAGCAAGCCTTATGAACGATGCAAGCGTCATCATCGGGGCGATTTTAAAGGAATTTGGCTCAAATATGATTTACAAAGAAAGCGACAAACTCATCTTTGAAGCCGATGAGTCAGACAGCTCTTTTTTAAACGCAAATCCCTATGTCGCCATAGTTACAAACGCAGAAGCTGAGCATTTAGAGCATTATAAAAACGATTTAAAAAAGCTGCATAAGGCTTATGAGCAGTTTTTAAACTCAGCAAAAATCCGCGTAATAAACGGCGAGGACGAGTTTTTAAAGACCTTAAATTTAAGCGCGACAAAGCTTTATCCAAGCAAGGATATAAAAAATTACGCCGTGAGCGTTAAGGACTACAAGCCACGAACGAGCTTTACGCTTAAAGATTATGGCGAATTTTGCGTGCTTGGAATGGGCTATCATTTGGCTGTTGATGCGGCTTTGGCGATTTTGGCGGCTTTGGAATTTAAAAGCGTTGATGAGGTGCGCGTGCGACTTGAAAATTACAAGGGCATTAAAAAGCGTTTTGACATTTTAGTGGCTGATGAAAAGCACGCTATCATCGATGATTACGGGCATCACCCGACTGAGATAAGCGCTACTTTAAAGGCAGCAAGCGAGTATGCAAGGCTTGCAGGATACTCAAAAATCACAGCCATTTTCGAGCCGCACCGCTACACGCGTTTAGTGGCGAATTTAGAGCAGTTTAAGGACGCTTTTGCAAGGGTGAGTGAGCTTGTGATTTTGCCCGTTTATGCGGCTGGCGAAAAGCCCGTGAGTGTGGATTTAAAGGCGCATTTTCCAAAGGCTACTTTTGTTAAGGACATTAAACGCATAGGCGAAGTTTTGGTTGATGATGAGGGTAGGGTTTATGAAGATGGGCTTATCATAGGCTTTGGCGCAGGGGACATAAGCGTGAAGTTAAGGGGAGAGAAATAACTTCACTTTTGTATTTTTTTGGCTTAATGGCGTAAATAAAGTCTTTGCCTTCTTCACCACAGAGTTTTTCATAGGGAAATTTTGATATAGGATACATTATGCCATCCTCATCACGGTTAAAATTTGGCATAGGAATAAGAAAAAGGCTTTGTGCATAGCATTCTTTCTCCTTATTCTATGATTCTAACAAAAGATTGATAATGGGTCGTTTGTTATAGTTATATATCGCTTAATATACAAGCAGTTTTGATTCGTATTTGTTTATTCATAGCCATATTTCTTAAGAATCTCATCGGTTGCGTTGTTGACTGTATTGCCTAAATAATGTAGCATAATCAGTATTAATTGCTTTCATACGGCGAACTAGGAAATATGTAAAAATAGTATATATCCCCCATAAGCAAAAATTATAGTTCCCACCAAAGCAGTAATATACATAATCCACCCAATAAAGCACCGCCTATATTAAAAATTTTATTAAGCAAAAAAATAAATAAACCAAATATATAACACCAACACAAAATGGGGTAAAAAAGTAAGCAAATTCAAATTTAAAATATTTAAAAATATCTTGCAATATCATAATAAGAAAAAATTGTATAAAACCAAGCAATAATGGCAAAATAATAGTTAAAATAACTAACGATAGTAGTTTAAAGGGTTTCATTTATATGCTCTATACCTTACGATAAGTTTTTTGCCATATTCAATGTCTCGTTTGTCTGCTTTTATATCATTTATATCAAAAACCACTAATATAGGGTTATGTCATTGTCTAAAAAGCTAACAAGCATTTCATCACCTACTTAAAAACAATTAATCACTCTACCAAATAAATATTAAATTCTCGTGGTTTGTTAATTTCATATTCAGTCTCAAGGTAGCCATTGCCTCTAATATTTAAAATCTCATATCCCCAAAAATTACAAACATCTTGCAAGTAAGATTGCATAATTTTTTGTTTCTTATCGGCTGTCTCTTTATCTAATGCCTTATCCCAATGCTCTATTATCAAAACAAAGCGTTCAAATTTATCAATCAACCATTCTAAATCATTTATCCAGCAAAGCAAAGGATTACTAGGCGTATGCAACCAAAACATACTCTCATCAGTAGGCGTTTGAAAAGCAGTTTTTGCAGCGGCTACAAATTCATCATAAGTATGCAGTTTTGAGCCATCAAGTTTGACTACAAACAAATCATCGCCATCTTTCAAGGTAATTTCATCTAGGCTTTTTACCTTGTAGATTTTATTATCTTTTTTGTCTTGCATTGTGTATTTCATCGTATCTCCTATTCAATAATTTTTACGAAAGTTTTGTAATGGTCTGTCGTATAGTATATATCGCCATTTTCTATATCTCTAACAAATGGTAAATGCGTCTTCAACATTTTGTCCCATTATAATTCCTGTTCGCAAATTTTAGCATTTTGTGCGTTATTTGTTTTATCTTGTAAAATCGCCCTTTTATTTAAAAAATCTATCAGCACACTAGAATTTATATCTTTTAAAAATCTAAAAACTCTGCGTTTAATGATATGATTATTTTTGCGCTCACAACGCACGATTTGTTGTATATTCATAGGAATTGTGGATTGCGAATATATATATTCGCAATAATACAAACTTTCATCATTTTTTATGCGATACAAGCCAATAGAAATAACTCCAAACAAAATACAAAATTCTGCAAAAAGCTCGTTATTTTGTGTGTATATAGATTTTATGTGTGGCATAACTAAAAGCAGGACGCAAACAACCAAAAATCCAATATATAAAACACTTAAAAGTCCAAATATTACACAAACAAGCAATATACAAAATATGTGAATAAAACGCAATATTTTTGTTTTTCTATTGCTACAAAATGGTGTAAGTAAGATTAGATTTTGTTTGATTTGTTTTCGCTCCCTAAAACTACAAAAATGCAAAAATAGCAAAATAAATATCACGCAAAATATAGCAAAAAAGCATAAGCCCACATAAAATACAATATCATAAAAATTTGCAAACATAGAATTTTGTTTAAAATGAGTATCTAAAATCACAAAACCAAGCAAAATGCTTATAGTGGCGCAGATTCGTGTAATATTTAACACAACGCCATATAGCCTCATTTTTTGCATATCCAAATTTCCATTTTTGTAAGGAAATCCACCAAAAAGAAAAATATCAAACCCATTATTCACTTTTGAACCTCTATTTTAAGTATATCTTCCTCTGTAAAGCATTTATGCGCCCACTCACCTTTTTCATTTTGAATCAATATATTTTTAGATTCATCATCAAAAATAACACACCTTGATTCATAATCCATTGTTTTAATCCTTTAATTTTCGATTTAGTCCAAATAAACTTGGGAATGAAATCTTATCCACACTAAATCCTAATCTTTTATCAAGCCATTCTTTTAATTGTGCTTTACTATCTAGTCTATCCCAAATATCAATGCTATTAAAAATTACCCAAATCTTAAACCATATCATTTTCTATTTTTACTCTAGCAAAAGTTTGGTTATCCCAGCTAAATCCCTCGCCTATCAATGCTTGATAAAGATTTGCCAATACCACCAATAATTCCAACCAAATCCCCCTGTTTGACTTTTTGCCCATTTTGGACAAATACAACATCCATATACAATAATCCGTGTTTATTCTTGTCTTTATCAATAATATAAACAGAATTTAAAGATGAGTTTTCATTAAAAACAATCTGTCCATTTATTGGAGAAAATAATGGAGGTTTTTTGTAAGTAAATTCTCCTATTGAAAAACTTTGTGAAAAACATATATCTATGCCAGAATGTGGTTCTCTATTTTTTAAATCAACTCTTCTGCCAAAAGTGCTTGTTATTCTATATTGAGTATCTTTTTGAAACGGCTTAATTGTTGGATTTTCTCTGTTAGATTCCAACACATCTGTATAGAGATACCCATTTCCCAACACTTTACCTTGCGAATCCTTAGGTATTGATATTTCTTGGTTCTTATTTTTACCACCAAATAATATCATTGCAATAACATTTTTAAAATTATCTGCTAGTAACATCTTACTCCCTGTTTCTATGGCATATCTAGTAATTCTTGTTCTAAAAGATTAAGGGCATTTTGTGCGCGTGTTTCAAAGGCATCATAGTAATCTTGCATTTGCTTTTGTGTGAGTTTGCGTTCTTGTGCTGTATATCGTGCCAAATCATCAAAAATTTGCATATAAAGATTGCAAGTAGCTTCAAATTCCAAACCATCAAGGCGATGACATACATTGATAACATCTTGCAAATAGTAAGCCACTTCAAAGCCTAGCGCATTATGCAAAGCTTGTATATTTTCGGTGCTTAAAAAAGCAATGATTTTATAATGCAGAATAGAATCTAGTGAATGTATATCAGTGTTTATATGTTTTTTTGTTATAAGCTCTGCAACCTTAGTTCTAAGACTATGTATTGCTGCATAATAACAACTCTGCTCTTCGCGATAAACCTCATTGTCATTTTGTGAATCTTGCAGGTTTGTGCTATATGCGTGTTGCAGCTTTTTGCATTCCTCTTGTGTCAAACTATTTAGGGAATCAAGTTTAGCTACATTGATAAGATTTTCTAATACAGAATCTAATGACCGAATAGTTTGTGTTGCAGATTTTATGCTTTGCATATCCTGACTGTTTGATATGCCCAAAGCATAACATACAATACCACATAGCAACAAGCCTAAAACTTTCATTCCCTTATCTCCTTTTTTTCTCTCACTCACCCTTTATCTCTCCACCTCTTACCACAAGTCCATTAGAATTTATGATAACTTCTACACCACCAGCTTTTATTATAACACAAACTCTCTTAAATTATAAACTCTGAGCATAACCTACTTGATTAGATGCAATAGCATTTCACTTAAAATATCCTCCTAAAAATTCATAGTCATTTGCGCTTAACATTTTGCCATATTTGGCAAAGAGTATTTTACCATCTTTTAGCCCCCTAGCTAAAATTGCGTTTTTAGGCTTTGAATCGCCACTTGAGTCATTGCTAGATAAATCCCATAAAATAACAGCATAAAGATACATAGCCAATGATAACGCATAAGGCTTTAAACCGTTGCCTAATTCTACCCTTATTTGTCCCTCTATATGCTTAAAAGCATTGCTAAAATTGCGCTCTTTTTTCTTATCCCAGCCTAGCGTGAGATTTGTCAATGCTACGCTAGCCCAATCAATCGCACTATAAAAAAGCTCATACTGCTCCAATTCAAATGTTTCACCAATATCTAATTGTTGCTCTTTTGTGCAAGGGATTTCATAGATTGCTCCATTTTTTATAACTTTCTTAGGAAATTCGCATTTAAGGATTTGATATTTTAGGATTTTTGCTTGTTTTTTGTCATCACTTTGCAATATTTCAAAGGCTTTTATAAGGCGATTAAATTTTTTGTCGCTTTGTGTTTTGTAATATCGAATTTTCAGCAGATAATCATTTTTGGTTTGTTTTTTTAAGCTTATGATATTAGATAGAATTGTTTGCAATAAATCATTTGTGAGTTTGCTTTGGTTTTGTGGTTGATTCGTGCTTGAATCTGCGTTTAGATTCATACTAAAAAATGCAAAAATTATGACAAAGCAAATATTTTTCATACTATGTCCCCCCTTAAAATATTCTATAATGGCATTATACAAAATACCAGATGTATATCTGCCAAATCAAAAGCCATATATGCAAGGTTTATATATCGTTTATATCCAATATCTTTAGTATTAGTTTGCAGAATAATGGTAATGTGACTTTGATATTTGTGTATTTCCAAACTTTCTACTTTATAGCTGCATTGTAATTCTTTTTGTGGGGCGTTAAAACTAAAGCTTAATTTGGGAGATGTTAATTTTTTGGTTTGTTTGTGATATTTTTGCACATTTATTATGGGCGCATATTGCCTTATGCTTATATCAAAATTATCCTCGCTAAAATTATCTCTATCCACTATAAAACTCATCTTATCGATTGTATATTTTTTATCCACACTTACATTTTGCACTTTCAAATATCCCTTAGAATCTATATTACCCTTTGCTACCACTCTTTGAAATTTCTCATTATAGATATACACTTGCTTGTTTTTTATGACTTCACCCTTGCTGGTATCAAAGCATTTGTCAAACTCTATTGTGATGAGAATTGCATCTTTTATAGGAGTGATTTTTATCTTTTTTGTTTCTTTCGTGTCTTGCCTTAACGATTCATAAAACGGCTTATCCTTATCCAAATATTTAGGAAAACTTTGCATTATAAGGATTGATTTGAAATAAGATTCATTTGGATTGCTTAAATGTTTGCAAAGTTCCTCTGATTCAGACTCTGTAAGTTCTCGCAATTCGATATAATTATTTCGCAAAAGATAGTCTTTGATAAGGTTGAGTTTGTTTGTATAAATTTCACAAAGTTTATCTTGAGCTTGTTGCTCATCTAATTTTTGTTTTTTATCTTTATCCTCAAATACACCTTCGCCAAAATACCAATCCTCTGCAAACCCTGCTATAAATGCTCCTGCCACAGCACCTATAATCGTGCCAACAATAGGAAAGCTAGTGCCGATAGTAGCCCCTGTGGCGCTCCCTGCTAGGATTCTGCTACCTAAATTTATACCGATTTTTGTGGTTGATTTAGCTATAACTTTTTTAACTCCTTGTTTTATAGCTTGTCTATTTTTAATTGTATAATCTACTGTTTTGCTAACACCTGCTTCAAATACAACTTCTGCTACTGCCCTTTCATTTGATTTATTTTCGGCTTTTTTATAAATATATGACAACATTCCATAGTTTCCCATAATTTTGTATGGATATAATTTTCTCACTACATTAGAAATGCCATTGCTTTGCATATATTTTTCTAAATAATTTGTGAAATAAGCACTTGATATTGCCAAACTATATGTAATTGCTTTTCCGCCTAAACCAAAATCATTTAGAGTAGGTAGCAAAGATTCACATTTGCAAGTAGAATCAACTTGCAAATCCGCATAAATATCTAACAAGTTTTCATTATATTGTGCCATTTGCTATTTTCTCTCTTTCATTTTGTATTTTTGCCATATCTAGCTCCATAATTTGCTTAAAAGCAATGCGACTATAATCCAATAAAAATACTTGATAGTTTAATTCATCTAGCGTGATTAGATATTGTTCTATTTTCGGTTTTAAAATTTTTTCTAATTCTTTAAGATTTAGTATTGCGCTTTCGCCTGCGATGCCACGAGCATTGATGGGTGTAAAAAAAGAAAAATATATATCGTTATTAAATGATTGAATCGTTATAAGTTCATCGGTAAAATTCCATCTTGAAATGTAGGCGTCGTGAATAATATAAAAACTACCAAGCAAAAAAGTAATATTTGTGCCAAAATGTTTTTGGACGATAAGATTTTTATTAGTTGCATATATTGTTTTAAGGTTTAATGTTACAAAAACAGAAACCACGCTATCCCATATTATATAGATAAAAATCATCGCAAGGCACAAAACCATTATTTCTTTATACCATTCCATTCTTTGATAATATATATATTTATCCACACCTAACGCAAAAAAATAGCAAATGAGCACAAGTGTCGCAATTCTAAAAAACCAAGACAAAATCACAAAGGACAAATTTGATGATATGTCTGGTAGCCGCATTTCCCAAATAATCTCATCGCCATTTTTGTCGTATTTTTTTGGATTTTGGTTTGTATGTAAATTTGATTCTAGATTCACAATATTTGCAGTTTTATTTGTATATGATTGCTTCTCACTCACCCTTTATCTCCCCACCTTTTACCACAAGCCCATTAGAATCTATAACAACTTCTACACCACCAGCTTTTAAGATAATTTTATCTTTAGAAGCTGTGATAGTAGTATCATTTATTTGGAGGTTAATTGTATTACCTGCTTGTAAATCATAATCGCTTTGCAAATCTAAAGTAGCATTATCCGCTTCAAGTGAATATTGCTCTTCTATATTATTTTGCAGAGATTTTGTATTGATAGCAATATGCTCTTTAACATTAGTTGAAAGACTTTGCAACACATCAAGCAGCATTTCATTTTCCACATTCTGCGTCAAACTTCCTTGTATGTGGATTTGCTTTTCGCCTTTTACACTCTCATATTTATCTTGTGTTATTGTCTCCTCCACACTCCCCTTAATTATTACTTCCTTATCCCCTCCAATGTATTCACTACTATCCTTTGTTACTCTTAAC
>CAKVDW010000024.1 GCA_934728065.1 uncultured Campylobacter sp.
CGGCGTTGTAAAGCTGCGTCTTTTTCAAAGTATTTGCGGTATTCTTTAAGCGTTGTCGCGCCTATGGTGTGTAGCTCGCCACGCGCTAGGGCTGGTTTTAAGATATTTGCTGCGTCCATTGAGCCTTCACTAGCCCCCGCGCCCACAATGGTGTGAATTTCATCGATAAACAAGATGATATTTTTATTTTTTATCACTTCATTCACCACAGCTTTGAGCCTGTCCTCAAACTCACCCCTATACTTTGCGCCCGCGATTAAAGCGCTCATATCAAGGGCGATGACTCTTTTGTTTTGCAGTGAAGTTGGCACATCTTTTTTGACTATGCGCCCAGCTAATGCCTCGACAATAGCCGTTTTGCCAACTCCCGGTTCGCCAAGCAAAATGGGGTTGTTTTTGGTTTTGCGTATGAGAATTTGCATTAGCCTTTCTATTTCTTCTTCTCTGCCGATGACGGGGTCAAGTTTGCCCTCGCTTGCCTTTGCGCTTAAATCAATGCCAAATTTTTTTAAGCTATCAAGGGTTTCATCGCCCGTTTTACTCTCTATCTTGCGCCCTGCTCGCAAGGATTCAATCTCTTTTTTAAACTCGCTCAAATCCAAAAATTTAGCCAAAATGTCCTTTATAGGCGCTTGCGTGCTGGCTGATAAAAGCCAAGTATCCACAGCTAAAAAGCTGTCTCCATTTGCGCTCATCAATCCTTTTGCGCTTTCAAGTGAGTTGATGAAATCACTGCCAAAACGCACGCTTTCGCGGCTCACATTTGAGCTTGTTGGAAGTTTTGCTATCTTGCTTTTGATTTCAAGCTCCACAGCCTCTTTTGAAATGTTCATTTTGTTGAAAATTTGATTTAAAAGGCTTGTGCTATCCACACTTAAAGCCCAAAAAAGGTGCAGCGGGGTTATTTCGCTGTTTTTAGAATGTATGGCTAAACTCGCCGCGCTTTCGACATTTGAAAGCATAGAGTCGGTTAAAAAATCTTGTAAATTTGCCATTTTTTGTCCTTTGTGTTGAATTTTGCTTAAAATTCACTCGTGAGCGAATTTTAACCTATATCGGTTAATCATTTTAAACATTTATACAAATGACATTATATAATTTTAGTGAGTTAATGTCAAGTTTTTTAAATAAAAATTTTAAACTTTATGCAAAATGTTTCGTAAAGACAAAAATTTGTTTTAAAATTGAGATAAATTTATAAAATATTAAATATAAAATTAACAAAGCCTCTTTAAAAAGGCTTTGTTTTAAAAAGTAGCTTATAGGTATCCAGCAAGAGAAGCAATGATATAGCCAAAGATACAAGAGGTGATGACACCAACAAGTCCCGGGATAATAAAGCTGTGGTTGATGACGAATTTGCCAATATGCGTTGTGCCTGAGCGGTCAAATTGTATGGTCGCAAGGTCGCTTGGGTAAGTTGGCAAAATATAATAACCATAGCAAGCTGCTGAAAAAGCTACAATGACAGCTGGACTAACACCTACGGCTAAAGCAATAGGAACAAATGCAGCTAAAGCTGCAGCTTGTGAATTGACGAATTTAGAAATCAAAAGCAACATTACAGCATAGGTCCAAGGATGTTCTCTAACAACCTCGCCAAGAGCGGCTTTAAGCATAGGAGTATGCACAGCAAACATAGAATCAGCCATCCACGAAATTCCAAACACCGCTACCATCGCTATCATACCTGATTTGAAAATCGCGTTTGAGCCTATGTCGCTTACTTTAACCTTAGTAAAGATAACCAAAGCAGCACCAGCCATAAGCATAAACATTTGAATCACAGCCACCATACCCATAGGTTTGCCATCAAAACTAGGACGAAATTCTTTAAAGATACCTAAAAAGGCTACAATGGCAATCGCGCCCAAAAATATCCACATTGCCACCCATTCAATAGTAGGCAACTTCACACCCAAAAGCGTTTTGTTTTCGCCATAAACATACTCTTTGAATTTTGGGTCCTTGAGTTTTTCTTGGAATTCAGGGTCCTTGTCTAAGTCCTTGCCCCGAAACCACGAGAAAATGCCCACAGCCAAAACACCCACAGCACCAGCTGGAATGGTGATTTGCAGCAAATTTATGTAGCCATCAAAGCCATCCATATGTGGCACGCCTTCAGCCAAAAGCATAGCTGTAAGTGAAACCACAGCCACGCTCACAGGCGAGCAAATAATTCCCATTTGTGATGAAATAGATGAAGCTGCCATAGGGCGTTCTGGTCGAATGCCGTTTTTGATGGCTATGTCGTAGATGATAGGCATCATCGTATAAACCACATGCCCTGTGCCGCAAAGTATGGTGAGAAACCAAGTAACAAAGGGCGCGAGTATAGTCAAAAACTTTGGATTTCGCCTTAAAATGCGCTCTGCAATTTGCAGCATCACATCAAGCCCACCGCTAGCAAGCAGCGTAGCACTAGCCGTTACCACACAAAGTATGGTAAAGATAACATCAGTTGCTGGCTTACCCGGTTTTACATCAAAACCAAAACTTAGCACAAATATACCGATACCGCCGAGTAATCCAAGCGCGATACCGCCTTTTCTTGCCCCGTAAAAGAGACAAATCAGCACGATGATAAGCTGTATAGCAAACTGTTTGCCATCGCTTAATGAAGTCAAAAACTCCATAAATTCTCCTTTTGTTAGATTTTTATTTAACAAGACGAGATTATACCCTATATTATTTTAAATAAAACTTAAATGTGTTAAGTGTAGAGAGGAGTAAAATTTATTTTTGCGTTAAAACCTAGACTTGAAAGTCTAGGTAAAAAGGGATTATTTGATAACGCCACAAGCCATTCTTGCACCACCACCGCCAAGTGCTGCTGGGTGGTCGCTGTGATTATCTCCACCAAAGTGAATCATTAAAGCGTGTTTTTTGATTTCTTTGATATCTTTAAGTTTAGGAGCTAATACAGGATTATTTGCATTGCCGTCCTTATCCACATATAAGGCTGGCAAATCGCCCTTGTGTCCTTTATCGTCCCAAGGTAAAGAGTGATTAGTGGTTTGTTCAGGGTCCCAGTGTCCGCCTGCTTTCATTCCAAGCCCTTTGTCAGTCGCACCACAGTCAGCATTTTCGTGGATATGAAAGCCGTGAATTCCAGCTTCTAAACCTTTAAGATTTGGAAAAAATGCCACACCATAAGGGGTTTGCACGGCGACAATTTCACCTGCATTCTTATTTTTCTTTTGGTCTAAAATTTGCATTTTAATAACCAAGTGTCCCTTAACCGACTTTGGGTTAAAAACCTCATTGTTAGCCCCAAAGAGCAACGCTGTTAAAGCCATAGAACCTAAAAGTATCTTTTTCATACTTTAATCCTTTCATAATAAATTTTGCAAGTCAATTATAATGAAATTTATTAAATGCTTTGTGAAATTTTATCTTTTTCTATATACATCAAAAGCCACAAGAGCGCCAGAAAGCAAGATGAGAGCTATGCCAAAACTTGGCAAGAAATTTGGAAAAGCATCACCGAGCAAAACACCAAAAAATAAGCTCCAAATGATACGCATATAAGCTATGGGAGAGACTATGCCCGGTGGAGCAAACATATAAGATTTTGTCATCAACCACTGCCCTATCGCACCTGTGATGCCTGTAAGAACGAAAAGTCCCCACGCTAAAAGGCTTGGCATTATAAAACCACCCATTTTATCTATATCCACAAGCATTCCAAACGCTCCCACCAAAGACATAGTAATGCCATACCACGCCACGACAGCCCCACTTGTATAAAACTGCTTTAAAGTGTGAATGGTAAAAAACGCAAAAGCCGCACAAATAGCCCCGATAATGCCTAAAAAAGCATTAATGAAAGGGATATTGCTTTGTTCTGGATTTGCCACAAGCAACACGCCTAAAAAACCTATAAGAGTAGCGATGATGACAAAAAAACTTGGTTTTTTCTTAGTAAAAAAGGACAAAAATACAACAAAAATTGGTGTTGATTGCAAAAATGCCGTAGCTATGCCAAGTGGAATGGTGGCAAAATTATAATACGCTATACTTACAGCCACTCCGCCCAAAACTCCACGAACAAATATATGCTTTAAACCACCTTTTTTCTTTGCCCTTAACTTTGGGGCTTGAAAACTTGGTATATAATGTTTAAGCAAGGAAGCAAAAGCGACTAAACTCCACATAGACAGCAACATAAAAAAAGCCCTAAAAAAGACATTTTCCATAGATGAGTAGCCCATTAAATTAAGATATTTCACAAGGGCATTCATCAGGGCAAAAAAAATGGTTGAGATGAGCATTAAAATAATGCCCTTTGTTAGCGCATTCAAAGCCTTGTCCTTTCCTTTTGGCAAATTCTAGCATTTTTTGGGCTTTTATATCAAGTTTGCTAAATTTATCATAAGTTACAAAAGACTATCACCTTGCTAGCAAGTCTTTAAGGCTTTTTCGCACATCTTTGCCCTCTAAAATCATTGCTACTTCGCGCACTATGGGCGTGTAAATGTCCTCTTTTTGCGCGATTTGGCGCACCGCAAAGGCTGTGGGTATGCCCTCTACAACCTCTTTTAACTCACTTACAATCTCATCTTTGCTTTTACCCTTTGCGAGCAAAAGTCCTGCGCGAAAGTTGCGCGAAAGCGTGCTTGAAGCGGTTAAAAACAAATCTCCCGCCCCGCTTAAACCCAAAAAAGTCTCCTCTTTTGCGCCAAATTTCGCCCCAAAGCGGTGCATTTCGATAAGCCCGCGCGCGATTAAACTTGCCCTTGCGTTGTTGCCAAGCCCTAGCCCTTCGCAAATGCCGCTTGCGATGGCAAGGACATTTTTATACGCCCCGCAAATCTCCGCCCCACGCACATCATCCCCCGCATAAGCCTTAATGAAATCTGGAAAAAAGCCCACAAACTCTTCACAAAGTGCGCGCTCAAAACCGCTCACGCACAAGGCACAAGGCAAGCCCTGCATCACCTCAGCCGCAAAGCTCGGACCGCTTAAAACGCAAAAATTGCGCTTATCCACAAAGTCCAAAAAAATCTCATCCAAAAAGCGGCAACTCGCCGTGTCAATGCCCTTTGAGGCAAGTAGGATTTTTTGTCCCTTGTTTTTAAAATGCTCTTTTAGCCACGCCGCGATTCCTTGTGCTGAGAGCGCAAAAACCAAATACTCGCAATTTAGCGCCTCGTCAATGCTTACGAAATTTGGCAAATCTTTTTTGTGCGGCGAAGTGATAAGACAAGTTTGCTTTTGCGAAAAGGCAAAGTGCAAACCCTGCCCCCATTTCCCCGCTCCGATAACTGCTATGCTCATTTTTAGTCCTAAATTTATTGCTGAATTTTTGTTGTTAAAGTTAGCATTTTACACCCCAAAAAGCCATTGATTATCTTTAAGTCCGCTTGCAACAAAGTGGTCGTAAGTTTTTAACATTTCATCATAATCAACAAATTGAAAAAAGTCTTTTTTGTCTCTATAAATTTCAAGCTCTAAATTCTGCTCGAATTTCTTATAGTGAATTTGTGGGGCGACAATGTAAAATTTAGTGGCAAAGGCTTTAAGTTGTAAGCAGCGATTAAAAGCGTTGTTGAGTGTAGAAACGCTATCTACGACTTCAAACGCACATTGTGGAAAAGCGCATTTTGCATTGTTAAACCATAAAACATCAATGCGTTTAACTTCATTTGTGATTTCTTTATAAGTAAAATTTGGCACAATCTTTAAATTTGCAATGTCTTTTAAATACACATTGTCTCGGTAAAGTTTTGATGGGTCAGCCGTATATGTTAGGTAATTTCTCGCATTGCCAAGTTCAAGGCAAATTCCTTGCATAAAAGAGTGCATTTTAACTTTTTCATTTGCCTTTGGCAAAGGATTTTCCTTATACTCTTTTAAGGCATAAATGCTAAGCCCTATCTTTTTAAAGCGGCTACCCTCTCTCAATTCCCTGTATAACACGCCACGAATACCAGCTTCCCATTCTTTGTTCTCTTTGGCTTTGGGGTAAAATTTTTGAATTTTGTTATAAATTGTGCTTAAATTTGCACTTCCTCCATTTTGTTTTAATACGCGTTCTATTGCCTCAACTTTTGTCATTTTCTGCCCCAAAATTCGCACTATCCTAGTTTTGCTTTCAAAATTTCATTAACCTTTGCAGGGTTAAACGCGCCCTTGCCCTCTTTCATCACCTGCCCCACAAAAAAGCCAAAGAGTTTGTCCTTGCCCGCTTTAAATTCAGCCACCTTGTCCGCATTTGCCGCCAAAACCGCCTCCGCAATCGCAATAATCGCCCCATCATCGCTTACTTGTTTAAGTCCTAGCTTTTCAACCGCCTCATCAACGCTTGCGGCGGTGTTTTCAAAGACAAAGGCAAGCACTTCTTTTGCAGCTTTGCCCGAAACCGTGCCATCTTCGATACGAGCGATTAAATCGCCAAGTTTTTGGGCATCAACGGGCGAATTTTCTATACTCAAATCCCCTTTTAAAAGCCCCATAAGCTCAGTAGTGAGCCACGAAACGCAAAGTTTTGGGCTTAACTTCCTTGCGATAAGGCTTTCAAAAAAGCGGCTCATCTCTAAACTCGAAATAAGCACCTCCGCATCGCTTTCTTTGACGCTTAAATCCTTAATGTAACGAGCTTTTTTCTCATCGGGCAGCTCTGGGATAGCTATTTCAAGCATATCAGGCGTTAGCACCACAGGCAAAAGGTCAGGTTCAGGGAAATAGCGATACTCAGCACTATCTTCTTTGCCCCGCATTGAGCGCGTGGTTAAGTTCGTGGTGTTGAAAAGGCGCGTTTCTTGCACCACTTCACGCTCATAAGTGCCGTCCTCCCACGCCACACTTTGCCTTTGCACCTCATAATCAATAGCCTTTTGGATAAAGCGAAAAGAGTTGAGATTTTTTATCTCCACGCGTGTGTAAAGCTTGCTGTCGCCCTTTGGACGAATGCTGACATTTGCATCGCAACGAAAACTACCCTCTTGCATATTTGCGTCTGAAATGTCTAAAAATCGTATGATAGAATGAAGTTTTTTAAGGTAAGCTACCGCTTCATCGGAGCTGCGAAGCTCTGGTTCGCTTACGATTTCAAGCAGCGGCGTGCCTGAGCGGTTTAAATCCACTTTGGAGACTGAATTTTCGTGGATATTTTTGCCCGCATCCTCTTCTAAATGCGCTCTTGTAATGCCTATGCGTTTGTTTTGTCCGTCAATGTTGATGAAAAGCTCGCCGCCCTCGACTATGGGGACATCAAATTGCGAAATTTGATAAGCCTTTGGCAAATCGGGGTAAAAATAATTTTTGCGGTTGAAAATGCTGGTTTTGTTGATACGAGCGTTGATTGCCTTGCCAAAGGCTACGGCTTTGCGCACGGCTTGTTCATTTAGCACGGGCAAGGCGCCGGGCAAGGCTAGGCAAGTGGGGCAGACATTGACATTTGGCTTTTCGCCAAAGCTCGTAGCACAAGAACAAAAAATTTTGCTTTTGGTGTTAAGCTGGGTATGCACCTCTAAACCGATAACGACTTCAAACATTGTTTTTCCTTTTTTTGGGCTTGGTTTTTGGTGGTTTTTGTCGCAAAACTCGCTTAATTAAATCCACTCAAATCCTACACCTTGTCATTTTAATTTATAAACACTTAAAATTGTTGTTTTCTTGCAAAATTTGCCGTTTTAAATTTTGTCAAAATTTTGCTCTTAATCTTAGCTTAACTTTTGTTGCAGTTCATAATTTTCCACAAGCAAAATGCCAATAATCAGCACAAAAAGTCCCGGCATAGCACCCAAGCACAAATGAGCAAGTGAAAAATTATTCATCATAAAAAAATACAAAGCACCAAACAAAAAAAGGGCAAAGCCAACGCCTTTTAAAAACTCATAAAAGTATATCAATGCCCCTCGCTAATCGCTGTTGCACCAGCTAAATACACATAGGTGAGTATCATAAAAATAAAGGTTTGTAAAAACGCCATAAAGGTAAGCAAAACATAAGCTGGAAGTGGAGCTATCCAAGGAACTAAGGCTAAAATTACCGCTAAAAACAAATCGTCCCCTTTGATATTACCAAAAAGACGGAAAGAAAGCGAAATTACGCGTGAAAAGTGTGAGACGATTTCTATGGGAAACATAAGCGGAGCAATAGCTGGAACAGGTCCCATAAAATGCGAAAAGTATTTAAAAAAGCCTTGTGCGCGAATACCCTCAAAATGATAATATACAAAAACCGTAATCGCCATAGTTGCAGTTAAATTCAAGCTCGCTGTGGGTGCTTCAAAGCCCGGTATTATGCCTATCATATTGCTAAAAAACACGATGAAGCCTATCGTAGCGACCAAAGGCAAATATTTTCTTGCTGCTTCCTCGCTCCCCATAGTGTCGCGTCCCATACTCACAACGCCTTCTAAATAAGCCTCAGCTAAATTTTGAACGCCACGCGGCACGAGCTGCATAGAGCTTGTTGCCATTTTGGCTAACACCACAGAGATGATAGCGACTAAGCCTAAATGAAAAAAGTAAGCAAAAGTGTGGCTTGAGTCTATAAAAGAACTGAATAAAAACAAATCTTTCATCGTATATCCTAGCAAAAAAATTATCTTTATTATAGCAAAATTTACTTAAATTTTAATTTATTTTACTAAAAATACGAATTTAAATTATAAGATTTGTTTATATGGATAAAAGGCTATTATTTGGCTCTTGGCTGGTTTTTAAGATATTTATCGTAGTCAATTTCAGCTTTTTTACCTACAAATCTTTTTCTGTTTTCATTAAATTTAGCGTTAAAAAGGCTTCTTTGAGCCTCAAAACCGTCTATATTAAAACCTGCTAAATCAATAAGCGTGTGCATTAAATCATCACTCATAAAAGGTTTTTTCACTGCTTCTTTAATGCGCACATAAAGTTCAGGGTGTTTGAGGCGAAATTCATCACTCACATAAACTATAAATGGAATTTCGACAATAAAACGGTTGATTTTACTATCAGAGTGCAAAACATACTCCTCGCCACTATCATAAACATCCTCGCCGTGGTCGCTAAGATAAATTACTATACTGTCGCTATTTTCAAACCTTTTAATCACTTCATTTAATACAAAATCCGTGTATAAAAGAGCGTTTGAGTATTCAGCAATGACCTTTTGCCCTCTTTTTCCTTGTATATCACTTGCTTGAAAGTGGGCAAAATCTTGAGGATAGCGGTTATAATAAACAGCGTGATTGCCCATTAAATGCAAGGATAAAAACAAGCTTTTATCGCTATGGCTTTGAAACACTTTGTCCAAAATCGGCAAAATGGCTTCATCTGGCTTTGAATTTTCAAAATATGAACTCAAACTTGTATAATAAAGCTCATCGCAACGACCAAATATAGTTGTTGAAGCCTTGCTGAAAAGAGAAAAACGCTCTTGGTTGGAAATATTAATGCTTTTGTATCCGCCAAGTTTCATTGCATCGATGAGGTTTAAATGCTCATACCAAGCCTTTTGCGTGTTGTCCTGATTAGCAAGGCTTAAAACCTGTGAGAGTGATTCATAAGTAGTAGCTTGTGAGGATATAACATTGTCAAATACAAAGAAATTTTGAGGTTTTTGTTGTTGTAAAAGGGCAAAATTTGGCGTATTTGGTAGGTAATAGCCATAAATTTGCATTAAATTTCTTTGCACGCTTTCGCCCACAATCAGCACTATATTTTGAATTTGTCTATCTTTTGAGGGCTTGCTTACATTTATATCTTTGATAAATTCATCAAAATTTGCACTGATTTTAGCATATTCTTTCATCGCGCCTAAAATAGACTCTAAAGAATCCTTTGTCGATGAAACGGTGCTATAAATGACATCGCTACTTCTTTCATAATGCGGGCGCAAACGAAAGGCGTGAATAAGCACAAGAGCGATAAAAAGTGCAGCAAAGCTTAAATAAAGTATTTTAATGCCCCCCCCCTTATTAACAAAGCATTAAAGGGCAAAAAGGCAAATTTATAAGCAAGGATAAGCAGCAAAACTGTTGCCAAAGAGTAAAATATAAATTTTAAGTTAAAATATGAATATATGAACTCGCCAGCCTCATTTGGGTCGCTTTGCAAAACAACGCTAATTAAATAATCATTAACCGTGGTGTCAAAATTCAACGCCAAAAAGACATTAACGAGCAACAAAAATGAGCTTAAAATCAAAATAACAACAATAAAAGCCCTGACAAGCCTTTGAAAAGGCAAGGCATAAAGCAGACAAAAGACCATAAAATAAGTGCAAAAAAGCATAGCCTCTCTGTAAAAAAATGAATACCACCAATAACCATCAAAAAGCTTTGGAAGATTATAAAACTGCGCAAGACTGATATAAAGGGAATTTAACACAAATAAAAAAGCAAAATTCTTGCTAAAAAACCTATCTTTAAAGAAATTCATCATTACAAACCTTTGGGGGATTATAGCTAAAATTTATCAATCAACAATTTTATTTTTGGCTAAATTAAGGTCTTTTTACAATATGTTTCATCGGTGATTTTTGCGCTACCATATCTTTCAAATCGAGCCTTAATCCTCAAAACTCGCCATAAAAGCCAAGCTAATTTACCGCTATATCTTTTTTTATAGGCTTTTAAGGTTATGCTAAAAAGTCCTCTTGCGAGATTTTGTTCATTTGGAGTAAAATTTATTTGATTTTTAACCCTAACTTTTCCACATTCTTTGTCTTTAAAAACCCTATACACCACAAAGGGTAGCTTTAAACAGCCAAAAAAACTTTTTAAAGAATTTAAAACCAAAAAAGCAACATAATTTTCAAATTCTTTTTGCGGTAAAGCTGTTTTTTGTATCATTTTAAATGCTTTTTCAAACTCATCTTTAAACTGTGGTGTTTGCAAAGCTATATCCCACCAATAAATTCCTAAAAATTTGCCCTTATTATCAACATAACTGTAAGGATTATCCCAAGGATTTTTATCGCTCATTATAAAATGTAAAATTACGGGATTTAAAAGGGCAAGGTTGATTTCTTTTCTTGTGTAATCAATGGAAAAATTCTTTCTTTCATCATTAGCAATGCAAACATCACAAACGCTTATAAGAAGATTGTATTCAAGTGGCATAATGAGAGCCTTGTCTTTTGATATGGCAAAATTTAAGGCATCTTGGTCTCGTAAAATAGCTTTTTCTTTGTATGAGGTGAGAAATGACAGGCACTGCTTAGATATATTTTCTTGCTTATATGCCTTTAAGTTAAGCAACAAGAATCCAGCATTAAAATAAAAATCTTTAAAAAATTTATTCTTTTTATGTATATTTTGCGCAAAACATAAGTTATCTTTGATGACACCAGCAATTTTATCCTCTAAATCAAGACTAAAAAGCTCTCTTAAATCCTTAAACACTATCATATCAACATCTAAATATAAACAAAGCCTCAAATTCTTTGGCATAAAATCAAGCATAAAAAATCTAAAATAAGTCATATAATTACCATTAAGTTTTGGCAAACCGTCAAAAATGCTATCGCTACAAATGTGAATTTGAATTTGGCAAGGATAAAAGAGGGTTAAATCTTTAGCTAAATTTTCAAGCTTTTGCCTTGAATTTTCGCTGATAAAATCACTCAAAATGTGAAAAACAAAACCTTCAACCTTTTCATCATCGTTTAAAGAGTTAAAATCAAGTTTTTTATATGCGCTAAGACTTGATTTATTAAATTTTAAATTATGCTTCCCCCCCCCCCCATTATTTCACGGTTAGCATTTATCTTAAAAAAATCCTCAAACTTCTTTGAATTATCAGTGTTTTTAATAATGCTGCTCATCAGCACAGCACTGTATTTTATATAATTTTCATTCGCAGCAAAACAAATATGAAACATAAATTTCCTTTTTTAATCTTAACAAATCACCTAAAAATGCCACAAGTTGTGGTTTAATCAGCTTTTACCCTAAAGCTTAAATTTATAGCACTTATTAGCCCAAATACAGAAGCATTAATAATATCCGTGTCTATACCCACGCCAAAGTGCCTTTTGCCAGCGCATTCAATTTGCACATAAGAAATAGCCTGCGAAGTAGAGCCTTCTTGCAAGGAATGCTCACTATAATCAAGTATTTCAAATTTAAGCCCTAAATTTTCACGCAAGGCATTTGCCACAGCGTCCAAACGCCCATTACCAAAGCCTTTAATAAGCTTTTTTTCTCCCTTAAAAACAAGCTGCATTTCAACAAAAATTTGCTCTTTTTTGCTGAATTCAAAGTGCGGCACGCTCAAAGGCTCGGTGAGATTTACAAATTCTTTGTGAAAAATTTGCACGATTTCATCAGCACTTAACTCTTTGTGCGCCTTGTCTGAAATGTCCTTGACAAAGTAAGAAAAGCTCTCCCTAAACGCCACAGGCAAATCAATGCCTTGCGCGTGCAACACATAGGCTATGCCGCCCTTGCCGCTTTGTGAATTTATGCGTATGACATCGCTTTCATACACGCGCCCAACATCTTTTGGGTCTATGGGCAAGTATGGCACACTCCAAGAGCTATTTTCTCGCTCTTTGTGCCAAGCCATACCCTTAGCAATCGCATCTTGATGAGAGCCTGAAAAGGCTGCAAACACAAGCTTACCAGAATAAGGCTGCCTCTCATACACACGCATTTTACTCACCCTTTCATACAGCTCGCAAATGCGTGGAATGTCGCTAAAATCAAGCTTTGGGTCTATGCCGTGCGTGTATAAATTCATCGCCAAAGTGATAATATCGACATTTCCCGTGCGCTCGCCATTTCCAAAAAGCGTCCCCTCCACTCTATCGCCACCTGCTAAAAGTCCAAGCTCCGCAGCAGCCACCGCACAACCTCTGTCATTGTGTGGGTGAAGTGAGATAATCACATTTTCACGCTCATTTAAATTCTGTGACATATATTCTACCGCACTTGCATAAATGTGTGGCAAGCTCATCTCCACAGTGGCGGGCAAATTTATGATAAGTTTTTTATCCTGTGTCGGTTTTAGCACGCTTATAACTTCATTGCAAACTTCAAGAGCATAATCAAGCTCCGTTCCCGTAAAACTTTCAGGCGAATACTCAAAGCGAAAATTACCCTCAACCTCGCTCGCCACGCTCTTGCAAAGTTTCGCGCCAGCAACGGCGATTTGCTTCACCTCGTCCTTGCTTTTTTTAAAAACCTGCTCCCTTTGAGCCAAAGAAGTCGAGTTGTAAAAATGCACCACAGCGTTTTTGCAGCCTTTAAGCGCGTCAAAGGTTTTTTTGATGATATGTTCGCGCGCTTGGGTTAAAACTTGCACCGCCACATCATCAGGGATTAAATTTTGCTCAATAAGAGTGCGTAAAAAGTCGTATTCAGTGGCGCTTGCGGCAGGAAAGCCTACTTCAATTTCCTTAAAACCAAGCTCGACTAAAAGTTTAAAAAATTCGATTTTTTCATCTAAACTCATCGGCGTAATCAAGGCTTGATTGCCGTCTCTTAAATCCACGCTACACCACGCGGGCGCTTTGTCGATAAATTCTTTTTCACACCACGAACGGCTAGGCTTTGGCGGCATAAAATAAGCTCTTTCATATTTTTTAAAATTCATTATATTACTCCAAAAAATTCTTTAGTATATCGCCAAATTTTAGCAAAAATTTCATTAAATAGTTGTAAAATACAAAATAAAGAACGCTAAACTTAACAGTTTATACAAAAAGTATCACTTAAAAAGTGCTTTTTTTAAAGACGAATTGCTTTTTATTTAAATCACAAAAATAAAAATTCATATTTTTTTCAAGTATAACAAGCATTTAAGCCAATTTTTTATACAATTTCTTAAAAACTTTAGGATATTTTGTGCTTGCTGACAAAAAATTATTTTATTTAGCCTGTATTTTAATCACCATAAGCATAGTTTTTTCCTACTCTTTGAGTGCTTTTACGGTTTTGTATTTTAACTATGATGAATTTCATTTTTTCATTCGCCAACTTTGTTTTGGTGTAAGTGGTATATTGATAATGTTTCTTCTTTCGCAGCTTGAGCCTGATAAAGCTGCTTTTAACTATTTAATGGCATTTTTGCTTATAGCTTCTTTTGTTGCTATTGTTGTGCTACCTTTTTTGCCCGCAAATTTAGCCACAGCAAGCGGTGGGGCTAAACGCTGGATAAGGCTTGGAGCAATTTCCATAAGCCCTGTGGAATTTTTTAAAATCGGACTCATCTACTTTTTGGCTTGGTCTTATACAAGGCGTATTGATGAGGGTAAAAAGACTATTAAGGGTGAAATTCTTATTTTGTTGCCTTATATTATTGCCTCGCTTATTGTTATTGGCTATATATATATTACGCAAAATGACTTAGGACAAAGCATTATTAGCTTTTTTTTGGTGCTTGCACTTGCTTTTTTTGCTGGAGCAAGTAAAAGACTTTTCGCCTTTGGTCTAGCTGTGGCAACTATGATAGGAATTTTAGTCATTTTTAGCAATCAAAGAAGAGTTGAGCGAATAACACTTTGGTGGGGTAACATACAAGATGCCTTTTTGCCTATTTTTCCAAAATGGCTCGCTGATGCCTTAAAAGTGAGTTCAAACGAAGAGCCTTATCAAATCTCACACTCCCTTAATGCCATCGCGCACGGTGGCTTTTTTGGCGAGGGCTTGGGGCTTGGCATTTTTAAGCTGGGCTTTTTAAGCGAAGTGCATACGGACTTTGTGCTTTCAGGTATTGCTGAAGAGATAGGTTTGATAGGACTTGGTGTGATTTGCGTGTTGTATTTACTTTTGATATTGAGGATTTTTAGGATAGCTGGTCGTTGCGAAAACAAGGTGCATTTTATTTTCTGCTCAGGCGTTGCTCTGCTCTTGCTTTTCTCGTTTTTTATGAACGCCTTTGGCATTATCTCGCTCACTCCGCTTAAAGGCGTGGCTGTGCCGCTTTTAAGCTATGGCGGCAGCTCAATGTGGGCGATTTGCATAGGGCTTGGATTTGTGTTGATGATTTCTAAAAAGGTGCGTTTATGAAGATAGCTATTACAGGCGGTGGCACGGGCGGGCATTTAAATATAGCCAAATGCTTGCTCGAAGCGGCGTTAAGTTTAAATTTAGAGTGCATTTACATAGGCTCGCAAAGCGGACAGGATAAAAAGTGGTTTGAAAATGAGATGAAATTCAGCGCAAAATACTTTTTGCCAAGTAGCGGAGTAGTCGATAAAAAGGGCTTTGCTAAGGTAAAATCCTTTTTTCATATCTTAAATTTAAGTTTCACCGCTCAAAAAATCCTAAAACACAACCAAATTCAAGCCGTTTTTAGTGTGGGCGGATACTCAGCCGCAGCGGCTAGTTTTGGGGCTTTGCTTGCGGGCGTGCCGCTTTTTTTGCACGAACAAAACTCAAAAAGTGGAAGCTTAAATTCACTCTTAAAACCCTTTGCAAAGGGCTTTTACACGGCGTTTTCGCCCACGCCTATGCCTTATCCTGTGGCAGATAGGTTCTTTGAAGTGGCAAGAAAACGAGAAGAGCTTAAAACGCTCATCTTTTTGGGCGGTTCGCAAGGGGCAAGTTTTATCAATGATTTAGCCTTAAAACTCGCCCCAAAGCTTGATAAAAAGGGCGTTTCAATCATTCATCAATGTGGCGAAAAAGACTTGCAAAAATGCCAAGAATTTTACGCAAATTCGGACATAAAGGCTGACTGCTTTGCTTTTTGCGAGCATTTGGAGCAAAAGATGACTAAGGCGGATTTAGCTGTGTCTAGGGCTGGGGCTAGCACGCTTTTTGAGCTGTGCGCAAACGCCTTGCCAGCGGTGTTTGTCCCTTATCCTTATGCGGCGAAAAATCATCAGTATTTTAATGCGAAATTTTTGCTTGACAAAGCCTTGTGTCAAATTTTTACCCAAGATGAGCTTAAATTTGATGCGAAAAACGACTATGAAAGCCTTTTAAATTCAATCTTTTCGATAAATTTAAGCCAAATTTCAAGCGAACTGCAAGACATAGCGCAAAAAAATGGCGCAAAAGCCTTGCTTGAAAGGGCTTTAACAAATCTCAAATCTCATCTAAACTCATCTTAGCTTGCGTTAAAATATCCTCATCAGTAGCAAAGTCAAAGAATTCAAACTCATTGCCGTGCTGGGCAAAGCCATCAAGCAAATCCCCGCTGAGCCTGTTTTTAAGGTCAAGTTCGGCTATGGCAAAGCCATCTAAGGTTTGGCTAAATTCAAGCAAACGCGTTGGCATAGTATTTAGCTTGGTGTAAAGATAGCAAAAGCTAGGCAGTCCCACGCGTCCCACGCGCCCACGCAGCTGATGAAGCGTGGCAAGCCCTAGTTTTTCAGCTCCCACGATGATGATAGTGCTAAGTCTTGGCAGTGAAATGCCCACTTCCATCACGGTTGTAGCGAGCAAAATGCACCCTTTTTCGCGAAATTCTACCAGCACCTTGTCCTTGTCCTTGTCCTTGCCGTGCGTGGTATAAACGCCATCATATCGCTTTTGCCAATACTCCTTTGCCTTTTCTAGCGGCAAATACACGCCCTTTTCGCTCTCATTTACCAGCGGATAGATGATAGCGACTTGATTTTTCTTTGCAAGCTCGGCGTTTATGCGCTCTATGATGAGCGAAAAATCCTTGCCCTGCACGCAAAAGGTTTGAATGTCCTTGCGAAAGGGCATTTGGCGGATAAACGAAAAGCTCACAAGCTCCGATTGTATCATACTCAGCGTTCTGGGTATGGGCGTGGCGGAAAATTGTATAAAATGCGCCCTTGTGTCATCGTTTTTAGCTAAATCGTTGATTTTTTGGCGTTGATTTGACCCAAAGCGGTGCTGTTCATCGACCATTACAAGCACGGCGTTTAGGGAGTTTAAGTGGATTAGTGCGTGTGTGCCTATGATTAAATGGGCATTTTGCAAGTTTTGCTCGACATTTTTGTCCTTTTTACCGCCCTTTAAAAGCGAAATTTGCATAAAATTTGGTAAAAGCCTTTTTGCCTCGTCAAAAAGTTGGTTCGCTAAAATGCTCGTAGGCGCCATAAGCACGGCTTGTTTAGGATAAACAAGCAAGGCAGCAGCAAGCAACACAAGCGTTTTGCCACAACCCACATCGCCCATTATAATGCGCCTTTTGGCATTTTTTGAGAGCAAATCGCCCTTTATGTCCTCTATCGCACGCATTTGGTCGCTTGTAGGCTTAAACGGCAGGCTTTCAAGCCACTTGCTTATGTCGTAAAGCTCTATTTCATAGCTTTTTGAAACCTGTTTTTTGTTTCTTAAACGGCGCAAAAAATTGTAAATTTCAATGTATTTTAGCTCTTTTAAAAGCTCTTCGCCTTGTTCTGCAAGGCTTTTGGCTGAATTTTCTTGATTTTGACTTAAATTTGGCGCATTTTCTTGCGAAAAATTCAAATTTTCGCTTGAATTTAAGGCGTTTTCATCTTTTTTGTTTAAAGCTATTTTAAGCGCGTTAAAAAGCCCAAAACTTCGCTCATCATAAGCGTGCAACCCCACAAGCAAGCCAGCACGCTGTTCATCAAGCCCGCTCGCGCTTAAATTTTCCTTACTCACATACTCGTGTATGAGCCTAGCTATGCTTTCATCTTTAATGCCCGCCACTTGATACTTTGGCACGAAAAATCCAGCCTTAGTGATGATTTTTGGGTTTGAAAACTGCCACATTCCGTTAAATAAATTCATCTTTGCGTTGAAAATGCACTCTTTGCCAGCCTTAAACGCCCCAAAATGCCATCTACTCGGGTGAAAGAAAATAAAACTCGCCTCAATCTCCCAACCCTTGCACCAAACAACGCCCATAAGTTTGCCAGAGTGTGAATTTGTGCGTAAAATTTGCACCTCTTGCGTGCAAACGCTTTCACTTGGGGCTTGGCTTAAAGTCAAATTTTCAAGTTTTTTTGGCAAAAGCAAGGCTAAATCAAGCAGATTTTTAAGGTGCAATCTCTTAAAAAGCACCGCATCAGCAGGATTTAGAGTCATTTTTTCACACTTGCAAAGCTGATTTTAAGGAGTTCAGCGTGTGCTTTTATGTAGGCGTTTAGCTCATCAAGCGTGGCGTGGCGGAGTTTTTCAAGCTCTTTTTTAAACGCTCCAAAATCCAAACCTTGATAAAATTCATTATAAGCCACGCTAAGCCTCTTTTCAAGGCTTTCATAGCGCAATGGGGTTGAGCCTATAAGAAAGTTTTGCGCCTGTGTAAGCTCATTTTGGCTCACTCCGTTTTTCACAAAGTCCGCAAACACGCTTTTTACCAGCTCTTTTGCCTCGCTCGCGCTTTCGTTTTTGGTTTGCAAATACCCAAAAACACGCTTGTAACACACGCTCAAATCAAGCATAGCATAAGCACTATACGCTAGCCCCCTTTTCACGCGCACTTCCTCCATAAGCCGCGAGCCAAAGCCCCCAGCACCAAGTATAAAAATGGCAAGTTTAGCTAAATGCGTGTTTTTGTCGCTAAATTCAAGCTCAAAAGGCGTGCAAAAGTAGATATAAGCCTGCTCGCTGTCCTTGCGAGTGCAAATTTCATCTTTTGCTTTCGTGCAGAGTGTGAATTTTTTAGTGGCGCACCTTGTGCCAACGCTTAAAATTTCAAGCACAGGAGCGAGCAAGGCTTGCATTTGCGTGCTTGTGGCGTTGCCACCTGCTATGATGATGAGATTTGCTAAGTTTATATGGTGCTTGTGAAAGGCTTGTAAGTCTTTAAGGCTGATTTTTTGGATACTTTTTTCATCGCCGTCATTTGAAAGAGCGAATTCATCGCACTCAAAGACGCTTTTGTTTAAAAGCCTTTTAGCTAAATAGTCAAAGTCGCTGTTGCGTGTGGCAAGCTCGCCCAAAGCCGTAGTTTTAAGCTTACGCAAGAGTTTTTCATCAAAACGCGGTTTTTCAAGCAAGAGTGCAAGCTTTTTAAGCGCAAAATCAAAATGCTCTTTAAGGCAAGAAATGCTTAACTCAAAGCTCTCAAAACCACTACTTGCCTCAAAATTTATGGCGTAAAAGTCAAGTTCTTTGAAAAAATCCTCACTCGCGCCCTCGTTTAAAAGCCGTGCAAACATTCGCGCCGTGCCTGCTGGGGTGTCATATTCATACGCTTTGCCTGAATTTGCGAACACAAAGCGCAGAAAAATCACGGGCAAATCGTTATTTTCTTCGTAGATAAATGGAATTTTCGTGCCTTTGGCGTTGATATGAGCGAGCATTTGAGCCTTTCTAATGAATTTTTGGCATTATACAAAAAATTAACCACAAATCGTAAATTTCATTCATTTTATCGTGGCAAAGCGTGTCATCATTTTAAGCCATTTTGCACCTTGCAAACGCTTGCTTTTGCGAACAAAACGCATTTTGAGCTTGCTTGTGATGATGATTTGCCTAAATTTAAAAGCCCCAAGTTAAATTTTACTTTTTTATAATTTTGCTATGCACTGGGCGAAAAATTTTTGAAATTTATCTAACTTTAAGCTTTCTTTAAGGGGGGGGGGGATTACAATATCAAAATCTAAACTTTTTTAGACATTTTGCCTTTTTAAATTTAAATTTTTTATCAGTTTTTGACAAGAATTTTGAATTTAACACGAAAAACAAGGGGTTTAAAGGGTTTAGAAATTTATTTTAAAGGAACTCTTATGAGTATAAACAAATTGGCTTTGAGTCTTGCTCTGGCTGGGATTTTAGGTGCTAGCAGTGCGCTAGCTGAAAAAGAAGGTTCGTTTGTGGGCTTGAATTTTGGCAGTGCTTCAACCGAAGTTACGGCAACTACGACATACGATGCAGGCGGCAGTGTATCAGCGACAGGGACAAAGTCAAGATTTGGTGTCGTCTATGGTAGCTACGCGCCCATCAACGAAGAGATGGGATATAGGATTTATGGCTTTGCTGACTTGGGCGATGACCTATACAACTTCAACGCAAACGCCGATTTTCTCCACACCTTTGTGAAATTTGAAAATGGTGAGCTTCGTGGCTTTGCGGGAGCTTATGCGGGTGCTGTTATCTACACTGACATAAAAGTTGATAACAAAGACCAAGTCTTTTGGGGTATCGATGCAGGCATTAACGCTGGACTTCGTGTCGTCTTGCTCAAAAAGCACGGCATAGAGGCTTTTTATCGCCTTGGCGTCCTTACACCTGAAACAGAATGGACAAGCCAAATAGGCGGTTATAAGTATAAAATAGGCATTAAACAAAGCCTAACTGGTATCCGCTACACCTTTTCGTTTTAAAAAGCCTATAAGGCAAGATGATGAAAGATGAAGCGCAAAGCGTGGGTAAGAGTGCTTGTGGCTTTGTGTTTTTAAAAGCTGGCGTGAGCTTGAATTTAAGGCTTTTTGTGAGCTTTGGTTAAAGCTTGCGCTGGCTTTAAGTCTTTAATTTGACAAGCTTTTGTTTAAGCAAAAAGGGCTAGTGTTTGAAAATGCGCCTTTTGGCAAAAGCCTTTTTACTCATTTAAGGGCGTTTTTGCCTGATGATGACTCGCTTTTGTGGCTCATCAAGCGTGGCTTTTACCCATCATCACAAGCAAGGCAAATTCCTTTGAAAAATTTTGGTATATCATAACAAATTAGGCTTAATGTTTGCATTTTACTTAAAATAACAAACAAGTGCTAATACAGTGCAGATATAAAATTTTATTTTGTTGTTTGAAAATACACTTTAATATGCTATAATAACTTTGATTTTGAAAATTTCTTACAGGATTATGTAAAAATGAATGTTAATGATGAGCTTTTAAACAAGCTTGAAAAGCTTAGTGCCATTAAAATTGCTGATGATAAAAGAACAAAAATAAAAGAACAACTCAGCGAAATAGTTGGTTTTGTGGAAATTCTAAATGAACTTGATTTAGACAATATTCAAGTAAATAAAAATTCAGCTAAAACGATATTTAGGCAAGATATAAGCTTACAATCACAAGTTATAGACGATGTTTTAAAGCATTCGCCCTTTAACGAGGACCATTTTTTCATCGTGCCAAAAATTATAGAATGAATGGAGAATTTGAATGAGCAATTTTTATTGGTTTGATATACTTATCTTTGGTTTAACCTTTCTTTTAGGGCTTAAGGGTATAGTTAATGGGCTTATAAAAGAAATTTTTGGACTTTTGGGCGTTATAGGCGGTGTTTTACTTGCTTCAAGATATGCGCAAACTGCTGGAAATCTCATAAATGACAGAATTTATAAAATCAACAATGAAGAACTTATTATTTTTGCTGGCTTTCTTTCTGTTTTGATTGTTTTTTGGATACTTTGTTTGCTTATAGGCTTTGTCTTATCAAAACTTATTAAAATGAGCGGATTAGGCTTTTTAGACCGCTTGGGCGGCTTTTTATTTGGATGCGCTAAGGTATTTTTAATTTTTGCTATACTCATCTTTTGTATAGGAAGGTTCAGCTATTTTGAGCAACAGCTAGAAAAATACACTCAAGGTAGTGTTGTTTTGCCTATACTTAAAAAGGCTGGAAGCTTTATAATGAATAATCCATCCATACAAAAGGGCATAGATGAGACTATAAATAGCTTTGAAACCGAAAAAAAGCCTGATAGCAACATTACACAATAAAGGAGAAACTAATGTTTATCGAAAATATGGAGTATGATGTTCTTTTAGAACAGTTTAAAAAGATACTCAAAGAAAGCGGTCTTAAATATACAAGACAAAGAGAAGTTGTGCTTAAAATTCTTTATCACAGTGATATACACTATACTCCAGAAGCCTTGTATTTGGAAGTTAAAAAAAGAGAACCTGATTTAAATATAGGCATAGCCACAGTTTATAGAACCTTAAATTTGCTCGAAGAATCAGAAATGGTTACCTCTATTTCTTTTGGTGCGGCGGGCAAGAAGTTTGAGCTGGCAAACAAGCCACACCACGACCATCTCATCTGCAAAAACTGC
>CAKVDW010000025.1 GCA_934728065.1 uncultured Campylobacter sp.
CTCATCGCGCAAGGAAACTGCAAGGATAGCTATTTAATCGAAACAAAAAGCGAGTTAAAGCCCGAGTGGTTCGCGGGTAAAAAGCATTGCGGTGTGAGCGCTGGGGCTAGCACGCCCGAGTGGATAATCGCCCAAGTTGTCGAAAAAATCAAAGAAATCGACAAAGATTTGGGTAAAAACGGCTGAATTTTATTTATCATAAAATGAGATTTTAAAAATGGTTGTTTTTAAAAATTTATTAAAATTTACAGTTTGGATTTTGCGCTGAGCTTGATTTTATCGTGTAAAGTAAGAAATTTATAAAAAATTTAAACTTAAAAGCCAAATTAAAGCAAAAAATAGCTATAATACAGCTCAATTTACTTAAAGGGATTAGTATGTCAAACAAAAAAGCTCAAGCAAAGCTCGAAGATTTCATCGATGATGAGGAAAATTTTGAGCAATTACTCGCTGAATACGAGAGCAACAGTAAAGAAAGCTCTTTAGCTCACGGAAAAATCGTTGAGATTAAAAACGAGGAAGCTTTTGTTGATATAGGCAAAAAATCAGAGGGTGTTTTGCCTTTAAGCGAGATAAAAGATGCTAATGACAAGCTTTTGTATAAGGTTGGAGATGAGATTAAGGTAGCCATAGTTGGTTATGCTGGGGGAAAACCTTTGATTTCTCATAGAAAAGCCTTAAGAAAAGAAAAGATAGAGGAATTTATAAGAAATTATAAAGAAGAAGATAAGGGCTTGATTTTTGAGGTTAAAATCATCAGCAAAAACAAAGGCGGCTTTGTTTGTATAAATGATGATAATGTCGAATTTTTCTTACCAAAATCTCAATACACTTTCAAAGACAGCAATGTTGTAGGCAAAAAACTCAAGGTTAAAATCATCAAAATAGACAAAGATGAGTGCAGTATAGTTGTTTCTCGTAAAAAGGTTTTGGACGAGGAGCGAAAAAAACGCAAAGAAATCGTTGATGATGTCATAAATACTGATGAGGCTTTAGAAGGTGTCATCAAAAAAATCACCAGCTACGGAATGTTTGTTGATGTGGGTGGCATTGATGGGCTTGTGCATTATAGTGAAATTTCATACAAGGGGCATGTAAATCCTAGCGTTCTTTACAAAGAGGGAGATAAGGTTCTTGTTAAGGCTATAAAATATGACAAAGAGAAAAAACATCTTTCCTTGTCTATCAAAGCGGCTATACCAGACCCTTGGAATGAAATCAAAGACAGCTTGGAAGTAGGCGATACCATAAAGGTTACGGTTTCAAATATAGAAAGTTATGGGGCTTTTGTGGATATAGGCAATGATATAGAAGGCTTTTTGCACATCAGTGAAATTTCTTGGGATAAAAACATTAAACACCCAAGAGAATGTATCAAAAAAGGGCAAGAAGTTGATGTTGAAGTTATAGAAATAAATCCTAATGAAAAAAGATTAAGAGTATCTTTGAAAAATTTATTGCTCAAACCCTTTGATGAGTTTGTAAATATCCATAAATTAGGTGATATTACTCAGGGTGAGATTACTTCCATTACAAATTTTGGGGCTTTTGTGAAGGTAGCTTGTATAGAAGCCTTGCTTCACAATGAGGATTGTTCTTGGGACAGAAATGATAAATGTAAGGATTTATACAAAATCGGCGATAAGATTGAAGTTAAGGTGATTAGGATAGATAAAGACAAACAAAAGGTGTCTTTAAGCACAAGAGAATTAACTCAAAGTCCTATACAAGATTATATTAAAGACCATAAAGTTGGCGACATTGTTACGGGTAAAATCAAAGAGCTTAAAGAATTTGGCGTATTTGTGGAACTTGCGGACAAGGTTGATGCACTCATTCATAAAGAAGATATAAACGCTAAAGATATGGAAGCCTTAAAAATAGGCGATGATATTGAGGCGAGTATAGTTTTTGTTGATGAGAAAAAAAATAGAATTCGTCTAAGCGTAAAGAATTTACACAAAATCAAAGAAAGAGAAGTTCTTAACGAGATTAACAACAACGAAAAAGTAACCTTAGGCGACATTATTAAAGAGCAGCTTTCTTAATACAAATGAAAAAAGTTATCTTTTTTGTCATTTTGGTTTTGTTGTTTATAGGCATTGTGGGCAGTATTGTCTATATAGTCTATGGTAAAGAGGACGACATTGCTTTAAATTCAGAAATTTCGCCAAGCGTAGATGATAAAATCCCTCAACAACTTGATTTAAACGAAAGCAAAAGCATTTGGCAGGATAAATTTTTGCGAATGAAACCCAAAAATTACAGCCCAGCAGCTGAGCAGTTTTCAATGAGTTTTAATGTTGATACAAGCATACTGCGCGAAAAAAGCAAGTATTATCAGCTCATTATCGACAAAAACGATGCGTATTCAATGTTTTGTTTAAAACAAACTCTTAATTCCTTTAAAATAAAATACTCCCTTACTCGCACAAGCGAAGTAACGGACATTTTTTTAGAAACCGATAAACAAGCTATAATTCAAGAGATAGTTCAAAAGTTAAAAATTTATGATATAAATGCGAAATTTGAGGAGGTGTGGCTATGAAAAAGGTCATTGTGTGTGATGCGATTTTAGATGAGGGTGTGAAGCTTTTGCGTGAGGCTGATGATATAGAGTGCATTGAGGCTGCTAAAGTTCCAAAAAATGAGCTTTTGAGTATGCTTAATGATGTTGATGTGGCTATAACAAGAAGCTCCACAGATGTTGATGAGGCTTTTTTGGACTCAGCAAAGAATTTAAAAGCTTTGATTCGTGCTGGCGTGGGCGTGGATAATGTCGATATAAACGCCGCATCAAAACGCGGTATCATAGTGATGAATGTCCCAACAGCTAACACCATAGCCGCAGTGGAGCTTACTATGGCGCACCTTTTATGCTCGGCGCGTTCTTTTGTAAATGCGAGTAATTACCTCAAACACGAACGCAAATGGGAGCGCGAGAAGTGGTATGGCGTGGAGCTTATGGGCAAGACGCTCGGTATCATCGGATTTGGCAACATAGGCTCACGCGTTGGCGTGCGTGCAAAGGCATTTGGTATGAATATACTTGCTTATGACCCTTATATTTCGCCGTCCAAAGTAACGGATTTAGATATGCAATACACCACAAATTTAGATGATATACTCACAAAGAGTGATTTTATCACTATCCACACACCAAAAACCAAAGAAACGAATGGTATGATAGGGCTTAATGAGCTTAAAAAGATGAAAGATAAGGTTCGTCTCATTAACTGCGCTCGTGGCGGACTTTACACCGAAGAAGCCTTGTGCGAGGGGCTAAAAAGCGGCAAAATCGCTTGGCTTGGCATAGATGTTTTTGTTAAAGAACCAGCCACAGATAATCCGCTTTTAGACTTTGAAAATGTTTCAGTTACAGCACACCTTGGGGCAAACACGCTTGAAAGTCAGGCAAATATCGCCATTCAAGCGTGTGAGCAGGCTTTAAACGCCGCACGGGGCATTTCTTACCCAAATGCGCTGAATTTGCCGATAAAAACAGAGGATTTACCGAATTTTGTCGCGCCTTATATCGAGCTAGTCTCCAAAATGGCGTTTTTGTGTGCTCAAATGCAAAAGGGCGCGATAACCAGCATAAAACTTGAAGCAGAGGGGCAAATCGGCGAGTATGCAAAGTCAATGCTTACCTTTGCCACTGTTGGAGCTTTAAGAGGCATTTTAGGCGAAAGCATAAACTATGTTAATGCTGAGTTTATGGCGCAAGAAAAGGGCATTGATTTAAGCTATGCAACCTTGCCAAATTCAGGCTATAACAACAAGCTTTGTGTGAAAATTTTTACCGAAAATTCAAACTTTTCAGTGGCAGGAACGATTTTTGAGGAAAATGACCAACGCATAGTGAATTTAAACGGCTTTAAGACGGATTTTAAACCCAAAGGCAAGATGATAATCTTTAAGAACAAAGATATACCGGGAGTTATTGCTAAAATTAGCGGAATTTTATCGCACAATAAAATCAACATAGCCGACTTTAGACTAGGTAGGGACGGCTCAGGCTATGCTATGGCGGTTATTTTGGTTGATGAATTTATCGAAAAAGCCGTGCTTGATGAGCTTAACGCTTATGAAGCCTGTGTTTTTGCGCGCTATGCTGAGCTTTGAGGATTAAATTTTTGTCAAAACTATGATAAAACTTGTTTTAATCGAAGATGACAAGGACTTAAACGAGCTTTTGGCTTTGCGTTTTCGTGCTTTAGGTTATGAGGTCTTTGAATTTTACGAGTGCGTTGGCGTTGAGCGAGTTTTGGACGAGCAAGACATTGATATACTGCTTGTAGATAGAAATTTACCCTTTGGTAAGGACGGCATAGACTTTGTTTCACACTTGCGAAAACAAGGCTACAATGAGCCTGTCATTTTTCTCACGGCAAAAGCCTTGCAAATGGACATTTTACAGGGATTTGAAATGGGCTGTGATGATTATATCACTAAGCCTTTTGACTTTAACGAGCTTGTTTTGCGCATAAAAGCCCTTGTAAAACGCAGTAAAAAAGAGAGCGAAAAGCTTGCTTTTAAGGACTTTTTGCTGGATTTAGAAAACCGCTTGTGCTTTTTTAAAAAAGAGCAAATTCAGCTTTCAAGCCTTGAATTTGAGCTTTTAAAATGCTTTTTTGAAAACAAAAACGCCGTTTTAAGCCGTGAATTTTTAGCTGAATGCGTATGGGACGATACCAGCACAAATGATAAAACCATAAACATAGCTCTAACAAGGCTTCGGGCTAAATTTCCTGCCCTAAAAGCTCATATACAAAGTATTCGTGGCGTGGGCTATAAGCTATGTTAAAAACTAAATACGCCTTTGGACTGCTCTTTTTGGCACTTTTTGCGGTGTTTGGGGTGAGCGTGTATTTGCTTGTAAGCTCAAATATCAATACCTTGCTTTTCAAACAATATGAGCAAAAGCTCAAAACACTTGATGATACCCTGCGTTTTTCGCTTTTAAACGAGCTAAATTCAAGCACCATTAAGGATTTTGCGGCGCAAACTAGGGCGGATTTTATCATCGTGCATAATGGAGGCGCAAGTTTTGCAAGCGGAAAGTCTTTAAGCTCACTTGAAAAGCCCGAAGAGTTCTTACACCAAATTCCTTCGGCTACTTTTGATAATCTCATACACACAACGGAGTTTTTTGACAAAAAGGCTCTTTATAAGGTCTATGAATTTAATGGTTTTCGCTATATTATCATTGTTTATCCACGCATTTTAGAGCTTGAGGGGTATTGGAGTAAGGTTTTTGCTATATTTGCTGTGTGTGTTTTGCTCTTTTTCGTGCTGCTACAAGTCTTTGCAAATAAGTTGGGCGCGAGTTTTGCTAAAATTTTGCTTTTTTTAGACAAAATCAACACAAAAGAGCAAGTAACACTTAACACATCGCCATTTAAAGAACTCACCCTTTTAAATTCAAAGCTTTATAAGAGCAAAAACGAGCTTTTAAAAAGACAAAAGCAAAACAAAAAGCAAAGCGATAAAATCGCGCTTAAAAACGCTCAGCTTTCAAGCGTGATTTCAGCCATATCTCACGAGCTTAAAAATCCTTTAAGTGTCATAGAAATAGGCATTCAAAGCTTAAAAGAACGCAAGATTGATGAAAAAACAAAGCTTTTAATGCTTAGTAAAATTCAAAACCAAAGCCAAAAGCTCGACCAGCTCACCACAAAACTTAATCTTGTCTTTAATCTCAACCAACAAGGCATTCAAAAAAAGGAATTTGACCTTTTTGCTCTTTGTGAAAAACTGTGTCAAAACCTTGATAGCCAGCGCATTAAACTACAAGCAAAGCCTTGTAAGGTCTTTGCTGACGAGCTTTTAATAGAACAAGTGCTGATAAATTTACTCACAAATGCCCTAAAATACAGCCAAAAAGACATTATACTACACATAAAATCCCTAAAAAACGCAGTTAAAATCAGTGTAAAAGATAAAGGCATAGGCATAGAGCAGGATAAATTTAAACTCATCACTAAAAAATTTTATAAAATCAACCCAAAAAGCGAAAATTCCTTTGGTATAGGGCTGTTTTTAGTGAAAAAAATCCTTGCCCTGCATAGTGTGGAGCTTGAAATTCAAAGCGAAGTAGGCAAGGGAAGTGAATTTAGCTTTATTTTGCCAAATCAACAGCATTAAATTACTTTAGCAAACTCTTTTGCGTTTAAAATTTTAGGTTAAAATTATTTTCAAAATTTTTAAAGGACAAGTTGATGACACTCGTGTTGATTTTATGCGTTTATACCCTTATTTATGTTGGAATTTCTGCCGTTCAAATTGCCTTTTTAAAAAAAGAAAGGGCTAAAAAAGCGGTGATTTTGGACGAGGAAGCCTACAAAGAAGCTGCTAGCGTGGGCATAGAAAATGAAAAATTTAAGTTGTATTCTCAAATTTATAGCTTTATTTTGTATTCTTTGTGGCTTATTTTTGGCTTTGTTTGGCTTAAAGAGCTTATCATACAAAATAACTCCATTTTTGAAAACACGGTCTTTTTGCTAACCTTTCTTATTATAAATACGCTTTTAAGTCTGCCTTTGTCGATATATGAAAGCTTTGTTAAGGACAAAAAGCACGGATTTTCAACTATTAGCGCAGGACTTTTCATCAAAGATACGCTTAAAAGTCTTATTTTGCTCATTATTTTTGGCTTTTTGCTTGTGTATGCCTTGCTTTTTTGCTATGAATTTTTAGGTAAGTTGTGGTGGTTAGCAGCCTTTGGCGTGGCTTTTGTGGCGATTTTAATCGCTAATGTCATCTACCCAACCCTTATCGCGCCTATGTTTAATAAAATGCAAAAGCTTGATGATGAGGCTTTGCAAAGCGAAATTTCAGCACTGATGAATAAATGTGGTTTTAACTCAAATGGCATTTTTGTGATGGACGCAAGCACGAGAGATAAAAGGCTTAATGCGTATTTTGGTGGGCTTTTTAAGAGCAAAAGAGTGGTGCTTTTTGATACGCTTTTAAAGGCGCTTAACACCAAGCAGCTTTTAGCGGTATTAGGACACGAACTAGGGCATTTTGTGCATAAAGATTTGATTAAAGGTTTGTTTAATGGGGCTTTAATGCTATTTTTACTCTTTTTTATCTTTGCCCATTTGCCTGAATTTTTTTACACGCAAAGTCATTTAGACGGTGTAAATGCTGGGGTTTTTGCCTTGCTTTTAATCTTTAGCGAAGTGTTTAGCTTGTTTTTCTCACCCTTTGTAAATTTTATGAGCCGAAAAAACGAGTTTAACGCAGACAAGCACGGAGCAAAAATGACTTCTAACAATGATATGCGTGAGGCTTTACTTGTTTTAGCAAAGGAAAATAAGGCTTTTGTAAAGACAAGTAAGCTTTATGAGTTGTTTCACTTGTCGCACCCAAGCATTGATGAGCGTTTAAAAGCTTTAGCGTGAAAGTTTGCCAAGCCATAAAAATCGCCAAAGCCCAACTAGGCGAAAACGCCAAATACGCCGAGTTCATAATGCTTGAATTTTTAGGCAAAGACAGGGCTTGGCTCTTTTTAAATGCCGAATTTGACATAAACGAAAAGCCTTATTTTAAACTCATAAGCCGCTTTTTAAGTGGCGAACCCTATGAATATATCTTTGAAAAGGCAAGTTTTTATGGGCTTGATTTGCTTATGAAAAAAGGGGTTTTAATCCCTCGCTTTGACAGCGAAATTTTGCTTGAACTTTGCCTTAATGAGCTTTCAAAAGGTCATTATAAAAGCATTTTGGAAATAGGCTTTGGAAGTGGGGCTTTAAGTATAGCCCTAGCTAAACACACAGGATTAAAAATCACCGCTTGCGATATAAGCAAAAAGGCACTTTTACTTGCAAAAGAAAATGCTAAACTCCACAAAGTAGGGCATTTGGTGGATTTTAGACTTTGTGATTTTACTCAAATTCAAGGCGAGTTTGATTTTATTTTTGCAAATCCACCCTATATAGCTAGGGATTATCCCCTTGACATTTGGGTGCAAAAAGAGCCTAAAAGAGCTTTATTTGGAGGCAATAAAGGTTATGAAATGCTAGAAAAAATCATTATTTACTCCAATAAAAAAAAGACAAATACCCTTGTTTGCGAGTTTGGATACAATCAAAAAGAAATTTTACATAAAATTTTACATAAAAATGGCTTCAAAGCCGAATTTTACAAGGATAAAGGCGGATTTGACAGGGCATTTTTGGCTCATAAGTAATTTGTTAAGGCTTGAAATTTATAATTTCATTTTTAAATTTTATTCAAGGAAAATTTTATGAAAGCGATAAATCTTTTACTGCTTGGCTCTGTCATCGGCATAGAGCTGTTTTTAGGCATAGCTGTGGCGAAAATCATATTTTACGCGCCCGTAAGTATGAGCGATGGCGGCGGTGTTGATATGTTTGCAAGAGGACTTTTAATGTCTAGCATTTTTCTTTCTCTTGCTTATTTTGTAGTTGGTGTTTCTCTTGTGAATTTACTTTTTGCCCTCTTGGGTTTGTGGGAAGATTTAGATAAAAGGTTAAAAATTTCAAAATTTTTATTAGCCTTGATAAATTTGGCACTATCTTTGCTTTTTTTATTGTATTATACTCAGCCCATAATAGAGCTTCAAGAAAGCATAAGGCTTGGAAAAGAGAGCATTGAAGTGCTTGCGAGTGATGATTTTAAAACCTTGCACAGCCAAAGCGAACGACTTGTAAAGGTGCTTGTAATTCTTCAAGCGGTTTTGTTTTTTTTAAGCTTTAAATCAGCAAAAAAGAGTATAATAAAGTAAAATTTAGATTGAAAGGAGTAAGCAGATGACTATAAATAATAATCCCACCAGCTTACAGCAAAATATTTACCTTGATGATGCCAAAAAAGGTAGCGACAAGGCTTTACAAAACATAGCGGCTATGCGTGCTATTAGTGGCATTGATTCTTCAAATTTAGCCATAGCAGACCAGCTAAGAACTCAAGCAAGCACGATAGACCAAGGCGTTGCAAATGCTTATGATGCTATCGGTGTTTTACAAATCGCTGATGCAAGCTTAAAGGGCATTACCGATACAGCCGATAGACTTAACCAGCTTTCAGTGCAAAAGAACAATGCCGTTCTTAGCGACAGACAAAAGAGTATGATAGACTCACAAGCCACAGCTTTAATCAGCTCTATAAACGACTCTTTTAACAACGCTACTTATAATGGTAAAAATGTTTTCCAAAACCTTGACTTTGTCGTAGGCACAGGAACTGTTGAAAATGCGAATTTAAATCCCATAAACACAGTGAATTTGGATGTAGATAAGCAAAGCACTATCACAAATTTCATCGACCAAGTCAATAGCTTAAGAGCAGACATAGGTGCTGGCGCTCAAGCCATCACTTCAAACATAAATGTAAGTTTGCAAAACAGCGTAAGCGTAAAGGCTGCTGAGGGTAGTATGCTCAAAGATGATGTGGCAAAGAATGTAACCGACTTTAACGCAGATTTTTTGAAACAAAACTCCACAGCCTTTGCTATGGCTCATCAAACTAAGGTTCTTCAAAGTAAGGTTGCTACTTTACTTCAATAAATTCATCGGGGAGGTGAAAACCTCCCCAAATTCATAAACCAAAAGACTTTTTTATTTGATTTTTTTTGTATGGATACTTCGGTTAAAGCCTCAGTATGACAATAAAGTTAAAGTCGGTATGATGGGGTTTAAGGTTTTTGCGAAATGAGACCGAAAAACTTGCAAGGTGAAAATTCAAAGCAAAAACCCGCATTGTCTCATATTGACCATTCCTTGTCATATTGAGCGTTAGCGACTAGGCGGGTTGCAAGGCGTAGCCATAGCAAAAAATCTCAAATGCTTGTCATATTGAGCCGTAGGCGAAATATCCACAAAAAAAATTAAGACAAATTTGTTAAATTTATGGATACTTCGCTACGCTCAGTATGACAATAAAGCAAGCCAATATGATAAAGAATTTGTCATTTTGAGTGAGTGAAACGAGCGAAAAATCCACGCCTTAAAGGTGTAATTTTACACTTTAAATTTGTGGATACTTCGCTACGCTCAGTATGACAACAAGGAAAGTTAGTGTAAAAAGGTAAAATGGATACTTCGGCTAAAGCCTCAGTATGACAAAACAGGGTTAAAGAGCAAATTTAAAAAGAGGCAAATAAAAAAATAAATTTTTAAAAAAGCAAATTTAAAAATTCAAATCCAAACAAAACTAAAATTTTGAAAATTTAAAAAATTAAATTCAAAAAAAAAAAAAAATCAAAAAAACAAGAAATCAAATTTAAAAGAGCTAAAAATTTTAAAAAAGCAAATTTAAAAACCTGCATTGTCATATTGAGCCGTAGGCGAAATATCCACAGAATTTAAGATACAACTTTAAATTTAATGGATACTTCGCTTTCTTGCGAAAGCTCAGTATGACAAGATAAAAGGGGTTTTGGATACTTCGGCTAAAGCCTCAGTATGACAAAACAGGGTTAAAGAACTAATTCAAAAAAAAAAAAAAAATCCAAATTTTTTTTAAAAAAATTCAAAAAAATCAAAAAAATTTTTCCAGCTTTTAAGCTCCCATTTTGGTGGGATTTCACCCCCCCCCCCCCCCTTATTTTTGTTTAAATTTTTATAAAATAGTAAAATATTTATGATATAATTTTATTAATTTTGTAAATTTAATGCCGATTTTACAAAAAACATTTCAAAAAAGAAAGGATAAATTATGGCAAAAAATTCGTTTTTAAGCCTTTGTGCAAGCACTTTGCTTTTAAGTTCTGTTTTTGCTACAAATGCTTTTTCAGTGCCTGATGAAGATGAAGGCAGTCATCTGAAGAAGGGGGGGGGGGATTTATCTACAAGCGATAAAAAAGCCGTCTCTTTAAAATCATCTTCCATAAACGGCAAGGGCTACCGTGATAATGAAAAGCTCTTTAACTACATACCCTTCACCACACTTGTGAATGTTGGCTTTGGTTCATACATAGACATTAGAGGACAGGGAGCTATGGCTAAAAACAAGGTTAAAATGCTTGTAAATGGCGTAACGACAAACAATATTTTAGACACCTTTGGCGGACTTAGCGTGATGAATACTGTGGTGCCAGGCATAGTTGAGGAAATAGAAATTTTGCCCGGCGGTAACTCCGTGCTTTACGGTGCTGGTGCAAAGGGTGGCGTGATAAATATCAAAACCTTTACGCGTTCAGAAGTGCCTGTGTTTAGTGCTGGTGTGGGGTATTCTTATATGAGTGCTACTTCAAGCCCTGCTTATAACGCTGATGTGCAGTTTAGAGATAAGCTTGGCAATGTTTATGTGAATATAGGTTTAGCCTATATGGACAAAAAAGGACCTCGCAAAAAAGAAGAAGTAACAGGCTATGAGGTCTCTCTTGGCTTGCTTGGTTATATCACCGACAGACAAAGTTTGAATTTAAATTTGGACTATTTCAGCGGTGAGGCTAAGCTTGGAGGCTTTGACAGCTTTGCTCGTGTAGGCGCAAACGAGCCTACAAAAGAAAACAGAGAGGGCTTTTATGAAACAGGTTATGACCCTCAAAGATTTACCCAAAGTCGTATAACCACAAGGCTTGGTTATAGTTTTGAGCCAAGTGATAACACCAAATTTGCTTTGGAGGGGTTTTACCACACAAACATTATGAATTTTGACCCAGCTCAAGCAAGTTGGGGACCAAGGGTGCTTGGTAATATTTTATTTCCTAATATCCTAAACATAGCCACAGACTCACTTGATGACAAAAAATACGGCTTTAGCACCTCTTTTGACTACACACATTCCTTTGGGACACTACTTCTTGGGTATCAAAACAGCGTTCAAAACTCTACAAGAGTTATGGACAGGACTATTTGGGGCAGAAACGGCAGACCTATTCAAGTAGGACAGAATACGCAATTTAATTTGGATTATATCTTAGACAATCAACTTCAAGCCAAAATTTCAACAAGCGCCTTTTATGCTAGTGAGAAGATTAACCTAACTGATAATTTTTCTTTTAGTCTTGGCGGTCGTTATGAAATTCAAAAAGATGAGCTTAAGATAAAAGATATAAACAAATACATAAGAAGCGACCCTAACAACCTACAAGGAACTAAATTTTATGGAAATTTTAACAACCCAGCCCAGCTTGAGGATACTGTGAAAAATTTTGCTGCATCGGCTGGTTTGGATTATAAGTATTCAAGCACGGGTTTTGTGTATGGTAAATACGAAAGAGGCTATGACATAACACCTCTTATGTATAAACTTAAAAGAAATATTTCAAACATAAGACAGCAACCACAACAATTTAACCAAAACATTTTAGCTGATATTTCTTGGGACAAACAAGAATTCAACAAGGAAAATTTCCACGACTTTGAGCTTGGTTTAAAAGATGACATTAACGAAAACTTTAGTGTTTTTACAAATCTTTTTTTCACCAAAACCAACAACGAATTTTACGCTCTTTCTAACTACAACCCAGCCATACTCATAATGCCAGGACAAGCTGGACAAAACCCTCAAAGGCTATTTCCAGAGCAAATCGTAGGCTCGTGGGATAAAACTCGCCGATATGGCGTTGAGCTTGCTTTTAGACAAGGGTTTAGCGGCATAAATGCTTATGAGAGCTTTACTTACTTAAAGAGTGAGAAATTTGAAAACGAAAAATGGGAACAAATTCCTTACACCTACGACTACAAAGCAACTTTGGGCTTAAGTGCTGAAATCGGAGCTGGCTTTTCTCTTTGGACTCAGGCGGCTTTTTTTGGCGCTCAAAAGGCTTTAATGATGTCAAATTCTAGCAATTATGGGGACAAAAAGCTTGACCCTTACACCCTAGTCGATGTGGGTGTAAGCTGGCAGTTTAACGAGGGGCTTGGAGCTGTTAATGTGGGCGTGAGAAATGTGGCTGATACTTTTTACTATGATTATTACAGCAAGGACACAAGAAGCAGAGCTGATACCATAGTAGGAAATGGCTACATCATCGGTCAAGGACGAACCTTTTTCATCGAAGGACGCTTTACTTACTAAAAAGCGTTTTTTGCTTATTTTAAAGGATGCTTTGCTTGCTGAAAGGCACTTTGCCTGTTAAAAACAGGCATTCTGCCTAGCTAAAACGCTTTGTTTGCTGTTTTGTCATACTGACTTTAACCTTGTTGTCATACTGAGCGTAGCGAAGTATCCAAAAACTCTTTATCTTGTCATACTGAGGCTTTAGCCGAAGTATCCATTAAATTTAAAGTTGTATCTTAAATTCTGTGGATATTTCGCCTACGGCTCAATATGACAAGGAAGGTCAATATGACAATGTGGGGTTTTTGCTTTGAATTTTCACCTTTTTGCAAAGCCTCAGTATGACAAAAAATAAATCAGCACTGCATAAAGAGTGTTCAGTATGACAAGATAAAGAGTTTTTAAAGCCGTTTTAAAAAGCCTTTAAAGGTTTTCAAACAAAATTCTGCCCAAACGAAGCATATTTGAGCCGCATTTCATAGCCAGCTCGAAATCCCCACTCATACCCATAGAACAGATATTTGCGCCGTGTTTTTGCAAAGCTTCATAAATGGCAAAGGTTTGTTCAAAGCTACGGATTATTTCTCGTTCATCATCGCTGTGTGCGCCTATGCTCATCACGCCACAAAGCTTTAATTTTGGACACTCACTTTGAATTTGTAAATAAGTATCCACCGCCAAAGCTTTATCCAAGCCACTTTTGCTTGCTTCATTTGCCGAATTTATCTCAAGTAAGGTGGGTAAAGTGTAATCAAGCCTTTGATTTACAGCGTGAGCTAGTTTTAAACTATTGCAAGAGTGCCACAAAGTAGGGCGTTGTTTGATTAAGAGGTTGATTTTGTTGCTTTGTAGCGTGCCGATGAAATGCCATTTTAAATTTTTATCTTTTAAAACTTCTTTTTTTTGGGCAAGGTCTTGAACTTTGTTTTCGCCAAATTCGTCTATGCCAAATTTTAAAAGCTTTTCTATTTGTTTCGTGCCTACATATTTGCCTACAGCGATTAAGCGAACCTTTTTGGTTTTTTCTAAAATTTCTTCTAAATTCATCATTTTGCTTTGTTGGTGGTGCGCCCGAGGGGATTCGAACCTCTGACCTTTTGAACCGCAATCAAATGCTCTATCCAGCTGAGCTACGGGCGCAAGTTTTAAAAGCACGATTATAACACAAAAAGCTTAAATTTAGCCTAAATAAAGTAAAATCACATTTTTTTATTTGCCATTTTGTAAATAAAGGCAAAAACTTCAGCCACAGCCTTATACATATTTTGCGGAATTTCATCGCCTAAATCAAGCTTTGAGAGCATTTCAACCAAATCCTCATCTTCTTTTATAGGCACTCCGTGTTCTTTGGCTAAATTTATCATTTTTGTGGCTTGTTCGCCCTTGCCTGTGGCAAGAACCTTTGGAGCTGAAACCGTTTCTTTGTTGTAGCCTAAAGCCACAGCCTTTTTTATGTCTTTATTTTTTGGCATTTTATGCTTTCTTATCCAAGCCCATTTGAAATTCGTAATTTCTTTGCGGGCTTGGCGGGTCAAGTTTTGAGCGGATTATATCGCCAACAAAGAAATTTGAGCTTAAAAGTCCTGTTTTGCTTAAGGCTCTTTTAAGCTCGTGGGCGTTTTCATAAATCATCTTTCTAAATTCTTTATCCTCAGCCATTATGTTAATGTCAAGGTATTTATCCTGTTTTAAAGCGATGAGTATGTCAAGCTCTCCAAGCCTTGCAAAATGCAGTTTGATTTGAGCGTAAAATTTATCCTTTTTGCCCCTTTTGAAAATCACACGAGATTCATTTAAATCCTCCCAAAACAAAGGCAAATAAGTATTTATGCTGTCATTTGCCAAAGACATAAGTTGATTAAATTCAATTTGAGCTAAAAGGCGGTTAGCTTGATTTGCCACCGCCTCGTTTCCCTCGTTTTTGGCTAAATTTGAAACCTGCAAAAGGGTTGATTTAATATCATTTTTAAGTTCATTGCCAACTTCGGCTTCGTTTTTAGGCACTATTTTGCCTAAATCCTTGCTGGCTTGTTCGATTTTGTGTTCTAAATTTTTAATATCCGCAAGGTTGATTTTAGCGCTTTGTGAGTTGGCATCAAGTTGTTTTAAACTCTCGTTAATCTTTCTACCCAAAGCAGAAAGCTCTTTGTTTAAATTTTCAAGCTCTGGCATTTGAATTTTTTCATTGATGAAAACAAGATTTTTTACTTGCTGTTGCTGAGTTTGCGCTGTGTTTTGCGGTGCATTTTGCGTAAATTTTGGCTCGGCAAAAGGGTTGTTTAATCTTTCTTGTGAAATTTTACCTTCTGCTTGTGGGTTTTGATTTGCCTGCACATTTGGCTTTTCTTGTGCAATTTTATTTGCTTCTTTTTGAAGTTGAGGATTATCCTTTGTATTTGGAGTGTTTGTTTTTGGGCTTTCTTTGGGATTTTCGTTTTTAACTGTGTTGTTTGGTTCTTCTTTTATTAGCTCATTTTCCTCAAAATTCTGCCCTTGATTTTCCTCAATGTCATTTGGCTGTGTTTTATTGCCTTCATCTTTTTGTTGCGTTTTGCTCTGCTCTTCTTTTTGGCTTGTTTTTGGATTTTCTTCTTTTATTTCTTGCTTTTCGTCTAAATCTTGGCTTTTTGGCTCATCTTCTTGCCCTTGTATGTCTTTGTCCTGTTCTAAAAGGGTTTTTTCATTTTCTTTTATAATCTTTGTTGTTTCTTGATTTTTAGCCACTTGAGCCTCTTCTTTTTCGGTAGAATCTGGTTTTATTTCCTCTTTTAAATCTTGGGTTTTGATATTATTTTGTGGCTCTTGCTTTTGTGTGTTGTTTTGAATTTGAGCCTTTGTTTCTTGCTTTGTGGGCAATTTTTCGCCGTTAATGATGGTTTTTAGGGTTTGATTAAGGTTTTGAAAGGCTTGATTAAGTTCTTTTAAAAAGCGAATATCTTTTAAGGCTAAACTTTCTGGCTTTCTTAACTCTTGTTTAAAGCTTGGTTCAAGCTTTTGAATTTGCTTTAAAATGTTTGTGGCAAGGCTTTGAATTTTATCTTGGGCTAAATTTGGGTTTTTGCTGATATAATTTTTAAAATTTTCAAGTTTAGAGCTTAAATTTAAAAGGGTTTTAAAATTTGTATTTTTAAGCACTTCTTGGTTTTGTTGCTTTTGCTCTTTGATGATGGTTTTAAGCTCATCAAGTGAGCTTTTGGGGTCAAGGTCTTTGGTGGCTAGGCTTATGATTTGATTTGCTATGTCTGTTGAATTTAAAGACTTTATCGCGTTAAGTAGGTTGTGAAAGCTTTTGGGTAAATTATCAGGGTTTAGGGCATCTTTAAGTTTAGCCTCAAAAAAAACGCCCGAACTTTTAAAAAGCGGAGCGAAGTTGTCAGCCTTTACTTCATTAGCTGGTTTTAGAATTTGCTCTAATTTGCCTAAAATTTCGCTAAAAACATCGCTTTTTTTCATCTCGCTCATCAAAAATTTAACCTCATTGCTAAAATTTGGAGCAAAATTAAGCTTATTGCTTTGTTTGAGCAAGTTATCGTTTAAAGAGCTTTTGGAAAAAAGCTGGTCGAGGACTTTATTGACAAGATTATTAAGCTTTATGCTTACTTCATCAGCACTTTGAGGAGCTTTTAGCTCACTGCTGCTTGGCAAGATGCCTAAATTTTTCTTTAAGGCTTGAGCTAAAGACTCTTTAGAGCTTGTCTTTTCATCGCCTTTTTGCGTTTTGCTGTCGCTTTTTTCGTTTTTAAGGCTTTGGGCGACATTATTTGCAATTTGTGTGTTAATCATCGTTTAAAACCACGCTTTTAAGATTTCTTTGATACTTGCCTTTCTTTTTGTTTGGTTTGTTTATGGCAAAAAGTATTAAAAAAGATAAGCTTAACAAATAAAACCAAACAAAACCTTTAAAGCTGAAATATTCCATAAGCGCACCAAGTGCTAAAGGGGCGATTAAAGAGCCTAAAGAGTAAAAAAACAAGACTGCACGCCCAAGTTCCACGCGTTTGCTTTTGTCCTCAAGCATATCATTTGCCCTTGCAAGCGCTAAACTGTAAAGACAAAAAATCCCCATACCCAAAAACAAAGATAAGAGGTATTGCCACAAGAGTGTAGGCTCAAAAAACACATACAAAAGCATAGATAAGAATGCAAAAGATGAAGAGAGTATAATAGCAAATTTCCTCCCTAAGGCATCAGAAATAATGCCTATAACACTTTGAGCAAAAAAACCGCCCATAATGCCAAAAAAGATAAAATAAGAAACAGCCTTTGCATCATAGCCTTGAAGCAAAACAAACAAAGAAGCCATTGAGAAAAAGCCATTCATCAACATACCGCCCACAAAGCTAGTAAGCAAAGCAAGGGGAGCGATATTAAAAATTTTAGGCAAGGAAATAGGGCTTTTTTCAGGGAGTGCTGGCTCTTTTATGCGGATAAGATTGAGCGGGATTGATGAAAACATTATGGAACAAGCTGAGATTATAAAAAGCGTAGAGCTTTGCAAATTTAAAGAAATGAACAAAATTCCAAGCCCAAAAGAAAGATAAAAAACAATCTCATAAAAGCTTAAAACCCTTGAACGAACGGCATTTTTTGCCTTTTCATTCAGCCAAGATTCTATAATGATTAAAATCCCATAATAACAAAAACCCATAACCAAACGCAAAAAAGTCCAAAGATAAAGGTTTTCGCTAAGATTATGGATAATAATACAAATAGAAAAACCAGCAGAAAACAAGCCAAAAGCCCTTATATGTCCTATTTTTGCGATGATTTGGTGTGAGGTTATGGTGCTTAACATTGCACCGATAAAAAAGCAAGAGCCTATAAGACCTATAAAGGTTTCACTGACATTCATTTGCTTTAAAATAACACCAACAGAACTCACTATAAGGGCATTGCCTATAAAAACAAAGCTCATACCAACAAAAAGTGCAGTCATTGATTTAATGATTCTTTTTGAACTTATCATCTTTTCTCTCTTTTAAATTCACAAAAAACATAAAAACAAAGAGGGCTAAAACAAGGCTTGAAATTCCAAACAAAAAGGCAAAAATATCAAGCAAGCCGTGTCTTTGCAAGGCTAAAAAGCCTAGTGCTAAAAAAACATAAGCACCAAGTTTTGCTAAGCTAAAAAATACCCCAAAATTCTTTAAAGCTAGCTTAAAACTTGGTTTAAAATCATCATTTATAAGTCTAAATTTTGAATTTTTTAAAGCCCTTGCTTTTTTTAGGGTTATAAATAATGGTTTCTTTTCAAATTTATATTTTTCAGCTTTTTTTAAGATATTTTTTTGATAGGATAAAAAGGACAAAATAATAATACAAAGTCCTATAAAAAAGGCAAATTCATAGCTTAAGAAAAAAGCTAAATCAAGGGTATTTTTAGCAAAATTTAAGATAAGATAAACACAGATATTAACTAAAATAATGATAAAACAAAAAGATTTTTTTCTTTGCATAAAGACGGTTAAACCCTTGTTTTTAAGTCAATGAAAGCACAAAACACCGCGTTTTTAAAGCAAACGAGGTGTTGTTTGATAATCATCACTTAGCCCTTGTTATTCTTGGCTTTGTAGCTGGCTTTGTGTTGCTGGTTGTTTTAGCTTTGCTTTGACTTTGTTGAGTCGTGCTTTTGCTGGTCTTTGGCTTTGAGGGCGTAGGAGCTTTTTGACTAGGCTCATTTGTTGTGCTTTCCTTGAATTTGTCAAAAAATTCCTTTGTGCTGTTTTTGATTTTAGGGATTAGCTCTTCAAATTTATCTTTAATATTATTAAAGGTTTTTTGAGAAAAGTCTTTTCCTTTTTGTAAGTTATCCTGAAAATCAGGTGAATTTACAAATTTTTTCACTTCCTCTCTTTTGGTGTAAAGCAAGGTTAAAGCAGCACCTACTGCTAATCCTGTTAGAAATGGTAATGACATTGTCGCTCCTTTTTTGCAAATATTAAAAGCTTTAATACGCTTAACGCCCTTTTTATCGGCAAATTTTCAATATTTGGTATGTATTTTAGAAAAAAAAGCTTTAATTTTTACTTAAAAATTAACCCAAAAATATATTTTAAGTAAAAATTTTTTAACAAAATTTATTCTTGTTTAAGCAACAATTTACTTATTTTTTGTAAAATACGGGGGGGGGGGGGGGGGGGAAAAATTAAAAAAAAAAAAATAATTT
>CAKVDW010000026.1 GCA_934728065.1 uncultured Campylobacter sp.
GATAGTGAAAAATCTATAAGCGAATCTAAAGTAGTTTCAAATGTAGTTTCAAGCGAATCTAACGCAAAATCAAGCAACGAATCTAGTGCAAAATCTAGTAAAAATTCAAACAAAGATTCACAAACCCAAAAAGAACAAATGGTGTTAGAAGTGGTGAGGAAATGGAAAACACTGCAAGAAAATATGGCAGATATTCGCTCGGAGAATGTCCAAGCGGAAAATGCTAAAGTTCAAAATGCTAGAATTTTGGGAGTTAAAATGATAAAAAAATTGCACAAGATATTACTTGCTTTGTCTTTTGCTGGTTGCTATATATGTGTTGCTTTTGACTTGCGTGAAGTATATAACCAAAAAGACTATGCAAGGTGTGAGGACGATGAGAAATTTTGGGAAATATGTGGTAATATTATTCGACAAAAGGGCTTATAAAACGAGTAAAGAAAAATATATCAAGATTATATATTATTATTTTATTTGCATTTTCAATCATTTCTCAAACACAAAATCACAAACACTTTCCTAAAAATAGAGACGAACTCATCACATTAAAACTAACCTGCTACAATTATGCTTTTACAAGGACAAAAATGCGTATCAATCAATTCATCGCACACAACAGCGATTTTTCACGGCGTGAAGCGGACGAACTCATCAAACAAGGGCTTGTCAAAATCGGCGCAAAAACGGCTGAATTCAGCGACAGCGTAGGCGAAAACGACAAGGTTTTCGTGCGGGGCAAAAGGCTAGCAAGGCGCAAGCAGTTTTCGCTCATCATCTACCACAAGCCAAAGGGCGAGCTGGTTTCGCGCAAGGACGAGCGCGGGCGCAGGCTGGTTTATGAGAGTTTGCCGCGTGAATTTGGGGCGTGGCGCAGCGTAGGACGGTTGGATTATGCGAGTAGTGGGCTTTTGCTCTTAACAGACTCGCCCGTCATCGCCACAGCCTTAATGCAAAGCGATTTGGAGCGCGAATACTACCTTAAAATCAAAGGTTTGCTTGATGAAAAAGTGCTTGAAGCTATGAAAAATGGGCTTGAAATCTCTGGCTTAAAAGGCGCACACGCTCAAAGCAAAATCACCACGATGAAAATCGCGCCCTTTTTAGACTATGAAATTTTTGGCGCAAGTGGCGGCTACACCAAGCTTCGCGTGCTGATAAATGAGGGACAAAACAGGGAGCTTAGGCGGTTTTTTGGGTATTTTGACTTAAAGGTTATGGATTTAAAGCGTGTTGGCTTTGGTGCGCTGGCACTTGGCGCGCTCAAAGAGCGTAAATTTCGCTATCTCACAAAGGGCGAGTATGACAAACTACGAGATTTCCTTAAAATAAATGGGGTGAGGTATTAAATTTTTAGGCTTAAGTTTTTTTCAAAAGCCCTTATAATCCCCTTAAGACACATTTCTTTATAGATGAGTGCTAGGTGGTTTAGAATTTGGCTTTGCTTTTTATTAGTTAGCACGATTTGGGCTAAGGCTTTTTCTCTTGCTTGTGTGTTTGGCAGTGCAGTTTTTGCCTCAATATATAAAAGCGGCTTGCCTTGTTTGTCAAATAAAATAATATCTATTTGCCCACTATCATATTTGCAAAGCTTGGGATTAAAATAATTCTGAGTAAATTTTACTTTAAAGCCTATTTCATCATTTGTTGTTTTTATCATTTAAAACTCCCTATCAATGCAAATTTTATCACACACAAAACAAGCCAAATCACTCATCAGGGTTATCAGGGTCGTAGGCTTTGTGTGCCTTGTTGATTCTTATTTCTTTGTCGATTTTACGCATATCAAAGTCCTTGCCATCGTTGCTTGTGGTAAGAATTTGCTTTTTAAAATCATAAGCATTGCCCACATTATGATAAGTGCCATTTGTAGCTTGGGCTAAGTCTTTTAGGTATTTTAAATCAGCCCCGATGGCAAAAGTGTGAATTTTCACAAGGTTTTGCGCTTTGTTTTTGGAGTTTTTGACTATGTTTTGATTAAGATTACTCGTTAAAGTAAGCACCTTTTGAGAGTTTTGCATATCGCTTGGCTCAGCGTTGCTGATGAGATAAATTTCCTTTGTCAAGCCGTTGTCCTTTGTAAAATTTGACATAGCCTTAATCAAAGAAAGATTAAGCATTTTTGTCTGTGAGTCCCTGCCTTTTACTTTGTTTAAAGCCTTTGTAAAACTTTGCTCATCATAAAATGTGCCAAGTTCGGTTGAATTTAAGCCAGAAAAAGACACAAGCGAGATTTTAGCGTAGTTTTGTCCGTCTTTAAAGATATTTTGAGCGATAAAAGGGGCTATTTCTTTGAGTGCGGCGTTGTATTTTTGCATAGATGAGTTTGCGTTGATTACTATGGCAAGCTCTTTTGTGGGATTTGTGCCTAGTTTTATGTTAAAATCGCCGTTTTTAAAGTGCAAAATGCTAAAACTTTGCTTATCGCAAACACTTTTCACGCTCAAAGTGTCATTTTGTAGAGCGTAAGAAATGGCTCTATCAGCACTGATAAAATTTGCATTTTCTTTTATCCCGCCCACTAAAAAATTGCCCGCAAAGCGAATGATTTTGCTTTGTTTGGAGTTTTCATCGTATTTTAAGCCATCAATACTGCTGCCATTATACACGGTAATGGTATTTGGACTAAAAGCTGAGTGTTGATGCGCTACTTTTTCATCACAACTTGCCCCAAAGATGAGACTATAAAGCATTTGATTAAAATAATGCTCATCAATCACAATGTCATCATTTGCATAAACAAAGCAAAAGCACAAAAGACACAAGAACCACTTTTTCATTTCATCTCCTTTTGTTTTTATAAACCATTGTAATATCAAGGCATTAACCAAATGCAAATATCAATTTCAAGCTGATTAAATTTATGCAGTGCAACAAAATACTTACGCAAAAAGCTAAAAATTTATGCTATCATTTTATCTTTAAATGAGTTTCAAACGAAAGAAAGCAAATGGAATTTAGCACTTATCAAATTTTCATCGCCTTTTTGCTGTCCTTGCTTGCTGGTATTTCTACCTGTATCGGTGCTGTGGCGGTGTTTTTTCTCAAAAAAGACAGCCCAAAAGTCCTATCCATAGGGCTTAGCTTTTCTGCGGGTGTGATGATTTATATCTCTTTTATGGAGATTTTGCCTGAGGCTTTTGAGGGGTTTTCTAGCCTAAATTTAGGCATTTGGGACAAGATTTTGGGCTTGGTGTGCTTTTTTATAGGCATTTTACTCTCAGCCTTTGTGGATAAACTCATACCAAATGACTTGCACAAGCAAGAACAAAACGCCTACAAAGAGCTTAAATTCGAGCTTGTGGGCGAGCAAAAAGCTCCATATCACACCAAAAAACTGCAAAGAATGGGCGTTTTGCTTGCTATCATCATCGCCCTACACAACTTCCCTGAGGGCTTTGCGACATTTATATCTACGCTGAGCGACTTTTCTTTCGGGCTTGTGATAGCTTTGGCTGTGATGATACACAACATACCAGAGGGTATGATGGTGTCCTTGCCGATTTATCACTCCACAGGCAGCAAGAAAAAAGCCTTTGTGTATGCTACGCTTTCAGGGCTTAGCGAGCCTTTGGGCGCGCTTGTGTGTGCTTTGGCGCTTTTGCCCTTTATGAGTGAAACCGTGCTAGCGGTGATTTTTGCGCTTGTGGCGGGGATAATGGTGTATATTTCTTTTGATGAGCTTTTGCCTGCGGCGAAATTCTACGGCAAGGCGCACCACTGCCTTTACGGCTTGCTCGTGGGAATGGGCGTGATGGCGTTTAGCCTGCTTTTGCTGAATGGCTAAATTTTTGTGAATTTAAATTTGCCTTTAATTAGAAAAGCTGAATTCAAATTCTAAATGAGCGAAAATTTTGCGCACAAAATTAAACTAAACGCTAAATAAATGAGCTTTAAGGCATTATCAAGGCGTAAATTCAAAGTCAAATTGATTTACAATTTTTGGCTAAAATTCTCAGCAAAAAGGACAAAAATGCAAACAACCAAACTAAGCAAAAAGGCTCAAATTCACTCTGTTATCGCTGCAAGTAGTGGCAATCTTGTTGAATGGTTTGACTTTTATATTTATGGTTTTGCGGCTGTGTATTTTGCTCATAATTTTTCTAATGCCACTTCGACACTTTTTCAGCAAATTGAAATTTTTGGTGTCTTTGCGGCTGGCTTTTTAATGCTGCCTGTTGGAAGCATTATTTTTGGCAAAATGGCTGACATTAAGGGGCGTAAAAGGGCGATGATAGTTTCTATCATCTTTATGGCATTTGGTTCTTTTGGCATAGCCTTTTTGCCTGATAAACAAGCAATTGGAGATATAGCTGTGGTGTTTTTGCTGCTTTTGCGGCTTATTCAAGGCATAGCAGTTGGCGGGGAATTTGGTATAGTTGCAGCTTATTTAACAGAAATTGCCCCACAAGGCAAAAGAGGCTTTGTATCAAGCTTTCAATATGTTACCATAATCGGCGGACAACTTCTTGCGGTTGCAAGCATTAGCCTTTTATTTTTGTTTATAGATGAAAGACAAATGCAAGAATTTGGTTGGAGAATTTTATTTTTCGTGGGCGGAGTTTTGGCTGTTTTAAGCCTCTTTTTTAGAAGTTTTATACAAGATAATTCTCATAAAGTCCTTGAAAATTATGCTGATAGAGGGAGCTTTAAAGCCCTTTTTAAATCCTACAAAGCCCTTTTAATAGTAATAGGCGTAACAGCTGGTTGCACCATAGGCTTTTATGCAATCACAGTTTATCCTAAGGTATTTATGATAAATAACGGCGTTGATACAATCTTAGCCAATAACATTATGCTAGGCTCTTTATTTGTGCTGTGCGTGGCTATACCCTTTATCGGCGCAATTAGCGATAAAATAGGCTTTAAAATTTCACTCTTCATTTATCTTGGTTTTTGCCTTGTAGGGACTTATCCGCTTTTTATGGCTTTAAAAAGCGTAGCATTAAGCGGGTCAAATGAGTTTTTGCTCTTTGTTATAGTTTGTTTTATGTGTTTTATGTTAAGTTTTTACACAGCTGTGGCAGCTATTTCTAAAACCTCACTTTTTCCGCCACAAATTCGCGCACTTGGTGCTGGACTTGGGTGTATGATAAGTGTGGGACTTTTTGGCGGAAGCGTGAATTATGTAGCCTTGCAATTTAAAGCACTTGGCATAGAATGGGGCTTTTTTGTGTATTTTGGCGTTATTGCTTGTATCTCGCTTATTTGCACAGCTTTAATACCAAAGCAAAGAGAACTTGATTAGACTGCTAAGAGTGGTAAAATTTGCAAAAATGTGCTAAAATAAACACAAAAAAGGACAAAAAATGAATGCAAAGCCTACGGCTTTTATCTTTGCGGGCATTAACGGAGCGGGCAAAAGCACGCTTTATTATGATGAGCTTTTAAAAAACAAATACTTTGGCACACGCATAAATACCGATGAATTTGTCAGTAGTTTTGGGAGTTGGAAAAATCCAAACGACCAATTTAAAGCCGCTAAAATAGCCCTAAAAGTGCGTCAAAATTGTATCCAAATGAGCGCAAATTTCAACCAAGAAACAACGCTTTGCGGCAAAAGCATACTTAATCTTTTCAAAGAACTCAAAAACAAAGACTATGAAATTCAGCTTTATTATGTGGGCGTAAATACGCCACAAATCGCCAAAGAAAGAGTAAGGGCAAGGGTGGCAAAAGGCGGACATAATATCGATGAGCGCATTATCGATAAACGCTTTGATGAGACTTTGCGTAACCTTACAAAGGTGTTTAAATTTTGCGATAAAATCGTTTTGTTTGACAACACAAAGCTGTATAAAAGGATTTTCAAATACGATAAAACAAAACATTGCCTAGAAAATTTTACAACGCCAAATATAAAATGGCTTGATGATAAAATTCTTTTAGCGTGCGAAAATTGTAGTAAAAGGCTTTGATTCATCACATAAGGCTGAATTCAATTTGAATAAATTTTGCTAGAATGTCTTTTAATTCATTTTTCTACGATAAACTGTATATTAAATATTTCCAAATTTTTAAAGGCTTTTTGTGGCTATATTTTCAACTTTTTTTGCAGTTGTAGTTGTGGCGTATTATATACTTAAAAAGTATAACCCTATTTTTACCTTTTTGTTTTCAGGGTATATTATCTTAATTTTTGCTTTTTATTATTTTGGTGCGCCTATCCCAAATGCTCAAATTAGAGAAAATTCAAATTTTTTAGACCTAGTGCTTGATGGATTTGCCTTTATTACGGCAACTTTTCAAAGCAAACTTGCAGGAGTTGGATTTATCATTATGAGTGTGGCAGGGTTTGCAGCCTATATGAAACACATTAACGCTTCTGTAAAACTTGCTTTTTTGGCTAATAAACCGCTTGGAAAGATTAAAAATAAATATCTCATTTTAAGCGGAACTTTCATTGTGGGTATGGCTTTAAAGCTTGTGATTACAAGTGGCGTGGGTCTTTTTCTTTTGCTTTTAGCTTGTATTTATCCTGTCTTAATCGCTCTTAAAATTCGTCCTATTACGGCTGTTTGTGTGCTGTCTTTGATTGCTCTTGATTATGGTCCTCAAGATGCAAATTTTATCAATATGGCAGATATGGTTGGACAAAAAGATAATGTCGTGGGGCTTTTTTTAAATTATCAACTTTGGGTTGGACTTGTTTATATTGTGCTAATTGCTGTGTTAATTCCCTTTTATTTTGCTTGGATTGATAAGAGAGATAAAGCCAAAGGCGTGCTTTGTGATGAGGTGCAAACGCCTAAAATTATAAATCCAAAATGCCCCACTTTTTATATGGTTTTTCCTTTACTTCCCGTGATATTTTTGTTCGCGGCTTATTTTTTGGATATAAAACTTGATGTGATAACGGCAAATTTCATCAGCATAGCCCTTGTGTTTATTGCTGAATTTATTCGCCATAAAGATGCTAAAAAGCTGGGCGAGGATATGGTTGTGATTTTGCGTGCAATGGCTGAAATTTTTGTCAGTGTTGTAAGCATTATTGTAGCGGCTAGTGTTTTTGCTGAGGGCATAAAGGCACTTGGAGGCATAGGCATTTTAACTGATGCTGTGAGCGTTTTAGGTAAAGATGGCGAATTTGCTAATTTTGCTGTGTTAGTAAGCATTGCGGTTTTGAGCTTTTTGGTTTATGGCTTTGCTGTTATTATGGGAAGTGGAATTGCCGTTTTTAACGCCTTTGGTCGTTTAGCACCTGAGATTGCTACAAGGCTAGGGATTGCTCCTATTGCGTTGGTTTTACCCATTGAAGTTGCTTCTTGTTTGGGGCGTGCAGCTTCGCCTATTGCACCCGGTATTATCGTTTTGGCTGCTTTTGCTAAGGTTTCGCCCATAGACATTGTCAAGCGCACTGCACCGCTTTTATTTTTCGCAATGCTTGTTAATATCTTTGTTTGCTTTTATTTAGCTCAGGCTAAACCTTAAATTCAGCCACAAACAAATGCAAAGACAAAAGACTTTGTTTTAAGGGCTTTGTAAAAGAAAATCTTTCATTTGATGAGGTTGATTATAGTGTTAAATTTTTGATGATGAGTTGGGGTGTTGGCGTTCCAAAAAATTCATTTTTATCAACATTTGCGATGAAAGAAATGCTTTGTCCGTTTTTGATTTCTTTGTCAAAATCAAAAAACACCGCTTGAACACTCGTGCTTTCATCGCCCAAAACAAGCCTTAAATGCCGTCCTTCCTTGCCAAGCGTTTTAGCACTTTTCACGCGCACATTTTTAAATTCAAACAAGGGACGCGGGTTTTTGTGTCCAAAAGGCTCGAAAAAATCCAGCATTAAAAGCAAATCAAAATCCACGCTCTTTAAGGGCAAAATGCCTAAAATTTCATCATTGCTTATAAATTTTTCGCTTGGAATTTGAGCGCATTGCTCATTTAAATTTGCCTTTAAGGTGCTTAAATTTTCAAGCTCAATTAGCATTCCGCCAGCGCCCTTGTGTCCGCCGTAGCTTAAAAATAGCTCTTTTTGTGTCTCGCAAAGTTCTATAATGTCGATTTGTCCGACACTTCGCCCGCTGCCCTTTGCCTTGTTCTCAAATTCGCTAAACACAAAGGCGGGCTTGCCAAAATGCCTTGCAAGGCGGCTTGCCACTATGCCCAAAACGCCCTCGTGCCAGCCCTTGCCACTTACCACAACTACCTTATCATCAGCACTTATTTGAGACAAAGATGCCTCAAAAAGCCTTTTTTCCTCGCTTTTGCGCTTGTCGTTAAAGGCGATAATTTGCTCTAAAAGTTTAAACGCCTTTTCAAAACTGCGCGTGTATAAAAATTCAAAGCTCACATTTGCATCGCTCATTCGCCCTGCGCTGTTGATTAGGGGCGCGATGAGAAAACTTATATTATCAAGGCTGAATTTATCTTTATTGTAAAGCTGTTTTATGGCGCGAAAGGCTGGGCGTTTGGACGAATTTATGCGCTTTATGCCCTCACGCACTAAAACGCGGTTTAAGTCGCGCAACTCCATCATATCAGCCATTATGGCTATGGCAAGCAATTCTAAAAATTTACCCAAATCAAAATTAAGCTTGCATTCTTCTTTTAAAGCCGCCAGCAAATACCACGCCACTTGCGCTCCGCAAATCTCAATGTCCGCAAATTCATCGTCCTTTTGCTTTGGGTTGATGATAGCATAGGCTTGTGGCAAGGTTTGTGGCGGTATGTGATGGTCTGTGATGATTAAATCCACGCCCCTTTGCTTGCAAAGCTCGCCCGCTTCCACAGCACCTATGCCATTATCCACAGTGATGATAAGCGTGGCATCTAGCTCGCGGACAATATCTGCGTTTAAGCCGTAGCCGTCTTTAAAGCGGTTTGGGATTTTCACCACATAATCCACTCCAAGCTCGTCAAAAAATTCAGCCATCATCACGCAAGAGACGATTCCATCGACATCGTAATCTCCAACAATGGCGATTTTTTCAGCCTTTTCAATCGCCACTTTTATGCGCTTTGCGGCTTTAAAATTGTCTTTAAGCGTGGCTGGCAAGGGCAAATCCGCAAGGCTTTTGCGCGTGTCCTTTGCAAAACGAGTCGCTAAAATTTGGCGAATTTCTTCCTTACTCAGCTCTTTCATACTCGCTCGCTTCTTTGATAAACGCTAGTATAACGGGATTTGCGCGCACTAAATGCGAAGTAAATTCAGGGTGAAACTGCACACCGATGAAAAATGGGTGCTTTGCAAGCTCTACAACCTCGATAAGTCCGCTACTTTCGCCGCTTATGATAAGTCCATTTTTTTCATAGTCCTTTTTGTAGCGTGGGTTTGCTTCAAAGCGGTGTCTGTGTCGCTCATTGATGCTTTTTTTGCCCTCATAAATCTCGCTTAAAAGGCTTTTTGGCTTGATAACACATTCATACGCTCCAAGCCTCATCGTGCCTCCAAGCGGGCTTTTTTGGGTGCGGATTTGCTTTTCGCCTGCACTATTTATAAACTCATCGATGAGAAAAACGACAGGGTTTTTGGTTTTGGGGTTAAATTCAGTAGAATGCGCGTCTTTTAAGCCAAGCACATTGCGCGCAAACTCCACTAAAACAAGCTGCATACCAAGACAAATGCCTAAAAATGGAATTTTACGCGTGCGAGCGAAATTTATGGCTTTGATTTTGCCCTCAATGCCCCGCTCGCCAAAGCCCCCAGCCACTAAAATCCCGCTTATGTCCTTAAACACCTTGCTTTCATCTAGGCTTTCAAGTTTTTCGCTGTCTATCCATTTGAGTTTCACTCGCGCATTAAGCGCAGCACCAGCGTGGATAATGGCTTCTGTTAGGCTTTTGTAGCTTTCTTTTAAGTCAATGTATTTGCCCACAAAGGCGATTTGCAGTTCATTTTTAGGCGCAAGCACACGGCGCACGAGCTTGTCCCACTCTTTCATATCGGGCTTTAAGGGCTTTAAATTCAGCAAACTTGCTATGCTAGCGAGTATGTCTTGCTTTAAGAAATTCAGCGGTATTTGGTAAATGCTCTTTGCATCGACACTTTCGATGACACAATCTTTCTCCACGCCGCAAGAAATGGCGATTTTGAGCTTTAAATCCTTATCAAGCGGCTTTTCACAGCGGCAAATTATCATATCTGGGCTTATGCCTATGCGGCGAAGCTCGCCAACGCTGTGTTGCGTGGGCTTTGTTTTAAGCTCGCCTGTGGTTTTAATCAACGGCACAAGGGTTAAGTGGATATTCATCGCGCCCATTTTGCCTACTTCTAGGCGCAAGGCACGAATGGCTTCCAAAAAGGGCAGCCCCTCGATGTCGCCCACAGTGCCGCCGATTTCTACGATGAGTATGTCCTTGCCAAGCCCCGCTTTTACGATGCGTTCTTTGATTTCGCCCACGATATGCGGTATCACTTGTATGGTTTTACCAAGATAATCCCCACGCCGTTCCTTTTCTATCACGCTTTGATACACTTTGCCTGTGGTGAAATTGTTAAGCTGGCTTAAATTTTCGTCCAAAAAACGCTCATAATGCCCTAAATCCAAATCCGTCTCAGCACCGTCCTGCGTAACAAACACTTCGCCGTGCTCAAAAGGACTCATCGTGCCGGGGTCGACATTTATGTAAGGGTCAGCCTTTAAAATGCTTACTTTAAGCCCCGAATTTTTAAGAAGCGCTGCTATGCTTGCTGCGGCAATGCCCTTGCCAAGAGAGCTTAACACTCCGCCCGTGATGAAAATGTATTTGGTGTGTTTCATAATCTTTCTTTCTTTTAGCACTTTGCGCTAAATTTATCTTATATAAATCCCATTTTATGAGCTTTGCCCTGTTTGTTTGCCTAAAAATTCACGCTTTGGCGCAAATTTTTACATTTGCTTGGCAAATTTTAGCCTAAATTTATGAATTTTAAAACAAAATTTTGCAAAAATTTAAACTAAAATTCACTCTACTTGATTATAATTTCGCAAGTATTTTGACAAGGCAAATTTAAGCCTTAAATTTGATGATTTTACAAGGCAAGGGCTTTGAGTGCTTGAATTTGTGCGAGCATAAAGGGCGCAAAAGGCGCATTTAAGCTCATCGAGCAAGATTTGCAAAAGCGCACAAAAGCCACGCCATAAAGGACAAATGATGATTATCACCTTACTTTCGCACACGGACTTAAAGGTCTGCTCCCACGCCATACGCACCTGCTGGCAAAGCTTTGCCAAAAGCGATGACGGCGGGGCTGTGGATAAAGAGCTTATCGACAGGGTAGGCAACAAATTCAAGCACGCTTCGACTTTGGAGCATTTAAACTACGCGTTTTACATTCAGGGCATTTCGCGGGCGTGCTTGCAAGAGCTTGCCCGCCATCGCCACGCAAGTTTGAGCGTCAAATCCACGCGCTACACCCTTAAAGAACTGCGAAATGAAAGCGAATTTAAGCAAGGCGAGTTTGAGCGAGCCGCCAAATACCTTGTGTTAAGCGGCAATGAAAGCGTGGATAATGCGAGCATAGCGGCACTTGAAAACCTACGCCTTATCCTGCAAAGCACCATTAGCCTTGACATAGCAAAGTATTGCCTAGTCGAAAGCTACAAAACTGAGCTTACTTGGACGGTAAATGCCCGCTCTTTGCAAAATTTCTTGCATTTAAGAAGTGGCAAAAGCGCACTTTGGGAGATACAAAAGCTCGCTCACGCCATATATAACGCCTTGCCAGATGAGCATAAATTTTTGTTTGAAAACTTTTTAAACAAATAATTCTTGTAGAGATTTTTTTAAAGATTTAAATTTTTTGCTAAAATTTGCCTAAAAATTCAGCAGTGGATTTCATAAAAAGGAGTCAAAATGAGTCATATTTTAATCATAGGTGCAGGCGGAGTAAGCCGCGTAGCTACCATTAAATGCGCGATGAACGCGGACACTTTCACGCAAATCACCCTAGCAAGCCGCACGAAAAGCAAATGCGATGAAATCGCAAAATTCATCAAAGAACGCCTCAATGTCAGCATAAACACAGCCCAAATCAACGCTGATGATAGCAAGGCAGTAGCAAGGCTTGCAAGCGACATAAAGGCGGATTTGCTTTTAAATGTCGCCTTGCCTTACCAAGATTTGACACTAATGGACGCTTGCGTAGAGGCGAAAATTCCTTATATCGACACGGCAAATTACGAGCATCCTGATGTGGCTAAATTTGAGTATAAAGAGCAATGGGCGCGGGACGAAAAATTCAAAAAAGCTGGAATTTTAGGGCTTTTGGGAAGTGGTTTTGACCCTGGTGTTACAAATGTTTTTTGCGCTTACGCTCAGCAAAATCTCTTTGATGAGATTCATTTTATCGACATACTTGATTGCAACGCTGGCGACCACGGCTACGCCTTTGCGACAAATTTTAACCCTGAGATAAACTTGCGTGAAGTGAGCGCAAAGGGGCGTTTTTGGCAAAATGGCGAGTGGATTGAAACCGCTCCTGTGTCGGTGAAAATGCAGTGGAACTACCCAGAAGTTGGGGTAAAGGACAGCTATTTGCTTTATCACGAAGAGCTTGAAAGTTTGGTGAAAAACATTCGCGGGCTTAGGCGAATTCGCTTTTTTATGACCTTTTCGCAAAGCTATCTCATGCATATGAAATGCCTTAAAAATGTGGGAATGCTAGGCATCAAACCCGTGCTTCATCAAGGGCGCGAGATAGTGCCTATCGAGTTTTTAAAGACGCTTTTGCCAGACCCTGCAAGCCTTGGAGCGCGCACAAAGGGCTACACGAACATAGGTTGCGTGATTCGTGGCGTAAAGGACGGCAAGCAAAGGCAAGTGTATATCTACAATGTCTGCAAACACGAAGAGTGCTTTGCTGAGACGGGCGCGCAAGCGGTGAGCTACACCACAGGCGTGCCAGCGATGATAGGCGCAAAGCTCGTGGCAACGGGCGTTTGGAGCGGTGCGGGTGTGAAAAATATGGAAGAATTTGACGCAAAGCCCTTTATGGACGAGTTAAACAAGCAAGGCTTGCCGTGGAAAATTTTAGAAATGTCGCCAAGTTTGGGAGATGAGTGAGTGCAGGCTTTTTCTTTGGGCGCATTTTGCGTGAATTTGCTGAAAAATGAGAGTAAAATTTGGCTTAATCAAGGACGCAAACGATGAAAAAACTTCTTTTTGCTCTCTTTTGCTGTGCTGTGGCGTTTGGAGACAATGCCTTGCGCGTGGGCGACACGCAAAGACTTGAATTTAGCGCAGTGCAAAATGCTTATGATGAGTATAAGGGCGTATTTGTGGCGTTTGACAAGGGTGCGAGTATTTTGCAAAGCTATGAAAAGCTCGCTAAAATCCACGCTATCGTTGATGAGAGTGATTTAAGCAGCCCAAATGACGCTGATGGCTGTGCTTGTTATGGCTTAATGCCCAAAATCCACTTATACCAAGACTTCAACCATAAAGACAATACCTACTTGTGGCAAGGCACTAAAAAGCTTACTATCAAGCGAAAATGTTGGGGTGCTGGACATTTTTATTTTGAATTTGAAGAGTTAAAAGGCGGAGTGCAAATCACTACGAAATTCAGCAGAGATTAAAACAAAGTTTTAAAATACTCCAAAATTTACAGCATTTTGGCGTGGTAGCGCATTTATTAAAATGCCAAAATTTAGCGAGTATCATTCACTGCAAGGCTTGATAAATTTTGTTTAAATTGTCATTTTTTATGCCAACAAACACAAGATAAATATCTATCATCCACCATACATTGTATGTTATAAGACTAATCACTCCAATCCTGTAAAATAAAGATTCGTGTAAAGTCGCCATTAATGACCAATTGTTTGTTGGTGTTACACCGCTTATAGTAATAAGAAATGCCGAAATCAGCATTACATAAGTTAAAATCCATAGTGCAAGTTTGGTTATACCTAGTTTTATATCGCCCTTATAAAACCTATCTACACCCAAAGTGCCAAAGAGGCCAGATATAAATAAACCCATAGTAGGATTCCTAAGATTTAAGAGCATAAGTTTATGCAAACTTTGCTCGCCTGCTTGCTCTAATATAGGTTGAAGGGCTGAACCAGCATTACTTGGGATTTTGTGCTTAACGCTTGTTAAAAATATATTCGCGCTATCCATTTTTTGCTTCCAAAATTTTAGAGATTTTTATCATATTGTCGTGTTTTATGCCTCGATGCACGAGAAAAATATCAGCCACAAACCACGCCCACGCTAGAAGATAACACGCAAACCACAGCATAAGCCCTGTAATGCTTAAATGCTTGCCAAGATTATCTGCCATTACCACCGCGCCAACACTCGCAAGAATGATAGCGAAAAAAATGGTTTTAACAAGCCCCAAAATCATATCGCCTTTGTAAATTCTATCAACACCCGGCAAAAGCATTGAAAGATAGAGCGCAAGCCAAGGGTTTTTAAATTTTGCACTTAAAATCTTCTCGCCAACACTCTCATCGGCTTTATCCAAGCTTTCTTTAAGTGGTAAAAGCACATCATCAAAAACCTTATCTTTAAGGCTAAAAAAGGCATTTTTATTTGTCATCAGTTACTTTCTTTGTGTGTAAATTGTTGAGGTAAAATCCTAGCAAAATTTTTGTAAATTTGTCAAATTTAGCAGAATAAAATGGACTAAAATGAGAAAAATTTAGCTATAATTTTTCATCTTAAATTCAGCAAACGCTTTTTGCTTAAAAGGAAAGTTATGGACTTTTTGATGATTTTTTGCACGCTTGTGGCTGTGGGCGTGGTGGCTTATTTTGTGCTGAA
>CAKVDW010000027.1 GCA_934728065.1 uncultured Campylobacter sp.
AGACCCTTGCCCTTTTGTCAAAGTCTTAAGCTTGATGATTATGGATATTTAGGCTATCATCACAGCGTTGCAAATATGGCTTATGAGCTGGCTGCAAATTTAGGACACGAGAATATCATTTTAATAGGGCAGGATTTAGCTTATGCTAAAGACGGGCTTTCTCATAGTGAGGATTATTCACTTTTATATAGCCACGAGGGTGAGTATGAAGATGATAAGGGCAGGTTTTTAATTACTGCTTACGGTGGAAATGGGACTGTTGAGAGTTCTGCGTTTTGGATACTTTTCAAGCAAGGTTTAGAAACTGACATAGTTAGGGGTAGGATTAAATTTAACGCCAAAGCCTACAACTGCACTGAAGGTGGTGCAAGGATAGAAGAAACCATAGAAATGCCTTTTCAAACAGCTTGTCAAACCCTTTTAAACAAAGAACTTGACAAAAAGTCCTTAAAAGAGCTTTCACCCCTAAATCAAAAAGAATACAAACAGTCTCTAAAAACTATCAAAAACAAATTTGAAAAGCAAATCAAAAAATCCACCATTTATTTTGAGGAAGTTAAAAAAGAAATCGAAAAGCTAGCCAAGCTTTTACCAAGGGATTATGAATTTGAAAAGCTTGATTTTAAAGCCTTAAAAAAATCAAAAGAAAAATTTGCTCAATTTTATGCTCATTTTAAAAAGTCTATAATATTTACTGAAGTTGTTGGAGCGATATATTATCAAAACAGCTGTGAGCTTATTCGCCTTGAATGTATAGTGTGTAAAGATGAAAAAGAGGAAAAAGAAGTTTTAATCGCATATCTTAGCACCATAGCGGCTTTTTTTATGGAAGCTGGTGAATACATTTACACCCAAGATGAAAGCATACTCAAACATATAAGAGAATGGGAAGTTGATGGGTGATTTAAAAAAGATAGTTTATGAACGCATTTAAAAACAATGTTAAAGCCTTGTTAAGTGAGGATAAGCCCTTAGCTGATGCTATGACCAAAATGCAAAGTTTTAAAAATTTTAATTTCATAAAAACACAAGATGATAATCTTTTAAACAGCCTTTCTAAAACCCCCCTTTATCAAAACCCAAATTTAGAAGTAGAAGAAAAGATAAAATACTTTGATGAGAATTTCCCCAAACACCCTGTTTTATTTATCTTTGGTTTGGGTAATGCAAGGCTTATTCATCACCTGCTTAAAAATATTAAACATAAAAGAATTATTGTTTTTGAGCCTGAATTAGAACTTTTTTATTATGCCTTTGAAAGCTTTGATTTTTCTTTAGATTTAAAAAGTGAAAGATTAATACTCTTTTATGTGCCAAGAGTAAGTTTAGCACAACTTGGCACACTTTTTACTTATGAGGATATAGAACAAAGTGTTAAGACTTATAATTTTACCAGCTCTTGTGAATACTACAACACCCTTTATGAAAACCTTATAGAAAATCTTAACCAAAGTCTTATGGAAAGCGTTCGCTTTGCCTTTATAAGAAAGGGCAATGACCCGCAAGATTCTTTAATAGGCATCAAACACACCCTTTTGCATTTACCCAAAATGCTTAAAAGAGCAAGCCTTAAAGAGCTCCTTACAAAAAGAAACAAAAAGGCTAAAAGCGCCATTGTTGTTTCAACAGGACCAAGTCTTACAAAGCAATTACCCTTGCTTAAACAATATCAAGATAAATTCATTATCTTTTGTGCTGATAGTGCTTATCATATCTTGCATAAGCATAGCATTAAGCCTGATTATGTTTTATCTTTAGAAAGGATTGACTGGACTTCAAAGCTTTTTGATAATGACTTTAAGGAATTTGATGAGGGGATTTTGTTTGTGCTTACAAGCTTTACTCACCCAAACACCATAAAATTTTTAGAAAGAAACAACAGAACATATATCATAGCCTTAAGACCCTTGCCCTTTTGTCAAAGTCTTAAGCTTGATGATTATGGATATTTAGGCTATCATCACAGCGTTGCAAATATGGCTTATGAGCTGGCTGCAAATTTAGGACACGAGAATATCATTTTAATAGGGCAGGATTTAGCTTATGCTAAAGACGGGCTTTCTCATAGTGAGGATTATTCACTTTTATATAGCCACGAGGGTGAGTATGAAGATGATAAGGGCAGGTTTTTAATTACTGCTTACGGTGGAAATGGGACTGTTGAGAGTTCTGCGTTTTGGATACTTTTCAAGCAAGGTTTAGAAACTGACATAGTTAGGGGTAGGATTAAATTTAACGCCAAAGCCTACAACTGCACTGAAGGTGGTGCAAGGATAGAAGAAACCATAGAAATGCCTTTTCAAACAGCTTGTCAAACCCTTTTAAACAAAGAACTTGACAAAGGGTCTTTAAAGCCTTTAATGGCTGATGAAAAAAACAGCAAAAGACTTTTAAAAGATGTTAAAACAAGACTTGAGAATAAGCTTAAAGACTCAGAGCTTTATATACAAAGGGTTAAAGAAAAACTTTTGCATTTAAAGACCATTTTGCCAAATGATTATAAGTTTGAAGAGCTTGATTTTAAAGCCTTAAAAAAGTCAAAAGAAAGTTTGATTCAAATTTATTCTGATTTTAAAAAATCCATACTTTTCACCGATGTTTTTGAAATGATTTGCTATCAAAACAGCTGTGAGCTTGTTCGCCTTGAATGTATAGTGTGTAAAGATGAAAAAGAGGAAAAAGAAGTGTTGATAAACCTTGTTTCAACAATGGCTAATTGGTTTATAGAAGCGAGTGAATATATCTACACTCAAGATGAGCTTATATTAAAAGAGATTAAAAAATGGGAGGTTTAACTTTTTTGTTATGATTTTTGGGAAAAAGATAAGAATAAAAGATGAATTTGTGGTAAATTCACTCTAGCGACTAAGGTGAGGGCGTTTAAACGCCTTAACTTACAGAATGAAAGGCGTTTGAAAGAATTTTGCCCATAAAGCGAATGCTCATTTCATCAAGCTTTTCTAAAAACTTGTCTATGGGGTCTGGCTTTGCAAATATAGGCTTTTGAACATTTGAAAGCTCGGCTAATCTTTTTTTGGCAAGCTCCAAATTACCCACCTTGTCAATAAGTCCCAACTGTAAAGCCTCATTTGACAAAAATACCCTTGCATTTGCCCAAGAATCCTTTTCCTCAAGCTTTAACTTTCTTTCTTTGGCGACAAAGTCAGTAAAAAGCGTGTAGGATTTTTGCACCAAATCTTGCAAAAACTCCTTTTCACTGCTGCTCCAAGCCCTTGTAAAAGTGCCAGCTTCTTTAAATTCACCCGCCTTTATCACTTGAGTTTTTATGCCAAGTTTATGCGCTAGCTCGCTAAGGTCTGCACCTTGCACTATAACTCCTATTGAGCCGATGAAAGAGGCTGGATTTGCAATGATTTCATCAGCTGCAACACCAGCAAGGTAGCTCCCGCTTGCCATAGTCCCGCTCGCATAAACAACTACGGGCTTTTTAGCCTTTAAATCCTTAATCGCCAAAGCAAGTTCCATACTTGGCGCAAAAGCACCACCTGGGCTATCAATGAAAAAAAGCACGCCTTTAATGTGTGGATTATCTTTTACAAGAATAATTTTTTCTACAAGGGCTTGAGTATCGATGATAGTGCCTTTAAGTTCGATTTTTTCTAAATTTGCTAGACCCTCAAATGAAGTTTTATGGGTGCTAGGGCTTGGCATTAAAAGGTAAAAGACGATAAATAAAAACACAAAGGTTTTAAAATAGTTGTTAATATAGTTTATCCCCGCGCCCAAAGCCTTAAAAAATGATTTTATAGCTTGCATTCTTGTCCTTTGATAAAAAGTTTTTGAACGAATTTTGCATTCAAAAGGAATTGTAGAGCAATTTGGTTAATTTCACAAGTATCTATTTCAAAAACGCTAAAATCAGCGATTTTACCCACTTTTATTTCCCCAAGTTCTAAATTTAAAGCTTGTGCTGGTTTTAAAGTCGCCATTAAAATGAGCTTTTTGGCTAATTCATTTAAATCTTTAAAATTTTTATGTATGAGTAAATTTGCCCGCATTTCATCGAGCATTGAAAGGCTTATGTTTGAGCTAAGCCCGTCTGTGCCTAAATTTACACTAATGTTGTGGCGCAAAGCTGCCTTTAAATCGAATGTTTTTCGGCTTAAAAGGCGGTTTGAGAACGCACAGTGTGTGATAAAGTGCAAATTTTTGTCAAAAAGCTTAAATTCATCGTCCTTTGTATAAACACAGTGTGTAAAAAGCGTCCTTTGTCCTTTAAAAAGCTTCACAAAGTCCTTTACAGAGTAGTTTGGGTGTGGATTTTCATCTGCAAAGCGCAACCACTGCTTAAATTTCCCCCTACCCTGTCTTAACCAAGCACTTTCGTGCTGGGATTCTAAAAAATGTGTGCTGACAAGCAAGTTTTCTTTTTTGGCTAAATTCAGCAAAAACTCCGCCAAAGCTTTGTTTGTCGAGTAAGTGCTATGCAAACTTAAGGCTGGGATAAAAAGCTCACTTTCATACTCCTTGCTTTTGTTAAAACGAGCCAAAAATTCAGCTTTTTTGGCTTCATTTTGAGCCACATTAACACCTAAAAGCTCGTTAAAAAAAACTATGCGAGCAGAACTTTGCACACAAGCTTTTAAATCACTGCCAAAGCTTGAAATTTCACCCACTGTGCCTGTGCCGCTTCTTTGCATAGTCTTTAAAGTGGCTAAAATAAGCTCTGTTTTTGCTTGCTCGTTTAAATTTGAACGAGAACTCATCACTGACTTTAACCACTGCAAAAAATCCCCATAATGCAAAGTGTAGGCATTAGCACTGAATTCTAAATGCGTGTGAGTGTTGATAAAAGCAGGCAAGATGAGTGAATTTGGTGGAGTTTCAACCACAGTTGCTTGAGGATATTTCCCTTTTAAAAACTCAAATTCGCCAAATTCTTTAAAATGCGAGTTAAAGACGAAAGCTTTATTTTCAAGAATTTCAAAGCCCTCATCGCACAAAAAAATGTATCTTGCCTTGATAATAAACATTATTTTTCCTTAAACTTAAAGTTAAATTGTATAAAAATTTAGTTTAAAATGCTATAATAAGTCGCTAAAAATTTAATGACAAGGTTTTATGATGAAAATTATGGTCATACAAGGTCCTAACATCAATATGCTAGGACTAAGAGAGGTATCTATTTATGGTGCGATGAAAATGCAAGACATACACGAACAAATGAAACTTGCAGCTTCTCAACAAGAAAATGTTGAGTTAGAGTTTTTTCAAAGCAATTTTGAGGGTGAATTAGTCGATAAAATTCAAGAATGTCTTGGCACAAAAGATGGTATCATCATCAACCCAGCAGGACTTTCTCACACTTCAGTAGCCTTGAGAGATGCTATACTTGCTGTGGCTTTGCCGACCATAGAGGTGCATATTAGCAATATTTATCAAAGAGAAGAATTTCGTCATAAAAGTTTCATTTCGCCTGTTTGCTCTGGCACTGTTGTTGGTTTTGGTCCTTTTGGCTATCATCTTGCATTAATGGGTATAATACAAATTTGCACTCAAATAGAGCAAATCAAGGCAGCAAATGTCAAATGAAAATCTATGGAGCAAGGGCGTGGCAGAGGATAAAATTTTACCCTTTTGCCACAAATTCACGCAACAAGAGCAAGTATTATGCTCTTATAGGACTTGGAAGTAATATGCTTGATGAAAAAAAATGCTTTAAAAAGCTTTTTAGAATTTTGATGAATGATAAAAGGATTAAGGTGCTTGCTAGCTCTTCTTTGCTTATAAATAAGGCTTTTGGTTATGAAAAGCAAAAGGATTTTACTAATGCAGTGCTTTTTGTGCAAAGCTTATTTCACGCTAGAGCCTTGTTAAAGGTGCTTTTGTATTATGAGTTTAAATTTAAAAGGCGTAGAAGTTTTAAAAACGCTCCAAGGACTTTGGATTTGGATTTATTATATTTTAGTCAAAAAACAAAGACGGATAATTTTTGTATAGTGCCACACAGTGGTGTTAATGAACGCATAAGCGTTATCTTGCCCTTAGGCGAACTTTTAGAAAGGGAAAATCGTGGGACAGCTCATTCATACTTTCACCGTTGAAAATACCGATGAAATCATACCTAAAGTAAAACAAGACTATGGTGATGATGCGATGATAGTTACACACAAACAAATCAAAGCAAAAACGCTTACTCAAAAGCCTTTGTATGAAGTTGTGGTAGCTGTTGAGGAAAAAGATTACCAAGCTCATCTTAAAAAAATAGGCAAAAACGCTCCAAAAAAGAATACTACCATAAATCCTCCAAGCAAAAGAATGGTCGATGATGATGTAGTTTTAGACTTTTCTAGCAGGGCAAAGGCTTCAAAGGAAAAAGCTTATGCAAGCGCACAAAAAGAAAGCCCAAATTTTCAAAACAAATTAGAAAATTTCAAAGAAAGGCTTTCTGAGGTTTCTGCTGAAATTTCAAAGGTGGCAAATATTGATGAAACAGATGATAGTGGGCATTTTCTAAATGATGCAAAAATGCAAAATTTAGAAAAGAAAATCAACAAATTAAGCGATAAGGTCTCGCTTATCTTAGATGCTATGTGGAAAGATAAAGCAAATTTAGGAGGCAACATAGTCATACCGCCAGAATTTGCTGGAATTTACAAGCAAGCAAAAGAAAGCGGTATGAAAGAGGAACATTTAGAAGCCATTATGAAAGCGACCATTGAAAATATGCCCGCTTCAATGAAAACTAATTCTGAAGCAGTTTCAAGGTATTTTTATTCTCTACTTCGCAATATGTTGCCTTGTCGTGTTGAAACGGAGATTAAAAAACAAAAAATAATGATGCTTGTTGGTCCAACAGGTGTTGGCAAAACCACAACTCTTGCAAAACTTGCTTTTCGCTATGCTTATGGAGATAAACGCTATAAAACAGGCATTATAACCCTTGACACTTATAGAATAGGTGCTGTGGAACAGCTTTTTCAGTATGCAAAGATGATGAAACTGCCAATTATCGATAGTATAGAGCCAAAAGATTTGGACGAGGCTATAAAAACGCTTAATTACTGCGAGGTAATACTTGTTGATACCATAGGAAATTCGCAATATGACCAAAGCAAGCTTGCTAAAACAAAGGAATTTTTATCGCATTCAAATGCTGATATAGATGTTAGCCTTGTTATTTCGGCAAATACAAAATTAGAAGATTTGGTTGAAGTTTATAACAATTTTAAAGAATACCTAGACATAGACACTCTAATCATCACCAAATTTGATGAAACAAAGGTCTTTGGCAATATCTTCTCGCTTATTTATGACATTAATGTCCCAACAAGCTTTTTCAGCATAGGACAAGAAGTGCCTGATGATTTAGAACCTGCAAGTAGCGAATTTTTAGTTAAATGCGTTTTAGAGGGCTTTAAAAGGAAAGATGATGAATAACCAAGCCAATAAACTTCGTAATTTAATGAACGAAAACAAAAGCAAACCAAGTGGCACCCACTTCATAGCCGTTACAAGCGGTAAGGGCGGAGTTGGCAAAAGCACGATAAGCGCGAATTTAGGCAATGTGCTTTCTCAAAATGGCTATAAAGTAGCTTTATTTGATGCTGATATAGGATTAGCGAATTTAGATGTGATTTTAAATGTTCGCATCAGCAAAAATCTGCTCCATGTTTTGCGTGGAGAATGCTCTTTAGAGGATATTTTGGTAGAGGTTAAGCCAAATTTATGGTTAATCCCTGGAGAAAGTGGCGATGAAATTTTAAAATATGATGATAAAAACATTTATGAAAGATTTTTAAATCAAGCCACCGTGCTTGATGATTTAGACTTTCTCATCATAGACACGGGCGCTGGTATAGGTGGAAATATACAACATTTCTTAGAAATGGCTGATGAGGTCATCATCGTTACCGTTCCTGACCCTGCTGCTATAACTGATGCGTATGCGACTATAAAAACGACTTCTAAAAACAAAGAATCCCTTTTAATGCTCTTAAATTCGGTAAAAAACGAAAATGAAGCCTTGAGGGTTTTTGAAAATATCAAAAAAGTAGCCGACACCAACATTAAAAACCCTTTGCAGCTTGAATTGCTTGGTTTTTTAAGCACGAGCAAAGATGTAAGCACGAGCATTAAAAAAAGAACGCTTTTTAGTGATGAAAATTCAAGCGTAAGTGATGAGTTAAAGTCCCTAACTTCCAAGCTTTTGTATAGATTGGAACAAAAAGTGCTTTATGATATTTCAAAAAGAAGCTTTAAGGGCTTTTTTAAGAAAATCATTGAAAGATTTTAGATTGAAGGGGACTTTATGAAACCAGCACCAGAAAATTTCGTAGCGTTTTTCACGGTTTGTGGCTTTTTTATCGGCTTAACATTTAGCGTTATAAGCATTGAGGGAGCTTTTGAGATAGTCATTTTTACTTCTTTAATCACCTTTACTTTTTATATGCTCGTTCATATCTCCATAATGAATTTTATCGACACCAAAAAAATCAGTGGCAGAATGTTTGATAAAGAGGAGTTTGAAGGGGTTAGTAATATGATTATCGGTGATTTGGCTGTTAGAGAAAAGAAAATGGAACACATCTTGCTCAAGCTTGATGAGGAACGAAAAGAACTTGCAAAGAATGAAGCCAAAGAAAGACGCAGAAATGCTAAAAAACGCGCAGCCTAATCCTTATGCACGAATTATAAAAAAAGAGCAAGATGATTTGGTTGTTTCGTATATGCCAGCTCTTAGGGCTATGGCTTTTAGACTTAAGGAGAGGTTGCCATCAAATATAGATGTGAATGATTTAATCAGCATAGGTGTTGAGGAAATGATAAAGCTAGCGCACCGCTATGACAAAGAACAAAATGATAGTTTTTGGGGCTTTGGAAAAAAAAGGGTTTATGGGGCTATGCTTGATTATTTAAGAAGCCTTGATGTGATGAGTAGGAGCAATAGAAAGATAATTAAAGAAATAGATATACTCATTGATGAGTATTTTCAACAAAATGAAACAGAGCCAGATGATGAGTATTTAGCAGATAAACTCAATTTGGAGATAGATAAAATCAAAGAAGCAAAAGCAGCCCACGCTGTGAGCTATGTTTTGCCCTTAGATGAGCAAATAAATTGCTATAATGAGGACACAACGCTTGAAAAAATAGAAAGACAAGCCTTACTTGAAAAGGTAAGTGAGGTTTTAGAAGAACTGAAAGAAAGGGAACAACTTGTGGTTCAACTTTATTATTATGAAGAGTTAAGTTTGAAAGAAATTAGTGAAATTTTAAATATTAGTGAAAGTAGAATTTCACAAATTCACAAAAATTTACTGAGAAAACTCAGAGAAAGGTTAGCAAGTGGCTGAAATATTATCCCAAGAAGAAATAGATGCCCTTCTTGAAGTAGTTGATGATAGTGATACAGGCATTACGCACAGTAAAGCCGAAAGAGATGAAAGAAATATTGTCGTTTATGACTTTAAAAGACCTAACCGTGTTTCAAAAGAACAGTTGCGTTCCATAAAGGGCATACACGATAAATTAGCTAGAAATTTAGCCTCTCAAATTTCATCAATGATGAGAAGTATAGTAGAAATAAAACTGCACTCAGTTGACCAAATGACTTATGGTGAATTTTTAATGTCCTTGCCAAGTCCAACCAGCTTTAATGTTTTTTCCATTAAACCCCTTGATGGCAACTGCGTTTTAGAAATCAACCCCAGCATCGCCTTTCCTATGATAGATAGACTTTTAGGCGGACAAGGCGAAAGCTATGAAACCTTGCGTGAGCTTACTGATATTGAGCTAAATTTACTTGATAGCATTTTGCGGATTATTATGCAGCGTTTAAAAGAAAGCTGGGCAACTGTAACTGAAATTTACCCAAGCGTTGAGGCTAAGGAAAGTAGCCCAAATGTTGTGCAAATTGTCGCACAAAATGAAATCGTCATTATGGTGGTAATGGAAATCATCATAGGAAATTCAAGCGGTATGGTCAATATCTGCTATCCTGTCGTGCATTTAGAAAGTATCTTAAGCCGTCTTGCAAACCGCGACATTATGATGGGCGAAACCTCAGCTAAAAAATCAAGAAATAAAGAACTTAAAACTCTCATAGGTCGTGCTGAAGTTGTTTATGAGGTGATTTTAGGCAAAACCTATATCAATGTTGATGAATTTTTGGACTTACAAATGGGCGATATTTTAAGACTTGACAGAGAAGCTGATGATAAGGCTATCGTGTCTATTGACAAAAAAGATGTATTCTTGGCACAAATTGGCTTGCACCGCTTTAGAAAATCTGTCAAAATCACTGAGCTTATCCGCACTGATAAAGATGAGATTAAAGAAATCTTGGAAAAATACGAAGATGAAAGACGGGCAAAAGCTATGGTTTATGATGAAAAACAAGATGAGGAAGAGGAGGAAGAAATCGTATGATAAATGATTATTTAAAAATTTTTACCAACGAAGCGACAAGCACTATCGAGGGCTTAACAGGTAAAAACGCTACCTTTGGCGAGTATCAAGAATTTGATGTAGGTGTGCAAGACAGCATAAAACCTCCCTTAGTGAGTGCTGTTTTTAATGTGAGTGCTGGTGGAAAATTTGGCGTTTTGGTAAGTGCTGTTTTAATGGGTGCTATAACCGAATGGATGATGGGCGAGGAGCAAATTTCTAAAAAAGACCAGCTTGATTCTGATGCTATGGACGGAGCAAAAGAAGTTATTTCAAACATTATCTCCGCTTTTTCAACCACACTTGGCGCTCAAAAAGAAATTCCAAAAATGGATTTTACTTTAGAAAAATGCGACTTTGTGGCTGATAGTTTGGATTTGAAAGATTTTCATAAACTTTACTTTTTTGATGTCAAAATCACCGATTTAAACGAAAAAGTTGCTCTTGTAATGGACGAAAAGCTTTATAAGTTGATTGGAAAAGAAAATGATGCTTTAAGTGAAGAAGATGCTGAAAAGCTTGCAAATATGGCTGAGGGACTTAAAAATATAAATCTCATTATGGATGTAAGATTGCCCATAAGAGTTCGCATAGGCAACAAAAAAATGCTTTTAAAAGATGTGCTTACTATGGATATAGGCTCTGTTGTGGAATTAAATCAGCTTGCAAATGACCCACTTGAAATCCTCATCGGCGATAAACGCGTAGCTTATGGGGAAGTTGTTATTGTCGATGGTAACTTTGGCGTGCAAATCACTGAAATTGGCACGAAAAAAGAGCGCTTAGAACAGTTGCGTTAAAGCCTTGTTGCAATCAAGGATAAATTTAAAGGCAAAAGATGACTGAATTTGTGGGTGATGATTTAAAAAAATTATATGCAATTCCCCCATTAAACAAGGCTGTTACCTTTTTTGGCTCAGCAAGATTAGCGCCAAATACTTTTTACTACGAGCAGGCAAAAAAGCTGGCTACAATGTGCGTTGAAGCTGGATTTAGCGTGGTTAGTGGCGGGGGCGGTGGCATAATGCAAGCTGCAAATGAGGGCGCATTTAAAGCCGCTTTAAATTTAAAGCTCAGCGATGCTGAAAAAGAACAAAAATCCATAGGTTTTAACATTTTTTTGCCTTTTGAGCAAAAAGGAAACGATTTTTTAGGATATAATATCACTTTTA
>CAKVDW010000028.1 GCA_934728065.1 uncultured Campylobacter sp.
TTCTCTCACCCTTGCCTCAGGATTTACGGGCAAATTTTGCGCCCCTGCGTTAAGATAAGAAGCGATGATTTCGGCTAAAAATTCGCTCTCATCAGCCTTTGCGCGCTCAAATTTACCGCCTTTTTTGGGGCTTATGTCAAAATTTTGGCTCGTAAAACGCTCCAAACTCGCCTTTATGCGCTCATCGCGCAAGTCTTGCGTCTCTTTTATGTGCGCTCTTTGCTCGTCTAAAAACGCTTCATAATACGCACTTAAAGCCTCAGTAAGTGCCTTTTGGTTCTGCGAGCTAGGGCTTTGGCGGTAAATGCTTATGGCATTTGCCACTGCTTGCTTTTGGCTAGCCTTTTTGTTTGGCGTTTGCAAATCCATAAAAGGCGGATTTTTACCAGCTTTTATGGCTTTGAGCCACGAATTTATGTTTTTGTCCCGCTCTTTTTCGCGTTTTGCCAGCTTTTCTTGCTTTTGAGCGATAACCTTGTCATAGCTTTGATTTAAGGCATCGAGCAAATTCGCCTTGTTTTTTTCGCTAGGATTTTGCTTATACGCGGCTATGGCTTTTTTGGTGTGCGACGAAAGTGGCGGGTGTTCGCTTTCGCCAAAAAGCGCAAGGTGCAAAAGGCTTACCGCAAGCAAAGCCTTAACAAGTGTTTGAAACGCTGAGTGAAAAGATTTAAAATCTTTCATTTTTTCTCCTTATGTGTAAAATTTCACCGACATTATATAAAATTTTTGATGAAATTTAAATTTGGGGGCAAAAATTTTTGCATTTGTAATTTTGCGTTTAACTTTTTAGGTTAAATTTACGAACATTATTTTATTGAGGAGAGAAAATGAGTCTTTATGATAGAGATTACGCTCGTTCAAATGACCTTGCAGGACAAAGTTCTGCTTTAAGCTTGTTTATCAAGCAAACTTACCAGCTTTTTGCGGCTTCACTTTTGGCTGGAGCAGCTGGAGCTTATGTTGGCATTTATGCTCTAGCAAGAGTATTTTTAGAGAACAAGTTAATGTTTTGGGTTCTTTTTGGCGTTGAGCTTGTGCTTTTATTTGCTTTGATGGCGAAAAAAAGAGAAACACCGCTTAACTTAATCTTACTCTTTGCCTTTACTTTTTGTTCAGGGCTTACACTTACACCGCTTTTATACTCTGTCTTGTCTTTACCAGCAGGTGCGGTTATCGTAGCTCAGGCTTTGGCTTTGACAAGTGTTGCTTTTGGAGGACTTAGCATTTTTGCGATGAATACAAAACGCGATTTTACCACTATGGGAAAAATGCTTTTTATCGCACTCATCGTTGTCATTTGTGCAAGCTTGTTGAATATCTTTATGGCTAGTCCTATCTTGCAACTTGTTATTTCATCAGTAGCGGCGATTTTGTTTAGCTTTTACATTTTGTATGATACTCAAAACATTATTCGTGGTAACTATGAAACACCTGTTGAGGGTGCAGTAGCCTTATATCTTGATTTTTATAATCTTTTTGTCTCTTTGCTCCAAATTTTAGGACTTACAAGCAATAGAGAATGAGAAAATTTGCAGGAAAGAAATTCCTGCAAATTTTTTTAATCATTCCTTTTCTTTTTCAAGCTTTTTTCAAGCTTTTTCAGCTAAAATACTCTTTTAAAACACTTTTAAGGAAAAATTATGACGACCATTTTAATTGTCTTTCAAGTCATCTTGGTTATCCTCATCACTATATCAGTGCTTTTGCAAAAAAGTTCAAGCATAGGGCTTGGAGCATATAGTGGCAGCAATGAAAGCCTCTTTGGCGCTAAAGGACCAGCTGGATTTTTAGCCAAATTCACCTTTTTCTTAGGCGTTTTGCTCATTGTTAATACTGTGGCTTTAAGTTATGTTTATAATACTGCTGGCAAAAGCTCTTTAGCCGAAAAGATAGCCTCGCCTCAAGCTCCAAGTGAAGCAAATGCTTCAAACGAAGTTGTGCCAAATTCAGCACCTCAAGCACCGCAAGCTCCAAGCGTTCCGCAAAATTAAGGATAAAATATGCTCAATGACATTTACACCAAACAAAAAGCACAGGCTGATAAAAGCCTAGAAGCTCTCAAAAAAGAATTTACCACACTTCGCACAGGAAAGGTCAGCATAAACATACTTGATAACATAACTGTGGATTATTATGGCACACAAACACCTTTAAATCAAGTAGCAACTATACTTGCTACTGATGCAAGCACTATAAATATTAGTCCTTGGGAAAAATCAATGCTTAAAGGTATAGAAACAGCCATATCAGCAGCAAATATCGGCGTAAATCCTACTAATGACGGCGAGGCTGTAAAGCTTTTTTTTCCGCCGATGACAAGAGAACAAAGAGAAGAAAATGTTAAGCAGGCTAAGGCTATGGGCGAAAAGGCAAAGGTGAGCATTCGCAATGTCCGCAAGGACGCAAATGATGGCATTAAAAAGCTTGAAAAAGATAAAACCATAAGTGAAGATGAGGCTAAAAAGGCTTATGATGAGGTGCAAAAGCTCACTGATAGCTATACAAACAAGATTGATGAAGTTGTAAAGGCAAAAGAAAGCGAGCTTTTAAAGGTATGAACCTAGAAGCCATTTATAAAAAACGAGGAGCTTTTTTACAAGGGCATTTTTTGTTAAGCTCAGGCAAACATTCAGCCTTTTACTTGCAAAGTGCAAAGGTTTTGGAGTATCCAGCTGTGGCTCAAGAGCTTTGCCAAAATTTAGCCTCTATCATTTTTAAGGCTGGGCTTGAATTTGACAGCATTTGCTCGCCTGCACTTGGCGGAGTTTTGGCAGGCTATGAGTTAGCAAGAGCTTGTGAAAAACGGTTTATCTTTACTGAACGAGTGAATGGCGAAATGAATTTAAGGCGTGGTTTTGAGGTGAAAAAGGGCGAAAAATTCATCGTTTGCGAAGACATTATCACCACAGGTGGTTCAGCTTTGGAGAGTGCTTTGGTGTTGGAGGGTTTAGGTGGCGTTGTCGTAGGCTTTGCTGCTTTGGCAAACCGTGGCTTTTGTGGGGTAAGCAATCTTGGCACAAAAAGCAAGGAAAATGCAAAATTACCCACAAATTTGCCTCTTTTTGCCTTAGGCAATTTTGACTTTGAAATTTATGAACCTAGCGTTTGTCCGCTTTGCAAAAGTGGTTCAGTGGCTATAAAACCGGGAAGTCGTGGGAATTAAAATGAAAGCAAAGGCAATAATGGCTACAAGGATAGAGCGTTCAAAAGCCTTTTTGATTGACATTTTTTTGCTCTATGTGCCTATTTTATATCTTTGTTATTTTGTTTTGGGTTCAAAAGAAGCTTTTTTGGATAATCAAGCCGTTATTTTTACTTGTAGTGCCTTTTTTGGAATAGTGCAAGCCATTTTTTTAAGCGCAAAGGCTCAAAGTCCCGGACTTAAGGCTTATGATTTATATTTAATAGACAAAAAAACAGGTAAAAAAGTAAATTTTTTAAAGATAATGATTAGATATGTGGTATTTTTGTTGGGTTCATCTTTGCTTTTTGGGCTTTTGATGAGCTTTTTAAGAAAAGATGGCTTAGCTTTGCACGATTTGCTTAGTCAAACTTGTATAGTAAGAAAGGTTTAAAATGCACAGAAAAAGAATTTATAATCCAAGCTCAAATGAATCTTTAAATCAAAGGCGAGTCTTTGATGGCAATCCGCACGGGATTTTAAATTTCACTAAGGCAAAGTATGTTTGGGCTTTAAAACTTTGGGATTTAATGGAGGCAAACACTTGGTTTCCAAAAGAAGTTGATACAACAAGAGATGCTATGGATTACCGCGTGAATTTAACTCGGGCTGAAAAGAGAATGTATGATTTAGTGTGGTCTCAACTCATCTCAATGGACAGCTTTCAGGCTAATAATCTTGCTGATAACATAAACCCTTACATAACCGCACCTGAAATTAACGCTGTTTTAGCAAGACAAGCTTATGAGGAAGCTAATCATTCAAAATCCTACGCCGTTATGGTTGAAGCCATTTGCGAAAATACCGACCTCATTTATGAAATGGAAAAACACGATGCCACTTTAAGAGAAAAAAATGACTTTATTTCGGGCATTTATGAGGAATTAGCTGGCGATGTTGATGATAATAAACTCCTTTTGGCAATGGTAGCTAATCAAATTTTAGAAGGCATTTACTTTTACAGCGGCTTTACAGCCATTTATGCCTTAGCAAGAGCTGGAAAAATGCTTGGTTCAGCCCAAATGATAAGATTTATCCAAAGAGATGAAATCACTCATTTGCTTTTGTTTCAAAATATGATAAATTCAACACGCAAAGAAAGACCAGACTTATTTACGCCAGAAAATACAGATAAAATTTATGATATGTTTAAAAAGGCTGGAGAACTTGAGATTAAATGGGGCAAATATATCACGCAAAATCAAATTATGGGCTTTACTGATGATATAATCGAGGAATATATCCATTATCTTGTCGATCAACGCCTCATAGCCATAAATTTTGAAAAACTTTACAACGCCAAACACCCGATAAAATGGGTTGATGATTTTTCTAAATTCAATGAACAAAAGAGCAATTTCTTTGAGGGCAAGGTAACAAACTATTCAAAAGGGAGCATTTCTTTTGATGATTTTTAGGGTTTTTGCGCTTTTTTGCAACTTGGCTTTTTTCTTTGTTGTGCTTACAACATATTTTAACCGTCCATTTTGCTTGGCAAAACAAGGTTTTGGAGCAATGAGATGAAACAAAACCTAAGCCTACTTTGCGACTTTTATGAATTTACTATGAGTTATGGCTATTTTAAAAGCTCTTTAGCAGAAAAAATTTGTTATTTTGATGTTTTTTTTCGTCAAGTGCCTGATAATGGTGGCTTTGTCATTGCTGCTGGATTAGAACAAATTATTGATTTTGTCAAAAATTTACACTTTGATGATGAGGATATAGAGTTTTTTCGCCAAAAAGGGCTTTTTGATGAGCAGTTTTTAACCTATCTTAAGGACTTTAAATTCAGCGGGGACATTTGGGCGGTTAGAGAGGGAGAAATCGTCTTTGCTAATGAGCCTATTTTAACGGTTCGCGCTAAAGCTCCTCAAGCACAACTTTTAGAGACTTTTATTTTGCTTTCCTTAAATCACCAAAGCCTTATTGCCACCAAAACTTCACGAGTGGTTAGAGCAGCTCTTAACCGTGCTGTTTTGGAGTTTGGTTCTCGCAGGGCGCAAGGGGTTGATGCAGCTCTTAAGGGTGCAAGGGCGGCTTTTATCGGTGGTGCTGCTGGTTCAGCCTGTGCTTTGGCTGATAAGCTTTGGGGCATAAATTCAAGCGGAACTATGGCTCACTCTTTTGTGCAAATGTTTGAAAGCGAGCTAGAAGCTTTTATTCGTTACTGTGAAATTTATCCGCACAATGCTATCTTGCTTGTAGATACTTACAATGCCAAAAATGGCATCAAAAACGCCATTAAAGCCTTTAAAAAGGTGCTTGTTCCACAAGGAATTCAAAAATGTGGCATTCGTTTGGATTCTGGTGATTTGTGTGAGCTTTCAAAATTTGCAAGAAAAGAACTTGACAAAGCAGGATTAAATGAATGTAAAATAGTAGCTTCAGGGGCTTTAGACGAGTTTGAAATTTCAAGGCTTTTAAAAATGGGTGCTAAGATAGACATTTTTGGCGTAGGCGAGAGACTCATTACCGCTAAAAGCTCACCTGTGCTGGGTTGTGTTTATAAGCTTGTTGCCACAGAGGACGAAAAAAACATAGTGCCAAAGATTAAAATCAGCGAAAGCTCTGATAAAATTTCAAATCCTCACCACAAAAAACTCTACCGCTTTTTCGACAAAAGCACAGGAAAAGCCCTTTTTGATGAGCTTTGTTTGGCTGATGAAAAACCAAGTGTTTGCCACTGCATACTTAATCAACACTACTGCCAAGAACCTAACAATTTAAGCAAAAAAGAGCTTTTAATCCCCATTTTTCAAAACGGAGAACTTGTTTATGAATTGCCAAGCTTGCAAGAAAGTAGAGCCTATGCTAAAGAGCAATTACAATGCTTTGATGAGGACATAAAAAGTCTTGAAAATCCAAGTCGTTACGAGCTTTGTTTGTCTTTAAATTTGCAAAAGCTCAAAGATACGCTTTTAACAAGGGTTGAATGATGAATAATTTTTTAAACCAAACAGAGCTTGAATTAAGACAGTGTAAAAAAATGGCAGATGAAATTGCTGAGAAATTTCCTATCAATGAAGCACTTTTTAAGGCTTTTTGTTCTGTGCCAAGAGAGATTTTTTGCTCCCTAAAGGCTCAAGCTTACAAGCTCGAAGCTTCGCCAATGATGCTCCAATGGCTCAGTTCGCCATTAACTGTGGCTAAAATGACTATGGCGCTTGATTTTGATGAGGCTGATAGCGTTTTAGAAGTTGGTTGTGGTAGCGGGTATCAAGCAGCGATTTTAAGCAAGGTTATACGACGAGTTTTTACCATAGAACGCATAGAAAAATTAGCCAATGGCGCAAAAAGAACCTTTAAAGAACTTGAACTTAACAATATCTTTGTCCTGCACGCAGACGGACAGCTTGGCTGGGCAAGATATGCTCCTTATGATAGAATTTTATTTTCAGCCTACGCACAAAACATACCTCAAGCCTTGTTTGAACAGTTAAATGAAAACGGTATTTTAGTCGCTCCCGTGCTTGATAAAAGCAAACAATTTATCACCAAATTCACCAAAACCGCAAGCGGCATTCGCAAAGAAGTGCTTGATGAATGCTTGTTTGTTCCCATACTTGATGGCAAAGAATGAAAAAGCATACCATTTTGTTATAATGCTGAATGTAAAATTTAAAGGTTGATGATGAAAAAATGCTTATTTATAATCTTGCTTTTAGCCTGCGTAAATGCCCTAAATGCGGCGAATTTTAGCGAAAAAAGCACGCTTTCACTTGGTGCGTATGGCAACTTTGGCGCTGCTATGGGCGGGGGCGTGGAGTTTGGATTTGCCCTATACAGCACGGATTTGGTGCAGGTGCGAAACGCTGTTTCAGCCCAAATGCGCGCCTTAAAACTGCAAGAAGAAAAATACGACTCGTCCGCACTCATCTTTCACGAAAAGCTTATGGTTGGGCTTTTGATGGGTAGTTCTGCGCTTTCGCATATCGGGTTTGCGTATTTTCGCCCTTATCTTTTTATCAGCGGAGGCTTTGGGCTAGTTGCCACAAAGGACACGGCTATGGGCGAGAAGCCATTTTATTACGAGATACAAGGCGGGATAGGGCACGAGTTTATCACTATGAGCGGGCATAGCGTGTTTTTTGAGCTAGGCGGTGGAATGGGCAAGCTCACGCACGATTTGCCTGAGCAAATCGACAAGCCTACGCTTGGCGGAACAAAATTCTTGCTTGGTTACAGGTGGCAGTTTTAATAGCTTTTGCTGTTTGGTAAAACCTTTTTCACTCGCGCAAATATCACGGATTTGCTCTAAAAGCTCATCAAAATAATCACTCCTGCCTTAGCCTTGCATTGCCAACAAAAAACCTTTTTGCAAGTATGAGCGGCATCCTCCGCCCAAACCTATTGCAAAACAAAATTTTCATCATTTTAAGCCACAAGCCTTTCAAGTGGCTTTTCGCCACTTGAAAAAAAGTTATTTTTTTATCCAGCTCATCATTTTGCGTAAATTTGCGCCTGTTTTTTCAAGCAAATGTTCGCTTTCAAGGCGTCTTGTGGCTAAAAATTTAGCCTTTCTGCCCGCTGAAAACTCACTCGCAAATTCGCTCGCAAAAGTGCCATCTTGTATCTCTCGCAGCACCCCTCGCATAACCTTTCTCGTGTGGTCGGTGATGATTTTGCGCCCTGTTCGGTAGTCTCCATACTCGGCGGTGTTGGAGATAGAGTCCCTCATAGCCGCAAAGCCGCCCGCATAAATCAAATCCACGATGAGTTTCATCTCGTGTATGCACTCAAAATACGCCATTTCAGGCTCATAGCCAGCCTCTACTAGCGTTTCAAAGCCCGCTTTCATCAGCTCTGTTACGCCACCGCAAAGCACAGCTTGCTCGCCAAACAAGTCCGTTTCGGTTTCATCGCGGAAAGTCGTTTCTAAAATCCCCGCACGCCCTGCGCCTATGCCGCTTGCATACGCTAGGGCATATTCTTTTGCCTTACCGCTAGCGTTTTGCTGCACGGCGATTAAGCTCGGCACGCCCTTGCCCTCGACAAATTGACTTCGCACGGTGTGTCCTGGTCCTTTTGGGGCTATCATTATGACATCTATGTCCTTTGCGGGCTTTATCATCGAAAAGTGTATGTTAAAGCCATGCGCGAAAGCTAGGACATTTCCAGCCTCTAAATTCGGTGCGATTTCGCGTTCGTAAATGTCCGCACAAAGCTCATCAGGCACAAGTAGCATTACAATGTCCGCTTTTTTCGCAGCTGCGGCGACTTCAAGCACTTCAAGCCCCGCTTTTTTGGCGTCTTTAACGCGTGAGCTGTCCTTACGCAAGCCCACAACGACCTTGCAGCCGCTGTCTTTGAGATTTTGCGCGTGGGCGTGTCCTTGCGAGCCAAAGCCTATGATGGCTATGGTTTTTTTGGCGATTAAGCTTAAATCGCAGTCTGAATCGTAGTATTTTTTAATCATCTTTTATCCTTTCGCTTGATGAATTTAAGCGGAATTTTTATCATTTTTGGCGGTTTTTGATAAAATTTCTCTTAAATTTTTCTGCATTATAGCAAATTTATGTTGCTTTTTTGGCACGAGTGAAAAATCTTTGCCTAAAATTTGTGAAATTTTGGGCGAAAATTTAAAAAATTTAAATTTTTTTAGAAATTTCAAGCACTTTCAAAATTCCAAACACTTTTAAATTTCAAAGGTTTTTAAAATTCACAAAATCAAAATTCCCAAGCATTTTCAAAATTTTAAAGACTTTTTTAAAAGCACCGCTTGTCATACTGAGGGCAAAGCCCGAAGTATCCATAAATTTAAAAAGTGCGTCTTAATTTCTTTGTGGATATTTCGCATTCGCTCAATATGACAACAAAAAAGTCAATATGACAAGAAAAAATAACTCAATACAATAGAAAAATTATCAGTATAGCCATAAGCAAAAAAACTACTCCACAAAAATGCCCTTATATCCTGTTTTTTCTACTGCTTCAAGCAGTTTTTCCTTGCTGGTATTATCCGCACATTCGATTTTAGCGATTTTATCTTTTAATGTAGCCTTAACAAAACTCACGCCATCAACCTTTAAAAGCTCTTTGCGAACCAAACTCGTGCAAAGTAAGCAGTGCATACCCTCGACAAAGATTTTATATTCAGCCGCTTGCAAACTCGCACAGCACGCTAACAAAAACACAAATTTACGCATAAAATACCCCCAAAATTTCAGGGTAAAAAAGAACAAAAACAAGCAAAAGCGCACAAAACATTTGAAAAATCGCTGCTTTTACCTTGTTTTGACATAAATTTTTCTTACACCTTTGAAAATTCCATAAATATCCCACAAAAAAGCCCACCGCTACAACGCTTAAAGGCACTCGGTAAGCACTCAACAAATCTGCACCCAAAATCCCAAAAGAAAAGCCAAAGAGCAAAAATAAAAGCGCGGGCAGGCAACACAGGGTTGCCACCACACCAAAAATGTATGCCAAAGCCAAAAAAATCCTTTCTTTTGCTATGAAGTTTTGAATTTTCATTTTTCTACCGCTTCATAGCTATATGAAAACTCGTTTGGCTCGTAGTAGTTAAGCACATTGCCATCAACCTCGCCATAAACATAGCCAAAGTTATTTAAGGGGCTTTGTTCAGGCTGTGGAGACAAGATAAAATCCCTTGCCGTGTTAAAGCCAAACCAGCACATTTCCCAACTGCCAAAAAGATAGTTTTTAAGCTCTTTGATTTTGGCATCTTCATTGCTTAAATTTTCGGCTAATTTTACCTTTGCCACATCGCCCGGGTCGCAAGGTATCCAGCCATAATCCTTGATGAAAAACTCAGCACGGCAATGTTGCGCTTTGGTAATGTTTGCGACTTTATTTTTCGCACTTCCCATCGCATTTGAAAAGCGAGATTGCCCAAGCCTTATGCCAAAAACTTCCCTTGCAGGTATGCCAACACTTCGGCAAAATGCCACAAAGACCGAGCTAATATCCGTGCATTTGCCAAAAAGCTTTTTAGACTCTAAAATCGCCCTTGCATCACCCACACCACAGCCTATAATGCTCTCATCTCTTTGCATATTGCTTGCTACCCACTCAAAAAGGGCTTTTGCTCTACTTAAATCATCTTTTGCCTTTGCTTTTGTGATGATTTCTTGTGCTGTTTTTTTGACTATGCCACTTGTTTGAATGTGCGTTGTGGCTTTAAGATATTCTTTTATGTCTTTTGGAATGGCGACTTTTTGGGGCTTTAATGAAAAGTCTATATTGCGCTCAACCGTTACAATGTCGAAAGAAAGGTCAAGGTAGGGAGATTTGACATTTTCAAATTCAGCATAAAGCGTTGGAATTTGAGTATTTGAGATATAAGCTTTTGTGCAATTTCCCACAAAATTTATATCACTTGTAAGGTATTGATACTCTCTAAAAAGTGGCAAAGGTATCCAAAGCCTTGTCATCTTGCCTTTTTCTAGGATTTTATGTTTGAGCATAACGCTAAATTCACGCTTTTTAAGCTCTTGCTTTGTGCTTGTTTTACCCTGCATTGACAAGGGCAAACAACAAGCCGCAGCAGTAAGTCCAGCGAGCTTAAAAAGCTCTCTTCTTGAAACTGAATTTGACATTTTTATCCTTTTTTGTGAAATTTAAGCATTATAGCGCGTTTTAATAAATGTTTTTTAATGGCTTAAAGCTCACTCAAAGGCTCTTGCAACAGCTCTTCTAAAATGATAGTGGCGTAGCAGCCTTTTTGCAAAAAAAACTCCACGCAAAAATGCGCCTTTTCCTCATCGTAGCGACATTGAGCGTTTTGCAAAAAGCTCCACAAAAAGCGGCGCGAGCCTGTAAGGAGCTCTGCAA
>CAKVDW010000029.1 GCA_934728065.1 uncultured Campylobacter sp.
ATAATAAAATGCTTGCAAATAATCATCTCACAGCCTTTACAAAAAGCCTTTCCTTTTCGGCTTTAAAATAGTTTTTTATTATTTGTTTTGTTTGTTTTTGTTGATGATTTTTTTCTGCGTTTTTAATTATTTTTAAAATTTCTTTTCCGTAAGGATTATCTTTCTTTAGTCCATTGTAGCAAGTAATTCCTTTTTCATTTTCTCCATATAAATCAAAGCACTTTCTTAAAATCATTGCTCCTACAAAGATATTTATGCGTGGATTTTCAAATAAATGTTTTTCGCTTATACCAAATTCTTTTTCAAGCTTGTTTAAGTGCGTAGAATTAATTTGCATAATGCCTATATCATAAGTTTTGTTTTTGTTTGCTCTATTGATTGCTTTAGCGTTAAATCTGCTTTCTTTATAAGCAATAGCCCATAATAATTTAGGATTTATATTAAAGGCTTTACCAGCTTCTACAAAGTCATTGCTCGCATTAGAACTTAATGCCAAACAAAGAAAAAGGGGAAAGATGATGAATTTAAGCATTATTGTCCTTTTTGATTTTAAAGCCAAATTCATAATACAAGTCAAAAATATAGCCCTCATCGTGGCTTTCAGCCGTAACAATAACTTCTATAGCCTATAAATTCAAATTTATAAATCCCCATTCAAAATCAAATTCATTTCGTGTTTAAAATCAAAGCGAGCAAGAATTTACCCCTTAAAAACCCGTTTTTGACTTTGATTTTAAACGCTAACTTTAAGCTTTTTTAAAGTTTAATGCCTGTGAAAAATACAAAAATTTGCCTGTTTTAGCTATGAAATGCCTCGTAAATTTGCCTGTTTTAGTGCCAAATATTTAAAAGACTTTTATTTTTGTCTTGTGATGAAAGTGGTATTTTGTCGCCAAAGCGCTTTTTAAGCAAAACTTCGCACCCTTGCTTGATGAGCTAAATTTAGCCATTTTAAGCGGACTGAAAGCGGTAGGGTAATTTAAAAAATGGTATAAAGTAAGCTTTATTTTAAACTATTCTTGCTATAATTTCATCTATGAAAATACAAGAACGACTTATCATCAAAAATTTTGGACCCATTGTTAAGGCAGAGATTGACATAAAGCCCTTTATGGTATTTATCGGCGAGAGCGGAAGCGGTAAGAGCGTGATTTTAAAGTTATTGTCGCTTTTTCGGTGGATGTATAAGCAACAGCAACTTTATTATTCGCTAGAACTTCTTACAAAAGGTAAAGTCGATTTTGAAGCACATATCAATCAAAAGCTAGAAGTTGAAATGGTTAATTCTGGTTTGATGGATTATTTTCAAAAAGGCTCTTTTGCGAGCTATGAAATAAATGACATTACTTTTACTATATGGCACAATGAACAGCCAAATTTTACACTATCAAACAAAAGAGATTCTAAAAAGATTTCGCTTGAAAAAATAACTTTCATCACAGATGAACGAGCCGTAATCCCTACTTTACTCAATAATTCGACTAGAAATGTAAAATTTCCATATCACTTAGAAGGCACTTATGAGGATTTTAGGTTTGCTTTCAACACCTTGAAAGACGACAACAAACAAGTTTGCATTGAGACTATGGGTGTAAATCTTGCAAGTATAAAATCCACCTATGAGCAAAAATTTGTTATATCGCAAGATGATAAACCATATAAAATTAGCTTTCAAGACTCATCATCAGGCATTAAATCTGTTTCAATAGTAGAGCTTATATCACGCTACTATCCTTTTCATTTTAACACGCAAGATATATTTGTCAAATTTTATGGCAAAATAGCACCAAATTTCACCAAGTTACTAGGCAAAAATTTTGAAAATGTGCAAAATGCCACACCAGAAGAGATGATTATGCGAAATTTTATGCAAAATATCGCCTTATCACTTGAAAATATTTCAAACACAGATGCACGGATTAACATTTTTATTGAAGAGCCCGAGTTAAATTTATTTCCAAACGCTCAAAAAAACCTAGTAGAGCATTTAGTGTATTCTTGTTTTGAACCACCAAGGAAAGATAAAAACAAAACCATTCACATAGCTTTTTCCACTCACAGCCCTTATATATTAAGCTCGCTAAATTGCCTTTTGCTCGCTTACGAAGTAGCTAACAAAAATCCAAATTTAAAAGAAAAAGTTGAAACAATAATCCCAAACAAATTTTGGCTTGACATAAACAAATTCAACGCCTTTAAGGTAGAAAATGGCGAAGTTTTTAGCATTATAGACAAAGAAACAAATTTGATTTTAGCTGAAAGTATAGATGAAGTTTCAGAAGAAATCGGCGAAACCTTTGACAAACTTTTGGAGCTAGATTCTGAATGAATCCAAGTAAAGAATTAGTTTGCAAAGAAAACGGCAAAATTTTTAGGCTTTATACAAACGGCATTAAATTTGACAAAATTAAACTTGATGATGGGCAAAATAATGAGTGTAAAAAGTGTGATTATTTAATCACAAAGCAAACAAAAGACATTCAAATTTTTGTAGAGTTAAAGGGCAACAAAATCGCAAAAGCCTATCAGCAAATACTTGCAAGCTACGATAATATAGAGCGTATTAAAAATTTGCAAGTCAAATACTACGCAGCCATAGTTTGCCAAAGATTTCCACAACAAGACACCACTATTCAAAACTTACAAAGAAAAGCAAATAAAATTTTTGCAGAAATTTTTATCAAAAATAAAGAAATTCAAGCACAATACAATTTAGCCAACAACAGTATAGAAAAGACCAACTAATGCAAACAAACAATTTTTTAATAAAATGAGCATAAGAAAAGGCAAAAAATGAAAGAAATTCAACTAGCCCACGGTGGGGGCGGCGAGGAAATGAACGAGCTTTTGCAAAGGCTTTTTTCGCTCTTTGACAATGGCATTTTAAAAGAGGCAAATGACGCTGCGATTGTGAGTTTTGGGGGAAATGGCGATTTAAATTCAAGCGAAAATGCGAAATTAACGCAAAATAATGATTTAAATTCAAAGCAAAGCGTGAATTTTACCCAAAGTGATAGCCCAAGTTTAAAAGAAAATTTAAAGTTCGCACACAAGGGCGATTTAAATTCAAATGACAAGGCGAGTTCGGCGCAAAATGGTAATTTAAATTTAAGCCAAAATTTAGAGCAAAATTCAACTTGCGCTCAAAAGAGTGTTTTAAATTTAAGCGATAAATTCGCTATCAGCACGGATTCTTTTACTTTAAGCCCCATATTTTTGGACGATGAAGTAAATATCGGCAAGCTGTGTGTCTGCGGGAGTGTCAATGATGTGCTTATGGTTGGTGCAGAGCCTGAATTTTTGAGCCTTGCATTCATCATCGAAGAGGGTTTGAGCGTAGAAAAGCTCGATAAAATAGCACAAAGCATAAAAAAAGAGTGCGACAAGGCTGGCGTGCAGGTTGTTTGCGGCGACACAAAAGTCGTGCCAAAGGGCAAGGGCGATGAAATTTACATTAACACCACAGCTTTTGGGCGTATAATTAGGGCTTGTGAGACGAAAAATATCCGTCAAGGGCTATCTGTGCTTGTTTCAGGCGATATAGGACGGCACGGAGCGGCGGTTTTGGTGCAAAGAAATGCACTTGAAGCGAGCGTAAAGAGCGATTGCAAGTGCTTGAAAGATGAAGTGATGAGCCTTTTGCGTGAAAATGTCGAGGTTGTGGCGATGAGAGATGCCACGCGTGGCGGTTTGAGCGCGGTTTTAAACGAATGGGCTAGGCAAAGTGGGCTTGATATAGTGATTTTTGAGGAAAAAATCATCATAAAAGATGAAGTTAAGGGTATTTGTGAGCTTTTTGGCTATGAGGCTTATGAGCTGGCAAATGAAGGCACTTTCGTGCTTTGCGTGGAAAAAGCGCACGAACAAAGGGCTTTGCAAATCCTGCAAAAATTCAACAAAAACGCGAGCATTATCGGCGAAGTGCTGGAAAATCGCAAGTCGCGCGTGATTTTGCAAAACGCTTATGGAGCAAAACGCTTTTTAGAAGCCCCAAAGGGCGAGCTTTTGCCGCGAATTTGTTAGGCGCAAAAATGCACGAGTTAAGCATAGTAGCCGCACTCATCGAGCTTTGCGAGGACAGCGCAAGAGAGCAAAACGCCACGAAAATCGGCGAAATTCACACGAAAATCGGCGTTTTAAGCGGCATAGACAAGGAGCAGTTTAGGCTGTGTTTTGAGAGCTTTAAGCAAGGCACGATGTGCGAAAACGCCACGCTTTTTATGCAAGATGAGCCGCTTTGTGGCGAATGTGCGTGTGGCTTTTGCGGGGAGCTTGATGGGCGTTCATTTTACTGCCCAAAATGCAAGGCAAACACGCTTAAAATCACTGCTGGCGAGGAATTTTATCTTATGCGACTTGTGATGGAGTGAGGGCTTAAATTTAGGGCAAAGACTTTAAATTTATGGGCTTTATCGTAAAATATCACGCGCAAAAACAAAACTTAACCTTTGTTAAGCTAAATGCGTGTGAATTTAGCTAGAATTTAGCCCAAATTCACACAAAAAGGACGAAAATATGCAAGTTATTGCTTGGCAAAATGCTGAATTTAGCGGCGAAAATGTCGTTGTGAGCGTGCTTGCGCAAAATGAAAGCGCGAAAGAAATCCAAATCCTAATGCCCAAAAACAGCCAAATGAAAGAGCATAAAGCTCCCTTTGACATTAGCGTGCAGTTACTTCGCGGAGAGCTTGAATTTAGCGTGTCTAGCGAAAAGGTAGTGCTTAAAGAGCTTGATATGGTGTGCCTTAAAGCAAACGAACCGCATTCTTTGTGGGCTTTGCAAAACTCCATAGTGCGTTTATCCTTAGCCCAAGCTGACTCAGCAAAGCGCGTGCAAGGGGTTTTAAAGCAAACTTAAATTCTTTAAAAGCAAGATTTATAGCGTTTAAATGTTGTTTAAAAAGTTAGAGTGTTTTTAGAGGCAAAAGGCTTGAATTTATAAGGTTTTGTGAGTTGTCATTGCGAAAACTCGCAATGACACATTTTTAGAATTTGTAGTAGGCTTGGAAGCGAACAGAGTCTTTAATGCTCTTTGCATCCACTTTATCAGTGGCGTTTTTGCCGCCTTTAGCTAGGGTAGAAAGCCTAGAATACCAAACTGAAAAGTCTAAATTGTCATTAACTTTCCAGCTTGCCTCGCCTACAAGTTCCATTTTAGTTCCTGTTCCGCGCCCCGCAGCCTTAACAGCGTCTTTTATGTCTGATTTTGTGCCACCATAAACGCCTTGAACGCCTATTCTTATGTTAGCAGGTAGGGTATAACCAGCGCCTACATAGCCATAAGTGCTTTGTCCGTAAGAAAGCGATATCCAAGAACCCTTTTGATAGAAAATTTCTCGTCCTATGTAAAGCCCTGAACCTCCACTGATGCCCTCTAAAGTGTTGATGGTGAATTTGTCTTTTTTACCAAACATAATGCCACCAAGTTGAGCATCAAAGCCGTATCCTTTGATAGCCCCACGAACATCAATAAGTTGTCCGTTGCCACCTGTGCTTGTTGAATCTCCAGCCTTTACAACAAAAGTATCTTTTGTGAAATAATCATCTAAGGTGTTGCCAAAATAGTTGATTTTGAGGTTGTATTTTAAGTCCTCAGCCAAAGGTAAAGTATAATCAAGCTTGAGAACCCATAAATTAGCAGTATTTTGCCAATACCCCCCCCCAAATTTGGGCTTTTAGACCGCCAAATTCAGCCAAAGCGGCTGCGCCGTATATGTTGTATTTGTAAAGTCTTCTGTTTAGGGTGTCCCAGCCAACAGTAGAGCCGTCGGTTGCATCTTTTTCGCTAACATAAGGATTAAAACGAACCCCGTCATTTGTGCTGTTTGTAGGAGCGTAAGAGCCGTTATTGTTTTCACTACCCTCAATACTATCAACAGCAAAAGCTGCTAGAGTAAGACCATTTACAGGCGTGAAAAAAGCCTTTGCAGCCATACCCGGTATATCTCCTGTGTCCCAAACGGTGTTAAGCATTTGGCGACCCAAAACAAATTTTGTGCCATAGTCTAGGTTTTCATATTCTAAATACGCTTGTTTAAGCCTTGGTGCTTGTTTTGTGTTTGCACCTTGCGTTCCGTTTGTTTGCTTAAATTCCGCACCGTTATATTGAAAGCCATAGTTGTGGTCATTGTAATACATCAACTGCCCAAAAACCTTAAAGCCTTCGCCTACATCGAGTTTAGCTCCAACTGCTGCTTTAAAGCGGTGGTCTTGAACATTATTTACGCCGTTTCCACCAGCATTAAGCCCAAGGCTATCTTTACTGTAAGTGCCTGAGTCATAGCGGTATCTTGCAAAGCCTTTAACATCAACATTCTTAATGGCTTCTTCTAAGGGTTTAGCATTAAGAGCTGAAAATGAACCAGCAGCCAAAGCTGCAACTAAAGAGAGTTTTACTAATTTCATAAGAAATCTCCTTTCCGTGAATTTGAATTAGCACTAAAATTGTAACATAAAATTTAAGAAATATTTAAAAAACTAGATTAAAATTAAAATGAGCTAGAATTTAGCTTATTTGTTTGTCTAAAAAAGTCAAATCAAACTTAATTTGAGCGCAAAATTAACAATTTTAAAAAAGCGTGAAAGCGCAAAGATTGTGTTGCAAAATATTTAAAATCTTGAGTGAAATTTTAAATATTTTGCTGGATAAGCTTTTGTGTGAAATGTTTATTTGTAATTTTTCACAAATCTTTCTATGCGTTCTATGCCTGCAATGATATTTTCAAGGCTTGTGGCGTAAGAAAGCCTAAAATATCCGTCCATTCCAAAGCCAACTCCTGGCACCACAGCGACTTTTTCTTGCTCTAAAAGCTTTTGGCAAAATTTCATCGAATCACTTTCAACGGCTTTGATATTCACAAAGAGATAGAAAGCTCCTTGTGGCTTATACACGCTTAAGCCTTGAATTTTATCTATCATTTCACAAGCCTTGTTACGCCTTTTTTGAAATTCTTTTTGCATAAAAGCTAAATCATCATCAGCCTTGCCGAGTAGGGCAGGGATAGCAGCGTGCTGGGTGATAGAGCAGATATTGCTTGTGCTTTGTCCTTGTAGTTTTTTTACAGCAGCGTTTAATTTGCTGTTTTTGCTTGCCATATAGCCAAAACGCCAGCCCGGCATAGCTCCGCATTTACTTAAGCCATTTATGGTAACTGTTCGTTTTAGCGTGTCCTCATTTATAGAGGCAAAAGCCGTAAATTCCACTCCGTCAAACCGTAATTTTTCATACATTTCATCACTTAAAACGGTTATATCAGTGCTTTCAAGGACTTTGGCAAGTTCTTTAAGATCATCTTTTGAGTATATAGAGCCTATTGGGTTGCTTGGAGAGTTAAGCATAAAAAGTTTTGTTTTTGGAGTAATGGCTTTTTTAAGCTGTTCAGGTGTGATTTTAAAGCCTCTATCCTCTGAGCCTTCGATAAATACGGGCTTTCCACCGCTATATTTAACCATTTCAGGATAACTTACCCAATAAGGACTAGGGATAATAACCTCGTCATCTTTCTCAACAAGACATTGAATGCACTCAAAGAGCGAGTGTTTAGCACCTACATTTGTGATAATTTCTTTTGTGTCATAGTCTAAGCCATTATCTCTTTTTAGTTTAAACTGCACAGCTTCAAGCACGGCAGGGATACCAGCGACATTTGTGTATTTGCCACAACCCTTTTGTATAGCGTTTATAGCGGCTTCTTTGATGACTTTTGGCGTGTCAAAGTCTGGCTCACCAGCTGAGAAGCTTAAAACATCTTCTCCTTTTGCCTTTAAATCATTGGCAAGGGCGGTAATTGCCAAAGTTATGGATTCTGATAAAATTTCGGCTCTTTTGCTTAGCATTGTTTATCCTTTATTTTTGTTTTATCTTACATTGTAACAAAAAAACCTTGAATTTGTCATAGTTTTTGTTATTAATTTTTATCCTGTGTAAATTTTTAGAATAATTTTAAAATTGCTACTTAAATATTTTTATTTAAGAAAATATTAAAATATTTTTTATCTATTTGTTTTTAAGGGCTTCTTCGAGCTTTTTGATTCTTTCTTCAAGTTTTTCAAGCCTGTCTTCGCAACATTTATCAAACGCCCTAGAATTCTTTTCGGTTTTATTTTGAACTATATGAGCTGGAATTCCTACAACTGTGGTATTTGGCGGAACATTTTTAACCACAACCGCGTTTGAGCCAATTTTAGCGTTTTCGCCTATGATTATGTCGCCAAGCACCTTTGCCCCAGAGCCGATAATCACACCGCTTTTTATGGTAGGGTGTCTTTTGATACCTCTTTGCAAGGTCGTGCCACCTAAAGTAACGCCCTGATAAATCAGCACATCGTCCTCTATAACCGCCGTTTGTCCGATGACAACGCCATTTGCGTGGTCGATGAAAATACGCCTGCCAAGCTTTGCACCAGGGTGTAAATCAACCCCCGTGAAAAACTGCGAAAGCCCGCTGATGATACGAGAAAGCCTTTTGCATTTGCGTTCGTGCAAAAAGTGCGCAAAGCGGTAATTCACCACAGCCCAAACGCCCGGGTAGTTAAAAAACAGCTCCAAAGCCGAGCGATACGCTGGGTCTTGCAACTTAGGCTGCGCAAAGTCCTCTTTTATAATGCTCCAAAAACTCATCACACATCCACACTTTTAAGATAGCCATTGTCATTTAAGAAAAGATAAAGTTCGCCTAAAATTTGCTTTTTTTGCTTTTCGTTGATGAGCTTTGAATTTGCGATTTTTTCGTTGAGTATGTCCATAATCTCACGCACATCATAGTCCAAATCGTCCAAAGTGTCTAAAATGCTTTGTGATTCTATAATGTCTTTTATCTCATAGCCCTTTTCATCGATATAAACACTCGCTTCTGTTGGGTGCATAAAAAGATTGTGCTTCATTCCAAGCACTTCTTGATAAGCACCTACCAAGAAAAAGCCTAAAAAATAGTTTTCCTCGTCCAAGTCAATGTCGTGCAGTGTTAAAGGGTTGTTTTTTGAGTAGCTTATTTCGCCATCGCTGTCACAGGTTATGTCCCAAATGCTCGCGCTTCTTGTGGGCTTTTTGTCTAAATGAGTAAGGGGCATTATAGGAAAGCCTTGTTGCAAGCCCCAAAAGTCTGGCATTGATTGAAAGAGTGAGAAATTCACAAGGTAGCGTTCTTGCACTTCGTCCTGCAAGGCTAAAAAATCCGCCGAATTTTGCGTGTCCCCAAGTAGCTTTGTCGCCTTTTTGATGAGTAAATGCACTAAAATTTCAGCATTTGAGCGGTCTTGCAAATCCACATAACCCAAATCAAAAAGCGTCAAAATGCTTTGCAAATGGTCGATACCATCGTGCATATATTCAAGCGCGTTTGAGCTTTTTATGCTCTTAAACAAGTCATAAAGCTCATCGATGAGCTTTGGGTTGCCCTTGTCTTTAAGGGCTAGCTTGCTTTCTGTGTATTCGTGCGAAAAAAGCTCCAAAACAGGCGCGACAAGCACGGCGTGATGAGCCGCGACAAAACGCCCACTTTCGATGAAAATGTCTGGTTCTATGTCCTTTTTTTGCTCGGCTATGCTTTTAAGCAAGAAAACCATATCGTTTGCATACTCGCTCAAAGTATAGTTGCGGCTTTGCTCGTCTTTAAATTGTGAGTATTCTACCGCTAAGCCTCCGCCTAAATTTATGGCTTTTAGGTTTTTTGCGCCCATTTTGCGAAGCTCGGTGTAAATGTTGCCAGCCTCAGTCAAAGCCTTTTTAAGCGGATGAATTTCAGTGATTTGCGAACCAAGATGAAAGTGTATCATCGTAAAATTAGCCAGCAAATCGTTCTTTTTAAGCAAATGCACGGCTTCGATAAGTTCGGTTGAAGTAAGCCCAAATTTTGAATTTATGCCCCCGCTTTTTGCCCAAATGCCAACGCCTGATGAGTGAAGCCTGACGCGTAGCCCTATGTTTGGCTTTGGTTTAAAGCGCGTTTTTGCCGTTTCTATAATGCTTTCAAGCTCGTTTAAGCCCTCAATGGTAAGCGTTATGTTGTGTCCCATTTCTTTTGCGATAAAGCCCATATTTATGAGTTCTCTGTCCTTAAAGCCATTAACTGTTATGGGCGCGTTGTCATTGTTATAAGCCATAGCAAGCAGTAGCTCAGCCTTTGAGCCTGCTTCAAGCCCGTAGTTGTAATCCTTGCCAAAATTCACTAAATTTTTGACAAAGCCGGGGTATTGATTGACTTTGAGCGGATAAACGGCGTTAAAAGAGCCTTTATAATCAAATTCTTTTTTCGCGCGCTCAAATTTCGTGTAAATGCGCTGAATTTGCTTTTGTATGAGATGCGGAAAACGCAGCAACAAAGGACCCTTGTAGCCCTCATCTCGTAAAAATGCTACTATGTCGATGAGTGCGGGATTTTTGCCAAAATTTATGCAAATTTTGCCGTTTTTGATGATGAAATTATCACTGCCCCAAATGCCGATACCATAGTCTTTCATAGCTCGTTCTCCAAATTTTTTATCTCAATTTGCCTTTCTTCTTTGCTCTCCAAATCCTTGTAAAAAAGTTTGTTTTCCTTTGCCTCGTTTTCGCCCATACAAAGAAAGATTTTTGCCCCACTTAAATCAGCTAAATTCAAGTGCTTTGCGAGCTTTTTCGCCTCATAACTTAAATTTACCTTGTATTTTTGCCGTAAAATTTGCGCCACACCAAAAAGCCTTGTAACAAAAGCACTATCAAGCGCGCAAAGATAAATGCCATTTCGCTTTTGACTTTGCTCTTTTTGCGCTAAAATCGCCATCAGCCGCTCTACACCTATGGCAAAGCCCACGCCAAAGCCATCTTTACCGCCAAGATAAGAAATGAGCTTGTCATATCGCCCACCGCCAGCCACAGCGGCTTTTGCGCCGATTTCATCGCTTTCAAATTCAAAGGCGGTTTTAGAATAATAATCCAAGCCCCG
>CAKVDW010000030.1 GCA_934728065.1 uncultured Campylobacter sp.
GTCGCTTAAGCGGTTAATGTCTATTTGGCTTAAGCCTTTAAGAGCCTTTGTGGCGTCAAGTATGCCTTGACCAAAAAGCATTTCTTTGCTTACTTGGCGGTTGGGTTGTAGGGGTTCAAGATTATTTAAAATTTCATCAACCTTTTGTGTGTCGTTTTTATAAAGGTCCATTAAATCAGCTCTTATTTGGTTTTGGTCGGCTGGAACGGCTTGCTCTATATAGACCACTGTATAACTTGGTTTTTGCGTGCCGTTATCAACCTCCTTTACCGTCATCTTTGGGGCTTCATAGTCTTTATTTGCTGTGCTTAAAAGTATATCAGCTATTTGTTTGCCATTTAAAAAGGGAAATTTCTGTGAGATTAAAGCTGCTGCACCGCTAACAGCTGGAGTTGCCATAGAAGTTCCGCTTTTAAGGGAATAAGAAGTTGTATCCTTAGAATCAACAGAGCTAATATTCACTCCAGCAGCGACCAAAGAAAAATTTTCAGCCCCTATAAAGCCGTTGCTAAAATCAGCTATCCCAAGCCCTGAAACAACCAAAGTCCCATCAGCCTTTCTTTCAATGTATGTTGAGTCTAAAGCACCTACGGCAAGCCACGAACGCAAGCTTTCATCATATCTTGGAGCCACAGCTTGAATGCTTGGAGAAAGTATGCCCTCATTTCCTGCAGCAAAGAGGGATAAAACCTGTTTTTGTGTAGCAAGTTCATAAAGTCCGTCTGTAACATCACTATTTTTAATGTTATTTATCACAGTTTGAGCATTGTTGTAGCTATTATCCTGCACTAAATTTGTTACAGCTGAAGAAAGATTAACCACAGGATAAACATTTGAACCCCAGCTGTTGTTGATGATTTTGACCTCATTTTTGGGATTAAAAAAGTCAAAACTGCTTGGAATTTGCCAAGCCCTGCCCGATGCAAAAATTCCCATTCCATAAAATTTAGCCTCATAAGCTACCCCATAAGGCTGGGTGTCGCTAACTTTGTTTCCCAAAACAATGCCAGCTACATGGCTTCCGTGTGTGTCATTAGCAAAATTTGGACTGTATTCTGTTTTTCCAGCTGCTGCATTAATGTAAGGATAAGTAGTGCCTAAAACCTTGCCTGTTAAGCCTTGATGGTCTGTTCTATAAGCATCATCAATGATACCTACAACAACATTAGCTCCTGTTATGCCCTCATTGTGTGCTTGGCTTATATTATGTAAGTCAAAAGGCGTTAAAGCTATAAGATAGCTCGTTGCCACAGCCATAAAAAGAATTTTGCGCATTTTGCCCTTTAAATAAAACTAGCTTGAGTTAAACAGAGCAAAAAATATTCCACCTTGCCCAACTTACTCGACTGTTACGCTTTTGGCTAAATTTCTTGGCATATCCACATCATTTCCTAAACGAACAGAAATCTCAAGAGCCAAAAGCTGCACCACTATCATCATCTCAAAAAATTCACACATATAATGACTTTGCATTGTGGTTTTAACAAAATCGTCAGCAAGTTCAAATTCTAAAGGCGAAATGACTAAAAGAGTTGAATCTCTTGCCACAAGTTCCTCTACATTAGACTTTATTTTTTCATAAAGTTTGTGTTGGGGCAAAAGCGCGATGGTGTAGAGTTTGCTGTCCGCCAAAGCGATGGGTCCGTGTTTCATCTCGCCCGCTGGATAGCCCTCAGCGTGCAAGTAGCTCAACTCTTTGAGCTTTAAAGCACCCTCCAAAGCAAGCGGATAAAAGACATCGCGCCCTATATAAAAAAAGCCGTGTCCGTCCAAATAGCGTTTTGAAAGCCTATGAATGCGCTCGTGGAGCTTGCTTTCCACTACGCACACATTTGGAGTGTGCAACAAGGCTGAAATTTCCTCGCTCATATCAAAGCCCTTTTTTTGCGCGATAAAAATGGCAAGCATCCAAAGTGTCAGCACCTGCGTGGCAAAGGCTTTTGTGCTTGCTACGCCCTTTTCTATGCCTGCACGAGTGAGCAAGCTTAAATGCGCTAGGCGAACTATGCTTGAATTATCGACATTGCAAATCGCAAAGGTTTTTGCGCCCTTTTGCTTGGCGATTTTAAGCGCCTCCAAAGTGTCAGCCGTTTCGCCACTTTGTGAGATGACGATAAAAAGCGAATTTTCGCGCACCACAGCCTCGCGGTAGCGAAATTCACTCGCCACTTCAACCTTACACTTAATCTTTGCAAGCCGCTCAAAAAGATAGCTTGCCACCAAAGCGGCGTGATAGCTCGTGCCACAAGCGCACAAAGTAAGCTCATCAAAGCTGCTTAAATCCTCGTTTAAAAGCTCGTCAAACGCCACCTCATCGCCATTTATGCGCCCCATTAAAACCTCGCTTAAAACCCTGCTTTGCTCATAAATTTCTTTTTCCATAAAAAAGCGAAAGCCGTCTTTTTGTGCGTAGCTTTTATCGCCTGAAAGTTTTGTGAATTTAGGCGTTTGCAAGGCATTGCCCTGATAAATTTCAAGCTCCTTTTCACTCGCAAAACCATAGCTTAAATCATCAAGGTAAAAAACTTCCTCACAATGTCCTATTAAAGGCGTATCGCTTGAAGCAAAATAAAACTCGCCTGATTTATTTTTGCCAACTATCAAAGGTGCAGCATTTTTAGCAAAAAAGACTTTGTTTTTAGCCTTTTTGCTCACTAAAAGTGTAGCAAAAGCTCCTTTTAGCTCGCTTACAACCTTTTTAAAAGCTTCAAATGGTTCATTATCCTTTGCATAAAATTCAAAAAGCTGCACGATAACTTCAGTATCTGTTTGGCTTAAAAAGCTTACGCCCTCGCTTTCAAGCTTGGTTTTAAGCTCTTTGTAGTTTTCGATAATGCCGTTGTGTATCACGCAAGAATACTGCCCTAAATGTGGGTGAGCGTTGATTTCAGTGGGCTTGCCGTGAGTCGCCCAGCGTGTATGCCCAATAGCCACGCCAAATCCACTACTTGTAAAACTTTCACACTTGTTGGCTAAATTCTCAAGTTTGCCAACAGCTTTAAAAAAGGACAGTTCCTCATCTTTCATCACGGCTAGTCCAGCACTGTCATATCCTCGATATTCAAGCTCTTTTAAACCGCTTAATATAAGCCCTTTTTTTTCATCTTTTCCTATATATCCAACTATACCGCACATTTTCACTCGCTTACTAATGATTTTATGAGACTTTGCTCGTTTAAATTTGGCGTTTTTTCAAAATAAAAGGTATTTCTCGTCCTTTGCCTTATGGTTTGAATTTTAGCCGCACTTAAAGTGAGCTTTAATTCGTCAAAAACATTCATCACAAAAGCCATAAGCCCTTGTTGGTCTTTGGTGTTAAGATTGAGCTTGGCGTAAGTTTTTGAATATCCTAAATCTAATTTTAACTCATCTTTTTTAATCATCGGTTTTTTAAGTTTTGTCTTTTGCGTTCCTAAATTTTTTTTCAAAAGTTCGCCAAATTTTTCTTTTTGGCTGTCGCTCACTTCATTTGCATACTCAAATTTCAAATACACCTTATCATCAAAAAGCTGAAAAAAGCTCATAAATACGAGATTTAAACTGCTTAAAGTACTCAAAATGCTTTGCAAATCAAGCCTATCATTTAAACTCACTAATTCTAAAATAAAATTTTTTTCATTATCAAACCAAAATTTAAAGTCATTTTCTTTGGCTATTTTAGCTATATTCACTATGGTTTCAAAGCTGTTTTTGATGATGAAAAGATTAGAGCTTATATGCAAAACCTTATCTTGCATATAGCTATCAAGCTCCATAAAAGCTCTACTTCTTTTTAGGGTTTGTTCTTTTTTCACTCGCCTTGCGCTTTCATCTAAAAATTCCTCATTTTCAAAGCCTGATAAGGCATTAGATAAAAGTTTTTCAAGGCTTTTATAAAAAAAGTGTCCATCAACACCCAAAGCCTTCGCGCTCATAAAACTAAGAGCATACAAAATCTTTAAATTTCTAGCACTCTTAAGCCTTGAGATGAGTGAGGCGATGATAGTTTCATTATAAATGTCCTCTTTTTCTACAAATTCTCTCATCAAATGAAAATGCTTAAAGATAATCAAACCAAACTCCACAAGCTCTGAGCTTATGTTAAATTTAGCGCACAAGGCACGGTAAATATTTGCCAAAGAAACCTCGTTTTCTTCATTACTCGCGCTCATCAAAATGCTTAATTTAAGCATCATTCTTTCTTGAGAACTGAGATTTGCCAGCACTTCAAATTCGTTCATTTGCCTTTCAAATTCCCTTAAGCTTAAAAAAGCATTTTCATCACGGCTATAAACTCTTTCCTCATCGGGCAAGAAATAAAGTGGAGCAAAGGGCTTTATAAGCTCTTTAAGCACGCCTGAATCAAACAAAATTTTAAGCACTGAAAAGCTGTGTCTTCTATAAAGCAAGGTTCTAAAAGGCAAAAGAGCAAGTTCGCAGTCTTTTTTGGTGATTCTCATCTTTTTAAGATACATAGCCACGCTCACATCAAATTCGACATATTCATCATTTAAGCTATGCAAAGCATTTAAAAAACTTCTCAAATCAGTAAAATTTTCTCTTTTGTTGATAAAAATTTTTTTATTTGCTTGAACGAAAAAGCCTTGATTTATGGGCAAAGTTTTAAGCTCAACGCTTTGAGATTCAATCCTAGCAGCGATAAAATGAGTATAAAATCCTATGGTGTGCATACAAGACATAGCCTTTTGCACTAAAGACTGTTTAGCATCTAAATGCTTTTTGTCTTTTTTTCTCATCAAAACGCTAAGTTCATCAGCATTAGCAAGTAAAAAAATGTCCGTATCCTTTTTGCTTTGAATATTCATCGCGCTTTGCAAAGAAAGTATAAAATCCATAGCAAGCCTTAACTCGCTCAATTCCTTTTCGCTTACAAAATTTAAACCGTAATTGCTTGGACTGTCTTTATATAAGGTCAGCAAAGAATCTAAATTTGCATAGTTTTCAATGCCACCAAAATCTTTTTTAATATTAAATTCTTGTTTGATAAAAGGCAAAGTTGAGTTTTGAAAATAGGCAAACAAATTTTTAGCAAACTCGTCTTTATGCGTTTGCAAAGCCTTTTTAAATTCATCTCTTGCAAGCTTAAACAAAGCCTTTGAACCACACAAATATCTTGTGCCAAAAAAGTTAAGCTCTTTGGCTTTGCCTAAAATTCCACCTAATTCACAAACTTGATATTCTATAATAAGCCCTATATCATTAAGCAAGGCTATAAAAGCCTTTATCATAGGCTTAAGATTAAAGGCTTTTATGTCTTTGTAAATAAAAAGCAAAGGCACTTGCTCATTTGCTCCAAGTTTAAAATCCGAATACGCCTTTGTAGCGATAATGCAAAAGGGTATGTTTTCGTTGCTTGGCAAAAAATCTTCAAAAAATTCATTAAGCAAGGCTAAATAAGCCTTTTTGACAAAATTATCAAGTTCTTTTGAATGATAAAGATTAAAAGAACCTTGCTTGACAAAGTGCCTTGTGTAGCCAAGACAGTATTCCTCAAACTCGTTTTTAAGTTTTTGCTGTATCAACAAAATTTTACCCTCTTCACAAAAGTTTTATAAACAAAATCATAGCAAATTTAAAAGCATTTTGAGTATTTTTTTAAAAGAACTCAACAAAAAACCTTTTTTACACTCAAAACTCACAAACTATCATTATTTTTGCAAAAAATTAATACATTTTAGTTATAATTAAACTTTTAATTTATCAAAACTAAAGAAATAATGATGAAAACCTTACTCAAAGCCCTTGAAAAAGGCGAACGCATAAGCGAGCAAGATGCTTATAAACTTTATGATTTAGACCTTTTTAGCTTGGCGAAATTTGCTCAAAAAAAGCGCGAAAAACTGCACGGCAAAAAGGTGTATTTCAACATAAATCGCCACATAAACCCCACAAACATTTGCGCTGATACTTGTAAATTTTGCGCCTTTTCAGCGCACCGCAAGAACCCAAACCCCTATATGATGAGCTATGAAGAGATTATGAGCGTGGTTGATGCAAGCGTGAGTCGTGGTATCAAGGAAGTGCATATCGTTTCAGCGCACAACAAAGACAGCTCGTGGCAGTGGTATTTGGAGATTTTTAAGATGATAAAAAGCAAGTATCCACAGCTACACATTAAGGCGATGACGGCGGCGGAGATTGACTTTTTAAAACGGCGTTGGGGACTTTCGTATGAAGAAAGTATAGAAAAAATGATAGAATACGGCGTGGATTCTATGCCGGGCGGGGGTGCTGAGATTTTTGATGAGCAAATTCGCGCTCAAATTTGCAAGGGCAAGGTAAGCAGTCAAAATTGGCTCAAAATCCACGAGCTGTGGCACAAAAAAGGGCGACAAAGCAACGCCACAATGCTTTTTGGGCATATTGAAACGCCAGCTCACAGAGTGGAGCATATCTTGCGGCTGCGGGCTTTGCAAGATATAACAGGCGGTTTTAATGCCTTTATACCGCTTGTTTGGCAAAAGGACAACAGCTTTTTGCCTGTAAAACAGCAAGTTGATAGCGAAGAAATCCTTAAAACCATAGCTATATCGCGTTTAGTGCTTGATAATGTGCCGCATATCAAGGCGTATTGGGCGACTATGGGCTTAAATTTAGCAATGGTAGCGCAAGAATTCGGCGCAAATGATTTAGACGGCACGATAGAAAAGGAAAGCATACAAAGTGCAGGTGGCGCAAAAAGCGCAAACGGCACGGCTTTAAGCACCTTTATCGAAATGATACAAAGCTCAAATTTAATCCCTGTGGAACGAGATAGCTTATATAATGAGCTTAAAATTTATAACTCACAACAAGCTTCTTAAAGCTTGTTCATCAAGGCATTTTGAATCATATTTGATGATGAGATTTTGCGAATTCGTGTAAATTTCAACTATGCCCTTATGCGATGAAAGTGCGTTAGTATTGAGCTTTGTGTCTAATGCAAGGTATAAATTTTTAAAATCACTCGGGCTTTTAAGGAAACAAAGCAACACGAACCAAACGCACGAAAGCACGAACACGGCAATGATGAGATGAAACAAGTCAAAATACCGCCACGCCAACCCGCTCAGCACTCCGCCTAAAAAGCTGCCCGCATAACCAAAGGCATTAAACACGCCCAAAGCCGTGCCACGCTCGTTTGCCCGCGCAAATTTACTCGCCACGCTTTGCATTATCGGTTCGTGTAGGTTAAAACCAGCGAAAAACACCACCACAGCGATGATAAAAATCAAAGTCGCGTGCTGATACGCGATAAATGCGGCGATGAAAGAAAAATCCACGAGCATAAAAGCAAGTGCAAAAAGCCCTACACCCACGAGTAAAAGGCTTTTGCTGAGTCCTCGTTTTTCGCCAAGTGCGCCTGCAACGCCCATAGCCAAAAAGCCCACTATCATCGCGCCTAGATAAAGTAGCCACAAATCGTCCTTTGCATTGGCAAAGCGTTCAACAAAAACCAGCGGAATAAGGAAAAAAGCCACACTGATAAGCATTTTTTGCATAAAACTTGTCAAATTCATCAAGGCTAAATTTTTTTGCTTTAAAAGCTGTAAAATCGGCGTTTTAGGGCTTTTTGCGGTGATTTTTGGTTCTTTTGGCACAGCCGTGTAAAGCAACACTATGCAAAGTGCCGTCAGCGCAATGCTTATCCAAAACAAGCTCGCAAGCCCAAAATGCTGACTCAAAAGCGGCGAAAGCACCATAGAAAGCGCAAAGGCAAGCCCTATGCAAGCGCCCATTATCGCCATAGCTTTGGAGCGTTGCTCTTCTTTGACAAAATCGCTTATCATCGCCGTAGCCACAGCTCCCACAGCCCCAGAGCCTTGCAAAGCCCGTCCTATCATCATCAGCCAAATATCATTCGCCACAGCGCAAACGGCTGAGCCTATTATAAACACCACAAGCCCTAAACACAAGGCTTTTTTGCGTCCGATTTTGTCGCTCAAAACTCCAAAAGGCACTTGAAAGAGCATTTGCATTAAGGCGTAAATGCCGATGAGTAGCCCTGTTAAAAACTCATTTGCCCCTTGAAGCTCCAAAGCATAAAGGCTCAACACAGGCAAAACGATAAAAAGCCCAAAAAACCTTGTAGCGATGATGAATGAAAGCGGCAAAATGCTTTTAAGCATAGCAAAGTCCTTGTTTAAAAATCAAAAGCGCATTATAACACAAAAAATCAAATTCCTTGTCATACTGACTGATTTTCGTCATACCAACTTGTCTTGTCATACTGAGCGCAGCGAAGTATCCACTTACAAAACTTTGTTTATGGTAATGAGTAAGTGCAAAGTATCCAAATTTAAGGTAATTTGGATACTTCAAAGAAAGAGATAACCCGCTTAAAATGCGATAAATTCAAGCCTTTGCCTAAATTCATCGCCCCAAGCGAAAATTCGTCATTTGCACCTAGCTTCAAAGCAAACTCTCACTCATCGCTCAAAGCAAAAGTCCATTCAGCTTTCACTCAGCTTAAAAGCTAAACGAGTAGCGCAAGCCCACTTGATAAGGCTGTGAAGCCTTGTAAGTCGCTGTTTTATAGAAGTTGATGTTGCTGTAAGTCTCTTTGAGTTCTTTTTCTTGTTGCAGCACACCAAAACGGCTGTAAAGCTCTATGCCGTGGTTTTGGGCTATATTTGTGCGCACGCCAAAGTTTATACCCAAATCAAAGCCGCTTGGATTCATGTCTAGATATTTAAAGGCAATACCTTTTTCGGTTTCGGCTTTAACGGTGTGGTGCGAGTAGCCAAGGCTCAGTCCTAAAAACGCCCCCAAATCCAAGTTGTTGCTTGATATGAAGTTGTAGAGCGCATCGGCGTTTGCGGTGATGATTGTAGAATTCACCTTGAAAGTGTTTCCAGCGACCTCATTGACATACTCACCGGTAAAGTCCGTGCCTAAATCAAAGCTCGCATAATACCTTGCACCAAATTCAGGCGTGAAAAACTGCTTATAACCAGCCACAAAGCCATAGCGAGAGCCACCAGCACTGATGGACCCGCTGCCTTTTGTGGGTAAGTTCAAATAGTTACTATCGTTCTCCCCTTTGAACTCCAAGCCACCGTATCCTACTTGAAGCCCCACAAAAGCTCCGCTTGTCTCAGCTAGCGCACTGCTAGCACCTAAAATCCCAGCCACTACAAGGCTTAACGCGATTTTGTTTTTACTCATAAGAGCCCTTTAAGATAAATTTCTACATTTTTAAGCCCTTTGCGCCTAAAATTCAAACTTTTAATCAAAAATTTAAATTTAAAAAGACAAAAACGCTTAAAATTTAGATAAGCTAATAATACAACCCCTCAACAACAAAGAGTAAATGAAAAAAGGAATTTGGTAAAAATTTGACACTTGCAATCTTTATGTGAATTTTAAGTTAGGAAATGAATCCTTTTTCAAGGGTTTATTAAATTCACGCCTTTGCGCTTAAATTTGCTTGTTATCAAGGCAGTTTTTACCGTCATTAAATACCGACACATAAGGCTTTGAGTTATAAAAATCCGCATTGCCACTGCTTAAATACTCCAAACTTGTGATACTTCTTAAACCGATTTGCTTTTTAAAAAGGCTGTCAAAACTTATGGGGTCAGAGCCAAAAGCGCAAGTAAAAAAGATGAAAGGCACAAGAATTTTTTTCATCAAACAAGCCTTAAAATCTCACTTTGATTTTATCAAGTAAATGCGTGCTAAAAAAGTGTGTCTTTTCGCCCTTAAAGCCTTGAAAGTCCTTTGGCAAGATGATGAGAGCGTATCCGCCCTTTTTGTCCTTGTCCCACACGGAAAAAAACTCTTTTTTAGACGCCGTGTAAGCGCCAAAATTTGGGTCTAAAATCCGCACAAAATCGCCTTTTTGGTTTAACACCACCACAAAATGCGGAAAACGAGGGTCGTTTTCTATTTTTACAAGCAAAGGCGCGCTTAGCTCGTTTAAATGCGCCCTTTCAAGCAAAAATCCCTCACTTTCATAGCCCATTCATCGCCACGCTTTTAAGTTCGGCAAAGGAAAGCATATCAGTTTTTTGCTGTAAAAACTCCAAAATTTCTTTTTCGCCAAGCTGCCTAAAAGAGTAGAAATTCAGCACATTTGCAAGGCTTGCTGCACCGCAAGATTCTTCATAATTTTGACGAACAAAATTTGTGTTTTTAAGTTCTTGGATAGATTTAGCTTTAAATTCAGCCCACATTAAACTTACAAAGAGAAAAGAAAAGAGAAAAATTTTCATTGAATTTTATACACTTAACTTTGTGGGCGATTTTTCATCGTTTGAAACACTCTTTAAAAGCTCTTTCAAAAAGCTGTCGTTTGAATTTGTTTTGCTTAAATTTGCGTTTGAATTTGGCGTATTAAAATTTAAATTTTGCTTTGAATTTGCGTTTGAATTTATCAAATTTAATTTTGTTTGTAAATTTGAATTTTTACCTGAATTTTCACTTGAATTTGTTACATTT
>CAKVDW010000031.1 GCA_934728065.1 uncultured Campylobacter sp.
CAAGAAGCTAAGCACATCGTGGGTGATGATACTACGCCTTACTGGCAGGGGGAAAGTAGCTCGTTGCGGACTTTGTTAATCTTTTAATTACCTTATTTAAAATTCATATACTTCGTTTTTAAACCATCCAATTCATCTCAACTTTTATCATCTATTTTTTGGTTTGTTTGGGTTTTTTGTTTGTTTGTGATGTTGCGTCTTTTACTTGTGGCTTGGTTTTTGAGTTGTTTGAGTTATTGAGTTGTTTGCTTCTCGCGTCTTAACAGCTTGTTGTTTGCCTTTGCTTGTCGGTTTGTTTCTTTGTTTGAGTTTCTGTCTGCTTGATTAACTGAGTCTTAAAGCTTTTTTCATTCTCTTTTCTTGTTTGTCTGAGTTTTAAAGTTTTGCTAATTTAGCAAAATGCAATTTCACAAAATTGTCAAAATCAAATTTGGTTTTAGCAAAATCGCAAAGCCAAATTAAAATTCCAAAGCAACGCCTTGACATTTGCGCCTTTGTTGCCACAAAAGTGCTAGTGGATATTTTTTTACAATCACAAGGCAGATTGATTGCCAAAGCGAAGTGTTTGTTGTGAGTTTTGAAAGCTTGGCAAAAGGCAGCAAATTTGTTTTAAGCCGCCTTTTACTTGCGCGTGTTCAAAGCGCAAAATTACTAAAAGCGCAGTTTGCAACAGCGATGAGTCAAGACAAACCGCTCAAAGCACAACAACGCACGCTTGTGTTTAAAACCTCATCTCGATATCTACATAAAAATTTCTACCACGCCCCACTTGGCTAGTTGTTGTAAGACTTCCGGCGTTGATATATTGTTTGTCAAAAATGTTATTCACGCCCAGCGTAATGTCCGCTCCGCTTAAAAATTTCGCCTTTCCTTTTGGGATTTTGTAGCTGGTTTTAAAATCCGCCAAAGTAAAGCTTTTATCGACATAATAATATGTCTTGCCTCCTGACACATAGGTAGATGGGTTTGAGTGCGGTTTGAAGTAATGGTTTAAATGAAAGGCTAAGTCCAAATTTGCTATCGGCGTCCAACCAAGTTGTAGTTGGAGCTTTTGGGCGTGCCTACTTAAATCCTCTTTGGTTTTTTTATCATATACTTTAAGCCTCTCAAAACTTGTGCTAATTCTGTAATCTTTGATTTGATAATTTGCGCTTAATTCATAGCCGTGCCTGACGGCGTTATCCACATTTTGATATTGTCCATACTGACGAGGGCTCAAATTGCCAGAGGCTGGCGGCGTGCCCATTTCTGGCAAGGCTTTTAACGCTATCATATCGTTGATATTTCCGTAAAAATATATGCCTTTAAAGCTTAGAGCGTCATCTGCTATGAGATTTTCTTTGGCGTAGCTTAAACCTACTTCATATTCCTTAGCGGTTTCGGCTTTTAGATTTGGATTTGCAATGTAGTAATACGCCTGATTCACATAGCCTGCCTGAGAGGTTTCGTGCGGAGTTGGGGCGCGGAAACTTTGAGCGTAGCCGCCAAGCAAGGTTACGCTGTCGAAAAATGTATATGCCAAAGCTACACGCGGGCTAAACTTTGAGGCTTGGAATTTGTAAGATCCTGACTTTTTTATCTGCCTGTCATATCGGTCAAACCGCCCGCCAAGCGTAACTTCTAAGTTGTTTAAAGTTATCACATCTTGGATGTAAAGAGCTAAATTGTTGTATTCATTTGGATGGCTTGCAAAATTAGTAGCCGTGGTGTCCTTCCACTCTCTAACCCACAACGCATCCTGTTTTCTGTTTTCGTATTCAACTCCGCCTACAAACAAATGGATTAAAAATTCTGTTTCAAAATACAAATTCGTTTGAGCCGTAACGCCATATCTATCTTCTTTATTTACATATTGAGCCTGTCTATTGCCTACTGATTGCGTGGCAATCCAGTCCCAACCTCTGTCGTATTTGGCGGTTGATTTGTAAGCACGAATGTTAAAATCCATTCCGTCATTTAGCGGATTGTAGTTGTAGTTTAATGCATAATCTTGCTGTTTTAACTTGCCTTTTACAAACAAATTTTCAGCATTATTATTCAGCGTTTGCCATAGCGTATTAAGCTTTTCATCATAACTAAAAGCACTAAGCTCTAATCTGTGAGAATCCGCAAATGCCCCCCCCCTTTAAAAAACAAAGTGGTAATTTTTTCATCATTATAACCATAAGGAATTTTTGGATTTGCTTCGTATGGACCGCCATCTGCTAGCTTTATGTCGCCGTGCCAAGCCTTTTTAACATACACCAAAGCGTCCAAAGGTATTTTAGAAGGCTCGCTAGCTGCTGTGTTGTCATCACTTCTACCATAGACGCCGAGTCTAACAGAGTGCATATTATTTGACTCTACGCGTCCGCCAAGCATTGCACCAAATCTCTCACCATCTTCTAAATAATCGTGAGCATTTTTCGTCTGCATACTTACTATGCCTCCTATCGCCCCAGAGCCATATAGAATCGAGCTTGCTCCCTTGACTACCTCCACGCGTTTGAGTATATCGCTATCTGTGCGAAAGCTTGATATCATCCCTGAATACAACCCCGGCGAGCGTCTTACCCCGTCTTGCATAATTATCACTCGTTCATCGTTAAACCCGCGAATTTGAAACCTTCTTCCCACTTCGCGTCCAAAATCATTCCCGCCATCAACTCCCGGCACATTTTGCATCGCCTCTATGATGTTTGGACGGGCTTTTAACTCGCCGCTCTTTAAAACTCCCACGCTACCAGCATACTTTAAGCTGTCTTGCTCGCTTTTTGTCGCTTCGATTATAACCTCGCCAAGAAGTGATGCTTTTTGCTGCGTTGTGTTATTTGCATTTGCCATAGTCGCAACCAGCGCCAAACTTAAACACATTTTCCTCATACCTGCCTCCCTTGAAATGAAAAGTGAATTATACAATAAATAATCTTAAATAATTTTTAAAATTATTCTCAAATTAAGCTTGGAATATAGATATTTTAGTTATAATTTTCATTTTTTAATAATAAAAATTTTGGCTATAATTCAATCAGTCAATTTTTAAGAGTTGCTTTCAAAGAGCCTTAAAAGCTCTTTGAAAAGCGAGATAATTAATCATACCTTTACTCCCTTTCTCAACCGACCCAACGGGTTGCGAGCAAAGCGAAGCAAAAATAAGCTAATCATTAACACTTAAACAAGAATAATTATAACAATCTTTCGCTTAAAATGTGCTTAATTATTTATATTTGTGGCTTTATAGATGATGAAAATTTAACTATAAAACAGATTTCAAACTTTACAAATTATTTTGTGAATGCAAAAGATTTTTTTGCGGATAAGCCTTGTTTGTTATTGGTTGCTATTTCAGCATTGCTAGCTTGCTGTGTATTTTATATTCTATTTATTTGTTTAAAAAATTATAAAGACATTTGGAAAGTTATTAAACAAATATTTTCAAAATCTTTGTTGATAGACACTCGAAATCTAATTTATTGTTCTCTACTTGTGTTATTTATATCAACTGCCTTGATTATTCTTATTCCAAACGATACAAATCTTATCTTTATATTTTCAAATAGCATATGTTTTTTATTATTCTTATTTTTATATGTATGGTTGGTTTCATTACATAATATAATTTTGAGATATTTTTTTATCATTTGCGCCTATTTGATTACTTTAGCAATTATTGGATTTAACAAAATAGCCTTATTAAATCCTTTCATAGGAAAACTCGTAAGTGATAAGGTTAAAGTTGAAGAACCTTTATTTGTTTTAATAACCTTTGCCTATACCATACTTATGGCATTAGTTCTTTTCTCTCTCCAAAAAACCGCACGCAAAAATTCAATAATACCAAGTTAAAAAGGAAAATAATGTTAGATTATATGATTTACACGAGCGTTAAATTAAAACAAGTTGCGCCAAAAGTCTTTTTTCGCGTTATCAGCGACTTTGTATCAAGTAAAAATATGCAAATAAAGGATATTGTGGATAAAGCTACAAAAATGAAAAGCGATAGAGTAAGTGAGTAAGATTTGCTAAATTATTTGCACAACAAATAAAAAGGCTAGAAATTTTATCAAAAAGACACTAGATAATGAACTATATAAAAGAATATCACCCACTTTATTATGTAAATTTCAAGGTTTAGTTTCCTTTGTTGGATTTATTTCTTTATCTATTTAATGCTCATATTACTACCCTTAAGAGAGATTTTATGGCAAAAGCATTATATTTAATTTTTACTTGTTTTATTTTAAATTTTTATTTTAAGATAATAAATTTAAATGCTTGCATAAGCTTTTTGTTTAAGACTTAAATTTAACTTTGTTGTTTTATTATAAAATTTGATTGATTGTATAAAATTATGCTTAAATCTAAGCCTTTATTTAAGTCTTTACACTCCGCATATAGCCTTGATGAATTTTTAGCTTTTCTGGGCGGTTTAGGTATATTTGATTATAAATAGAATCAAATTTTTCGTATTTTGCTCTAAATGCTTCTAAACCTTATATCTCAATCTGGATAAAATATGTGCGAAAAATCATTTGATGCTCCTTATTATATTTTTTAAGTTAAACATTAACACCCAAATAAAATTTATCATAATTGCTGGATAACATTATGTGTAAAATAAGCAGTGTATTCGTCTGCAAAACACCTTTTTCTTTTGTGCTAATACACAAACTCTCAAATTGTAATTACGCGAATTTGATTCATTTGCCCTTTGATTTATATTGTTTATGTGAGTGCTAAAAGTATCTTGGGATTGGGTAAGTTCTGGTTTGATTTCAAAGGTGGAGTAAGTTTTGTTTGACTTGGAGACTGTAAAATCTACTCATTATATTCAAATCCCACTTGAGAGCTATGAATTACGCCATAGATTGCTTTGCTTGTATCTTTTGCATTTGGTGGGAGATAGGCTATTTTATACCATTTTGAGTGAGTGGAATCTTTGCCTAGATATATGATTATACCTTTATTTTTGCTAGATTCTATCACATTACAAGTTTCTGCATAATCAGAGTTGAATTTCTTTTTATATTGCACGATTTCATTTTTTTGTATTGTGTATAAAATCTTGCCATTTGATGATTCGCGCAAGTTTATGTAAGAATCTTTGGTAGCATAAGTTAAAATAGTCTCTCCATTCACACCCAAATCATATAATTCTAATCTATTAGGATGCTTAATAAATATTTGTCCTATGGTTTGTAAGTTTTGTATTTCTCCAAAAAACTCCCACTCATCACCATCGCCTGTGGTAATATTTAAGCTCTTTAGTCTCGCACTCACACGCACACCGATGATAGATAAAGGATTTTTAATAGCCAAATCGTAAAGTTCTTTCGGTAGTTGATGTTTTTTTATGCTCATATACGCACTATTGGGGAAAATATCTGTGTTGCTTGGATAAGGTTTATTTTTGGGAATGAGATTTTGCGCATAATAAGGCTCATCGAAAAACAAAATCCATTCTTGATAAAATCCGCTATAATCCGCACTCATAGCATATTGCAAAACACCCATAATCTCTAAATCTCCCTCAAAGCGATGATATGTATTTGCGCCATTTTTTTGACTTTCTAAAAAATCTTTTGTGTTTTTTGTTAATACAAGCGGTTTTAGCCCTTTGGGCAATGTGGGACTTTGTCGCAAGTCGTTAAAAAACAATCTTTCACCGTTTATTTGCGTGGTATTTGGGCTATAAAGCAAAGGTTTAGATTCTACTTCCTCTTGTGAAGTTACTATAAAGGCATTGCTTGGCACAAGGCATAGTAGGCATAAGATTAAAAGTTTTAAGATTTGGCGCAAAAAGTTCAATTATTACTCCTTGTTTGATGAATAATCATTTGAAATAATAACTTTAAAATTTGGAACAGTGGCAAGTTTATTGTAAGAATCTAAATCGTGTTCCATTATCCTTGCTAGTAATTCTGCAGTAGCTTTGGTTTGTTTGGTTTTATACTCCCATTTCCTCACCACTTCTAACACCATTTGTTCTTTTTGGGCTTGTGAATCTTTGTTTGAATTCGTGTTAGATTTTGGGCTAGATTCATTGCTTGATTTTGCGTTAGATTCGCTTGAAACTACATTTGAAACTACTTTAGATTCGCTTATAGATTTTTCACTATCATTGCCATTTTGCGCCTTATCAAATTCTGTTATATCCTCATCAAGTTCTAATATATCCTTTGCCTTTGGTTCTCCTTGTAAGATTAAAGGTGAGCCTTTATCTGTGATGACTTGAGAGATTGTTTGGGCTAAAACTATTTTTTGATTATCTATTTCTAGTAAAGATGAAGTGATAGAATTTGGGATACTTGCTAATTTCGTGCAAGGATTAGGGATTCCAGCTATATTATTAGCACAGCCTATAATGACAGCATTTGCTAAATCTTGTAGGTTTATTACACCTGCATCAGTGCCACTAGAATCTTGCACACACATTAAATCTTTTGTGCTTGATTGAAACAAGATTTTACCTTTGTGGATACATTCTATTTTATCTGTTTCTAGTAGGGGGTTTAAAGGTGGCATTGTAGATTTACTCACATTTTTTGCAGTATTTTTTGATGATTTTTTGCATTTCGCTTTGGTATTGAATAGAATCATACATATCCATACAAATTTCAAATCTATTATTAAAATTTGGCAATTTCTTAAAATGCTTATAAAAATCATCTTGCGATAGTCCCTTAATCCACTGCAAATAACTATCGACATATTGTTTATACGCCTTGATTGCTACAAGTTTATCAAAGGGCAGATAAAGCTCAAATCGATTATATTCATAGGGAAAAAATGATTTTTGTGCCTCTTTAGATAGGCTTTTGCGTCTTAATTGCTCGTAGTTTAGGCAGTATTCTAGCCCAGCTCGTTTTATGCTTGTGATTTGGTATTGCTTATCAAAAAATATTTTGGCAACTCGCTCATCTAAAAGCCTCTCTCCCGTGCCATAGCAAAGATAAAATGGCAATAATGCTAAAAAAAACAACTTCATTATTTTACCACTCATATTATTTCCCAAAAATAAACCTCTTTTACTAGTCGTGTTTTATCTTTAAGATAATTATTGCCATATCCAATGGTTACATCTACAAAATCATTTTTGTTCCAAAGTGTTGCGTGGCGCACATCACCAAATAGCAAAATAATGCCTTTTTTCTTGTGTTTTAATGTAGAGATTTCATCAAAAAAAGCCTCATTCTCTGCTTGTGTTCCCATAAAATGAAAAAAATCTTTTGATTCACCTTGTTGTATTTGTGTTTTTATATTGCCATACATATTCTTTGTAGATTTTTTATAATTTAATTCTTTCCAATTTGTGTCTAAAAAGCTCTTTAGTCCATTAACTCCTGTATAATAAAAATATTTATCTGCTCCCGTCCATTTTGTTCCTTTTGTTGATGAAGTTTTTTTGAGTGTGATTGGTATTGGACTTTTATTGAGTGCATAGCACACCCTTGTAGCACAAGTATCAATATATCTTTCTATGCTTTTGCCATTTTTATATTTTTCCTCAGCTTCAATTCTAGCCTCCTCTAATTTTCCACCAATCTTACCGAATACAGCTTCTGCCACAGCAATATGTCTTGCCTCGCTTTCAAATATTATGTTTGGTGCAAAATATTTATTTTTTGCAATATTCGTAATTTCCTTATAAGGTGTTAGCACTTCCTCAAAATCAGGTCTGCATACATTTTTTTCTATGCTTTTATCGCCAACCCTAGCCCTTATTTTACACTCACTCATTATCTTATCCCTTAATCATCAAATACATTTTTTATGATGGTTTTGCCATTTTTATCTATTGTCGCTTGTGTGCTAAAAGTTTGATTGTTTCGCTCTAGCTCTATGTCTATAACTTCGCCTTTATTATAGCCTTGTGTTGCTAAATGCAAGTTAATATCTTTTGTAAATCGTGAATCATCGCTTTTCAGCCTTGTCATTTCTTTTCCATAGCTAAAATACATTTCTAGGATTTCTTTTTGGGCTTGTGAATCTTTGTTTGAATTCGTGTTAGATTTTGGGCTAGATTC
>CAKVDW010000032.1 GCA_934728065.1 uncultured Campylobacter sp.
TGGCTATCCTGTGCGATATTACAGTGATGTTAAAACCCTTGTTGATGGGGGCAAGCACTTGGGAAAGGATAATTTTTATGCTTCTTTTGTTTTGAGTCAAAACGAAAGAGCGGGTGCTAATTTAGCAAGGCTTGCGGTAGAATACACCGAAAAAAGTTTTTATGAGCGCAACGACACGCTTTTGCAAAGTGATTTGCTTAAAGCGATGATGCGAGATTACGCGGCTGGGGAGACTTCAAATGATGCCTTGATTTTTTTAAACTCTTTAAAAAACCCAAATTTTACGCTTAAAACCCCCAAAACCCGCGACATTTTCGTGTATATGCCCTTGCGAATGGCGATGATTTTTGCTACTGTGGCGAGCTTTTCAAAGATAGATTTAGCCACAGGCGAAATAAATTCGCCCTTTGTGTTTAGCACGGCTATCAATAAAGGCACACTTAAAGACGGTTCTTATAATTTAAGCAATGGTATGGTGCTTGCAAACGATTTTACCGCCCTTTATGTTAATAATAGAGCACTTAAAATCCACAGCATAACTGATTTTAACTCCATAAAACACAAAGATTTTAGGCAAATTCTTGTCGATGAAAATGGGGATTTTTTCGTTTTTTATTTTAAAGAAAATTTTGGCTTGCCCGTGCAGTTTATCATAATGGACAAAACTATGTTTGAAAGCGCTTTCGTGCAAATGTTTTTCTTTGAAAATTACGACAAAAGCCTATACGAGCTTGTTTTGAGCGAAAAAGAAGCCAAAGTGTATAAGCTAAAAAAGTAAGGATTAAGGCGTGAAAATCGGCTTTTTAAGCCACGCTGGTGCGAGCGTGTATCATTTTAGAATGCCTATTATCAAGGCTTTGCTTGCACGCGGTGATGAGGTTTTTGTTGTCGTGCCAAATGATGAGTATGCAAACCGCTTGCAAAAGCTGAATTTACCATTTACGCTGGTATTTTACGAGCTGCAAAGAAGCAGTGTCAATCCTTTCGTGGTTTTTAAGAATTTTTTTTCGCTTTGCAAAACGCTCAAAGGCTTAAATTTAGACTTGCTCCAAACAAACGCGCACAAAAGCAACACTTTGGGGATAATCGCTGCTCAATTTGCTGGCATAAAACGCTGTGTTGCCCTTGTCGAAGGGCTTGGCAGCTTTTATATAGATGAGGATTTTAAAAGCAAAATCGTGCGTTTTAGCATAAATTCACTTTATAAAATCGCCTTTAAATGCGCCGATAAATTCATCTGCGTAAGCCACTCAAATGCCGAATTTTTAAAGAATTTAGGCTTAAAAGAAGAAAAAATCACACTCATTTCATCAGTAGGCGTAAATTTAAAGCATTTTTGTCCGCTTAAAATCACAAGCGAACAAAGGGAGTATTTTTGCAAGCAAAATGGCATAAGAAGCGACTTGCCCATTGTTTTAATGGTAGCTAGGGCTTTGTGGCACAAGGGCGTGCGTGAGTTTTACGAGGCTGCGAGCCTGCTAAAAGGGCGTGCGAGCTTTATCTTTGTGGGCGGTTTTGATGAGAACAAATCCTGCGCGAGTTTGGAGTTTTTGCAAGGTGGCGCGGTGCATTATCTTGGCAAACGCGATGACATAGCCTTTTTGCTGAATTTATGCGACATTTTCGCCCTGCCAAGCTACAAAGAGGGCTTTCCCCAAAGCGTGCTTGAAGCCAAAGCCTGCGCCAAAGCCTGCGTGGTAAGCGAGGTAGAAGGCTGTGTAGAAGCCGTGCGAAACGCCTTAGACGGACTTTATTGCAAGGTGCGCGATGGCAAGGATTTGAGCCAAAAAATCGCCCTTTTGCTTGATGATAAAGCCTTGCTTAAAAACCTTTCTCAAAACGCCTTTAAAGACGCTTTAAACTATGATGAAAACAATATTTCTAAAAAATATTTAAACGAATATGATAAGATTTTTGGGCAATAATCTATATCTTTCGTTTAATTTTAATTTAAATTATTTTTTTATAATCAAGCGTTTAAAATAAACCATAAAGTAAAGATTGATGTATAAAAGTTTTATCAAAAGAATGCTGGATTTGCTTGTATCTTTAAGCCTAATCATAGTGCTTGCGCCCATTATCTTGCTGGTGGCTTTGCTTTTAAAGTGCGTTTTGGGCGCGGTTTTGTTTAGGCAGGAGCGCCCCGGGCTTAATGAGCGCATTTTTACCCTATATAAATTCAAAACGATGAGTGATGAAAGGGACGAAAATGGGAACTTGCTGCCCGATGAGTTTCGCTTAAAGCCCTTTGGCAAGGTTATCCGTAGCCTTAGCCTTGATGAGCTACCCCAACTTTTCAATGTCCTCAAAGGCGATATGAGCCTCATCGGTCCTCGCCCCTTGCTTGTGAAATACTTGCCACTTTATAATGAAGTGCAAAAGCACCGCCACGATGTGCGTCCGGGCATTACGGGCTGGGCGCAGGTAAATGGGCGCAACGACATTTCGTGGGAGAAAAAATTTGAACTTGATTTGTTTTATGTGAGAAATTGCAGCTTTGCCCTTGATGTTAAAATCGCTCTAATGACTATGGTGCGGGTTTTTCAAAGAAGTGGTATCAGTAAAAGTGGCAAGGCAACGAGTGATGAATTTAATGGAAAAAATTAAGTTGTGTTTTTTGCGCAAAATCGCGTGAATTTATGTGAAAAAGGCTGAAAATGGATAAAAAAATTTATATTTACGGAGCGAGCGGACACGGGCTGGTGTGCGCTGACATAGCGCGAAATATGGGCTATGGGGAAGTGATTTTTTTGGACGATGATGAAAAAAAGGCGCAAATTTTCACACCAAACTTGCCAAAACACGACATTTTCATCGCCGTAGGCGACAATTTTACGCGCCAAAAGCTTTACAAAAAGGTGCAAAATGCGGGCTTTAAATGCGTAAGCCTTATCCACAAAAGTGCTATTATCGCACCTAGCGCAGATATAAGTAGTGCAAATGTCGCTATAATGCCAAATGTCGTGGTAAATGCAAGGGCAAAGCTTGGTGCGGGCGTTATTTTGAATTCAAGTTGTGTCATCGAACACGAGTGCATAGTAGGCGAGTTTAGCCACATAAGCGTTGGAGCAAAGTGCGCTGGCAATGTGAGCGTGGGCGCAAGGTGCTTTTTGGGCGTAAATTCTTGCGTGTTGCCGAATTTAAGCCTTTGCAATGAAGTGGTGCTTGGAGCTGGCGCGGTAATGACAAAGAGCATAAAACAAAAGGGCGTTTTTGTGGGCATTCCTGCCAAAAAATTTGATAAAAAAGGAAAAAATTCAGCAAACTTAAATTTAAAGACAAAAAATTCAAAATCAACGCCAAAATTAAGCGAAAAATCGGCTAAAAATTCAAGGTTAAATTCAAAAAAACAAGGCAAAAAGGACAAAAAATGAAATACTTTCTTTCTCCGCCACATATGAGTGGCAAAGAGCAAAGCTACATAGCACAGGCATTTGAGAGCAACTACATAGCCCCTTTGGGCGAATTTGTGAGCCGTTTTGAAGAGTCGGTTAAAAACTATGCGGGCGTGCCAAACGCACTTGCGTTAAATTCAGGCACTGCCGCGCTTCATCTGGCTTTAAGAGTCGCTGGTATAGGAGCTGGGGACATAGTGCTTGCTTCAAGTTTCACATTTATAGGCTCTGTGGTGGCTTTAAAATACCTAAACGCTAAGCCCGTGTTTATCGACAGCGATGAAAGCTTTAACATAGACACAAAGCTACTTAAAAAGGCGATTTTAGAGTGTGAAACAAAGCCAAAAGCCCTACTTTTAACGCATTTGTATGGCAATGCGGCTAAAATGAGCGAAATTTTAGCACTTTGCAAGGAACACAGTATCATCTTAATCGAAGATGCGGCTGAGGCTTTGGGAAGTTTTTACGAAAACAAGGCACTTGGGGCTTTTGGGGACTTTGGCGTGTATTCGTTTAACGGCAACAAAATCATCACCTGCGGCGGCGGGGGAATGCTCGTGGGAAAAGACAGCGCAAGCATTGAAAAAGCACGCTTTTACAGCACACAAGCGCGCGAAAAAGAGTTATTTTACGAGCATAAGGACTATGGCTATAACTACAGGCTCAGCAATGTTTTAGGCGCAATCGGTGTCGGACAAATGGAGGTTTTAGAGGAAAGAGTAGCTAAAAAACGCCAAATTTACGCTTGGTATGAGGAAAATTTAGGCGGCATTTTAAGCTTTGTCGATGAGTTGCCAAATTCACGGGCAAATCGCTGGCTGAGCGTGGCTTTGCTTGATTTTTCGCCAAAAGAGCTTTTTTCTTATGAGCGAGTGGAGCTTGCAGGGGCGAAAAAATGGGACTTGCACCCTAAAATCAACGCCATCATCTCACATTTAGCACAGCTAAAAATCGAAACGCGCCCCTTGTGGAAAGCTATGCACGCGCAAGGCGTTTTTGAGGGCGAAAAAGCCTACACAAACGGCAACAGCGAACTTTTTTTCAAAAAGGGCATTTGTCTGCCAAGCGGCACAGCGATGAGCAAGGACGAAGTGGTGGGCATTTGCGAGGAAATTAGAAAAGTGATTAAGGCGTAAAATGGCGCGTAAAGCTGAATTTAAGGGGCAAAAATGACACATAAAAGCAAGAGATTAACCTTTTTTTTGATTTGTGATTTTGTATTATTCACGCTGTCTATTTTTTTAGCCTATGAGTTGCGATTTTCAGGCTTTATACCAAATATCTTTTATGAAAGCCTAATCAAAGCGTGGCTCGTCTTAACCGCCCTTAAATTCGCCTTTTTCGCGCTTTTTGGCATTTACAAGGTAGCGTGGCGTTTTGTCTCTTTAAACGAGGCGAGAAAAATTTTCATCGCCCTAGCCTTGTCTGAGTGCGTTTTTTTGGGGATTTTTTATCTTTTTGATGATTTTTTCAACCCCTTTCCAAGAAGCGTTATCGGCATTGATTTTGTTTTGAGCTACCTTTTTATCGGTGGTTTGCGTATCAGCAAGAGAATGTTTATCGATTTTAGGCGTGTTCGCTATGAAGAATCCACTCCCTGTATCGTTGTGGGCGCGACTTCAAAGGCTTTACACCTTTTAAAAGGCGCAAAAGAAGGCTCTTTGGGGCTTTATCCTGTCGCCGTCATCGATGAAAGAAAGAGTTTAATCGGCACATATTGCGATAAATTCAAGGTTCAAAGCAAAAATTCCATAAAAGACTATGCACAAAACGGCGTAAAAACGGCTATCATCGCTTTAAAATTAAACCAAGATGAGCTAAAAAAGCTCTTTGATGAGCTTGTAAGCTACGGCATAAGCGACATAAAGATATTTTCATTTACAAAAAACGAAACAAGAGACATAAGCATAGAGGATTTGCTCGCAAGAAAGCCAAAGGATTTAGACAACAAAGCCGTTAGCGCGTTTTTAAAGGGCAAGGTTGTCCTTGTGAGCGGAGCTGGCGGGACGATAGGTAGTGAGCTTTGTCAGCAGTGCATTCAATTTGGCGCAAAAAAGCTCATAATGGTAGAGCATAGCGAGTTTAACCTTTATCAAATCAACGAAAAATTAAGCGCGCACAAGGACAAAATCACGCCCGTGCTGTTAAGCATACTTGATGAGAACGCCCTTGATGAGCTTTTAGCGCACCATAAAATCGACTTGATTTTGCACGCTGCTGCTTATAAACACGTCCCACTTTGCGAGCAAAACCCTAATGCAGCGGTGCTAAACAACATACAAGGCACGAAAATTTTGTGCGATTTAGCCAAAAAAAATGGGGTGAAAAAATTTGTGATGATAAGCACAGACAAAGCCGTGCGCCCCACGAGCATAATGGGCTGCACCAAGCGTGTGTGCGAGCTTTACGCCCTAAATTTAAGCGAGGCGAATTTTGAAGTGTCTTGCGTGCGTTTTGGCAATGTGCTGGGTTCAAGTGGCAGCGTAATCCCTAAATTTAAGGCTCAAATCGATGCGAATTTACCCCTAACCCTTACTCACCCTGACATTGTGCGTTATTTTATGCTTGTAAGTGAGGCGGTGCAGCTTGTCTTGCAGGCTGCTGCCATCGCAAAGGGCGGCGAGCTTTTTGTTTTAAATATGGGGCAGCCCGTTAAGATAATGGATTTAGCCCAAAAAATGCTACTTTTATCGGGCAAAACGCACCTACCCATCAAAATCACGGGCTTACGCAAGGGCGAAAAGCTTTTTGAGGAACTTTTAATCGATGAAAAAGATATTCAAACCAAGTATGAAAGCATTTTCGTAACACACAGCGAAAAATGCGACTTAAAAAAGCTCAATTTGCAAATCAACGAACTGCTTCACTCATCAAATGTAGCGCAAATTCTTGCCCAAATCGTGCCAGAATTCAAGCATAACAGCAAAGGAACGGTGTAAAGCGGCATAAAGCAAGATGAAAAATCTTGCGTGAGCTGTTTTTTTAAAAATGGCTTACAAAATTTGTTTAATTCATCTCTTCGTTTAAACCTTTCTTCTTTTATCCAAATTCCACGCTTTGAATTAAATTTTTCTTTCCTTGTAAATTTGCTTTTCACCCACGAGGCGAAAATTTTTTACAATTTAAGCTATTTTTAAGCTTAAATTAAGATTATATTAAGAGGGGGGGGGGGGATTATAATTATAAGAACTAAATTTTTAACACATTTTGCCTAAAAATTTTCAAAAATTTTGTCCAAAAGATAAAATTTTTGAATTTTAAAGCGTGAAGTTGTGTGAAAAATTTAGAAATTCATCTTAAAGGACTCTTATGAGTATAAACAAATTTGCTTTGAGCTTTGCTCTGGCTGGGATTTTAGGTGCTACCGTTGCGGTGGCTGAGACAAGCGGTGCTTTTGTGGGTGTGCAAGGTAACACTAACTTTTCTTCTAATACTTTCAAAAGAGAATCTAATGGTGGAAGCTGCAAAAACACCGACACACAATACCAAATCGGTGTTTTGGGCGGGTATAAATTCTTTTTTATGCCTGAAGTTGGAGTTAGAGCTTATGGTGTGCTAAACTATCAAAATAGCCAAAGCAAGTATGATGATGGCAAAGCGACAAATAACATTTTGAGTGCCAGTGCAAATGTCGATGGGCTTTATAACTTCGTTTCAAGCGAAAGTTTGGACTTTGGGGTTTTTGCGGGTTTAAGTCTTGGCTATACAAAAATCACAAATAAAGATGAGAGTGATGGCGAACCCAGCTCGAAAATCACTATGAGTGGCTTTGACCCTGGCATAAACTTTGGCTTGCGCGCAAATGTCGCTCAAAATCACGGGCTTGAACTTTATAGTCGCTTTGGTTTAGCTGATATAAAGAAAACTGAAAATGGCGTTACTCAAAAATTCCGAACACCTTATACCGTAGGACTTCGCTACGCGTATAGCCTTTAAGCTGAGTGAAATTGAGAGAGTTTTCATTTTGAGTGATATAAAACCGAGTGAGTTTTTGTTTTCGTTTAAAACAGAGCAAAGCAAACTCGCTTTACTTGCCTAAATTTAAGGATTTAGGCAAGTTAATCCTTCTTTGAAGTAAGGTAGCTGAGAAATGCTGCCTTATTTAAAAAGCTAGATTTTTCCGTTTTTCAAGCTGGTTAAGCCTCAAAAGCAAGAATGCAAAAGCCATATAAGCTTGCAAGGTGCAACAAAAATCCAAAGAATTTAAACAAGACTTGTTTTTGTGGATACTTCGCTTTCTTGCGAAAGCTCAGTATGACAATTTTATATGATAAGACAAGTCAGTGAAAAAAAGTTTAAAGAAAAGAAAAACAAAAAAAGTTTAAAGAAAAGAAAAACAAAAAAAGTTTAAAGAAAAGAAAAA
>CAKVDW010000033.1 GCA_934728065.1 uncultured Campylobacter sp.
AGCCTCAACATCTTTTGAACAAATTTCATCAACTTCATAAAAGGCTTTGAGGTTTTTGTCAAACACGGTCATTGTTTTTACCTTGATAAAAGATGACTTGTAAGCAGGGTAAATTTAAACGCTTGAGTGTTTTTTGCAAGGAAATTCATCAAAAAGCCTTTTATAAAATCTTTCTTTTTTCAAGTTCTTCTCTTAAAGGCACTATGTTTTTGTTTATGCTTTCTTGGAAAACTTCAAGCAGGTCAATCACTTCCTCAAGCCAAGCTTCGTGCGAGAAAATCCACATTACAAGTTTGTTTTGTCTTTCGGTTTCGTTTTCAAAATTTTGAGCATATAAAGGCGCAAATTCAACTTCTAAATGAAAAAGCAAGGGGGATAATATTTCGTTGCAAAATAAAGATTTTTTATTTTCCATTCTTGTTTTGATTTTATCTATACTTTCGTTTATCTCATCGTAAGTATAAGACTGTTTGCCTGTGGTAAGGGATTGAATTTGTTTAAGAACTTTTTTACAGTCTTTTATGTATCTAAGATTAAGGCTTTGTCCTTTTTTTATCATCTTATAAGCTTTTAGCATATTTTCGCCACTTTCTTTTCGGGTGGGGTATTTTAGTTTATAAAATTTTTTATCAGGTTTTTTGGCTAAAAAGTTCTCACAAAGTTGCTTAAAGGGCATTTCTATCGTGCCTTCTATCCTCGCTCCACCTTCAGTGCAATTATATGTTTTTGTGTGATTTTTGTTGTTAAAGATATATATTTCAAAGAAATTCTTAAACCAAATCCAAGACGGACGAGCCTTTACTGTTCCAACTCCACCATAAGCTGTTGTGGTTTTGATTTCTGATTTTCTTCTTGCATCATATTTCTTTTCATTTGCTTCAAATAAATATCCTTGCGGGTGCGAATCCCCATCATCTGAAAAAGCCAAATCCTGCCCTACAAAAGCAATTTTTGTATAACGCAAAAATCTATTTGCTATTTCATAAGCAAAATTCATCACGCTTTGACCACCACTTGCATAACCAAAGGTGTCTATTTTGAAGTAAAATTGAAAGGGTAATGACCTTGCAACTAAGATATAATTTCTTTTGTATTTTTCTAAATTTTTTACCACTTTTGGATGAACAAGAGACATAAAAATAAAAGTAATATCTTTATCAAATTCCCCAAAGTCATCTTCAAAAAAATCCGCCATATTTTCTGTTCTTTCCAAACATAAAACATAATCAGGTTTAATGCCGTTTTTATAAAGTATAGGATAGGCACTATCAGCACAAAAAATAGTGGCTTTGCTTGCATATTCTTTAAGTAAGGGCAGTTGTTTAGTTAAACTTGGTCCTGTGGCTACAAGTATGGCAAATTCGGTTTTTTTTGACCTTTTTTTGATGAGTTCTAATAAATTTGGATGAGCAAACATTTTGGGTAAATTTATTAAAAACTGTTCAGCTCCTGTTAGAGCATCTCTTGGGTCATTTCCGTGTCTTGCAGCCCAAATAGCCATAGCATCTATATTTAAGTCATTAATTCTTTTCATTTCTGCTTGGTCTTTAAGATAATAATCGCTGTGAATGTGTAAGGTATAGAGCCTATAAAACATACTGATATTCTTTAATCCAAAAGTTAAATCAGCCTTAGGTGAATTGTAATATTTGCTATAAATAATAATCAACCTGCCTTGAGCAAGTTCTTTTGAAAAATCACTCAAATTAAAAGCCATATAAATGAGTTCTAAATTCTTTTCAAAAACAACTATTCTCTTGTGGTTTTGATTTTGCAGTAATATCTTATATAAAAACCCATTGCCTAAGCCATAAAAAAACAAACAAGGATAGCGTAAATATTCTTTTTGAAAAGGCTCTAGGCTTTTTTGTAATTCTATGAAAGGTTTTTGGTAGATTTTTTCTTTTGTTTTTTTGTTGATGATATTTGCATTTAAAACTTCATCTTTATCTAAATCATATTCAAAATGTAAATTTTTGAGCTTTTGTAAGCCTTTTTTAAGCTCATCATAGCCCCTAGCTCGTAAGGCGTTTAAATTTTTTTCAAACATATCTGTTTTTATCATTGCGAGTCCTGCTTTAAAAATTTATAAAAAATAATAGCGAAATTAATTTAATATTTAATTAAATTTGATAAGGTTTTTGTTATTTTAAGGGGGATAAACTTTGGATATAAAGTATTGGACTAAATTTTATCAAAAGCATAAAACAAACACAAAGCCATCTCTTTTTGCTCGGTTTGTGTATGAAAACTACCTTTCCTTGCAAAGCTCACCAACCCTGCTTGAGCTTGGTTGTGGGAACGGTCGAGATGCTTTTTATTTTGCCCAAAATGGCGTTAGCGTTGTAGCCATAGACCAAATAGAAGAAGAAATAGCCTATCTTTCAGCACAAAAGAAAGCAAACATCTCTTTTGTTTGTGGAGATTTTACACAACTTGATGATTTAAAGGCTCAATTTAACTGTATTTACTCTCGTTTTACTCTGCATTCTATTAGCCTTAAAGAGCAAAAAAGGCTTTTTAAAGCATTGCCTCATTTGCTTTGTCCAAATGGCATACTTGCCATTGAGGCTAGAGGATATAAAAATTCACTTTACAAAAAAGGCGAGCCTGTAAGCTTGCAAGAGGATGCTTTTATTTACGATGGGCATTATCGGCGTTTTGTGAATTTTGAACTGCTTTGTGATGAACTTAAAGACAGCTTTGAGCTTGTTTTTGCTAAAGAGCAGCTTGGTTTTGCTCCTTTTAATAACCAAGATGATTATTTTTTTCGTATAATTGCCCTTGCAAGCAACAAGAGAGAGAGAGAGAGTAAAATGGTGCGACTGTGAAACAAGAATGTTTTATAATGCTGCTTAAATTCAAACAGCCTTTTTAGCTTTATCCAAATTCATAAAATCTTACACACATTTTATCCACATAAGTCATAACTTAAAAATTTATATCTTAATTTTTTAAATTCAAACAAAATTAATCCCTAGTTAAAAATCCGTTTTTTTTTTTTTTTATAAAATGGTTTAAAATTACAAGGATATATAATGTCAAGTGCAATCAAACAAGAATCCACCTCCGCTGGTAGAGTGGTGAATAACTCCAAAAAAGACATTGATGCTATTTGTGCGAAAAAATATGGACAAAAATGGCATCAATACCGCAAAAAATGGGCTGATGCGTCAAATCACATTATGCAAGATTTTCCTCTTTTTGTTCGTTTTGAAAATCAATTTAAATGCAATGCAAGGTGTGCTATGTGTGTTCACGGACACAAGGATTTAAGAGATGATTATAAATATGATGGCTATTTGCCCTTTGATGTTTTTAAAAGGCTTGTTGATGAGTGCGATGAACACGAATGCCCATCTATTGCTCCCTCTCAAACAAATGAACCCTTACTTGATCCTGATATCATCGAAAGGCTTGAGTATTTAAGTGAAAAACCAAGCATTATGGATATACATTTTAACACCAATGCTTCTTTGTTAAGCGAAGAAAAAAGCAAAAGAATACTTGATACAAATGTTACAAGAATGAATTTTAGCATTGATGCCATCACAGAAGAAACTTATAAAAAAATTCGTATCGGGCTTGATTTTAAAACAGTGTTAAAAAATATTGACTCGTTTTTAAATTTACGCGCAAAAATGGGCAAAGAGCTACCCATTGTTCGTGTTAGCTTTTTATTGCAAGAAAAAAACAAACACGAGCTTGAAGCCTTTAAGGAATTTTGGGTTGATAAGGTTGATTATGTAGCTGTTCAAAGATATGTGCCTATTTCTCCATTTGATGATGAGCGAAGTTATGCTATTAGCGATGCGCCTATTTCTGGTAAGCAAAGCTGTTCTTATCCCTTTGAATCTTTGTTTATCCACGGAGATGGCTTGGTAGTGCCTTGCGCATCACATAGGGCAAAGCACATTGCTGTTGGCAACATTTATGAAAGCTCTATTTATGATATATGGCATTCAAAGGGTATGGACGAGTTAAGAAAAGCTCATATAAGCGGGGATTTAAGCAAAACAAAACTTTGTGATACTTGCTTGTTTAAAGGATAAGAAATGAAAAAAATCGTTTATGTTCCTATGGCAGCTGATATTATCCACCCTGGACATTTAAATATTATCAAAGAGGCTTCAAAACTTGGCTATGTTATCGTTGGACTTTTTACAGATAAAGCCATAGCAAGCTACAAAAGAGTGCCTTTTATGAATTATGAACAAAGAAAAATCATCGTTGAGGGCTTAAAAGGCGTTGATGAGGTTGTGCCTCAAGATGAAAAAGAATACGACAACAACCTTTTAAAATACAAGCCCCATTATCTAGTTCACGGAGATGATTGGAAAGATGGTCCTTTGGCAAGTGGTAGGGAAAAGGCTATAAAGTTAATGGCAAGCTGGAAAGGCGAAGTGATAGAGCCAAAATACACTAAAAACATCTCCTCAACCCAAATCAACAAAAGATTAAAAGAACTCGGTGTTTTGCCTCAAATTCGCCTTGCTTCTTTACGCAAGATTTTAAACACAAAGCCCATTATTAAGGGTATAGAGGCACATAGTGGTTTAAGTGCTATGATAGTTGAAAGTGCAAGTGTTAAAGACAAAGAGGGCATCAATCAAAGCTTTGATGTGATGTGGTTAAGCTCTTTGACAGATAGCAGTTCTAAAGGAAAGCCAGATATTGAATTTGTGGATTTAACCTCAAGGATTAGCACGGTCAATGACATTTTAGAAGTTTCTACAAAACCTATCATTTACGATGGGGACACAGGCTCACAAATTCCGCATTTTGCGATGATGGTAAAAAGGCTAGAACGACTTGGCGTGAGTGCTGTTGTGATAGAGGACAAAATGGGCTTAAAGAAAAATTCTTTGCTTGAAGGAGAAGCAGCCAAACACACACAAGATTCAATAGAAAATTTTTGCGAAAAAATCAAAGCAGGGAAAAAGGCAAGGCTTACAGATGATTTTATGATAATCGCTCGCATTGAAAGCTTGATTTTGGGTGTTGGAATGGATGATGCCATTAAAAGAGCAAAGGCTTATTTAGAAGCTGGAGCAGACGGCATTATGATACATTCTCGCCAAAAAGACGGCAAGGAAATTTTAGACTTTTGCAAGCTTTACAACGAGCTTGAAAACCGCAAATTCTTAATGGTCGTGCCTACAAACTATCCATCTTTGAGCGAAGATGATTTAAAAGAAGCTGGGGTTAATATCATCGTTTATGCAAACCAACTCCTGCGTTCTGCTTACAGTGCTATGCTTGAAACCGCACAAAGCATTTTAGAGCATAAAAGGGCTTTAGAAGCTGATAAAAAATACATTAAAGCCATTGATTTAATCGCACTTATCAAGGAAAATTAAGTGTTAGATTCTAAAGAATTTGCCTTATTTTTAAAAGAGCATATAGGGCTTTTTGCTGGTGTGCCTGATAGCCTTTTAAAGCCTTTAAATTCAGCCTTAAATGAGCTTATTAGCCCAAATGATTTTTACACAACAGCAAATGAGGGACAAGCCATTGCTTTTGCAAGTGCTTATCATTTAGCTACAAAAAAACTCGCCCTTGTTTATATGCAAAATTCTGGACTTGGCAATGCCATAAATCCACTTTTATCCTTAGCTGACGAGCTTGTGTATAAGATTCCTCTTGTGATGTTCATAGGGCTTAGGGGCGGTAAAGATGATGAGCCTCAGCACAAAAAACAAGGGCTTGTTACAGAGGAAATTTTGCGCTCTTGTGCTATTTCTTATTTTGTTTTAAGCAAGGAGTTAAATGAGGCTAAAAGGCAGTGCGAACACGCTTTTAAAGAAAGTTTGCAAAATTCAAAAGTCATTGCCATTTTGGTTCAAAAAGATAGTTTTACCCCCTTTAAAAGCCCTTTAAATTCTAAAACAGCAACATTAAATTTAAAAAGAGAAGAAGTCATTTCTATCATTTGTGAAAACTATAAAGATGCAAAATTTATATGCACCACAGGTCATATCGGACGAGAATGCTATGATTTACGCGATAAAAAAGGCGAAAAACACGACAATGACTTTTTAGTCGTTGGCTCTATGGGCTTTGCAAGCAGCATTGCCTTTATACTTTCAAAATACACAAAAAAACAAATCATTTGTTTAGATGGAGACGGTGCTTTTTTAATGCACCTTGGAGCAGTTTCAAATTTTAAAGGAAGCAAATTCTTGCATATAGTGCTGAATAATTTTGCTCACGGCAGTGTGGGCGGACAGGCAACAAATGCTAACAATGTTGATTTTGTGCAAATAGCAAAAGCAAGTGGCTATGAAATCGCCTTTCGCGTAAGCGATGAAAAAGATTTAAAAGAAAAATTAAAAGAGATTAGGGGCAGGAACGGTTTGATATTTATAGAAATTCTTGTCAGCAAAGAAGCCAGAAAAGATTTAGGTCGTCCAAAGGACATTTTAGCCTTAAAGCAAAAATTTTGCGAAGGCTTAAGATGAAACAAGGCTCAGTTATTTGGTTTTGTGGCTTGGCTGGAAGTGGCAAAAGTGCTTTGGCTGAAACACTTTTAAAACTTTTAAGAAATGAATTTGACAATGTCGTTTATTTAGACGGCGATGAAACCAGAGAGTTTTGCGAACCTTACGCTGATAATTATAGCAAAGAAGGTCGTATGCAGGTGGCATTGAAACGAGCAAGAATGGCAAATTTTTTAAGCAAACAAGGGCAAATTGTCGTAGTAAGCACAATTTCACTTTTTAATGAAGTGTATGAATTTAACAAAACAAATTGTATAAATTATTTTGAAATTTTTGTGGAATGTGAATTTGACGAGCTTAAAAGGCGCGATAAAAAAGGACTATATACAGGTGCTTTGCAAGGAAAGATAAAAGATGTCGTGGGTGTTGATATAAAATTTGATGAGCCAAAACCAAATTTAAGGCTTGATAATACCAAGCTAGACAAGCTTGATGAAAAGGCAAGGTTTGTTTTTGACGAGTTTATGAAATTTTATCCCTCAAGTTCTTTGCATAACGGTTAAATTTAAATAAATTTTTAATTTTTAGCCCAAACCCCCACCAAATAAAACAAATTTCGACTTCTAAACCAAATTTCAAGCTTCCCCCCTAAGCAAACTTTTTAACTTTTTTCGCTATAATCCCCCCAACAAACAAGCACTCATTAAAGGATTTACAATGC
>CAKVDW010000034.1 GCA_934728065.1 uncultured Campylobacter sp.
GTTTTAGTCCCTTGTTAATTCTTTTTATGGTAAAATACACCTACCATAGAGTAAGAATTTTTTAGGTTTTTTGCGAAATTTTAGGCAAAAATATACGATTTTTTGCTATACTTATGGCATAAAGAATTAACAAGGGACTAAAATAAGGGGTTGTGGGCGCCCCGCAGGGTTATGCTTGTTTCAAGGGCAAGCTAGTCAATCCCTAAGCCCACCCGATTTTACGCGCATTTTCCGCAAGCCTTACGCAGTAGCTTTGCAAAGGCTTTTTGTGGCACTTTGCAAGGTAAAAGCATTGATTTTGCTTTGCCTAGCTCTTTTTTAGCACTTGCGACAAAGGATAAACACGCCTTTGCCGTTTTTTGTATATGATTTGTTACGATAAAAAGGCACTTTACACTTGCTTAAAAAGGCGTTATCACACATTTTAGTAGCAAATTTCAATTTATAATAAATCAAATAGCGTATTTACAAGTATTTAAACAAATTCTAAAACTTAAAAACACATACAAAGCACACTTTCAAAAAAGTTAAATAACGAAAAACACTCAAAATACACTCTTACAAAAGGCTAAATCACACCAAAACACGCATAATCCACCCACAAAAGCCAAATTCATCAAAGCCATTAACGCTCAATTTACCAGCCAAATTTAAAATATAGCCCACATAAAGCCACAAGCATTTGCCCTAAATTTCAGCCAAAATGCTTGTTTGGTTTAAATTTACCCACAAAGGATTATTATGCCAAAACTCATTCTCATAGCACTTTGCGCCCTTTCCTTGCACGCTAAGGACAAATGCGAATTTTTCGAGTATCTCGCACAAGAATCACAAGCCAAGCTCAGCGATTTGCGTTTCAGTCAAATCCCCAAAGAGCTAAAAAACAAGCTTTATGATTTAGAGTAAAAAGCGTATTTTAGGCATAAAAACAAGCTTGATATATGCAAGATGAGCGTAAAATAGCCTTTCTCATCAGCAAGCAAAATGCCCGCTAATTTTAGCCTCACGCACTTTTTGCACTATTAAAAGCCTTTTTAAAGCCCATTTAACACCCTTTAAAAGCTTAAAATTCAAACAAACTTTGCTCTTGTGGCTTTTTGCGCTTTGATTTGCTTGTAAAATTTTCTTTCCCAGCATTTTCGCCCTTTGAAAAATCCAAATTTTCACATTTTGGCGCATTTTCATCATTTTTTGCACCCTCATCACGCTCATCTTGTCCATTGCCCAAATACCGATAATCCCCAATTTTCTCATCAAACGCAAACAACACAAGATTTTTATCATCATTCACGCTTTCGTTAAAGCCCGCAGAGCCTAGCAGAATTTGCATATTGTCAAACTGCTTTTCGGTGATGATGAGCGCGCGCACATTGCCAAGCGGCGGCAAAATGCCACGCACACGCGAAATCACAGCATTTGCCGAAACCAAGCCCTTGCAAATTCGCATATACACGCTAAATTGCATCATAAAAAAGCCAAGTTTTATGAGTTCGTTGCGGAATTTCGCCGCGTGTTTTTGCTCTTTTTTGCTCGTTGTTGGCAGGTCAAAAAGCAGCAAAACGCGCATAAATTTATCTTCAAGCAAAGCTGACATTTGCAAGCTCTGTGCCATTAAGCAAGGCGCTTTTAAAACTTTGCACGAAATGATTTACAGCGCGGATTAAAGGCAGTTTGCGCTCATTTACAAACACCGCTTTTTGCAAGTTTTCAACAAGCGCTCTTTTATGCTCTTTTTGCAAAAACTCATCGCCCTTAAATTCAGCACAAAGCCCCAAAACACAGCTATCTACAAAGGCGCGAAAAGGCTCGATTAAATCATCGGCTAGGTTAAATTGATTAAAAGCGTTAGAGTGCTTTACCCCCTCCCAGCTCACAAGCCCGCTCACGCACACGGCACGCACCACAGCAGCGCGCACAACGGCGTAGCCATAGTTTAGAGCTGAATTTTCAAAGCAAAGCTCATCACGGCTAAAATTTGAGCCAAAAAGCGTTTTAAAATAAAGCGCAGCAGCACGGCTTTCCATATACGAACCATCATTTAAGCGCACATTTTTAGCTAAATTTTCAAGCTCGCCCGCTTCTTTTTCAAAGCCAGCCTCACGCAAAACAAAGGTTTGATTGCGGATTTTGTTTTTGACAATCCTTTGCCACAAAATAGCCTTTGTTTGAGGCTTTGCCCCAAGTTGTTCTTTGGCGGTGAGCGCGGCTTGAAAGTGCGTTAAAAAGGGCATAAAAATGCCATTTGGCAAGTGGCTTTCATCACAGCTTAAAAGCACGACATTGTGCTTTGCTAGTGCGCTTAAAAGTGCCGAAGTGAGCGTGATTTGCTCACTTTCTAACACGATAAAAGCAAGGTCTTTGAGGTAGAGCAAAGCCTCGTTGCCCGCTTGACTCACGCAAAGGTGCTTTTGTTTGAGCGTGAGTTTAGCTTCCTTGCTTATCATCACGCTTTTAAAGGCTTCATCAAAGCTCATTGTGTCTCCAAATTTGAATTTGGCATTGAGTGTTTGGCGGTTTTGGGCGTGGATTTAAGCGAAATATTTTCTCGTTTTTTAAATTCCGCCTTTTTTACCTCGCCCAGCGGAGAAACTTGCCATTTTTCAAAGATTTCTAAATTTTGAATACCTATTCTGCCTTGTTGTTTTTCTACTTCGTTGAATAACACGGCTTCATCAGGGTTTAAATTGATAAAAAGATTGTCGTGTTTTTCAATTTGAATTCGCCCACCAGAGCTATCAAACCCAGCAAAATAACATACTTCCGCCTTACTCATCTCTTTCTTTTGCACCAAAAGCAAGTCATCTTTAAAAAGGCTAAAACAAAATTCATAATTTTCATCCATTTCAAGCCACTCTTTAATGACGCCCGCCTTGTCTTTACCGCCTACCACAGCTTTGTTTGGCAACTTCCCAAGTGCATAGTCCATAGTATAAATCGGCACGCCATAGAATTTGCCACTACTCTTATGGCGGAAAATGTCCGTTCGCACCATTGAGCCATTGTCAGCGACTTTGTTACCGATTTGACGAATTTTGCCTAAATTTATCGCCCTTTTTACACCCTCTTGTCCGCCGTAAGTTTTAAGCAATGCGCTGTCATTTACACTTTTAAAAGTTTCTTGGTGCAACTGCCCACGCGCTCTTTTTCTCGGCGGTTTGGAGACAAAAATTCCGCCACTTAACTCGCCATTTTCGCCCAACTCGCCAAAAATCTTACCCTTTATGCTTTGACGAAAGGCTTCATTGTTTGCAAAATTTGCTGGGGCAAAGAAACGGCGTGAGGTTTTATACTCAGCCGAGCTTATCTCTTTGGCGATGAGGCGGGCTGTGTTTTGCTCTTGGGTTTTCTTAAAATCACTAAATGCTTTAATGATACTATCATTTGCATAAGCGATGATTATCGCATCTAGGGCGTGGTGTAAGTGATTACTTCTATCTTTTACTTCACTTTCGCCGTTTAACAAGCTATCAAGCCCCCAATAATGCCTCATCGTAGCCGTCAAAGAGCCACTTACCACGCTTATGTGCTTTTTACTGCCCTTTTCGCCACGCTTTAATTTTGTATCCTCCCCTTTTATTTCCTCTCCCAAAGTTGTATATTCACTTTCAACCAATGGTAAAAACTCGATAAATGCGTCCGTGTAGCTAGCCGTAAGCGTGGCGATATAGCTAGTATCAACAATGTTTCGCGCGATAAATCCGCTCTCTTTATCCGCGAAATTTTTATTTGCGATACGATTTTTCTTTGGTTTTGGCAATTTAGCAATGCTACTCATAATCCTACTCCATTTTTCGCTATCACTCCCAAAAGCCTCATAAGGCGTTTGGTTGCGTTTGTTTTGATTTGCGCTTTTAAAGACTAAAACTTTGTTGTTTTGGCTGTCATCAAAGCTACGCGAGTAAGGGTAAATGTGGTCAATTTCAAGCGCATTCTCATCACACAAATGCTCGCGCGTGATTTTCTCGCCACTATACACGCAAAATTCATTTTGCTCTTGCCAAAGTTTGAGTTTAAGGATGTTTTTGCCGCTTGGATTTAAGCCAAATTCAGCACACCTTTTGCGTGCCTCTTCGTTTGCCTTAAAGCGTTTGTTTTGCTCAGCGATAAGCTCGCCTCGCTCTTTGCTGCTCACTCCTGCTTCACGCGTAAATTCAAGGTGAATTTTATGCACCTTGCCGTGCTTTTCAAGCAAGGCGTTTAAAACCTTGCGGTATTCGCTCAAAGCCCTTGCGACAACTGGATTTGCCAAGTCTTTTTCGTAGTCTTTAAGCGGAGGCAATATATCTCCCTTTTGCGTTTGTTTTGCCACCTCTTGCAAGCCAGCTGCCCGCCACGCCTCGTCATACCTTTTGCACTCGCCATTTTCACCACGCATAAACGGCAAAATCCTACCCAAAGCCTTAAAACTCAAATCAATAAATTTATCAAAACTAAGCTTACTTAAATCCTCTTTTTGCGCCTCGTTTAAGCCCTTGAAGCTCGCAAGCTCAGCCTTTAACTCATCTTTGCTTTTAATGAGTGCGATTTTATTAGCAATCTTGTCAAGCTCATCTCTACTAAATCTCTCAAAACTGCCGCCCAACGCCTTTTTAAAATCTTTAAGCTTTTTAAATTCGATAAATTTAGCCTTTTCAGCCTCATCGCCTTTGGCATAATCAAGCTTTGAGTCCTTTGGAAACTGAATTTTATCATCTAGGCTGATGATTTTACGCAAATTTTTGTAAGTAATCTCGCCCTTTTCAAGCACAGCTTTTAAAACTTCGCTCACCTTGTCTGCGCTGTAAATCTCGCCCGTTTTCTTGCTGATGTTTGCAAGCGTGTTGATGATGCGAGTAAGGGCGACAAATTCCATAGCACTGAGGCTGTCCTTTGGGGCGCGTGGTTCGTTTTCAAAAAAGGTGCATTTTCCAACCTTGTCCGCAAAGCTTTTAAGCGGGCGTTGCAAAAAGGCAACTTCCATAACCGCGCTTTCAAAATCCGCCTCTTTTATCTTGCGATTTTCATCAAAAATTTGATATTTTTGCTCGCTAAATTTCCAGCCAAGGCGCTTTTGTGTTTCAAAAATCAACTCCAACTCTCTTTTTAACTCGCTTTGAGCCACGCACCGCGCGTAATTATCCTTTTTGTTGCGGACATTTTGAAATTCCTGCGTTGCAAAAGCGTTCTTTGGCGACTTTTCGCTCAAATCACGCTTTTGTTGGTAAAATTCCTTGTAAAGATACTCACCCACGCTTTTATAGCCCTTTTGGCTTATTATATCAGCATTTTGGCTTATCGCCTTTTTTACCTGACCGCTGTCATCATCATTTGAATCTTTGGCGTGCTTGTTGCCATAGCCTCTGTGTTTTGCTATGTGTAAAATCACCCGCGCAAACTCTAACGGCTCTAACTTGCGATTTAACGCCTCAAAGCGAAGCTCATAAGGGCTTTTTGTCTCACTGCTTGTGCCATAAGCCCTTGGCAACTCGCCAGCATTTGCTAAAAAATCCTCTAAATTCAAGCCAAATTCAGCCGCAACGAGCCTTTTAAGCTCATTTAGCCTTGCCTTTCTGCGAGCTAGTCTCCTACGAACTGAGCGCGCCTCACGGCGTGGCAAGGCTAGCGAAGAGCCGTCTTTTGGATTTTCAGCCTTTGTGAAAATCCTCACTCCGCAATCTTTTAGCACGCTATCTTCCACCAAAGCCCAGCCTATGCTTGCTACACCTATATCAAACCCTAAAACTTTCATTTTCACTCCCTTTTACAAAAAGTCCATTATAACAAATTTTTCATCTTGCAATGACGGATAAAACACAAAATCAGCATTTTTTAAAATAAAGCAAAAATAAAATGATACAATCATTAAAAAAATACCTCACATTCACAAAATTTCGCTACAATTTCGCTTTGATTTTATGAGAAAGGTTTGGGTGATGAATTTCCCTTTTATCGACTTAAAAGCTCAGTATAACGCCTACAA
>CAKVDW010000035.1 GCA_934728065.1 uncultured Campylobacter sp.
GGTTTTGGTGGAGATGATAAACTGATGAATTCAAGGACGAATTCATCTTAAATTCAAAAACAAAGGCGAATTTTAAAGATAAATTTAAAAATAATAACTCAATTTCAAGGCAAATTCAAAAATCTAAATTTGAAAGCGAATTTAAAAAACAATGATGAATTTTAGGCGAATTTAAAAGCTCAATTTAAGCGATGAATTTAGGTAAATTCCGCGCCCTAGCTTTGAGCGCGAAATTCCGCGATGAAAATTCAAAAATTTAAATACAATCTCACCTAAATTTTGGCTATAATTTTGCAAAAATTTTTTATTAGGTTTAAAATCAATGCAAAATCTCATCAAAGGTGCGCTTAAATTTATGCAAGAGGACTTTTTGGAGCATAAAAAGCTCTTTAAAGCCCTAAAAGACAGGCAAAACCCGCACACTCTTTTCATCGGCTGTGCGGACTCTCGTGTCGTGCCAAATCTCATCACAAATACAGGTCCTGGGGAGCTTTTTGTCGTGCGAAATATCGCTAACATTGTCCCGCCTTATAGAGTGAGCGAGGATTATTTAGCGACAACCTCAGCCATAGAATATGCCATAAATTCCTTGCATATCAAAAATATAGTCGTGTGCGGACACAGCAACTGCGGAGGTTGTGCGGCTTTATACAGCGATGAGGAGGAGTTAAATCAAACCCCAAATGTTAAAAAATGGCTCAGCATTTTAGATAACATAAAAGAGGAAGTGTCTCATTTAAGCATTGCCAAAAATGACCTTGCTATGCGTTCTTGGCTAACAGAAAAGCTTAACTTGCTTAATTCTTTACAAAATTTACTTGAATATCCGGGCGTTCAAGAAGCCTTGATAGATAAAAGGATAGAAATTCACGCTTGGTATTATATTATCGAAACAGGCGAAATTTATGAGTATAATATAGAAGAAAAACACTTCGTTCTTATTTCACATAAGGAGAAAAAATGAAAAAAATTATTTGGGCTTTATGTCTTTTTGCCCTTTGTGCCTTTGCTCAAACAAACGAAATCAAAATTTTAGTGCAGGATTTTAGCTCTTTAAATTTAGAGCTTGAGGATTTAAACAAAAAAAGCGATAACAACGCAAGCATTTTCAGCAAAGAAAAAGCAGCTCTTAAAAAGGAAAAAGCAGCTATTTTGGAAAAACTGCCATCTGTTATATCCTCACAGGGTTTAAATAGGGAATTTATGCAAGAATTTGTTAAACAAAAAGAAACCCAGCCAAAACGAGCCTTAATGCTTGAACTTGACGAGCTTTTTTATGCTTCTTGTTTGAGCTTAAGTGAGCTTTTTAAAGCCACAGCTGACAGCGTGCAAATGAAAGAAAGTATAAATGCAAGCATTACAGCTCTTAATGAAAATTTTAACGAAAACAAGGCAAAATACCCCAAAGAAGAGCTGCAAGAGCTTGAATTTAAGCTTGGTATTTACATTGAAATTTTAGAATATTTAAGCGATAATGCGCATTTGTTTGAGAGCAATTACATTTTTGCTGAGTTTAAATTACAAAGTTTGATTGATTATATTAACGACTTTGTTCAAATTGAGTTTATCAACACGGGAAAATGGGTCATCTCTGGCTTTGTTCTTTTGCTTTTTTATTTTTTAAGGGTGTTTTTGCCACCACTCATTTTATTTTGCTTGATGAAACTTTTTTTTAAAAGCTCATCAGCTGTTGCAGATAAGACCGAGGTGAGAGAAATTTTCATCGATAAAAATCAAAGACCCTTTCAGCTTATCCTCTTTTTCTATGCTTTTAGTGTGTGTTTTGCTATATTTTACTATCCAGCACCCGTAAATATAACCGTAACAAATGTTTTTTATGTTATCTATGCTTGTCTTTTTGCTTGGCTTGTTATAGGCATTTTAAACAGCTATGGCATTGTTTTGGTTTCAAAACTTGCCCAAAAAAGTGGCAGAAAAGAGGTCGCAAATCTCATCATTAAAATTCTTTACTTTGTTATTATTATTATAGCCACCTTGCTTGTTTTAGCTCATCTTGGCTTTAATGTTTCAGCCATTATTGCTTCTTTGGGTATAGGTGGTTTGGCTGTGGCTTTAGCCGCAAAAGATATTATTGCTAATTTCTTTGCCTCTCTCATCATCTCTTTTGACGATAGCTTTAATCAAGGAGATTGGATAGAAGTTGCTGGAGTTGAAGGAACTGTTGTTGAAACAGGTTTGCGAAAGACGACTTTAAGAACCTTTGATAACTCTTTAGTCTTTTTGCCAAATTCGACTGTAATGAGTGCAAATGTTAAAAATTGGAGCAAAAGACGGGTTGGAAGACAGATAAAAATGATTTTGGGTGTAGCTTATGATGCAAAGCCAGAACAACTTGAACGGTGCGTGGCTGAGCTTCGTGAATATTTAGCAAAAAGCCCTCTTGTAGCTCACGCTGATGACAGTGCTTTAAATGCTGATTATAACGCTCAATACCGTCAAAATTTGGTATCAGTTAATGACTTAGAAGGCTATAAAAACGCTTGTTATGTAAATTTAAGCGAATTTGCAGACAGTTCCATAAACATAGAGCTGTATTTTTACACCAAAACCATTATCGCTAGTGAATTTAGAGGGGCAAAACAGCTTTTAATGCTTGATTTTATGAGAATTTTAGAAAAAAATGGCTTAGGTTTTGCTTTCCCAAGTCTTAGTATTTATGTAGAGAATTTAAAGGATTTAAACAAAAAAGCTTAAGCATAAGCTCTTTATAAAGTAAGTCAGGGACTTAAAGTCCCTAATATTAATAAGCCTTAGGACGGCATTTAACCTCAACCTTTGTTGCTGTGGCTACGCCTTGCGGTGCTTGCGCGCCAGCAACTACACCTGCTGGAGCTTGATAATTTGGATAATAAGCATCTACTTCTAAATATCTGCCTTCCTTTAGGTCCCAAAAATTTCCATAATCAGAACCTATCCAACTATCAGCTAGCCCAAACCAACCACAATCATCAAGCTCTATTTTTGTGCTTGGCAAAATCTTTACCTCAATATAACCTGAATGAATGGTGTCAATAACCACGGTTTTTCGTGCATCTTTTACTTCAACAACTGAACCTTGAAGCCAACTATCAGCATATAAATTTGCTGAAACCAAAGTTGCAACTAATGCAACAACTACACTTTTTTTCATAGGAAACCTCCTTAAATTTAAATTGTCTTGGTAATTGTAGAATTTTTTAGTGAAGTCAAAGTGAATTTTTACAAAAATTAAAAATATTTTTTCTTTTGTGATATAATTCTTTTTTAAAATTATCTTTTAAAATTCATCAAAAAAAGGTTTATCAATGTTTAAAAAGCTCTTATTTGTTCTTTGTGGTGCATTTTTGGCAGTTTTCATTGGGTGTGGAGAGAGCAAAAGCAAGGATATACGCGCTCAAAGCGAGGGCGTGATAGATTATCAAAGAGAACTTTTTGTTGAATTTGATGAGAAATTTACGCAAAAATACGATTTAAAGGCGGCTTTGACAAATGGCGAGCTGAACGCAAAGGTAAATGGCAAAGAGATGCAAATCCCTGCAAGCGTGAAAGCACAGACTTTGCGGCTTGATTTGCCCTTAAAGGCAAACAGCTCTTACAAAGTGGAATTTAAACTTTATGAGACGAGCGTGAAGTTAGAGTTTAAAACCGCGCCCCTTAAAATCAACTTTGCGGGCGCGAATTTCGAACAAAGCGATGATGAAAGCGTGTTTGTAGCGAGTTTTAATAGCTCTTTTGAGATAAGTGATGATGATACAAAGGGCATTTTGCTAGAAAAAAACGGCGAAAAACTTGAATTTAGCCTTACAAAAAACGAAAATTCAAAGGATTATACTCTCACAAGCGTGAAATTTCCACTCACTCAAAAAAATCAAAAATTAAATTTAGCGTTTAAAAAGCGTATTTTAGGGCTTGACAAGGATTTAGCTTATGAGTTTATCTCAAACACCAAAGGCGAGCTAGCCTTGCAAAGTGCGCTTGTTAAGGCAAAAAACATTGATAATCCTTATAAGCTCGTTTGCCACGCCGAAACCGAGCTTTGTCCAATAAAATTTAACAAAATTTAGCATTTTTCTTGCCCCCTAAACACCAATTTTATCAAGCACGGCTTTGTTTCTGCTGTCAATCTCCACTTGAATACAGTTGTTTATTTTTTGTAAGACTAGGATTTTAATCATTTAAATTCCAATCGCATTATTGTGGTTTGAAGTGTTATTTTTGTTTCCCCATACATCAAACTTGGGGTCATCATAATTATAAAAAAATACATTTTTACCTTTTGTATTAGCATTTTGTATAAAAGCGTTTAAATCTTGTTTGGCTTGCATCCAGCTATTATTAGAAACACTAAAAAATATATTTTTGACTCCACTTTGCAAAATAGCTTCTCGTATATGCTCATCATTGTCTTTTAAGCGTGTGCCAAAAATAACCAGATTGTAATCACGCGAAAAACAAAGCGCATCAAAACAACGACTAAGATAATAGTTACCTTTAATCATTTCTCACTTTTCATCAGTAGTTCCAGCTGTAACGCATACAGGATATTGATTGTTTGTAAGCTGTATATTTATTTCATCTAAAATATTTGAATAATATGGTATAGATGTTTCTAGTTTGATTATATCCCCGTTACTGTAAAATAAATGCAATGCTCCGTGTAAAAAATAAAAAGGTTTTTTGTTGCTAAAATTATGGTTAAATGCCAATACGCCTTTGCTATTCCTTCTAAAACCATCAGCAAATATTTCCCAGTTGTGCGATGTAACCCAATAAAGAAGCAAGTCATAATTAAGGGTAAAAATATAATTGTAAGGTTTTATAAATTTGAAAGCTGATATTTTTGCACTATTTTCTATTGTTGAGATATGATTATCTTTTATTGTTGTAATAAATTGATTTCTTAAATCATTTGAAAATTTATCCAATGCTCCTATTGCCTTATAAAAGTCAGCGTTTTGATTTTGCTGATAAAAGCATTCTAACACTTTCTTGCTATCATTCACAATTCTCATAGTTTCCTCAATATCCAAGTTACCTTTTTGTAAATGTTGAAATATACTGTCTATAACAGGATTCTTGTTTATCATTCGTTGAGTAAGATTTGATAAATCAAAATTTTTATCATTATAAGCTCGACTAAAACCATTTCCAAGCAATAGACTAGAATGTAACGAACTAGAATTACAAGATTCTATAAAATTTTCAACTTCATTATAGGACAATAAGTTTTCTGTATTTTTTGCTAAAAGTGATTTCTCACAGTTCGATAAATTGTTATTTATGCACATTAAATAGCCTTTCAATAATAAAATCTAACCAGCTTGTTCTACAACAAGTTTCCTTAATTTTCCCTTAAAAAACTATAAAACACATTTTTTATTTTTACTCACTTTTCGAGAAGTTATTGTGATTTTTAACCCAAAGCTATCTTCCTTGATAATTCTCTAATTAAATCGTGTCCGTCCCAAATTATGCTTATATCCATAGCCTTTCCTATCGGCACTATTCTATCTACGCCATTTAAACGATGAGTGATGATGTCTTGCCTTAATCTCTTGCTATCAATCCCAAAGTATGTGATGGTTTGATATTTATCACTGATGATAGAGTATAGCTCTTCAATATCTTTTAGTGTGTATTCGTAGAAATACCCACCCTTACCCCTTATATTTTCAACATTTTGAAGTGAAATCATCTCGCTCTCGTAAAGCAGGTTTGTTTTGTGGCTTGT
>CAKVDW010000036.1 GCA_934728065.1 uncultured Campylobacter sp.
ACTAATATCATTTATCATCTTAACCCCTTTTTTGCCTTTTAAGGCTATTTTTAAAGATTTTCATTTTCAGCCTTGACAAGTTTGTAAAATTGTGTTAGAATTCATCTCATAAAGGTTTCGTGGCTCAGCGGTGTATATTCCGCCCCTTGCCCTAGCCAAGCAAGTTAATGGGAAGAAGTAACGGCATTGAGGCAATCCTTGCCACCTTTTGTAAAGTGTTAGGCTGACACTTTTCATTTTTTTATTCCTTTCATCGTAACGAGACTTTGCAGATAAATTTCTTTGTGATTTTCAGTTGTCTTTAACACCGCCTTATAATCCACCCCATACTTGCTAAAATAGACTATGTGCCTGTCTTTGTTGCCCTTTTCTATTTTTGCATTTTCATCATTTAACAAACGCCTTACCAAAGCATAATCAAAAGGCGTTATATCCTCGTGCTTAAAATGAGTGGCTAGGGTTTCAGCACTCAAACGCACGGCTTTGGCTTTGGTGTCAAGCTCTTTTTGTAACCTTTCATCTGCAAAAGCGATGAGTATGTATTCTTTGCCCTTTGCGCCGTGAATTTCATCTTGTGCGAGTTTTTTAGTTTCATTCCAAAAGCCCTTTATGCGCTCATACATTGAGCGGTTTTCTTTGACTTGCTCTCTTAAAAGCTTTAACGCCTCGCGGGCTGGTTGGTTTTTAACATACTTTTTAAGCTTATTTTCTATGATGAGCTGTAAGCCGTTATCATTTTTTTCTAAATTTCTTGTGTCATAGTCCCAGTCCTTTTCAGCGACATTAAGCTTTTGGGCTTGTGAGCTTTCTTTAAAGCCAAATTCATCTAAATCATCTTTTGAGTAGCTATCCACACGGCAACGGCAGTTCCACCCATTAGGTGGGTAGTTTTTTTGCCAAAACTCATCATTTTTCTTTAAAATTAGTCCGTGCATTTGCGCGTGAGTGTGCCTTGTGCGGCTGTCTAGTATCGCCACATAACGCAAATACTCATCACCGCTTTGCTCTTGCGCCCTTGCTCTGCTTTGCTGATAAGCTGTGCGTGTGTTGGTGTAAAAGATTTTTTTAAGCCTTGTTGCGCCTACTTCAATGCTCTTTTTTTCATTTGTTTTTGGGTTTATCACTTCAACGCTCTTGCCAAACCAGCCGTGCTTTTGCAAAGTGGGTTTTAGCTCTTTAACCCAGCTTTGATAGCTTTGCCCCTCAACAAAGGCATTTTCAAGGCTTGTTTGTATGTCGCTTAACAAATCAATTTGCGTAACCTTTGCCACCGTAAAGGCTCTAGTCTCTATAACCCTACCCCAAGCAAGTGGCAAGGGAATGTAAATATAAAGGCGAGTGCATTTCTACTGTGCTGCCATTAAGACAATCAACCCACCTTAAAAACTGCAAATTAGAAAGTGCGCCAACAAATGCTAAAGTCAATCCAAATTTAGCAAATTCTTACGGCGTAACAAACTTTACGCAGAATTTAGATGACAAGATAAATGAGATGAAAGGATTAGAGGGTGAATGCACTCAAAGTGAATTAAATAGAGTAGAAAAAGCAATTATCGGCAAAAAGACTGATTGTAATCAAATAGACCCTGATACAGGGCAAAATACTTGTGCAGAAGTTGCTGTTTATGGTTTTAGGATTAATCCAAATATGACAAAGGCTTGTTCTTTATTAGCAACAGGGCAATATTCAAGCAAAAAAGTTACTTATACTTGTCCTACAAAAGAGTTTTATGAAACACAAGCTTGGAATAAAGGCTTTAAAGAAATTAAAATATCGAAAAAAGAATATGATAAGATACCACAAGTGCAAGATAAGTTCATTAAAGAAGTAGAAATTCAAAGCCTTAATGCCTCAAAGATTTATAATAGCTTACCAAATGATGAAAAGGGCTTTGCTGGAAAAGAAAATGGTCTTTATGTGTTTAAAAGAAAGGAATTTTACAAAAAAGAACCTGTTTATAAGTCTTGTTGGGAGGTAGAAAACAAATTTAAGTTTTAAAAATTGCGTTGAAAAGGAAATTTGGATAAATGAATAAAGATGAGTTAGCTCAATGTCAAGCCTTTTTAGAAAAACTTGCCAAATACATAGAATTACTCGAATTTGAAAAGCTAGAAGAAAAAATACTTGATGATTATAGGTGCTTATTCCAAAGTGGTATTCTTACACTTGATGACTTTGACAATAAAACCGAAATCATCAAAACTATGAAAAAAATAAAAAAGCATATCAAACAAAGAAAAAACGACTACCCTAACTACAAAGACTATCAAATCAAGCGTGATGAGATTATTACACATTTTTATAATTGCTCTATCAACAAAACTATAAATGCTATAAAGGCAATATAACTTGGCTAATAAGCAAGAATCAAACGAACCCAGCTTTGATGAGATATTAAAAAATTTAAATAATGACTTACCGCCGATACAAAACATACCTGACATTAGCAAAGCAGAAAATGAATACGCAACTCAATCAACATTTGACGAACTCAACGCACAAGCATTACACATTAAAATATCTATTAACCAAAAATTGTTACAATCACAACAAAATCTAGCACAAGGAACAGACAATGAGCGCGGCACATACGATACACGAGAGCGAATTCGACAACCTGCTTTCAATGAGCATAGACGAACTGATGATGATAGAATTTTCACCCAAAACAGCACAGGATTTACAAAACCTCCCACACTACAAAGAATTTGTGATGATGTGCAACAAAATACACGAGGCGAGCAAGGAAACACTATCAAAGACACCGCTATGGATACTTACCAACATAGCAATGGTAGCCATTCATCACAAAAATCCCCAAGCTTTGATGATAGCCAGAGAAGAAATTTCACAGAACCTACAAGCACAGCGATTAGCAGACGAGGCAGAAGCTTGGGCGCAGGGCTTGAAGAATTTGCGAAAATCTATGGAATTGAGATGCAAGCAAATGAACAAGAGCTAAAAGAGCTTGAAAACAAAATCAAAGAATGGAAACAAACCTTTTTAAAATCCCGTGAGCTTGCCGAAAAATCAATGAATAGTTTTTTAGAAAAGTCCATACAAGAGCTACAACACAGCCAAAGCGTTTTTTATGCTGATGCTTTGCCAAAAGCGTATGCTAAATTTGCAACAGCCATTTTAACCCTTGTCAATTTGGGCTATAAACTAGACCAACAAAATGCCACAAAAATTCAAAAAATCCTTAAAATCGAGCTAAATAAAGACCTTGTAAGATAAATTTTGCTTTGTTTGAAAAATATGTTATAATGAGGCAAATTTTGTTAAGGGGGCGCAGATGACAGCAAAAGCTATTGATTATAGCACTTACAGCGAACAAGCGTTGTTTATAGAGCTTAACAGCATAAGCGAGCAGATAGAACAACTTGCAGAGAAAAAAGCTCAAATCGAACAGGCTTTGCGAGAAAAAGCCAAAGTGCCAAACGATGAAACTATAAAAGCAATGCAAGAGTGCGAAAAAATAAGCCAAAATGATGATATAGTAGAGGTTGATAATGTCTCAAACTATCTTAAAGGGCTTGTAAGCAATGCTTAGAAAGGTTATCTCTAAAAATTCTTTCAAACGAGATTTTAGAAAGGCTCACAAACAAGGACTTATCGGCGAAAATGAAATTTTAGAAATTCAAAAAATCGTTCAGCACATAGCAAACAATGAGCCACTAGATACAAAATACCAAGACCATTTACTAAAACACGATTATGCGGGGTTTAGAGACTGCCACATAAAGCCTGATTTGGTGCTAATTTATAAAATCGTTGAAAATAGCGTGCATTTAACACGCATAGGACGACACCAAGACTTGTTTAAGGGCTATTAAAAGCCCTTATTGTTTAATCCACGCCGAACAACTTGACGATAATGTAAGCACTCATCGACAAATTCGCCTTTTTTGCCTTTTGCTCTAACTTTGCCTTTTGCTCATCGCTTAAGTAAATCAACAAAGTGCGTTTGGTTTGCTTTTTACTCTCGTCTATTTTAGGACGACCGACCTTGCCCTTTTTCTTTGCACCGCGCCCACTTTTGTTAAGCTCGTTTAGGTTTTGAGGTGTTTTTCTCTTCGCACAGGAGAGCTTTTAGGGCTTACAAGAGACGATTTAAATTTAGGCGAAAATAAAGCCTATGTGAAAAGAACACTTCTAAATGACGGCAAAAGCACAAATTCACCAAAAAATAGAAGCTCTTATAGGACTATTGATTTACTGCCCCTTGTAGCAAGAGAGCTAAAAACCATTTCTTATCAAAACAATGAAGGCTTTTTGTTTAAAAGCCCTATTTGTAGGTTGAGAAAAGATTTTAAAGCCTTACAAGAAAGGCTTAAAATTCAGCCCAAACGCAGACTTTATGATACAAGACACAGCTTTGCTAGTGTAATGTTAAGCAAGGGCGAAGAGCCTATGTGGATAAGCCGTGTAATGCTAGGGCATTCAAGCCTAAATCAAACTTTTAGCACCTATGCAAAATACTTGCCAAAGAGTGTAAAGGAAAGGGCGACATTCTTAAATGGTATGGAATTTTAATGTGTGTGCGATAAATTTTAAATGATGAAAGGCTAAATTTGCCACTTTTCTTTGTAAGGGCGGTAAAATTTACAAAAATGTGGTAAAATAAATACAAAAAAGGACAAAAATGAACCCTAAATGTTTTAGTCCCTTGTTAATTCTTTTTATGGTAAAATTAAAATCTTTTCAATGAATGAAAAATTTTTGTTTTAGTCCCTTGTTAATTCTTTTTATGGTAAAATGCGTAAGTCGCGAATGTTTAAAGAGCCTGCGTTTTAGTCCCTTGTTAATTCTTTTTATGGTAAAATCGAAGTCGTTCAAACGACTGATACAGCTGAGTTTTAGTCCCTTGTTAATTCTTTTTATGGTAAAATTAAGTGTGTCATTACGCGTAACGATAAACGGTTTTAGTCCCTTGTTAATTCTTTTTATGGTAAAATCTACAATGGCTAAAGGGCTGTTTCCTATGAGTTTTAGTCCCTTGTTAATTCTTTTTATGGTAAAATTGCTTTTTGCATAAGCTGGGAAAAGTTAAAGTTTTAGTCCCTTGTTAATTCTTTTTATGGTAAAATCTTGTATTGCAAAGCTTTCACCCTTATCAGTTTTAGTCCCTTGTTAATTCTTTTTATGGTAAAATAACCTTTGCAAAGTCTCTTTTAAGTATATCGTTTTAGTCCCTTGTTAATTCTTTTTATGGTAAAATTTAAAATCATAATTTATATTTGATAAAATTGTTTTAGTCCCTTGTTAATTCTTTTTATGGTAAAATATTGCTGGAAATAATGAACTTTGTTTTTACGTTTTAGTCCCTTGTTAATTCTTTTTATGGTAAAATCGCGCTAGAGATGAATCATTAAGCGATGATGTTTTAGTCCCTTGTTAATTCTTTTTATGGTAAAAT
>CAKVDW010000037.1 GCA_934728065.1 uncultured Campylobacter sp.
AGACCCTTGCCCTTTTGTCAAAGTCTTAAGCTTGATGATTATGGATATTTAGGCTATCATCACAGCGTTGCAAATATAGCTTATGAGTTGGCTGCAAATTTAGGACACGAGAATATCATTTTAATAGGGCAGGATTTAGCCTACTCACAAGAAGGGGTTTCGCACAGCAAAGACTACAAGCTTTCTTACATACACGAAAAAGACTATGAAAGGGATAAGGGTAAATTTCTTACAACAGCTTATGGGGGCGAGGGGGTTGTGGAAAGCTCGGCAGTTTGGCTTCTTTTTAAACAGGGCTTAGAGGCTGATATAGCTTGGTTCAACGCCAAAGCCTACAACTGCACTGAAGGTGGTGCAAGGATAGAAGAAACCATAGAAATGCCTTTTCAAACAGCTTGTCAAACCCTTTTAAACAAAGAACTTGACAAAAAGTCCTTAAAAGAGCTTTCACCCCTAAATCAAAAAGAATACAAACAGTCTCTAAAAACTATCAAAAACAAATTTGAAAAGCAAATCAAAAAATCCACCATTTATTTTGAGGAAGTTAAAAAAGAAATCGAAAAGCTAGCCAAGCTTTTACCAAGGGATTATGAATTTGAAAAGCTTGATTTTAAAGCCTTAAAAAAATCAAAAGAAAAATTTGCTCAATTTTATGCTCATTTTAAAAAGTCTATAATATTTACTGAAGTTGTTGGAGCGATATATTATCAAAACAGTTGTGAGCTTATTCGCCTTGAATGTATAGTGTGTAAAGATGAAAAAGAGGAAAAAGAAGTTTTAATCACATACCTTAGCACCATAGCGGCTTTTTTTATGGAAGCTGGTGAATATATTTACACCCAAGATGAAAGCATACTCAAGCATATAAGAGAATGGGAAGTTGATGGGTGATTTAAATTTTACAAAAAGGATTTATGATGAATTTTCTTACAAAAAACATTAAGGCGCTTGAATTTACTCAAAGTGGCTTAACTCAAGCTATGAAAGAAAGGTTAGAGCTTAACAAAGCCTTGCGTTTTGTTAAAGATAATGATAATATCCTTGATGCCTTGTTAAAGGTAAGGATTTATCAAAACCCAAATTTAGAAGTAGAAGAAAAGATAAAATACTTTGATGAGAATTTCCCCAAACACCCTGTTTTGTTTATCTTTGGTTTGGGTAATGCAAGGCTTATTCATCACCTGCTTAAAAATGCTAAACATAAAAGAATTATTGTTTTTGAGCCTGAATTTGAGCTTGTTTATTACGGTTTGGAGAATTTTGACTTTGCTAAGGATATAAAGGCTGGAAGATTAGTTATTTTAGATGTTTTAAACCTCAACGAAAGCACATTTTCTACACTTTTTTCTTTAGCTTATATGGGTGCAAATTTAAAAGTTTATAATCTTAATAGTTCTTGTGAGTATTATGAAAAATTTTACGAACAAGATATGCAAAGTGTTCATAATGCTTGTGTGGTTGGCATTTTTACGCAGTTTGCAAGATGCGGAAATGACCCTTATGATGCTTTCATCGGTTTTGTAAATACCACACAAAATTTACCCAAAATGCTTAAAAACCCCAGCCTTAAAGAGCTTATCGCAAAGAGAAAGAAAAAGGCTAAAAACGCCATCATCGTTTCAACAGGACCAAGTCTTAACAAACAACTGCCTTTGCTTAAAGAATATGCGGGCAAGGCTAGTATCTTTTGTGCTGATAGTGCTTATCCTATACTTTATAAGCACGGCATTAAGCCTGATTATGTTTTATCGACTGAGAGGATTGACTGGACTTCAAAGCTTTTTGATAATGACTTTGGTGAATTTGATGAGGGGATTTTGTTTGTGCTTTCTAATTTTACCCACAAAGACACCATAAAAAATTTAGAAAAAAACTCTAGAGCTTATATGGTGGTATTTCAGGAAATTTCTCATCAAAATTTATTTAAACTTCACGACTATGGTTACTTAGCCGACAAGGTTGGTGTGGCGATTTTTTGTTTTAACCTTGCAGTAAGATTAGAACACGAAAATATCATCTTTATAGGGCAGGATTTAGCTTATGCTAAAGATGGGCTTTCTCATAGTGAGGATTATTCGCTTTTATACAGCCACGAGGGAGAGTATGAAAGGGACAAGGGCAAGTGTTTAATCCCAGCTTATGGGGGTGAGGGAGTTGTGGAAAGCTCGCCAACTTGGATTTTATTTAAGCAAGATTTAGAGCTTGATATAACTAAGGCAAATATGTCAAAAGGCATAAAAACCTACAACTGCACGGGGGGGGGGCTTTAATAGAGCATACCATAGAACTTCCCTTTGAAGAAGCTTGTAAAACCCTTTTAAAAGAGGATTTGGATAAAAATTTTGCCCCGCTTTCTTGCTTGAAATTAGAACAGATTAAACTAGAACTTAAAAAGGTAAAAGATAGGCTGCAAAAAAAGCTTAAACAGTCAGCTTCTTTTTTAGAGGAGGTGAAAAAAGAGCTTGAAAATTTAGCTCAAATTTTACCAAAAGAATATGACTTTGAAAGGCTTGACATTAAGGCTTTGCAAAAATCTAAAGAAAGACTTTTAAAGCTTAAAAATCAACTCTCAACAGCAACGATTGGCGAAACTATTCAAACTATAAGATTTCAAAACGACTGTGAGCTTGTTCGCATTGAGTGTATACCGTGCAAAGATGAAAAAGAGGAAAAAGAAGTTTTAATCACATACCTTAGCACCATAGCGGCTTTTTTCGTGCAAGCTGGTGAATATATTTACACCCAAGATGAGGCTATAAAAAAAGAGCTTGAAAAATGGGATGTTTAACAGCCCTTTTTGGCTAACTCAAAGACTTCATAGAGATTATCGCGGACAAATTCGGCATTTTGCAGGCTCATTTCTTGGTGGCAGGGTATGGAAAGCTCGGCTTTGTAGAAATTATCCGCCTTTTCAAGGTAAAGTTGTCCCAAAAGTTTTTTGTAAAAGCTAAAATCATAAGCGGGTTTGTAATGCACCTGCACGCCTATGCCACGCCTTAAAAGCTCATCAAAAATAAACTCTTTTTGGCAATAAAACTCGCTAAAAAGCAAGATAGGATAAAGATGACGCGAGCTTTTTTTATAAGGGGCTATTTTTATGGTGCTAAAATAAGGGCTTTTGGCAAATTCTTTATCATAAAAGGCGGCTATTTGCTCTCTTTTAGCAAGCATTGCATCAAGCTTTTTGAGCTGATTTAGTCCCAAAGCACAAGCCACATCGCTTAAACGGTAATTGTATCCAAGCTCTGTGCTGTCGCTGTTCCAAAGCTGTTTTTTGTTAATGCCGTGAGAACGCAAGCATTTTGCTCGTTTGATTAAGCTTTCATCATTGCTTACAAGCGCGCCGCCTTCAAAGGTGGTTATGGGCTTTACAGGATGAAAGGAAAATACGCTTATATCAGCTTGTGAGCCAACTTTTACGCCTTTAAATTCAGCTCCTAGCGCGTGGCTTGCATCGTCTAAAAGGGGGATTTTGTGCCTTTTAGCCAAAGCCTTGATAGTGTCCATTTCTACGCTATTTCCAGCAAAATCAACAACGCAAATACAGCCTACATCATCGCTTTTTTGAGCTAGTCTTTCTTCAAGCTTTTTTTCATCGATATTTCCATCATTTTTTATGTCTATAAACTCTACTCTTGCGCCAGCCATTACCGCTGCATTTGCTGTGGCGATGAAAGATAAGGGCGTTGTAAGCACTACTTTGTCTTTAACCCCCAAAACAAGATAAG
>CAKVDW010000038.1 GCA_934728065.1 uncultured Campylobacter sp.
AAATCGCTTTTGATGAAATTTGGCTTTATTTGAGTAAAATGCGCCCTTAATTCTTGTGTGTCAATGCTTTTGTAAGACTTTTCAAAGCTGTGTGTTTGGGAAAGGCTTTGAATGCTGGTGTTGGTTTGAAATGCTTTTTCTTTGTCATATTGAGCTTTCGTAGAAAGCGAAATATCTCTATTTTGAGTTTGAGATACTTCGCTTCGCTCAGTATGACAAGAAAGTAGCTCATTATGACAAGCTTGGTTTTTGTCATTTTGAGCCGCCTTTACCTTGTCATTTTGAGCGTAGCGAAAAATCTCTTTATCGTTTGAGATACTTCGGGCTATGCCCTCAGTATGACAAGTTTGGTTGTTATTTTGAGCTATCTCTACCTTGTTATATTGAGCCGCAGGCGAAAAATCTCCATCATCAAAAAAAGTTCTCAACGCACTGCCTTTGATGAATTCAAGTCCAAAGTTGCGCGCTGTGGCTTGTCCGCCATTTGGCTTGCTTATCACAAAAATCCTTTTATCATTTTCAGCAAAACTAAGAGCGATTTTAAGGCTTTCATCATCGCTGCCATCATCGATTAAGATAATGTCTAAATTCTCATAGCTTTGTGCTACTATACTTTGTAAGCATTCTTTAAGATAGCTTGCGACATTGTAAATAGGCACGATGATAGAAACAAGCGGAGTTTGCTTTAAGCTTTGCACGAGAATTTACCTTTTGTCTAAATTTTAAAGGCTTATTATAACAAAAATTTGAAATTTAAGCCAAAAAAAGATATGATTTTACGATAAATTCAGTCAGGGCAAAACAATGAAAATTCTTTTAACCATAGAAGATATATCTTATGGGCGCGGTGCTGAGCGAGTAACTGTCAATCTTGCCAACGCCTTGTGCGAGTGCGGACACGAAGTAAGCATACTTAGCTTTTATCAAAGACACCCTAACCTACCATACACCGACATAAACCCATCAGTTAAGCTCTTTTTTAGATATAATTACGAACAAAGCATAGCGCAAGAAGAGAGCAAAAAGCAGTTTTTCAAGGGCTTTTACTATAAAAATATCCACAAGCTCATTTTAAGCTATGAGCTTAAAAATGCTGATTATGACTTCATCGTATCAAGCGGTTTTGCGTATTTTCCGTATTTTAAAAACAAAAAAACCAAATATATCAAGATTATTCATACAAATTTTCATCGCTATTCATCACGCAACGCCCTTTTTGACACCCTTGCCGTTTTAAGCACCAAAGAGCTTGACATTTGGCAAAAATATCACAACTTTGTCCGTGTAATCCCAAATTTCTTGCCCAAATTCCCAAGTCAAAACACAAACTGCGCCCAAAAAAGAGTTTTGGCTGTGGGAAGCTTATCCAAAGAAAAGGGTTTTTTAAGACTGCTTGATATTTGGAAAATCGTGCAAGAATCTATCAAAAATCCGCCATACTCCGTCATACTGAGCGAAACAAAGTGTAGCGAAGTATCCATACAAAAGACGGAAAACAGACTACTGAATGTAGAGTGTCAAAACGAAAATTGTGTGGATTTTTCGCCTACGGCTCAAAATGACAAGATAAAGGTATCTCAAAATGACAAAAGCCTAGATTCTCGCAATGACGATAACCTAACACAATGGCAACTCATCATCGTAGGCGATGGTGTCTTAAAAAAAGAGCTTGAAAGCAAGATTAAAGCTCTAAATTTACAAGAAAGTGTCATCTTAAAGCCCTTTACCAAGCAGATAGAAAAAGAGTATTTAAGTGCAAGCATTTATGCGATGAGTTCGCACTTTGAGGGCTTTCCTATGGTTTTGCTAGAAAGTGCAAGCTATGGTTTAGCCCCCATATCTTTTGACATAAAAACAGGACCAAGCGACATTATCGCTGATGAAAAAAGCGGGTTTTTAGTGGTGGATAATGACTTGCAAAGCTATGCGAACAAACTTATGCTTTTAATGCGTGATGAAAATTTACGCGAAAATTTTGGCACAAAGGCAAAGCAGCTTGTGAGTGAGAAATTTTCACAAAAAAATGTGCTTGAACTTTGGCAAAAACTCTTTGATGAAATTAAAACCCTAGATAATGCTTGATAAAAGCTACAAATTCGGCACTATCGTTAGGACAGGCGATGACTTTGTAGTCCTTTGCGGCGATTTTTCTATACTCGATTTCTAGCTCAAAAGCGGTTTCACTGCAATCTACGCAAAAAGACAGCGGATAAACAAGTGCTTCATTTGTAAGCTGAGCCAAAAGCTCGCTAGTGCTTGGTTCAAGCCATTTTACAGGTCCTAGTTTTGACTGATAGCCAAGCACTATGTCCTTAAAATAAGGCTTTAAACGCTCTTTTAAAAGCGCAAAATGCCTTTCAATGTGCGTTTGGTAAATATCCCCAGCCTTTATGGTCGATACAGGTAAGGAATGCGCTGAAAAAATGAGCGTTTTTTTGTGCGCTTTTTTGTAAGTCTCATTTGCCTTTAAAATGTGCTTTATTAGCATTTCGTTGTAAATTTCGCTCTCAAAAAAAACAGGAATTTCACTCACTTTTGCTTGAATTTGTGCTTTTAAAATCTCGCCTTTAACGCATTCAAGTGATGAAAGCACGGTGGTTTGCGAGTGGTGCGGATAGAGTGGAAAAAGCACGATTTCATCATCTTTTGTAAGCTCATATTTGCTTAAAACTTCGCTTGCAAAGGGCGGCACATAGGTGTTGATAAAATCAAATTTAAGCTGTGATTTGAGCTTTAAATTTTTGCTTTCTTTGGGCGCAAGCTCTAAATTTTCGCCCTTTTTGCTGTGCTGAGTTTTTGAATTTAGGGCTGAATTTTGACTCATTTTTTTAGCATTATCTTTTAAATTTTGATTTAAAAATTCAGCATTTAGCTTCTCACAAAGCCTTGCGCTTATGTCGTTTAAGGGCGATTTGCCCCCGATTTTAAGATAATTTTGCCACATTTTTTTAGCGCGAAATTTTGTGATGAAAAACGCCACAAAAGAGCGCAAAATGTCGCTTTTTATCGTCAAAATGTATTTATCGTTAAACATATTTTTCAAAAAAAGCTCGCAATCCTCGCGCTTGCTGACACCTCCCATATTCAAAAACAAAACCAGCTTCAAGCTCACTCCAAGCACGCTTGCGCGTTAAGTGCATCTTTTATACTTGCCAAATGCCCCATTTTGCCGCTTTTAGCTAAGCTCAAAAGCTCTTTATGCTCGCTAAATAAAGGACTTGTGCCTTGTAAGGCAAGTGGTAAGCCGTTTTTTTGCAAAGAAAAATTGTTTAAATCCGCCTCAAAAAAGGCATTTTCCGTTATCACGCTCACAAGGCGAATTTTTAAGGCGCAATTCCAGCTTTGATGAACCGCGGCGATGATATTTTGCTTTGAATTTAGCCCACTTTGAAGCGTGATAATCGCCTCTATCTCTCTGTCATCTTGTTTTAGGCTCAAAAGTCCTTGCTTTACAAAGCTTTCTCCGCTTAAAAAGCCCACTAAATCAATATCGTGTATGCTTAAATCCTGCAAAATCCCCACATCGCTTATGCGCGCAGGAAA
>CAKVDW010000039.1 GCA_934728065.1 uncultured Campylobacter sp.
AAAGGCTTGCGTGAATTTGCGAAATTTGCGTATAAAGGAGGATTTTTGATGAGTATGGACGAACAAACAAAATTAGCAGTGCTAGAAAAACAAAGGGGCTATGATGAGTGAAAAAACGCGAGAAGAGATTAGAAATGAAATCATCAAAGAATTAAGAGTGGGCAATGATGAGCTAATCATTGATGAAGAGAATTTTCATCGCCTTAGTGATAAACTAAGTGAGGAAGACATACAAGAATTTAGCGACAAAATGAATGAACTTGGCATTTCAAGACTCAAAATTTTTAATAATAAAGATACAGGTGAAATTCAAATTTCGGCTGAAAGTGATGAATTTCCAGATAAAGATGAGGGATACAAAGATACAGTGGTCGAAATGGGAGAATTTTTAGGCTTTAAGTGCCGCCTTGATGATTTTGAAAGGGATAAAATAACACTGATATGAAATGTATTTTGCCACGCCGAGCGAAAATTACCCGCTCGGCTCGCAATGACACGCAAATGCTTGATACAAATGCTTTATCGTTAAATTTGGGCAAAAACATAAAAAGGCAAATTCACAATGGTTTCTTTTCGTCTCAAACTGCAAGGCTTCTTTGGCTCAAAGCTCTATAATGCAAGCATAACGGCTGTGATTTTGCTCAACTGCGCTGTGCTTGGGCTAGAAACTACGGCATTTGGCAAGGGCGAGTATAAAAACGCGCTTAAAATCACCGATGAGCTTTGCCTTGCTGTTTTTAGCATAGAGCTTGCTTTGCGGATTTTTGCCTTTAAACTCGCCTTTTTCACGGGCAAGGATAGGGGATGGAACGCCTTTGACTTCATCATCGTGGCTGTGAGCTTGTTTGGGGCGAGTGGTTCAAGCGTGCTGCGAGCATTACGCGTGTTTCGTGCGCTGCGGTTGCTTTCGGTGCTGCCACAAATGCGCCTTGTAACAGAAGCTATGCTGCATACCTTGCCGAGCTTGCTTGGCGTGGGTGTTTTGCTCTTTATCTTTTACTATGTGTATGCGGTGCTTTGCGTGAATTTGTTTGGGGCTGACTTTCCGCAGCATTTTGGTTCTTTGGGTGCTAGCTTTGGGACACTTTTTCAGCTGATGATAATGGACGATTTTGGCAACCTTGTGCGCCCTATGGCTGAAAAATTTGCTTATGCTTGGGTGGTATTTGTGAGCTTTGTGCTTATCGTTGGTTTTGTTGTGCTTAATTTGGTTGTAGGTATCATCGTAGAAAGCATAAACGAAATAAAAGAGCGAAAAAACAATAAATCGCTTTGAGTGCTAAGGCTTTTTGTTTGGAGTTTGTTTGGGGGCTTGAATTTTGGAGCTGAATTTGTGGGCTTGTCGTTTTGAGTTTTTTGTGAAAAGGCAAAAATCTACATTGTCATTTTGAGCTTTCTTTAGAAAGCGAAAAATCCACAGAATTTAAGGCAAACTTTTTAAATTTATGGATACTTCGGCTAAAGCCTCAGTATGACAACAAAAGAAACTAGTATGACAAATTTATATAAGTATGACAAAAAAAGTCAGTATGACAAGGCAAGAGGCAAGTTAAAATGATAAGGGACTTTGTCAAAACGACAAAAATTTAAGCGCAGTAAAAAATTTATAAAAAAGCAAAATTTGGCACGAATTTTGCTTTAAAAGGTAAAATCTTTTTCTCAAGTCTATCAAGGTAGTTTTGAGATTAAGATTGCTTTGAGGGCTTGAAACCTTCAATCTATTGCTAAGCCGCTTCCCCTAGCGGCTAGCAAGATATTCAAATGAATTTAAAACCCTTTTAAATGCAGTTTAAAATGTGATAAAACTCTACATTAATGTAAGTTGGTGGAAAGGGAATTTGCACGGAAAAATCCTTGTAAGAATTGCCCTTTAAATTTGAAACGATTTGCACGGTGTAATTAACAGAATTTGAGCCTCTTTTGACATTTTGCCTGTTTTGGCTGTTTTTAAAAACTGAGCTATCACTGCCTACTTTGTTGGTTATGGTAAGCTCTAAAAAGCATTTGTTGATAGGAAAGCGCGTTGTATTTGTTACTCGTCCTGTTATGGTTACGCTTTCTGTGCGTAAATTTCTGCCAAATTTGAGGTTTGAAACCTCAGCCTGTTTGGTGTAATCTTCTATAATCAAAAACAAAGAATATATAAGTATGCTCGTAAATAAGGCATTAGTAAAGTAAAAAGCAATGGCGTTTTGCGTTTTTTTAACCAAAACAAAGATAACCACGCTAATGAGCAAAAAAAGGACGATAGAACTCACACAAGCTAGGATATGAAGTTGGGTAAACATTTTAATAGCACTCTGTTGCTAGCTTTATAGATACATTAGCATCTTTGTTGAAATTTTCAAAATTTATCCTTTGTTCTAAAGTTTCTCCCTTTTTAAGACTTTCTAGCCTCTTGCTTTTTACCCTGTAAGGTCTAAGCTCTGCTTGATAGCGAAGTATCATACTTGCATTGTCATCAACCTGCCTGTAAAGCTTTGTGGTGATTTTACAAAAGGTGAAGTTGTATTTTGAAAGATTAGTGATATTAAAGTCAATAGCGTAATTTGTCTCAGCTGCAATCCTTGCGCCCATTATCTCAGCCTCTCTAGCCCTTACTTTGCTGTCTAAAAAGGCATAACCCTCAAAAACAAGATAATAACAAATAATAAAGTCCCAAATGATGACAAAACTTGCCATCATCGGTCTTTGAGCCAAAAACAAAGCCAAAATCAAAAGGCTGATAAAGACAAAAAACACCAAAAAAATAAACAAAAAATCCACCGTATAAAGATGATGGGCGTAAAAAAGCAAGCTCTGTCTTAAATTTTCTAGCATTTTTGTCCTTTTGGGGCTATTGATTATTTACCGAACTTTGTCTTTTGGCATCCTTTGTATCTACCCAGATATTTGGCACAGAGCCACCGGGGGTTAAGAAAATCTTTGCGTCTGTGTTTTCTTTTAACGCCTCGTTAAATTTACCCTGCACTTCGATTTGCTTTAAATTTAAAAGCGGGTTGTTAAGGCTGTTTGCTACTTGTTTGTTGGCATACGCTTGCGCATCAGCTTCGATTTTAGTGGCATCTGCCTTACCCTTTGAGCTGATGATAGTCGCATTTGCCTC
>CAKVDW010000040.1 GCA_934728065.1 uncultured Campylobacter sp.
ACAATAAAGAATTTGGGTTTAATATCTTGGCTAAGGCTGGGTTGTCGTTTTAGTTTATTTTAAGAAATTTATACTAAGTGCTACGCCACGCGATGTTACGCATTTACTCAACATTAATAGCAAGAGAAAGACAAGTTTATAGACAAATACTGAGTTTAGATTAATTTTTTGCCTTTTAAAAGAGCAATTTATTCATTAAATTTCTCTTTTGCCGATATTACGCTAACTTAAAAACAAGGGGAGAATTAAAATGCTTAATCAAGTGAATTCATATTCAAATAATCTTACAAACTTATATAGCAATAAAAACAATGCCCAAACAACAAATAGCCTAAACTCATCAAGCCAAAACACAACTAAGGTTCTAGGCTATGAAGTGGATAAAGACGGCTTTTTTACAGAGGAATTTAACAAAGTGGCTGGAATTCCTAGTGATTATAAAATTTACGCCAAAGGGGGTGAAAATTTTGTGAATTACATCTCAGCTCACCCTGATACTCACACAAATATAGATTTTGCTAAAAGTTTGGGTAATGTGTATAAACTTTTTTCGCAAATTATGCCAAATACCGAAAATTCAAGCTTTAGCAAAGAACAAATCGCTTCACTACCTGTTGCCTTTGAGTATGATACAAAAAGTTTTGAATTGCTAAAAACCTATACTTACGAGCAAATGCAAAATTTATGGGATTATCTGCCAGAAAATTCACAATTTGCACAAATTTTTCCTAGTCGAGCTGACACAAATGCGTATTTGCAGGGCAAACCAAGCGAGGATATTTTTCAGTCAAACCCTTACATTGACATAGGTGCAAACGCCTATAAAAATGCTGATGGAAGCATAGATAAAGGCGGAGTTTTAATGGCATTTTTTAGCGCAAGGTTAGGGTATGAGGGAGCTGGTGCTTTTTTTGTGGGTGAAACAACTATAAGAGGTAAGCTTGCTGGGCTTGATAGCAGTATAAGCGAGACGCAGATTGAGGATTTAGAGAATTTTCTTAAAGATAACCGCATAGAGTATGGAACTGTTATGGATTTGGTGGCAGGATTTAAACTCAAAGCATCATCTTTGAGCATAGATGAGTTTAAGGCTGAGTGGCTAAAGTTAAAAGCCAAATCAGATGAACTTTATAAACAAATGCAAGCTGGTTCAAAGTCAGTAAATTTTGAGAATTTAGCTCAAAATAATGATGAAAAACAAGAACAAAACACAAATAAAAAAACTTTCACCCCTATACAAGCCACAAGCAAAAACGATATTTATAAAGATATAGGCTATTTTAAATTTAAAGACTTGCTCAAAAACCAACAAGATTTAGACACGCTTTCAATGCTGTTTGAGTCTATAAAGAATAACAATAAAAACAATATTTTCAGCACAAACAATGCTTTTGATTTTATAAAAACAGCAAAGTTATTTCAAAAGCTTGATATAAAAGCTTAATCAATAATCAAACATTTGGCATACTTCTTGCTTAATTTGCCACAAACATTAAACGATTTAAAATTAATATAAATTTAATAAAGATTGTCCTTATGATAAATTTTAATGATATAAAAATCACAACAACTTCTTTTCAGACTTTTAAGCTTTCAACAAGAGAGAAAACAAATTCAAATTTTCAACTTTCAAATTCAATAACTTCCATAAATTCAAATTCAACAAATGAAATCTTAGGTTATAAAATTGATAAAGATGGCTATTTCACTGAGGAATTCAATGAAACAGCATATTTCAAGTGATTATAAGATACATTCTAACACTATGCAAAGTCTTGTGAAAAGCCAAACAAGTGGTGGAGTTTTCAACTCTTTTGCAAGAGAGTTTAAAAAATTAAGATAAGTTAATAATACAATCCCCCCCCCCCCAACGAAGAGCAAATGAAAGATGAAATTTTGCAAATTTTTGAAATTTTCTTTGCAAAAATTTAAAACCGTGCAAAAATTTGCAAGTTTGTCAGATAAAATTTATAAATTTAAGCCGTGAATTTTTGTAAAATGAGCTAAAATTCAGTTAAATTTTGCTATGATTAAGCTTTTGTAAGTGGAGAGAAAATGACTTGTTTGTATCCTGGGACCTTTGACCCTATCACTAATGGGCATTTAGATGTTATCAAACGGGCGTTGCGGCTCTTTGATAAGGTTGTGGTAGCCATTGCCAAAAATGAACAAAAACACCCTTATTTCAGCTTGGAAAAACGCAAAGAACTTGCAATCCTTGCCACAAAAAATTTAAATCAAGTTGAAATCATCACCTTTGATTCTTTGTTGGTGGCTTTAGCAAGAAAAATGAATATAAGTGCTGTGATAAGAGGCTTGCGCGCGGTGAGTGATTTTGAGTATGAGCTGCAACTTAACTACGCAAATAATGCGCTGTGGAAAGAGTTTGAGACGATTTTTTTAATGCCAAGCCTTGAAAATGCTTTCATTTCAAGTTCAATAGTCCGTTCTGTTAATGAATATAACGGAGATTTAAGCAATCTCGTGCCAAAGGAAATTATCCCCTTTATGAAAGATAAAAAATGTATGTAGTCTTTGAGGGCATTGACGGA
>CAKVDW010000041.1 GCA_934728065.1 uncultured Campylobacter sp.
TTTAAATTTAGGGCTGAATTTTTTTGCGAAGTGGCTGAATTTTGGGCGTTTTTGGAATTTTGGCTTGAATTTTCTTGTGAATTTTGGCTTGAATTTGTGGAATTTAAAGCTGAATTTTGCGCCATTTTACTCTCCAAGTATTTCAAAAAGTTCGCGGGCTATTTTGGTTTTGTCAAAGTCCTTTGCCCTTTTATGCGCCTTTTTTTCATACTCTTGCCTTAAATGCTTGTCCTCGCACATAGTTTGCAAGCCCTCAAACAAAGCGTCTTCATCATTTACAGCCACTAAAAGCCCGTATTCATCGTCTCCAAAAAGCTCTTTTGCTCCGCTTTTATGCTCCGTGCAAAGCACCGCACACTCGCAAACAAGCGCTTCAATCAGCACATTTGAAAAGCCCTCATAGCTACTAGCGCACACGAAAAACTTGCATTTGCTCATATATTTGTAAGGATTTGCGTCAAAGCCCAGCAAAATCACTCTTTCTTGCAAATTTAAAAGTGAGATGAGGTTTAAAAGCTCAGCCTGTAAGGGTCCTTCGCCTAAAATCACAAGTTTTATATCGCTGTCAAGCCTTGAAAAGGCTTTGATTAAAAGGGCGTGGTTTTTGCCTCTATCGAGCCTGCCGACATTAAGGATAAATTTGCCCTCCATTTCAATGTCTTCTTTGCAAAGTTCTTTGATTTTATCCAAATCCACAGCGTTGTAAAGCACGCGCACAAGGCTTGGCTTTATGTTGAAATTTTGGATTAAATCATCAGCATTGCCATTGGAGTTGGCTAAAATCAAATCCGCCTTTGGATACAAAAAGCGGATTAAAAGTTTATTGACAAGGCAAGTGGCGTTGTTTTTGGCATACATTATGCTTGGCGTGGTGCATTCGTTGATGATGAGCGGGGTTTTTAGCCCAAAAAGACGGGCGATGAGTGCTATATAATTTGGGCGGTTTAAAAGCACAAATTGCTTGTCAATGCCTAAATTTTGACAGAGTTTTTTATAGCGCAGGGCTAAAAAAGGCAGTTTAAAGAGCTTTAAAAAAGGCTTTTCGCTCGGCTTTGAATGCTCCAAATAGTGCAAATTTAGCCCATCAGGCAGTTCATAAGCACAGGCTTCGTTCATCAAAATCAAATGCACCTCATAGCGCAGCATTAAAGTCGGCAAAAGCGTGGCGACAACGCGCTCAGCACCACCACTTCCCATAGAATAAATGAAAATTCCTAGCTTTTGCATAGTTTTATCCTTAAACAAGTCAGCATTTTCAGCACTTTGGCTGGCACAAAACACACGCAAAGCAGCATTAAAGCCTCTTTTGTGAGCTTGGTGCTTAAACTTTTTACTAGACATTCTAACATTTTTTTATACATTTTAGCAAGTTTTGCGTAATAAGCAGCCATTTTGTAATAAATTGCGATTTGTTTTTTATAATCCTCATCTTTTGTGGCGGTAAATTCAGCTTCAAGCAGGTGCGCAAGTGCTAAATAGCCCAAATACACGCGACTTGCATTATCACTAGCACTTTTTGTAACGCTATGAGCGGTGTTTTGATGATAAATCCTTAAAGGCGTGTGGATGTAAAAGGATTTTTGCGCGTATAAATTCACCCACAAAACAGCCTCATTGCCCCAAAGTGCGTCATCAAAACGCTTGTTTTCAAGCAAAGAGCGTTTGAAAATGCTTAAAAATTCCCCATAAAACGCCCCAAGCAAAAAGTCTTTTTTGCTTACTTCCTTGCTTTCGTTTAAGCCCTTGCCGCTCAATTCGCTTGTAAGCACGCCATTTTGGGCGATAAGGCAGTTTCCAAAAATGTGCGCATATCCTTGCTTACTCTTTGCCACAAGGGTGTTGATGGCATTTTCTAAAAGCTCATCATCATCGTCTAAAAACATTACAAATTCGCCTTTGGCATTGTCAAGGGCGTTGTTTTTGTTGCCATTTGGACCCTTTTTATAGCTCGTGTTTTTGGTGTAAAAAACGCGTTTATCTTTTTGGCATAAATCCTTGCAAAACTCAGCCGTGCCATCATCTGAGCCATCATCGCTGATGATAAGTTCATAATCATCAAAATTTTGATTTTGAATGCTTTTAATGGCTCTTTGCAGTAAATTTTTTCTGTTATAAGTAGCGATTAGCACCGATAAAAAGGGCTTTTTCATTGCTGTGCCTTTTTAGTTTTTGAGTTTGGCTTAATTTTTGGCTTTGAATTTTGGCTTGAATTTAACTGAAATTTAGCCTTTTTGCCTAAATTTTGCGCTTTGTTTTGTGCTTTTAAATTTGGCTTTAAATTTAAATTTAACTTTGCGCCCTTTTTTTCAAGCACTTCATCGATGAGAGTGAGCCATTTTTTGACAATGTTTGTTGTGTCAAAGTCCGCACACCTTTTGCTTGCCCTTTGTGCGAGCCTTAAACGCAAGCTCTCATCGTGCATTAAAAGCGCAAGTTTTTCGCTCATTGCCTTGTCATCATCTTTTGGCACGATAAAGCCGTCTAAATCATCTTGTATCAAGTCTTTGGCTGAATTTACATAATCCGT
>CAKVDW010000042.1 GCA_934728065.1 uncultured Campylobacter sp.
TTGCAAAAGCTAACAAACAAATACAAAGTAGAATTAGAAAACGCAAATAATGAGATTAGGGTGGAAGTGGGGTATGGATTTGCTTTGGCGCATAGTCCATTAGCAGACTTGATAGCTTCTAAAGAATCAAATGATAATTACAATATCGCTAATAAATATAACTCCAATACAAATACATATTTACAAACAAATGAATATATACTTACAACAATGACTCTAAAACAAGTTATGCTTAAACAAAAAGATATAAAGTTGCTTTATGCAACAGGTAGATATCAAATTATACCAAAGACATTAAAAGAGGCAAAAAAGATTTTGAATCTTAACGAAAATGACTTATACAATGAGGATATGCAAGATAGAATCTTTGAGGAATATTTAATTGACAAGAAACGACCTGCTGTTATGGCATATCTTAAGGGAAATGGCGATATAGATAAAGCGGCTTATGCGTTGGCAAAAGAATTTGCTTCTATCGGAGTTAAAAGAGGATTAAAACTTGCAAATGGACAAATCGCAAAAGGTGGAGAAAGCTACTATAATAATCAAGCGGGCAATAAATCTTTCCATAGTCCAGAAAAAGTCATTAAAGCGCTTAAAGAGACAAAAGAACAATATAAAGACTATATCAAAGGAACAAAATGCAAAAAACATTGATTGTTTTAGTGGCATGCATTAGTTTTTGCTTTAGCAAAGAAGTTTGCAATGTCAATAATCCGTCTATGATTTATCAACAATGGAATGAGCAATGGGGAAATTTTAAGCAGGAGGGTTGTTGCAATAATGAGCCACAAATTATTAGGTGGTATTTTATAGATGCTGATGGTGTATTTGTAGATATGATGAGAGAATGCGATATAGTCGGTATGAAGCAACTGCTAATAAAACTTGGCAAAGGCACTCTTATATCTTTGCAAAAAGCCGAAAGTCGTTCATATTTACTCCTCGTAGCGCAAGAGAATTTTAACCAAGAAGTAATAACATTTTTGCTAGAAAATCATCTATTTTGCTTGGATAAGGAGCAATGCTTTGATTCTACTTTTAATGTGTCGCAATCTATCAACGAAAAACTAAAAGAGGCTAAATTCAATATGGATACCAAAGCCACACAAAATTATAAGCAAATATTAAATCTTTTAAGGTAAGCCAAAAAATACAATGAATAAGTTTTGCAATCTCCATAATCACTACTTTTTAGAGCGAAGCGGACCTGATTGCATTACGCCCAATTTAGAGTTACGAATCCTAGAGGGCATATATAGCATTAGTTGGTATAAAAGCTATAAATACTTAAATCCAGAAGTAGATGAATATAAAAATCTTTTACAAACTTATAGAGATGAATTAGGCATAAAAGATAAATCGCATAAAGATAGCAATGGCAAAGAACGACATTATAAGCCACTCTTAAATCTACATAATAGATATTTACATAAAGATAGACATATCTTAATTCATAGTGGTGGAGAAATTAAAGATTCAAGCGGCTGCCTTTTAATAGGCGATAAACTTGATAAAGATGATAAAGGCGATATTATGCGAATCTCGCGCAATCATACTCACGGCATAGCAAGTGAGTTTATGACATTTCTAATGCAAAGAGATATTAAAGATACAAATACTAATAAATTTGGAGTAAAAATGAAAAATTTAATAAAAATTTTATGGATTTTGCTTGTGGCATTTTGGATAAATGCGTGTGGGGATTCAAGGGATTTACACAAATCAAGTATCTCTAAAGATTTATCACAAAATCCTAGTTCAGATTTAAATAGAGATTCAAGCGAAGCTGTGCAAGAATTTGGCGTTTTAAGCAAAAACTCCACAAATTGCGATGATAGCTATAATGAAAAAGTATGCGGTAGTGATGCTTTGTGTAGTGCAAGTAAATGCTTGTATAAAAATCTCACAAACATAGATGAAGCCTTTAAATTTTATGTAGAGCAAGAGATACAAAGGCAAGTCGCTTTTTCAAAAGAGAGAAATGAACCAGAAAACCAAAACACAAGTTTGCTTGTTTATAAGTATATGTTAAGCATAGCTTTGCCAAAGGAAAATGAGGGCAAGAAAGTTACAACTTCTATTGAGGATTATTACTCTAAACAGTATGGCGCACAAAATCAGTGCGACTTTGAATTTAAACGCACGAGCGATAGTCTAATGATAGAATTTAATAACTGCGCTGATAGCGAAAACAATGTGATTATTTTTACGCAAAAAGGTGAAGCAGTGGAGATTATTAGCAAAAGTGAGGCGTTGTGAGAAATGAAAATTGTATTATTGTTGGCATTTATTGTTGCCACATTATTTGGGGAAACTAAAAAAACTACTACATTTAAAAATATGGACATCATAGCAGCATATAAAGAGATGAAAGAGGGTTTTGCAGATAGCTATTATCTCCAACAAAATATTGCAATGATGAAGGATATTGTCAAAGTGTTTGATGATTTGGA
>CAKVDW010000043.1 GCA_934728065.1 uncultured Campylobacter sp.
ACTGCAAAACACGGATACAAGTTTCATTCGTGCGGTTTAGCCTAAACCCTAGAAGTATTGAGTGAAATTATAGCATAAATTTAGAGTAATTTTTTCTCTTTTAAAATAACATACATTTTAAGCGTTGAGATGAAAAAGGTAAGTATGGCTGGTCCTAAGATAATGCCCCAAAAACCAAAGCTTGATATGCCAGCAAGCATTGCTAAAAAGATAAGCAATTCGTTGATTTTGGTTGGGGTTTTAACGAGCTTTTCATTTATCCATTTTATGATGAGCGGTTTAATGAAAGTATCAGCGATAATAGAAATAACCACGATAGAATAAATAAATATCCAAAGTGCTGATGAAAGGCTATTTGAAGCAAATTCATAAAGGCTTAATGGCACATAGACTAAAGCTCCGCCAACAGCTGGTATAAGGGAGCTAATAGCAAAAAGTATGCCCCAAAATACCCCATCATAACCAAAAATAGCCACGATAATAGCAAAAAGTATGCCCTCTGTTAGGGCTATAAATACCATAGAATAAAGCACCACAGCCATTACATTTCCAACTTCTCTTAAAATTTCATTAAATTCCTTTTTGTCTATGGGGATTATAGACTTTAAATAAATGATAAGCTCTGTGCCGTAAAGATTTGCAAAGAAGTAAAAAACGCAAATGAGCATTATATCGATGATGATTTTCACGCCAGATTTGGTGAAATTTCCAAAATAACCGAGTGTATTTTTCGCCAAAGCATTAAAATCCACGCTATTAAGTGTTTCTAAAATTTTTGGTTTTAAAAAGTCTAAGGACTGGGGCAAAAAGTCAAATTGATAATTTTTTATGTAATCTAAAGTATTATTAAGAACGCTTATATCAAAGTGTTTTATCGCCATTGCAAGCTCTGTAACAGCGTAAGCAAAAGGAGCAATCAAAAACAAAACAACTAAAACAGTGGTGCAAGCAGCAGCAATGACCTTTTTTCCGCTAAAAATCTGCAAAAATTTGGCGTTGATATTTGAAGTTGATACAGCAAGCAAACAACCTATGGTGATAACAAGCAAAAAATCCTTGAAAAGATAAAGCAAAAGGCAAAGTATCACAAGGATAAAAATGATAAGAAAAATGCGTCCATTTTGCACGAATTTTGTCCTTTGTTGTGAGATTTGCAAATTTTAGTGCAATTTTTTAAATATATCTTTGCTGGTGTGAATTTTACTTTAATTTTTACAAATTTAAGCAAAAATTCACGCTTAAATTTAAACTTAACTCAACCCTTTTTTGATGAGTTTATGTCCCTTGTAAGTGCCATAAATCTTGTGTGAGCCGTCCTTAAACATTATCACTACGGGGTATTCCTCGTCCTCGCCGCCTTGCTCCATACCCGGACTCCCCATCGGCATACCCGGCACCGCTATACCAATGACGCCCTTTGGCTTTTCGCGCAGTAGCCATTCTACCGCATCAGCAGGCACATGCCCTTCAACAGCATAGCCCTCCACAAGCCCTGTGTGGCAGCTTTGAAACTTGTTTTTTATGCCAAGTTCGTCTTTGAGCTTGTAAAAATCGCTATATTTGCGCACTTCAAGCGTGTAGCCCTTGTTTTGCATATATTTCACCCACATTCCGCAGCACCCACAATAAGGGCTTTGGTGCAGCTCGATTTTTGGCTTGCTCTCAGCAAAAGCAAAGCCCACAAGCATTAGCGCAAGAAAAAGAATTTTTCTCATCCTTTGTCCTTTCGTTTAAATTTCGTAAATTATAACACCGCTAATCAAACAAATTCTTTTCAAAGGGAATTTTCAGCACCTCAAAGCTCTTAAAGCTCGCCACTCGTCCCTTTGCGGTGCGCTCTAT
>CAKVDW010000044.1 GCA_934728065.1 uncultured Campylobacter sp.
TTTCTTGCGGCTACTGCGGCGCGAAGTCCAGCTCCGCCAGAGCCGATGATAAGGACATCACAATAAGGCAAGTTGCGTGGGGTTGCTTGTTTGTCGTCCTTTCCTGTGGGATTAGAACAGCCCGCATACAAAGCTCCTATGCTGATACAGGCGGTTTTTAGAAAAGACCTTCGAGTAAATTCACTACTCATTTGGATTCTCCTTTAAGTAAATGTAAAGTAAATAATCTTGCTTTGGTAAATATAATCACAACGGATTATACAACTACTAGCTTAAATGTCGAGTGTTTAACGCGTTTCTCCTTTCTCAAAACAAGATTAAAACACAAATTTGCTTAAATTTTACTTAATTATTTAAAATTTATTGTTTTATTTTTAAAATAATAAATTTTTTTATAATAATAAGCCTCACCACTGAATTTTTGCTGAATTTTTATTTAAAATTAACTTAAATTTTAATTTTTTAGGATATGCTTGTTAAATAGTGCGTTTATCTTAAAGCTTATTTTTCTTTGAAAATTGAAGATTATTTTATTTGTAAGGTTTTAAAGTGTTAGAGCGGTTTAAATGAGATTAATAATATAACCGCTACCATCTTTTTCTATCTTGTAATTATACTTGCCATCAAGATAAATTACTAAACGGTAATAACCCTTGTGAGAGCCGATTATAAGACGGTTAAAAGGCGAACCCATTTTAAGTCTTAGGCTTTTGGTCGTAAAATTTGCATCTTTTTTAAAATCAAGCACGATTTTGCTAGGATTTCCCACAGCAAAATTGCTTATCATCTCATCTTGTGTGAGGAGTTTGATTTTATTTTTATAGCTTGCAAAGCTGATGAATTCTTGCAACTTGCCATTATCGGTTGGAATTTCAACATTAAGCGTAGAATTAATTTCCCCTGATAGATTAAAATGTTCAGGCGCAGTTACGGGTGCATCTGGCATAGGAGCTGTGCTGGGCGAATTTTTAGACCTCACAAAGGCGTAGGTATTATGCCAATCAATGCTTTCATTCACATCTAAAGAAATGCTCTTTTCAGAGCCATCTAAAGTGATATAAGTGATACTTATCTTTTTAAGTATCCTCGCATCAGAGTTAAAGACGACATCTTTTCGCTCAAAGTTGTTTTCATAAATGTCCTTGCTGATTTCTTGAGGAGGCGCAAAAGGATTATCCTTAGCACCAAAAGAAAAGATACAAGATAAAAGTAAAAGCAAAAATTTATTTTTCATCAGGGTATAGTCCTTTTAATTCAAAATAATCTTTTTGAGCTTTAGCGTTTTGTTCTTTGAGCCATTTTATCCTAGCATTAAGCTCTTTTTTTGTCGTTTCTAGTGAAAGCAAGGTTTCTAAAGAGGACTTGCCAAAGAGCATATTGCCAAAATAATACGCGCTTAAAACCGTAAAGACGCCATAAGCTATCATTTTTGCTATATCGACATAAAAATACTTTTTTTTAGTGCGTTCGTCATAGCCTTTTAATAATTCGTTCAGAGCCTTTCTCCTAAAAATTCATCATTTTCAAGCTCAATTTCAAGCACTCTGTTATACTTTGCCGTCCTGTCAGCCCTTGCGGGTGCGCCTGTTTTAATCTGCCCCGTGTTAAGCGCGACAGCAAAATCCGCTATAAAGCTGTCCTCACTCTCGCCAGAGCGGTGGCTCATAATGCACTTGTAATTATGACGCATCGCAAGGCGCACGGTGCGCATAGTTTGCGTAACTGTGCCGATTTGATTAGGCTTGATTAAAACCGCATTTGCCATTTTTTTGACAATGCC
>CAKVDW010000045.1 GCA_934728065.1 uncultured Campylobacter sp.
TGTGGCACGACAGCTTCATTAAGCTTATACTGCACGGTTACATCGATAGAAACGCTAAGCCCGCGGCTATCAAGCACAGAAATAGAGCTTTTGTTGATGACGCCTGAGCCTTGCCTTAAAGAGCTTTCATTTACGCCCTCCACAGAAGCATAAGTCATTTGTCGCACCTTTGTATCAATGACGATGATTTTTTGAAAAATCGGCACGAAAAAGTGCAAGCCCGGCGCTAAAGCCTTTTCTCCAAAAGCACCTGTGGTTACTTTTATACCCATTTCGCCTGAATTTACGATAGCAAAGGGCTTGGCGATAATGAGTAAAAGAAAAAGTATAATAGCTATATAAACAAGAGGTGTGAATTTGCCAAAATTTTTCATAAAGTCTAAATTTGGGGCTTTGAAATTAAGCGGTTGTTTGTCTTGTCCTCCGCTTTTTTTGTTAAAATAATCATTCAAATCTGCTGGCATAAAATATCCTTTAAATATAAGTAAGCATTGAGGCGAATTTGTCATTTCGTCCATAGACTATGTCAAAAAACGCATCTTGTAAGAGCTTTGTCAGCTCACCTCGTGTGCCGTTGCCGATAACTCGCCCGTCTATGTTTGAAACAGGCGTGATTTCGGCAGCTGTGCCTGTTAAAAAGGCTTCATCAGCGGTATAAACTTCATCTCGGCTGATTCTTTGCCTTAAAACAGGTAAATTAAGAGCTTTTGCGATTTGCAAAACTGTATCTTGTGTGATACTTCGTAGGGTAAAGTCGTTTGGTGGGGTGATTAAGGCACCGTTTTTAACGATAAAAAAGCACTCTCCTGTGCCCTCAGAAATAAAGCCCTCCTCATCAAGCAACAAAGCCTCCTCATAGCCCGCATCAATAGCCTCAAATTTCGCAAGTTGTGAATTTAAGTAGTTTGCGCTGGCTTTGGCTTTGTTCATTGATGATTTCGCGCTGTTTCGCATAAAGCTTGAAATTTTCACTTTAATGCCCTTTTGCAAGCCCTCCTCGCCCAAATACGCCCCCATTTCCCACGCAGCTATGGCGACACGCACAGGCGCTTTGAGATGATAAACGCCCATTTCGCCGTCTCCTAAATACACAAGTGGGCGTAAGTAGGCATTTTGTGTAAATTCATTTGCCTGAAGAACTTTAATTTGTGCTTTTTCAAGCTCATCTTGTGAATAAGGCACTTTTAAAAGCGTGATTTTAGCGGACTCTAAAAGCCTTTTTGTATGCTCTTGCAAGCGGAAAATCGCCAAACCCTTGTCCGTTTTATATGCTCTTGTTCCCTCAAAAACAGCGTTTCCATAATGCAAAGAGTGAGTGAGTATATGAACTTTGGCGTCCTTAAAATCAACTATTTGCCCATCCATCCAAACTTTTTTTGCTTCAGCTTTCATCGGTGAAAACCTTTCGTTGAAATTTTGTGAAAATCCATTATAACAAAATTTAGCTCAAAAAGCGTAAATTAAAGCCCAAAATTCAAAAATTAAATTTAAAAAAGCCTTTGAAAAAGCGTAAAACTTCTTTCAAAGGCTTAAAAAGAACGCGTTAAAAGCTTGTTAGATTGCTATTTTGGTAGCATCGATGATATTATAATCAAGCCCAAGTTCTTTCGCTCCAAGCCCAAAAGCAAGCCCCACAAGCTGTGAAAGGTGGATTATAGGCAATCTCGCCTTTGAATTTGTCGCGCTTTGGAAACGCTCTTGATAAATGTCAAGCTGCATTTGGCACAGCGGGCA